>CAYPEY010000001.1:0-69559 GCA_964409955.1 uncultured Staphylococcaceae bacterium
TTATTTTATTAAGTCATATAACCACCTCTCTTTTGTCAAATTGTAACATTATATATCATTTTTTCGTTATAAAAAGCAAAAAAATCTTAACCATAAAAAGTTAAGATTTTAAAATTTTATTATAAATGTTTTTTTAATTGTTCAACTTTGTCAAGTTTTTCCCAAGGTAAATCAAGGTCATTTCTACCGAAGTGTCCATAAGATGCTGTTTGTCTGTATATTGGTCTTCTTAAATTAAGAGATTCAATAATACCTTTTGGAGTTAAACTAAAGTTTTCACGAATTATTTTAATTAAAGTACCATCTGAATATGAAGATGTTCCAAATGTATCAACACAAATTGATGTAGGTTCTGCAACACCTATTGCATAAGATAATTGAATTTGTAATTTTTCTGCAAATCCTGCTGCAACCATGTTTTTAGCAATATAACGTGCCATATAACATGCACTTCTATCAACCTTTGTAGGGTCCTTACCACTAAATGCACCACCACCATGAGGAGCATATCCACCATAAGTATCAACGATAATTTTTCTACCTGTTAAACCAGAATCTCCTTTAGGTCCTCCAATAACAAAGCGTCCAGTAGGGTTTACAAAGATTCTTGTATCACTATCCATTAAATTACTTGGAATAATTGGATTGATTACTTCTTTGATAATCATTTCTCTTAAATATTCTTGTGTAACTTCTTCATCATGTTGAGTAGATACTACAATTGTATCAATACGTTTAACATTACCTTGTTCATCATATTCAACTGATACTTGAGTTTTACCATCAGGTCTTAATTCCTTATGAGATCCATTCTTTCTGATTTCAGCAAGTCTTCTTGCAAGTTTATGAGATAACATGATTGGAAGTGGCATTAATTCTTCTGTTTCAGTACAAGCATAACCAAACATCATACCTTGGTCTCCAGCACCATCAGTATCTACACCCATCGCGATATCTGGAGATTGTTCTTTTAAAGATACAAGAACTGCTAAATTTTCAGAATCAAAACCAAACTTACCACGATTATATCCAATTTCATCAACAACTTCTCTTGCTAATTTTTGAACATCGCAATAACCATTAGTTGTAATTTCTCCCATTACAAGTACAAGCCCTGTAGTAACACAAACTTCACATGCAACACGAGAATTAGGATCTTGTGCTAATATATCATCTAAAATCGCATCGCTAATTTGGTCACAAATTTTATCAGGATGACCCTCAGTAACAGACTCAGATGTAAAAATTCTTCTTTCTAAATTTAAATCTTTCATATAATCACCTTTTCTACTAAAATCTTATATATTATACACTATTTTTTCAAATAATGCAAATTATTCAAAATATTTCTTCCAAATACCAAAATCTGGTTTAATCTCAAAAGATAACACTTCTTTTGAAACAGGATGAATAAATGTCAGCCCATAAGCATATAAACACATATCACACTTGGTATTATCACCATATAACTTATCACCAATTAACGGGTGGCCTATATATGAGAATTGTACTCTTATTTGATGATGTCGTCCCGTTTTTAAAGCAACATCAACTAAAGTTGTGTTTTCAATTGTTTTAATGCTTTGATATTCAAGAATTGCAAGTTTTCCGTTATTTGCATTTCCAACAAAGGATTTAACAAGTTCTTCATCTTTAAATAAATAGTTTTTAAGTGTGCCACTATTAGGAAGTTTTCCTTTAACTATAGCGTAGTATTTTTTCTTAAATTCACCGTTTTTGATTTGAACATTTAGTCTACTAGCGGCCTTAGATGTTCTTGCAAATACCATCACACCACCAGTCATTCTGTCAAGTCTATGAACAAGACCTAAATAAACATTTCCTGGTTTTTGGTATTTATCTTTGATATAATGTTTTATTAATGTAAGCATATCCATATCTTTAGTAATATCTTCTTGTGATAAAATACCAACAGGTTTTTTAACTACTATAATATGGTTATCTTCATATAAAATCTCTAAACTCATAAATTTTAGTCGCGTAGACAACTTATTGTCTACGCTTCTCCTTTCATTTTATATTGTTCTAAAATATCATAATGTGAGTAAGCGTCTACTGTTGCCCCTCACAGAACCGTACGTGCCCAATTAAGGCATACGGCTCTTCATTACACTCTTTAAACTATTCATTACTAAATAACTCTTATTTCTCATCGCACATTTTCCATCTATCTAATACCTCTAGTGTATTTAATGTTTAGTTCAGAGAAACGCTTGTTATGTTCTTCCCTTTCCTCCACTATCATTACTACCTTCATTGGTACTATGGAAGAAGTCGACTTCTTAATATCCTTTTCTATTCCTTAGTTTACAAGACCTTGTAAATAGATTACTACTTTCGTAGAGATATTAAGACCTCCTAGGTATGTATATATTGTCAATGTAAAGCTCGCCAAGGACTCGATACCAGATGACTTGCTAGGTCTTTCTAGGTTGGATTCACACCAACTACATTATATGCACCGAACTGGCGCACCCTCAAGCAAATTATATCATATTTCATTTAATAAAAGACATTATTTGCTATATTGTTTATTTTGATTACTTTATAATTATTTCCTATTTTTAAAATATCAAATTATTTGAATAAAATAGCGAATTATGATATAATTAAAAAAGAATAAGAAAGGGGTGCTACCTATGGCAGAATCAAACAATAACAATATTCCTGCTACACAAGAAACACCAATAGTAGAAAACATTGAAGAAACAGAAATTTTAGAAAATGAAGGTCAAGTTGATCCACTTACAATTTTCGAAAACAAACCAACTAAAAAACTTTCAAAATCTGAAAGAAAAAAAATGAGAGTACTTAAAAAATTATTTGCTGGAGAAATTAATGGAACTGAAGCAGCAAAAAAACTTGGTATTACAACTAGACAAGTTCGTAACTTAAAACGTCAAATTCTTAACGAAGGTCTTGATGGATTAGCTCATAAGAACAAGAATTATAAACCTTATAATACTTATGATGAAGAAATTAGTACTTTTGTTTGTAAACTTTATAGACGTGAATATAGAGGTACTAACTTTAGTGAATTTGCTCGTATTTGTCAAGAACAATATGGTATCGAAGCATCTCGTAGTACAATTTATAATTTCTTAAGACGTGGAAGAATTCGTTCACCACAAAGAAAAACTAAAAAGAAAAAGATTGTAGCTGTAGTAGAAACTCCTAGCACTACACCTACTAAAAAAACTACTACTAAGAAACCTGCAACAAAAAAATCTACAACAACGAAAACTACAACTAAAAAATCTACAACAACGAAAACTACAACTAAAAAAGAAACTAAATAAACTCTAAAAGAAATTTTAGAGTTTTTTTTGAAAAAGGAGTATTATGAAAAATACAAAAGTTATAAAAGTTGGTAATGTATTAATGGGTGGTAACAATCCTGTTGTTATTCAATCTATGACTAATACAAAAACTAAAGATACAGAATCAACAATTAATCAAATTAATGCCTTAGAAAAAGCGGGAGCACAAATTGTTAGAATGACAATTATGGACGAAGCTGATGCTTTTGCTATTAAAGCGATAAAAGCAAAAACTAATGTTCCTTTAGTTGCCGATATCCATTTTGATTACAAATTAGCTCTTCTTGCTATTGAAAACGGAATTGATAAAATCAGAATCAATCCTGGAAATATTGGATCTTTCGATCATGTTAAAAAAGTTGTGGAAGCATGTAAAGTTAAAAATATTCCTATACGAATCGGTATTAATTCTGGTTCTTTAGAAAAAGAATTATATGAAAAATATGGCGGCGTAACACCTGAGGCTTTACTTGAAAGTATTACAAAACACATTAAATTATTAGAGTCACTTAATTTCTACAACATCGTTCTAAGCATCAAAGCTACTGATATAAAAACAACTATTAAAACTAACCAGCTTCTTGCGTCTAACTTTGATTATCCAATTCATATTGGCTTAACTGAATCTGGTACAGTCAATTCTGGTACTATTAGATCAAGTTATGTACTCGGAAGACTTTTAGAAGATGATATTGGAAACACTATTCGAGTTTCCCTTACAGGCGATCCTGTTAATGAAATACCAGTCGCAAAAGAAATATTAAATATGTTTAATCTCTACAAAAAACCTACACTTATTAGCTGTCCTACATGTGGCAGAACTCAATACAACATGGAACCAATTGTTATGGAAATTGAAAAATTCTTAAACGAGTTTAACGCTAATATTAAAATAGCTATTATGGGATGCGTTGTAAATGGGCCAGGTGAAGCAAAAGATGCTGATTTAGGTATTGCAGGAGGAATTGGTGAAGCACTACTTTTTAAAAAAGGCAAAATCATTCGAAAAATCAAAGACGATATTCTTATTGATGAACTAAAGAAAGAAATAACAAACTTAATAAACGAAAAAAAGGATTAGTTTACTAATCCTTTTTTATGCTATCTTTTCATCTTCTTTTATTTCTTCATTACTATTAGTTTCTTTTATTTCTTTAGTTGCAAAAGCAAGTGGATTATTACAAACCTTATTTAACAAATAATTAGATCCAAATCCAAGAGCTAGCACACCAAATATACCTACAACATATGCAAGTAATGTTGCCCAATAATCTTCAAAGAAATTAAACATATAAATACTATATCCGCCATACGGATTCATACCAAAATTATTAGTATGGAATAAATAGTTTAATATTACTACACAAGCTACTACAGAATACATAAATATAACTGATTTTTTTAAGTTTTCAAATGTCAGTTTAGCTTGACCACTTGCTATCAAATAAATTCCAAAAATACTACAATTCAAATGACATAATGCATCAAACAAAAAAGTCATTGAAGCTGTATCATTAAAACTAAATAAGTATGCATACTGAGGAGTTACAAGCATCGCAACAAACATACCAACAGATAAGTACGCAACAGCTTTAAAATAGTAATCTCTTAATTTATCTTTCATCGCATAAGCAAACGGTAAAGTCGTAAAAGTAAATGGCGAAATATTATCTAGTGTTTGAAATCTAAAATTATCACCGACATCATAACTCACTACATAAAAGCTTAAAAATAATATTACATTTGTAACTATAAATACAAAATTTCCGTACTTAGGAGGAATATGTGTGCCATAAAAAGCAATAAATAAGACTAGTGAGAAATATATGACTACAAGAATAGCAACCATCGCCATCATTGACATATATAAATCACTCCTTATTCATTTTCTTGATTATCTATAGCATCTTGATAATTAACTATAATATTTACATTTTCTTTATACCAGTTTGTACTCCATGTAAGCGGAACTTCTTCTTCTGCGAAAGGGCAATCAATTTCAAGGCCTTCTGTTGTAAATACTTCTTCTCCCATTGCTTTAACAGTTGATGGAATGTCAACAACTGTTAAACTATCACAATTCATAAATGCACAATCACCAATACTAACTACACTTGATGATATTATTAATTTTGTAACATTATTAAATCCAACAAATTGATAATCTTCAATTGTTTTTACTGTTTCAGGAATAATAATTTCTTCTAATATCTCGAATTCATTTGTTGCACTTAAAGTATAGAAGTTTTGTCCATAATACATCGGGTTAGCAAATTGATCTTCAAATTTAATATCACACCAATTTTCAATTATTCCATTGTAATTAACATTATCTAAATTTATACATCCACTAAAGGCATTTTCATTTACTAATTCTAATGTTGATGGCAAAGTCAAGTTAATAATATTTTGGCATCCAAAGAATGCTTCTTTTCCAATTTCAACACCACCTGTAATCTCAACAGTTGTTAAAGTTCTGGGAACATTCATTAAATTTGTAGTAGGTGTTGTTGCGCCAAAAACATAACCAAAATGAGTATTAGTTTTTCCGTTAATAGTTCTACCTACAAAAGGCAAGCTAATGTTTGCTAAATTAATACATCCTTCGAATGCACCAAGACCAATACTTGTTACACTATTTGGTACAGTTATTGAAGTTAACCCTATACATCCACTAAATGCATATTGACAAATTGCTTTAGTATTTTCATTAATTTCACAACTTGTTATTCTATCACTAACAGTAGAAACTAACACAGAATATGGGTTTTCTTCAGTTCCAAGATAATAAGCATTATCATATTGATTATATTTAAGATTTTTACATCCATCAAACGCATAATCACCAATTGTTAAAGAATCTGATGAAAATTCAATATTTTCAAGATTTGTACATCCTGAAAAAGCTCCATTTCCTAAACTCTTAACACTAGGAGGAATTACGATAGTTTTTAAATTTTTACAATCCTTAAATGCATAAGCACCTATACTTTCTACAGTTTCAGGAATCACAATTGTTTCAAGATTTGTACATCCCTCAAACGCATTATCACCAATAGATAAAATACCATCAAGTAAATAAATGCCTGTTAATTTATTACAATTTTGAAAAGCTCTAGAAGATATACCAAGTACTTTATAACTTCCTTGATATGCTCCTATATAAACATCTCCAGACACTTCTTCATAAAAATCAGATATTAAACAATAGTTACCATTATACGAGAACACAACACCATATGAAGTTTCATATTCCCAGATAGCTTTAGTTGTTACATCACCTGTAATTTGACTATACGAATTAGACCATTTTAATAAATAACTACCCTCTTTAACAACAACAGGTGGAGTAGCAGTTTGGCCTCTTCTTACATTTTGAACAAGGTCACCACTTACAAGCGTTCCACCATTAATATCAAAAGTTACAGCATAAGTTTTTCTTCCTGCAAACAGTATCAATAAAACAATTATTAATACTGCTAAAAACTCAATACCAACAAATAAATATATTTTTAGTTTTTGTTTCATATTTTTTATCCTTTCTTTATACATAACACAATATATCTGTTTTTTATTCAAAAGATGACAAAGCTTTTATTTTTTCTCTCATTAAAGGATCAAATTGTTTTGATTTAATCATTTCAATTTCATATTTATATGGTGCTACGCTTAATTGTTCATCTATTTTAACATATGGAGACTCTAAAATTTTCGGTATGTCTTCAAATCTCTTATCATAACAAAACTTTAAAATCGTATCAAAACCAATTGCTCCAAAACCAATATTCTCGTGTCTATCTTTATGAGAAGCAAGAGGATTTTTCGAATCATTAATATGTATAACTTTTAAATATTCAAGTCCTATAATATCATCAAATTTCTTTATTACTTTCTCATAATCATTCACAATATCATATCCAGCATCATTAATATGACAAGTATCTAAACATACAGCAATTCTTGTTTTATCATTAACTTGTTCGACAATTGCCGCAATTTCTTCAAAACATCTTCCACATTCTGTCCCTTTTCCAGCCATTGTTTCAAGAGCAATTACGCTATCGCACCCTGAGGTTAAATCTAATATTTGATTTATTCCCTCTGCAATTCTATTAATACCCTTCACACTTCCAGCACCAACATGGGCACCAGGATGAAGAACTAAATATTTTGCACCAACAAGAAATACATTTTTTAATTCTTGTGATAAAAATCTTACAGCAAACCCAAACTTTTCTTCATCTTGTTGAGCAAGATTTACAATATAAGGAGCATGTACAATAATATCATGCGGATTAATATTATTTTTTTTAGCAAGACTTATTGCCTCTTCTACTCTTTGTTCAGTGATACTTTTTCTAAAAGTATTTTGTGGAGCACCAAGATATACCATTAAACAATTAGCATTATATGATAAAGCCTCTTCAACGCTTCCTAATAGCATTTTAAATCCTGCATTACTTACATGTGAACCTATTTTCATCGTTTACCCCTTGTATCTTTTGCACGTTTACGATAAATTTCACTAATATGTTCTTTTTTAGCTTTTTTTATCTTCTTATTAATTTCTTCCATACGTTTTTTCTTATAACCAGGTTTTACCTTCTTTGGCATCTTAACACTTGCATGAACTTGATTTTCAATTTGTTTCGCGAAACCAGGTTCTTTTTTAACAAAGAACTTAGATTCCTTAAGTTCGCCATTAACAATCTTTACAAACTTAGATTTTAAACCCTTCTCTTGTAATAACTTTATGTAATTATCATCTTGATAAGCATATAAAGAATACGCATAACCTGTATTTTTATGTCTTGCTGTACGGCCAGTTCTATGAATATAGAATTCAACGTCATTTGGTAAATCAAAATTAATTACATGGCTTACACCTTCAATATCTATACCTCTTGCAGCAATATCACTGGCAACAACATATTGGAATTCTAATGCGTCAATTCTTTTAATCATTTGCTTTCGAATTCTATCTTCCATTGCACCATGAAGTTTACCTACTCGATATCCTTTTTGCGCAAGTGTCATCGCGAGGCTATCCACTTTTTCTTTATTATTAACAAAGATAATTGCAAGGAATGGATTAATTATTTTTAGTAAGTCTAATAATACATCTTCTTTTTGTTTAGCCTTACATTGTAACATATAATGTTCAATATTTGCAGCCGTTAGATTTTCTTCCTTAATTGTAATTGTGTTTACTTTTTCCAAGTATTTGTTTAAGAAAGCACGAAGTCCTTTAGGAATAGTTGCACTGAAGATTAAGAATTGAGGTTTCCCTTGAATCTTCCCCATAATCTTATCTACTTCTAACAATTCTTTTTCTTCAAAAATCATATCAGCTTCATCTATAACTACGGTTTTTGCTAAATGAATTTTTAAAACATTTGAAGTAATTGCAAGGTCAGTAATTCTACCAATTGTTCCAATAACTATATGTGGTTGAGCTTTTTCATATTTCTTAATCTCAGCCTCCCGATCAGCACCACCAATTGCTCTTGCGACAACAATTTCTTTTTCGGAATATTTTGTTAATTCTAAACAAACATTATAAAGTTGTGATGCAAGTTCTCTTGTCGGAGATATAATTACTGCTTGAACTTCTTTTTTATCTTCTTCTAAATTTTCAAGTATTGGAATTAAAAATGAATGAGTTTTTCCACTACCTGTAGCACTTTCAACCATTAAACTTTCACAAGCTATCGCACGTGGAATAACATTTTTTTGAACTTTTGTTGTTTCACTAAAATTAATGGCCTTTAATGCTTCATATAAATACGGTTTTAAATGATAGTCTTTAAATGAGCTCATTTTCATTACCTCCTAACTTTTGCGTATATTTTATTATTTCTAATTTCTATAATTTCACAATTATATACTTCATTTTCTATTAAAGTGTCATTTGTTGAAACTATTACCTCAAGATAATTTGTAGTATGCCCTACATAATAATTATTTTTTTGTTGTTCTATTAATACATCAAAATTTTTTTCAATAAACCTTTGTTGGTATTTATCTTTCATTACTTTAGCAACTTCTATCATCTTTTTAGCACGTTCTTTAATTAAACCTGGTTCAAGATGATTATCCATTTTATCAGCTTCAGTATTCTTTCTTCTAGAATAAGGGAAAATATGCATATCAGAAAAACCTATAGTTTTAATGAATTCTATTGCTTCCTTAAATTCTTCTTCAGTTTCACCAACAAAACCTGCTAAGCAATCTGTAGTGATTGCAATATCAGGAAACATAGTTCTAATATTATCAATCTTTTCTTTATACTCAATTGTAGTATATTTTCTTTTCATTCGTTTTAATACACCATCACTACCTGCTTGAAGAGGAATGTGTAAATGATTTGCAATACGATCTTGATATTTTTTGATTACGCTTAATAACTCATCTGTTATTTCCATAAGTTCAATTGAAGAAAGTCTTAAACGCCAAAGAGAAGTTTCTTCCATAATTTTACTAATTAACTGAGCCAAATTAATATTACCTAGGTCTTGTCCATAAGTCCCTGTATTAATACCAGATATAATTATTTCTTTTGTACCTAAATTTACAAGTTTATTAATTTCATCAATAACATTTTCTGGTTGTCTACTTTTTATTTTTCCTCTTGCATAAGGAATTAAACAATAACTACAAAAATTTTCACATCCATCTTGAATCTTAATAAATCCTCTTGTGTGAGTAGTTAATCTATCAAGTTTCATTTCTTCATATTCAGTAAAATCATTAATATCAAAAATTTGATTAATTTGATTTTTAGTATCAACAAATGAATTAACTAGATCATAAATTTGATTTCTTCCAGATGTTCCTATCACTATATCAGCAAGCATACCTGCACTATCTGGACTTGTTTGAACAAAACATCCCATCGCAACAATAATAGCATTTGGATATTTTCTTCTTGCTTGTCTTATCATTTGGCGGCTTTTTTGATCTGATGTTTGTGTTACTGTACATGTATTAATAATATACACATCTAAATTTTCATCGTTTAAAAGCGTCCAACCTCTATTTATTAAATCTATTGTGATTGCTTCAGTTTCATAAAGATTTACTTTACAACCAAGAGTTGTGGTATTAAATTTCATACTACACCTCCAACTCATAAGAAATAGCTGCCATTATGTAACTTGGCGCAACTTCTGTTCTTAATATTCTTGGACCAAGCGCAACTGGAATAAATTTATTATCTAATAATGCCTTAAGTTCTTTTTCACTAATTCCACCTTCTGGCCCTACAAGTACTAAAATATTTTTGTATTTTTTTTCTTTTAATACTGTTTTTAAAGATTGATCTTCTGAAATATTTTCATATGCCACTAAGCATAAATCATATTTTGAACTTTCTTTAATAAATGATTTAAAATCAATTGGAGCCTCAACTTTTAACTTGTAAGTTCTATGACTTTGTTCAGAAGCTTCTTTTGCAATTTTATTCATTCTTTCTAACTTTCGTTCTAGTTTTTCATCATTAAATTTAACATTACATCTTTCCATCATTACAGGAAGATATGCCACTGCACCTAGTTGAGTGATTTTGTCAACTACTTCTTCCATCTTTTCACGTCTAACTACTCCTTGCGCAATAGTCACTGAAACAGGAATTTCTTTATTTTCAATTAATTTTTCTTCTATCATTAATTCAACTTGTTTATCTGTAATATCGGAAATACTACATAAAAAAGAATCATTATTATCGCATACAATAACTTTATCGCCTAATCGCATACGCATTACTTTAGTAATATGATGATAATCGCTATCATTTATTATTATTTGGTTTCCAAACACATTTTCTTTGTTGATAAAATATCTTTGCATGCAAGCACCTCTTTCTTATGTATTATACCAAATTTATCGGTTTTTTGCAAGAATATAAGACAATCTTAATCGACAATTTTTGGCAAAAAAAAGAAGAGTCATTTAAGACTCTTCTAAATGTCAATTATTCAGATACAATTTCCTTATAATTTGCATATAATGTGATAACACCATCAACTGCTTCTGCAAGAGTTGCTGTTTCAATAGATGTTAACATCTTAGTTGCATCAGTTTCTCCTTCTACTAATGACCAACCATCAAATTCATAACCATCTTTGAATGGAGTTTCAAGAACATATGGAGTTTCATTAATTGTAATAGATGTCTTAGCATCTTTACCTTCCATAACTGTTGGACAAGCTGCAATAAATGCTTCACTTGTTCCAGTTCCTGCAAAATTCATAGATGCAACTTCACCTTGGTATGTACCTTCAGTAAATAATGCCATTAAATTTGGACGAACATATTTATTGAATTGAACCATTTCAGTATTCATAGTGAAGAAATGTTTAATTGCTGGAGATTCTGCAACAGCTTTAGCATAGATATAATCTAATAACCATGCCCATTCAGTTTGATGATTTTGGAAGAATACTTTTACACCACGAGATGCAGAAACACCGTAGAATGTTTCAGGAGTAACACCTGTTAATGAATAGAATTCAGCGTAATCAGCAACGAATGCATTTGCAAGATCAGTTACAGTTTTATATTTAGGAACTTCACGTTGGAATTCACCATCAGCAAGTACATAATTAATTGTGAATGTAGCAACTTCCCATTGAGCAGTTAAAGTAACATCTTCTAAACGTTTAGCCTCAATTGAATCTACTTTAGTTTCACCTTCATACCAACCTAAGAAATTATATCCTAGTTTAGTAGGAGTAGGAAGAGTAGGAATACCATCTTTTGCAATAAATGTTGCCTCTGGTGCAGTTTCAAATTCACCACCATCAAGTTCATATGTTACATTTAATACAGTTTCTGGGTCATACCATTTTGCATATAATGTAATATCACCTACATTACTATAGATAGAATTCACACGATTAACAAATTCAGGTTCTGTATACCATCCAAGGAATTCACAATTTTCACGTTCAGGAGCTTGTAATACTATTGGTAAATTTAATAAGCAATAAATTTCTGGGTTTCTTGCATCATTAACGCCACCATTTAATACATAAGTAATTGCAAATTCAGATTCTACTACTTCTAAATTAAATGTATATTCTTTAGAATCTTCGCCATCACTTACTGTAGCAGTGATTGTAGTTTCACCAACACCAACAGCAGTAACAAAACCAGAACCATTAACTGTTGCAACTTTTGCAACAGTTTCATCACTTGATGCAAAACTTACGTTTGCAACATGTCCTGGTACAAGATCTTTTAATTTACAAGTAATTTGTTGAGTACCTTTTTTTAGCATTGTTTGTTCCCAAGTACCAAATGTAGCGATTGGTAATCTATTTTCTAATACTACAACTTTAGCAACATCATAAGCTATTGGTTTTTCAGCACATACAACTTTAATAGTTGTTTCACCAGCTGCAACACCAGTTAAAACACCATCAGTATAAGTTGCAACAGCACCATTTGAAGATGAATAATTTAATGTAACAACTTCAACATTTGCACCTTTATCAATATTTGGTTCAACATTCCAAGTTTCACCAACTTTTACATAATATACTTCGCTATCAAAATCAAGTTGAACATAGTCTTTTGATTTCGCACAAGAAGCAAGAGTTAATACTAAGCCAAATACGGCTACTAATAAGAAAAATCGTCTTCTAATCTTTAACATGTTATTCTCCTTTTTATTAGAATTTTACTATTATATTATAACATTTTTTAAAATAAATAGCAAGCGTTTTCATATTTTTTATTTTATATTTTTATTAAACAACAAAAATAAAAGCCTATCAGTAGTGATAGGCTTATTTTTTTACTTAATTTTAAAGAACTTTTTGATTTTTTCAAACACTGAATTATTCTTAGATTCATCAGTTTTTGAAAGCTCTGCAAAAATATCTTTTTGTTTTTGAGATAAAGATGTAGGTGTTACAACTACAATTGTAACAATTTGATCACCTTTTCTACCATTAATTTTATTATCGATTCCCTTACCAGAAAGCTTTAACTTAGTGCCAGATTGAATACCTGCAGGAATTTTTAAATTTACCATTCCATATAATGTTTGAATTTCCATTGAAGCTCCAAGCGCTGCTTGACTAAATGTGATTGGTAATTCAAATACGATGTTGTTTCCATCACGTTCAAACAATTCATGACGTTTGACTCTTACATGAATTAATAAATCGCCGCTTGCGCCACCTTTAATACCTGCTTCACCTTCACCTGATAATCTAATTGTTTGGTCATCAGCAATGCCAGCAGGGATTTTAACATTTATTGTTTTGTTCTTTCTAACGCGACCGTTTCCATTACACTCAGGACATGCTTTCTTAATCTTCTTACCATTACCATGACATTCCGGGCAACTTACTTCTGATCTCATCATACCAAGAATTGTATTTTGTTGAGTGATAATTGTTCCACGGCCACCACATCTTGTACATGTAACGATATCATCTTTAGACTCAGCACCACTTCCACCACATTTAGAACATTTATCAAGTCTTGTAACACTAACTTTCTTTTCTACACCAAATGCAGCTTCTTCAAATGTTACTGTAACTTCAGTTTGAATATCATTCCCACGTCTTGCACCATTTGAACGCGAGCTACTTCTTCCGCCCATTCCGCCAAAAATACTACTAAAGATATCTTCAAATCCAAATCCACCAGCACCGCCAGCACCACCTGCAAAGCCATTCATATCTTCGGTTCCAAATCTATCATAATTAGCACGTTTTTCAGGATCACTTAAACAGTCGTATGCACCTTGTATTTCTGCAAACTTTTCAGTCGCATCTTTTTCTTGTGATACGTCAGGGTGATATTTTTTAGCAAGAGAACGATATGCTTTTTTTATTTCATCACTAGAGGCATCTCGTGATACCCCTAGGACTTCATAATAATCTCTTTTTGTTGCCATAATAGGCCCCTTTCTACTTTTCCTCTATTGTCTTACTTATTTATCCGCTTCTTCGTAAGTTGCATCAACTGTTCCATCTTCGTTTTCTGATGCACCTTGAGATTTAGCAGCTTGTTCTTGCACTTTTTGATAAGCCTTCATAGCAACACCTTGAGCTGCTTTTTCTAAAGCTTCTTTCTTAGCTTTCATTTCATCTAAATCGTTTTTATCTAGAGCTTCTCTTAATTCTTGAGATGCTTTTTCGATTTGTTCTTTTTCTTCTTCAGTTACATCTTCACCTAAATCTTCAACAGATTTCTTAGCAGCAAAGATTAATTGTTCACATTCATTATGTAAGTCTGCAGCTTCTTTCTTAGCTTTATCGCTTGCTGCATTTTCTTCAGCTTCTTTAACCATACGATCAATTTCTTCATCTGAAAGTCCTGAACCACCACTAATTGTAATTGTTTGAACTTTTCCTGTTCCAAGATCTTTAGCACTTACATGAACGATACCATTAGCATCAATATCGAATTTAACTTCGATTTGAGGAACACCACGAGGTGCTAGTGGAATACCACTTAATTGGAAGCGTCCAAGTGTTTTGTTATCTGCAGCCATTGAACGTTCACCTTGTAATACATGAATATCAACAGCAGGTTGGTTATCTGCAGCTGTAGAGAATACTTGTGATTTTGATGTTGGAATAGTTGTATTTCTTGGAATTAATACAGTAGATACACCACCTAAAGTTTCAATACCTAAAGATAGTGGAGTAACGTCTAATAATAGTACGTCTTTTACATCCCCTGCAAGTACACCACCTTGAATAGCAGCACCCATAGCAACTACTTCGTCAGGGTTAATACTTCTATTAGGTTCTTTTCCAAGTTCTCTTTTTACAAGTTCTTGAACACAAGGAATTCTTGTTGAACCACCTACAAGTAATACTTGGTCAATTTCTGTTGCAGAAACATTAGCATCTTTTAATGCTTGACGAACAGATTTAGTTGTAGCATCTACTAAGTCTCTAATTAATTCTTCAAATTTTGATCTTGTTAAAGTCATATCGAAGTGAACTGGCATACCATCAGTATCCATTGCGATGAATGGGATATTAATATCAGTAGTAGTAATACCACTTAAATCTTTCTTAGCTTTTTCAGCTTCTAATTTTAATCTAAACATTGCACTCTTATTAGTTGATAAATCAATACCATTTGTTGCTTTAAATTCGCTTACCATATGTTTAACAATACGGTTATCAAAATCATCTCCACCTAAACGATTGTTACCAGCAGTTGATAATACTTCATAAGTACCATCAGCTAGTTCTAAGATTGATACGTCAAATGTACCACCACCAAGGTCATATACTAATACTTTTTGTTCTTTATCTTGGTTTTTATCAATACCATAAGCAAGAGCTGCTGCAGTCGGTTCATTGATAATACGTTTAACTTCTAAACCTGCGATTTTACCAGCATCTTTAGTAGCTTGACGTTCAGCATCATTGAAATATGCTGGAACTGTGATAACAGCTTCAGTTACTTTTTCACCTAAGTATGCTTCAGCAGTAGCTTTTAAGTTTTGAAGAATCATTGCAGAAATTTCTTGTGGTGTATAATCTTTGTTTGTAGATTTAATGTGGATTTTATGATCAGTTCCCATATATCTTTTTACTGAGAATACTGTATCAAGATTTGTTGCAGCTTGACGACGAGCACTTTCACCTACAGCAATATCTCCATTTTTAAAAGATACTACTGATGGAGTTGTTCTCATTCCTTCAGCATTTACAATAACTTTTGCTTCTCCACCTTCCATAACAGATACACATGAATTTGTTGTACCTAAGTCAATACCTATAATTTTACTCATTTTAAATTACCTCCGAATTTTTAATTTATTTTGTGACCTTTACCATACTAGGTCTAAGGATACGATCTTTATAAATGTAGCCTTCCATAACTACTTCAACAATAATATTTGCCTCAACACCTTCAACTTCAACTGTTTCTAAAGCTTGATGGTATGTTGGATCAAACGGTTTGTTTAGAGCTTCGATTTTAGAAACCCCATAGCTTTCTAAAGTTTGTTTAAGTCTTGCGTTTATCATCGCAAAACCACTTAAAAATTTCTTCAATTTCTCATCATCTGTTTTAATACTAACTGCTTTATCAAAAACATCAACTAAATCAATTATTTCACTAAAGAAATCTTGCATTGCATATTTTCTTTCTTTAATACGTTCTTCATAAGTTCGACGTTTAAAGTTTTCAAGTTCAGCTTGATTTCTTAAAAGTAAATCGCTTAATTCAATAATCTTTGCATTTAATGCTTGATTTTGTTCTTCTAAATTCTTGATTTGTTGTTTTAATTTATCATTTTTCTTATTTTTGGAAGTTTTTTCTTCAGCGATTTCTTCCACATCTTGAACAATGTCTTCTACCTCTTCAGCAACCTCTTCATTAGATTGAACTGTTTCTTCTAATTCTTTTTCTTCTTCACGATAACGATTGTTTTCCATTTTTACACCTATACTATTTTCTTCATATTTTTTGCAATATATTCAAGAAGAGGTATAACTTTACTATACTCCATTCTTGTCGGTCCAAATACTGTTATTGCTCCAACAGAACCACTATTCGTTTCATAAGGAACAGTAATAACCGCACAATCTTGCATTATTTTTAAATCATTTTCTTGACCAATCTTAATGTTAATTCCCATACTATCAGATTTAACAATTCTTAAAATATCACGTTTTTCAACAGCATTTATAAACTCTCTTACTTTGTTCACATCTTGGAATTCTGGTTGAGATAAAATATTATATTTACCACTTATATGATATTTATCCGTTGCCATTTCACTAAAAGCATTAACAAAAGCATCAACTAGTTCACTGTGATAATCAATATATTCTCTGATTTCTTCATTTGCAACATCATCAAATAATTGATTTTGAATATCACTAACTAAACAATTATGAAGTACTTCATCAAGTACCGTAATGGTTTTTTGAACTTCTTTTATACTAATATGAGGCGGAACTATAATTCTCTTACTTTCAACATGGCCTTGATCCGTTACCATTAATATCACCGCATAGTTTTCTTTTAAAGAAATAAACTCTAATTTTTTTATTCGAGAATTATAAGCCGTTTTCCCAAGTGCAATAGACGCATAATTAGTAAGTTCAGTAACAAGTTCCATCGATTCTGTTATTGCTTCTTCACGAGTTATATTAGGTCTATTAAAAATTTTATCTAACATTGGAAATTCAGATTCATCATTATTCTTTTTCATAATGATCTCTTCTACATATAAACGATATCCTCTTTCAGAAGGAATTCTTCCACTTGATGTATGAGTCTTTTCTAAGAATCCTAAATCTTCTAAAATTGCCATATCGTTTCTAAGTGTTGCTGTAGAAAAGTTTAACTCCGGTCTTCTAGATAAAGCAAGAGATCCTACAGGTTCATTTGTTTTTACATATTCTTCTACGATTGCTATTAATACTAATCGTTGTCTTTCGCTTAACATATGTACCTCCTTTTAGCACTCTTTCTACTTATCTGCTAACATTATATCATACAATTTTAGCACTGTCAAGAGAAAAGTGCTAATTTGTTAATATTTTATTCACTTTTTTTGTTTTTATACATAAAAAAGGAATTAACAAAAAAGGTTTTTTGTTAATTCCTAAATGTTTATTTTAAATATCTATTATGTTTAAGCTCATTGTATAATGTTGTAACCTCATCATGACCTGGATATATTTTATAATCTTTTTTAAGCTTCTTAAATTTTTCTAAACTTTGCATTAAAGTAACCATATTACCAGTTGGCAAATCACATCTTCCAACAGTTTTTTTAAATAGTGTATCACCAGTAAAAATCATATCATCTATTATATAAGATACACAGCAATCGGTATGACCTGGTGTAAACATTACCTTTACTTTTATATCGCCAAGGTTTAAATTTTCACCATCACCAATTATTTTTAATTTTGATTCATCAATTTTATCCAAAGTTCTTTTTCCAAAAAACATTGCACAACTTGTTGAAACATCTGTTAGTTTATTTTTTGCAAGTTTATGTAAATAACAAACCGAACCAGTTTTTTTCAAATATAAGCTTAAATTATTAAAATGATCATAGTGGCCATGGGTAAGTAAAATTGCGACTACTTCTTTTTCACCTATTGCTTTTTCAATAAATTGATATTGATTAGCAGGATCAATAATTATACAATGACTTTCTGTACTTACTAGATAAGTATTAGCGTTTTCGCTCTTATCTAAAAATACTTCTACTTTCATTATTTATTATCTGGAAGACTTGCAGCAGCGATTGATTGACCTACACGACGAGTCCATTCATCAGGTGTAACGATTTGAACATCTTTGTATTCAGGGAATTCGTTCTTTAATACTTCATTAGCTTTTTCGATAATGATATCTCCACCTTCACCACTTGTTACACGTCCAAGTAATAATAAATATTTAATATCATAGAATTCAGAATAATAAGCAATACTATATCCTAAATATGTACCAATATTTTCATAGATTTCTCTAGCACGTGGATCTTGTTCTTTCATTAAACCTTGAACAACTTTTAATTTTTCAGCAGGTGATGCATTTTCATCTAGTTCAATTCCTGCAAATCCTGCAAGTTTAATTACACCATCTTGGCTGAAGTATTTAACACCACATCCATAGTCTCCACTCCATTCATCAACCATAGCACCTTGGTTATAGTCAACTGGAACGAATGCAAGTTCAGAAAGCCATCCATTTAAGTTACCATCTTTATTAACGTAACCAGCAGCTTCACTTGTACCCATAGCGATACCTAATACTTGTCCTGATTTTAAGCTCATAGAACCAGCTAAAGCTGTAACGTCACCATCATTAGCAACTGTTAGAGGAACATCACCGAATTCTTTTGCAGCACGAATATACATATCGCGAACTTTAGCATCAAATTCATCTTGAGGAACTTTAATGAATAAAGAAGCAACACGAACTTCGTTATCAATGTAAATACCAGCACTAGATACACCGATTGCATCTACTCTAGGCATTTTTGCAGCAGCACGTTTGAAACTATCTAAAATTCCTGCATAATGATATTCTGGATCGCTATTGATTTTAGGGAACCATACAACTTCTTCAGAGTGAATAACTTCACCATTAACAACAGCACTAACTTTTCTATCAGATCCTCCAGCATCAAAACCAATACGACATCCATCTAAATGTCCACCAGCTGGAAGTGAAGCTTCAACACTTGCAGGCACTTCTTCTAAAGTTCCTGTAATGACTTCAAATGGTTGGTTATATACATTTGACATAAAATTAACATCAAAATCTCTTTTTCCGCCTTTAGAGAAAACTTCTTTCATTTTTGCACAAACTAGGTCATGTCCACCTAAATAAATTTTATAACCACCTACTACCCAAAGGATACTTTTGATAACTCTTTCTACCATTTCATAGTTATCAGCATTATCTCCAGGATATACGTTTAAATCATAACGATAACGATATCCGCTATTTCTTTCAACACAAATAGCAAATGGAACGCTTGCGTTTTCTTTAAACTTTCTTAATTCTAAAACCATTGGTCTAAATGATTTTTCAAGAGTTGGTACATACTTCATTTTAATTTCTCTCCTTCTTATGTATCTATCTTCTTTTCTTTATTTTCAACGATAATGACATCATTTCCAATTTTAACTATTTTATTCCACGGAATAAGCATGATGTCCTTATTGCTAAACAAATTTAAAAACTTGAAACTACGGTAAATACTTATATTTAAAACTTTACCAGTAGCTACGTCAATATCTAAATCAGCTATTTTGCCAAGTTTAGAGCCATCTTCTTCATCGATAATATCTTTTGTTGATAATTCCGATAATTTCATTATATCACCCTTTTCTATATATTATATAGAATAGGCGACAAAATATAACAAATTATTCAATATATTCGATCGGATTATCTCCATACATCCCATCTAAATTATATCTAAATCTTTCTTCACCAACAAATAGATGAACAACAACATCGTTTAAATCTACTAAAAACCAACTTGTATCAGAAGTTGTTGTAAAACTTCTAACTACAAATCCATTAATTTCCGCTTCTTTTTTCAAATAGTTTACTGCAGCATTACCTTGACGAGCAGTATTAACGCTACATACAATACTATAATCATAAAAAGGTGTAATGTTTTTCATATCATAAACTTTAATAGATTTAACAACAGCCTTATTTAATATTTCTATAACCTTATTATACATTTTTCCTCACTTTTTTTAAATAGAATTGATAAGTTTTTTTCGTTAACTCATAAATTCCTTGATTTTTAGATTCTAAATAACTAATTGTTGCTTCTAATATATACAAAACTGCCTCGTCTAAATTTCGTTTTGCAATATTTCTAGCAACTTGCATTGTCTCTTCTTTTCTTGTTATTTCCTCAATATAATCGCTAATAAATATAATTTTTTCAAGATTAGTCATATTAGGACGTCCTGTTGTGTGATATTTAATAGCATCAAGAATTTCATTATCTTCTACATTATATTTATCTTTAGCATAAATACTGCCAACAAAGCTATGCCAGACTGACGGATAATCTTTCAATTCACAAGACTCTTCTATAAAACTAGTTTTAATAATATCCCACATTTTTTCTTTTGGTAAAAATTTTGCAATATCATGAAACGCTGCAGCACTTATAACTTTATTTTCATCAATATTTAAATTGTGAATTTTATTTAGTTCAAGCGCCATTTGAACTACCCCTAATGTATGGTAATATCTTTTTTGAAGAGTCGAATCAATTGTAAACTCAACTTTTACTTTTTCTAATATTTGATTAAGCACTTTGTTCAGTCTCTTTCATAATTGATACTTTAATCATCTTTGGAACAACTACTTTAACAATCGATGCCTCAGATACAATTCTTACAAAACCAATACCAGAAATAAATAAATTAGCAGTTCCATTTATTTCAAACACTAATTCTTTTCTTTCTTTTAAACTTTCGATTTCTTCAAGAGTTGTTGGTGGAGTTAGTAGCTTTCCTAGTTGTGTTTCAAATAAAGCATCCGAATTAATAGTTTTAGTCCTATGAATATATAATTGATTAGCAACAAAGAAACTTACATTACTTTTTGCATCTCCACTAAATTCAAGCGACGCTAGTCCCCCTAAAAAAATAGTTTGATCAGGGTTAAGCTGGTAAGTTCTAGGTTTCAAGAAACTCTTCGGAGTTAGCATTGAGACAGAATCACTATTTAAATATGCATAGTAATTACTAGGATTAATAATACCTGGAGTATCAATAATATAGCTATTACTATCAAGTGGCCATTTAATAAAATCAAGAGTAGTTTGGAATTGACTACTTGTTGTAATTACATCTTTGTCATGATTCAAATAAAGTTTACCAATTTGATTCATAAATGTTGACTTACCAACGCTTGAATGTCCTACTACATAACAATTACCAAACCTGTCTTCCGGTTTTTTCTTACTATATTTATCTTTTTTAGGATATTTTAATTTTGTAATTTTAGCAACAACTTTTTTAATATCATCAGCTTTATTAGAACTAATAAACATTACACCTTCAACATTAATTAATTCTTCTTTTGCAACTCGTCTTACCCAAGCCTCTAAACTATGAAGTTTCATTTGTTTAGGCAGAATATCTGTTTTATTTACCAATATCAATGTTTTATTATTCCCAATATATTTTACAAGATTCGGAATAAAACCACCACAGATATCCATAACATCAATCATTAAGATAACTAGTGCATTCTCATCTTTTATTATTCTAATTTTATCATAATAACTTTTTAGATTGTTCTCAGGAGTATATTTAACATTATGATGTCTAATATCAAAACATCTTTTACAATATACATTTTCACCACGTTCAATTAATGCACTTTCTGGTAAATATCCAGGAAGATTCTTATCTGATGTTTGAATTTTAATTCCACAACCAATACATCTACTCATTATGATCACTCTTTCTTCCAATAATCGTTCTAATATTATTAGCTAGTATTGGATCTTGTTTTTCTATTTTCTTAAGTACCATTTTTTCACGTTTACGATTAATTTTAGTGTACCATTTTTCAGTTTTTCTTGAAATTGAATGAACTAATACTGAGTCAACTTTTAACTTATTAGCACAAGCAATATCAGTTAACAATTGATCTCCAACCATAATCATTTCTTCTTTATTAATATTATTCTTTTTTAAGAATGCCTTGATTTTTCTTGTAAATGGTTTACGAGCAAGTACTAGATAATCATCGACGATAAATTTTTCAGTATAAGTTTTGGTACGATATAATTTATTATTTGAAGCAATATAAATTTTAAAACCAATAAGCCTTAATTTATCATTTAATTCAAGTTGCTTTTCCGTTGGCAATACTTCCGCATACGATGCCAAAGTATTATCTAAATCAAATAGTATAACTTTTTTACCACTTGCATATAATTTATTAAAGTCAATATCATAGACAGTTTTAGCAAGATATGTAGGAATATATTTACTCAAGAAAAGCACCACCTTTCATATATATATTATACTAAAAAATCTTCTTTTTGTCTATAGTTTTAATCTTACAAGGAGTGTTTAAATGTTAAACTTATTATCGTTTCTATTATTACCATTAATAGGAACTATCAACTCACAAAACTTTCCTGATGTCTTAAGTCCTGAAGATGAGAAGTATTATTTAGATTTGTGGAAAAACAAAGATTTTGATGCTAGAAACAAACTAATAGAACATAATTTAAGACTAGTTGCCCATATTGTTAAAAAGTTTGAAACAACTAATATTGAAAAAGATGACCTTATTTCAATCGGAACATTCGGCCTAATTAAAGCCATTGATACTTTTAATTTCGATGCCAAAAACAAACTTGCTACCTATGCATCTCGTTGCATTGAAAACGAAATATTAATGCATATTAGAAGCAACAAAAAAAGAAAAGATACTACTTCTTTATACATGAGTATCGGAGAAGATAAAGAAGGAAACGAAATTCACTTATGCGACATTATCGAAGACCCAAGCCCTCTCATTAGCGAACAATTAATTCAAGAAGAAAGATACAAAAAAATTCACGAAGCATTAGATACTCTTGATGAAAGAGAATATGAAATTATTTGTAGACGTTTTGGTCTTGACAACCATCAAGTCGAAACCCAAAGAGAGATTGCCAAAAACATGAATATCAGTAGAAGTTATGTATCTAGAATTGAAAAAAGAGTACTTACTAAACTTTATCTGTTATTAAAAGATGATTAATTAAATTGCTTTTTTTAATTTTTTCTTATATAATAATCGTAAGATTATTATCACGAGGTAATTATTATGGATGCTTTTATACGTTCAAAACCTTTATTAGGTGTTAATTTCATTGAACAATTAAAAAATAAAAAAATAGCCGTCTTCGGCCTTGGTGGTGTTGGCAGTTTCGTATGCGAAACTCTTGCAAGAAGCGGAATAGGCAACTTCATACTCGTTGATAACGATACAATTAATGAAACAAATTTAAATCGTCAACTTTATGCGTTAACATCCACTATCGGATGCCTTAAAGTAGATGTTGCTGAAGAAAGAATTAAAGATATTAATCCTAGCGTTAATATTGAAAAATATCCTCTTTTTGTTTTAAATGATACAATCGATAAAATTGACTTATCTAATGTCGATTATGTAGTTGATGCCATTGATACTGTTACAGCAAAACTTCTTCTTATTGAAAAAGCAAAAGAATTAAACATTCCCATAATTTCTTCAATGGGAACCGGAAACAAACTTAACCCAAGTGATTTTGTAATTACTGATATTTCTAAAACAAGTGTTTGCCCACTCGCAAAAGTTATGCGATACGAGTTAAGAAAAAGAAATATCAAGGGAGTTAAAGTACTATATTCTAAAGAGGAGCCAATTAAAGCATCAGTTGATGAAGAAAATTTAAGAACTCCATGTTCTGTAAGTTTTGTTCCTAGTGTTGCGGGGATAATGATAGCAAGAGAAATAATTTTAGATTTAAAAAAAGTATATCAAGAGTAGAACCTTGATATACTTTTTATTTTTTATAAATTACTTATTACTTTTTCAAGTACAATATCTGCAACTTTATTTGATGCTTCTTTTGAGAACTTCGCATAATCAAATGGAGTAGTTGAACCAATAATATCAGAAATTGCTCTAATTATTAAGAAGGCAACATTGTTCTTAGCGCATACTTGAGAAATAGCACCAGATTCCATATCAAATGCCAAAACATCATATTCAGAGAATTTTTCTTGAACTAATTTTTCTTGTTTTGCGTAATCTACAACAAATTGGTCACCAGTAAGAATTGTTCCAACAAAAACATTAGGAATATTATATGCAAGTTTTACTTCAGGTGTAAAATACACAGGGCATCCTTCAAGTTGTCCAAAAGGATAACTTCCAGCAGCAGGTGCGGTCATATCAACATCTGAATATAATACTTTATTAGCAACAACAATATCAAGTGGTAATAATTTCTTTTCAAAACCTCCAGCAATCCCTGTATTGATTATTAATTCAGGATTAAAGTGTTCAATCATTAATATTGTAGTTATCCCAGCATTAACTTTTCCAATTCCAGCTGTCGTAAAAACTATTTCATATTCTTTATAGTTTCCAAGATAAAAATTTATATTGCAAATATTTAATTTTTTAGTTATCGAAATTCGATTTTTTAATTGTTGGATTTCACAATCCATTGCAACTATTATACCAATTTTTTTCATAACTATTTTTTCTTAGTTTTTTTAGTTTCTTTTTCTACTACGCCATCTTGAATATCGATGATTTTAACTTCAAATTTTTCACCATCTTCAGTATTAACTAAAACTACATCACCAACTTTAGCGTTAATAATAACTTTACCAAGTGGAGATTCATCTGAAATTTTTTGTTCAAGAGGATTTGCTTGAATAGTACCAACTAGTAAATAAGTTTCTTCTTCAGCTCCTTCTTCATCTAAGAATTTAACTGTTACTCTTTTACCTAAGTTAGATTCTTCATCACTTGTAATTAATTGGTAATTATTTAAAATATTTTCAACTTCTTTAAGTTGAGCTGCGATTAAAGCTTGTTCATTTCTTGCTGCATCATAATCAGCATTTTCAGATAAGTCACCTTGTGCTCTTGCTTCTTGAATAGCAACTATATTTGCTTTCTCTGCTGTTTTTAACTCCTCATATCTTTTTAATTGTTCTTCTAAACCTTCTTTTGTTAAAAGAATTTTTTGTGCCATAATGGAACCACCTTTCTAATTAATCAATGTATTATACCACTTTTTTTATTTTTTGGCAAGAATTTAATTACTTAACTTTTCTCATCATATCATGTGGCGATACTTTAAAATCTAACTTTATATATAATTTTTGTAATGGATGTCTTGCAACACTAATTTGTTCATTAGTTTCTGCATCCACAATTGATGAAATTTTTGTTTGAACATTATTAAGATTTGGTCCAAAAAATTCAACCAAATCACCTACTTCAAAATAATTTCTTTGTTCTATTAAAGCTGTTTGTGTCGCTTCATTATAATCAAGAACATATCCGATATATTCTTTTGTTGGATGTTCACATCTTGTATCATATAATTGTTCATTAATTGTAGTTTCGCCTTTTAAAAAACCAGTTGAAGTAAGTCGATTTTCTGCTTTATTAATTTCATCAATATAGTAATTAATTCTTTCTTTTGAAAGCATCTTCTTTTCTAAGTATTCATCAATTAACATACGATAGCATTTTACAACTGTTGCAAGATAATAAGTAGATTTCATTCTTCCTTCAATTTTAAGTGATGCTACTCCTAAATCTATTAACATAGGAATTTGTTCTACTGCCATTAAATCTTTTGAGCCCATATTAAAGAATTTATTTCTTGGACCAATTTTTCTTTTTCCTTGATACAGATAATAATTCCAACGACAAGAATGTGCACATCCACCACGATTAGCATCACGTCTTGTTAAATGATTACTTAACACACAACGTCCTGAATAACTCGAACACATTCCACCGTGAATAAATACTTCAAGTTCTAGATCAGTTTTATTTGCAATATCTTCAATTTGTAAAAGTCCAACTTCACGAGCTAATACTACTCGTGTTGCATTAAAATTTTTATAAAAGTTAATAGTTCTACTATTCGTAATTGATTTTTGTGTAGATACATGAACTTCTACATTTTTCGCAACAACGCCTGCACGCTTCATTATTGAAATACTTGAAGTTATGATCGCATCTACTTTGGCATTATCTAAAGCCGCTAAATATTCATCAAGTCCTGTTAAATCTTCATCATGAGGAAGAATATTCATCGTTAAATAAACTTTTTTATTAAGGTTATGCGCAAACTCACATAACTCTTCAATATCTGAAACATTAAAATTTGAGGCTCTTGCGCGAAGGCTAAATGATTTACCACCAACATATACTGCATCAGCACCATATAATAATGCTATTTTTGCTTTTTCTAAATTTCCAGCAGGGGCTAACAATTCTACTTTTTTCATTAGTTAACCTCCTTTTTTAATAATACTGATTTATTTTCCATAATACCTTTAGATAAATCAATTGGAAGAGATTTTAATAATTCTAAATCGTTATTTAAATATGCTTCTACTACCACATCATAATCTGATTCTTTTAAGTCACTACTTTCAATTATTATAGTTTCTACTTTATCAATATTATTTAGTTCGTTAAATAAATAATAATAACCTTTTTCATAGATATAAGTAGCGTTTTCATCTTCATAGATATGATATAGTTCACTTCTTAATTCTTCTTGTAAATAATAATTCTTTAAATTAGCTTTATATGAAACATCACGATAATTAAAATAATTTGTTATAAGTTTTCTTTTTGAATAAAATATGACAGATTTGCCAAAACCGTGTATCATAACCGGTTTAGTAATTTTACTTAATAATTCATCTATTTCTTCTTTAGATATTTGATTAGAAACTACAACACTTTTATTAAAAGAGTTATATTCTTCAACATCTAAATAATTTGTTAAATAGGTAAAAGCATCATAAACTAACTTATTTTCATATCCTAGTGATTTTACAATATCGTATACCGCAAGATCACTATAAAAAATGTTTGATACTTTTTCTAAGTTTATAGATTTTAAAGTGTTTTCTAATGCAATTAATTCGTATTCATGGAATAATCTTTTAACATTAATTGAAACATTTTTACTAGTTTTATTTAATATATTATTAATTGCGTCTACTGTTAAATTATAGGTAATACCAAAACTTAAATCTTGAATATTTAAAACTATATCGGTAATTCTTTGATCTTTTAAAAATTTTTCTATTTGTTTTTTTGATACCGGTTCAAATAAGTATTTCATTATTTTTTCCTCATTGTCACCGCAAGTCCATCTCCTAGATCTAAATATGTTGTAACAAAGTCATCAAGTGTTGATAAATAATGATTATAGTTATCTATCTTCTTTGCCATATTACGAACATTTTTACTTAACCCCTCAAGAGACTCAACACATCCATGGAATAAAATATTATCTGTAACAATTATTCCATCTTCTTTAAGTAGTGGACTATAACGATCAAAGAATTTTTGATATTGAGCTTTTGCGGCATCAATAAAAATTAAATCATAAGATGTTCTAAGTTCTTTAATATCAATTGTTAAAGCATCATCAAAATGAACTGTTATTTGATCTTTTGCATTTAGTTTTTCAATGTTACTAATTGCAATTTTATACATTTCTTCATTTCTTTCAATTGTATCTATTTTGATGTCTTTATCTAAACTTGCCATTTGTAAACTAGAATAACCAATTGCTGTACCTATTTCTAAAACACTTTTTACATTCTTTAATTTAATAATTAATTGTAATACTTTTAAAGAATCATAAGTGATAATTGGAACACCATTGTTTTTTCCATATTCTTCAATTTTTAATAATTCTTCTGATTCATTTAACTTATTTAGTTTTTCAAGATATTCATTCATAAGGTTACCTCATTAATAATATATCTATTATACAATAAAGTTGATTTTTTTAAAAGTAAATTGTTTACTTACTTAAGAATTCTTTCTTTATTGATTTTAGCGATTTCAACAATAAGTTACAAGCTTCCTTGTATTTACTACATTTTAAACTTATACTACATAGTTCAACTATCACAAACTGATATAAATATTCATCAAAGGAATATTTTAATAAAGCAAAGACATAAAGTTTTAAAAAATTATGGAGTCTTGAAAGAGGAATGTTGTTCTTTTTGTAATCTAAATATTTCAATAAATTCTTATTAATTTCATCATACTTACTAAAGCCATAACTATTAACTTTTTCAATTGTTTGCGCATTTTCATTATTACTTGTTTTTATTAACCCCATTATCAAAACTTGCATTATTCTTGATGATTCTGGTCCTTTTGTTAAGTTTTTTAACAATTCATTGTAGTTTTCATCTAGAAGGTAAATCAAACCTAAGTGATAATAGTAGTTTTCAACCACCTCATCGTTATTTTCACCATATTTTTTAAGAATATATTCAATATCACTTAACGATTTATCAATATCAAATTTACTATCTAACACTGCCATTTTAAATTCATGCTTATACATAATTTTATTAAAATATTGCATTGGCGCGTTTTTCTCAAAAAGCATTTTTTCTTCTACATATTTAGTGTTATACCCTACTTTAAACCAAATCGATAATTTTAGTTCTTTAATGGCCCAGTAGATAATGTCATGTTCCATAACATCTAAGTTAACCATCTTAATTTGTTTATGAGCTTGATTTATTTGGTTAGTATTAAAATAATACAATGAAATTACATAAATATAAAAATTCAATTGTTCTTCTGTTAAAATATTTATCATTAACTCTAACTCTTGAATCAAATTAAAGGCATCACCATAATTCTTTTTAATTACACTATCAAATAAATAAATTAATCTTCTTTCTACTTCTAGATAAATATTTAAAGAGATTAATTCAATAGTCTTATTATAAAAATCAGTATATTCACCAAGAAAATACTTTTCTAATAGTTCTACAAAGACCTTTTGATTGCGATTTTCTAGTAGTTCATCATATCTAATATCTAGTCTTTCAAATAGCATACTCAAATAAGGTTCTTGCAATCTTACTTGGTTATTTTCTATTCTACTCAAATAACTAACACTACAAATTCCTACACATACTTCTTCTAAATTTTTACCTTGTTCAATTCTTTTTGCTTTTAGCATTTCTACTAGATGTTTTTGTTTTAAAACATCATCAAAACTTTTTTTTCTTTTCATGCGTCCCCCCCCTATTTTGATTTTACCGCATTCCATAAAATCAATTATACTTTATCAAATTATCTTTTTTTTGTAAAACATAATAATATCACTTTTTTATTTTTTATTTTTCATTCGACAAAACTCGATATTTTTTGATAAATTATTTGAAATATTTTTACAAACATCGAGCATTTTTTTCAAAAATGTCGTTTTTTAAAAGAAAATGTAGTAATTAATCAATTACTACATTTAGATTCTGTTCGTATATGTTTTCAATTCTTTACTTAACTGTCTTTCATCAGGTACAAATCTTTGTAAAGTTAAATGAAATATTTTAGAATGATCTTTTACAAGAAAATGAACTAGTTCGTGATATACTACATATTCTATTAAATTAAAAGGTACTTGTGTTAACGCTAAGTTTAACATTATCTTATTTTGATTAATATAACAACAACCCCATTTAGTCTTAGAAGTTTTGATAGTCAATTCTGGATATTTTTTTAAGTAATCTTGCATATTAGAAAAACATTTATACAATATTTCTTTAAAAACTAATTCTGCAGTATTCTTACGCCATTCTAAGAAAATTTCTCTTATCTTATTTTGATTTGGAGTTGATATCATTACGATATTTCCAACTTTATCAACTCTTGTTGTTTTTGAATAGTTTATTTTTAATGTACATTTTTCCCCATATATAAAATGTACACTGTCTTGAACATATGATACTTGTTTCAAAAGAATCTCAGCCCTTTTTTCTTCTATCCAACTTATGTGTTTTTCAACAAATGTAATTAAACTTGATTCTTTAGTTAAATAAGGAAAGACAATTTTTACATTACCTAAATCATTAATTTTTAACCGAAAATTTTTATTATTATTTCTTATTATCTCATAAGGAATATTTTTATCATCTAATGCTTTGATTTTTAATGGTTTCATATTTATTTAATAAATGGCTTATAAAATTTATAAACCATTAAAGCTCCATCATAAACGTTAGTATTAGAATTATCAAGAATGTAATCAGCAAGTTGTTCTACTTCTTCATTAAAAACTAAATCATCATTTACAAGACGTTTGTTAATACTTTCAATATCATCAAGTCTATTCATCATTCTAATTCTCCTAATTGGTTTAGAACATCTAATATAAACTATCTTTATTAACTCTCTTGCATGTTCAATATAGGCTTTTAATCCTTCTTTTTCAAGAATAACCACTTTATCAGATGTTATATCATTTTTTGCGGTACCATAATAATTTTGATTATATTCAACATACTCCAAAAAGAAGCCATTCTTGATCTTTTCTTCAAATTCACTTTTAGAAATAAAATGATAATCTTTACCATCTACTTCGTTCACTCGCATAGGACGAGTTGTGTATGTAACCATCTTATTTAAACCATAATTTTCTATTAACTTGTTAACAATTTGAGTTTTACCTGATGCGCTAGGGCCAATAACAATTAACATTTTACTTCTTCCTTTACTTAATTATATTTTTTAGATAGTCATAAATACTATCATCATTAAATACTTTCTTTATATTATTACTTACATTATTTAACAATTCATTAATTTTATCTTTCGCTTTATCAATTCCATAAATTTTATGATAAGTATTTTTATAAACATCTTGTGATGCATCTTTTCCAATAACATCAAGTGTTGATAATTCATCATTTAAATCATCTTTTATTTGGAAAGCAAGACCAAAATCATATCCTATTTGTTCAAGAATATCGATGCTAAAATCATCAAGTGATGCAATAATTCCTATACTCATAAAAGCTATTTCAAATAGGGCACATGTTTTATGCTTAATAACTTCTTCAACCTCGCTCCATTTATCAAATGGCTTTGCTTCATTAATGATATCTAGTGATTGGCCGTAACAAACTCCGTTAGTTCCTGCTTTTTTAGAAAATAGTTCAATAAGTTTTAACTTTTGTTCACTTGATAAATTAGCATTAGCAAGAATTCTAAAGCTTTCTGTTAAAAGGGCATCACCTGAAAGTAATGCTTGTCCATGCCCATATATTAAATGATTAGCTAACTTTCCTCTTCTATATTTAGCATTATCCATTTCTGGCAAATCATCATGTATTAAACTATATGATTGAATCATCTCAAGTGCTGTTGCAACATCAAGTCCTAGGCTATATTCAAAATTAAGATTATCTAATCCTAATAAGATAATTACAGATCTTGCAAGTTTTCCAGAATTAAGCAGTGTATAATTCATACTATCTCTTAAAATTCCACTATGATTCCATATCATACTGTTTTCATTTAATTTTTGTAATATTAAGTTTTTATAATTTTCAATGCGTTCATTCATATAAAAAACCTCTTAACTATTATACCAAGTTTTTCCTTTTATTTCAAGATAAAAACAAAATAAGGTTGATTTTAAAATCAACCTTTTTTTGTTACTTTTTCTTATTTAACATAAATGCACCAAGAGATGCTAAAGTTATGAATGATGTAAATACAAGAATTGTTGATGAGTCACAAGACATACAACTTTCTTTTTCAACAATCTGATCATATTTAGCATATAAATCAATATTTGAAGTTATTGGTGTTTCAAAATTAAATTCTTCATCATTTAAATACCATCCACGTTCTGTATGATCTTTAACATATGGGATACTGATGCTTGTTGCACATTCTCCTTCAGTTACAGTTTGTGAAGTAATTAATTGATTATCTTTATTATAAAAATTAACTGTAAATTTAGCTTTTGGCTCTTCCCATTTAGCATATAAAGTTGTATTTTCAAGTATATGGCAAGGAAATTCTACTTTTTCAGTTAATAAACTATCTTTATACCATCCAGCAAACACATATCCTGTTTTTGTAGGAACACCAGGATTTTCAAAAAGGCTATCAGTTGATTGATAAATATCATTATAAGTAGCTCCACCATTTGTTACAAACTTTACTATATATTGTTTAGGATAACAATTATAAACAGCAGTGATAGTCATATCACTTGTTACATTATTAAACTCTTTATCCCATTCTTTGAACCCATATGTATACATAGCATCTGAATCCATTTTTGGATTATCTGGAGCGATAGCATATTGACCATAAGCGACTTCTTGAGTTTTAAGTACTGTTCCATCCATATTTTTGAATATTACTGTAAACGAGTGAATAATTAAATCATAAACTGCTTGAACTGTTAAATCACTTGTTACATTATAAAATAATGTATCCCATCCTGCAAAACTATAACTATATTTTAAAGACTCTTCACGAGATGGAGTAGTAGGTGGAGTAGCTGTTGTGCCATATTTTACACTTTCAGTTTTCAACACACTACCATCATAGTCAATAAATGTTACAGTATAGCTTGTTTGGTTAGTAGCTCCTGTATATGAATTAAGTGTTACTTCACAATATTTTGTAATATCTGTTTTTAATATTCCTTTAATAATTGTTGTCCCGTTTGTTTTTAAAGTTACTACACCGTTTGAAATAGTGCCAACACTAGTATTTGAACTAGTCCATGTAAAATCAGTTACGTTATAACCATCGACAAAAAGGTAAGCGTTTGTGCCTTTTGTTAAATTTACTACATCTTGAAAAGGTTGTGCATCTGTAGATGATGAAGTTGTACTAACCTTTACTTCAAGTGGTGCCTTTTCATAGCTTACAGCATATTTACTAGGTTTACCGATTGTATTAGTATAAGATACTGGAACAACATCATAAACAAAGTCTCCAGTTAAAGAATCAGTCCAAGACATAATTTCATCTGTACCACCAACAAAATCTACTATTTGACTATTTGAATAATCGATTTCATCAGATGATCTATAAATTATATAATATTTAGCATCTTCTAAATTCTTCCAACTTATTGTGTTCTTATTAATAACTAAGTTTTCTACTGCGCCAATTTCAATAGATTCAAAGCCTGCTACCTCAGGAAGAGGGACAAGATGTGTCCATGATTTATTTTTAATCATATCCATATGAACTTTAGCATCTGTGTCATTGTCATCATATGCTGCTTTCATATGTTTAAACGAGAATATACAAGTACCATCAACATTTTCTAAATTACTTGTAATACAAGTTTGTTCATAAGCTTCTGCTTCATTAGAATATGTTTTCCACATGTAAATCCCCATACCGGAATATAGGTTAACATCTTTATATTTTACTGCCGCATTCCACCATTTCATCAAACTTTCAAATGGACCTGAACTATGAGATTGTTGCCAATAAGTTTGAGGAAGAATATAGTTAATCAGTTCTTCGTTAATCCATTTTAAAGTATCGCAATATAAATATGATTCATAATGTTCTTGACAACCTACAGTTCCACCTTTAGGATAAGTTAGGTCCCCATTTGCATTATATTGATAATTAGTAGAATTAGCTTCACTCCAACTACTTGCGTTTCTATAAACTCCAGTTGGTGAAATACCAAGCTGAACAGTTTTATTATTTTCTTCGTTATAAGCATCAAGTTCACTTTTTAAATCTCTAATAAATGTTGTAACTTGTTCTCTTCTAAAATCAGCAATAGATAAACCACTTGTGTTATAAATTGAGCGTGTTGTATAGTCATTAATTCCTTTTGCGTAAAAATAATCATCAAAGTGAATTGCATCAACATCATAGTTTTCAACAACTTCCATGCAAGTGTCAATAATAAATTCTCTTACCTCAGGTCGTCCTGGGTCTAGTATATGAATTGATTCCCCTAGTAAGATGTTATCTGGATTAGATGCAGGATTTGTTGGATAATCTTTATAAGCTTCTACGATTTCTTCTTTTGTTGAATATAAATCACTCTTACTAATACGATAAGGATTAAGCCATGCATGAAACTCGATACCTCTTTTATGAGATTCTTCAATAATATAAGCTAACGGATCAAATGTTTCAAAATCAAGACCTACAAGTTGTGGATTAAGTTTATTAATTTCTGAATTATACCATGCATCATGAGTTGCACGAATATGAAATACTATCGCATTCATATTGTAATATTCTAATATATCTAAAATATTGTCTACTGATTCTTTATATTTATCAATAGATTGAAATTCTATTTCTCCTATATAACTACTTACCCAAGCAGCACGAAATTCAGTTTCCGGTTCATTGTATGTTGCGGCATCCACTTTAGGAGTGCTTACGTTTATACATAATATTAAAAATAACAAAATAGTTAATGTTAAAATAATCTTTTTTAAATTTTTCATACGTCTTTCACCTTTCATCAACAATTATACCATTATTTAATAAAAATTGCTATAAATTAGAATTAATTTACTATAGCAATATTAGGTAAATTGTATATATTTTACTTTTGAGTGTAGATTATGATTGCTGAATTAACATATTCAGCAGTACCTTCTATTTGTTTAATTTGAATTTTTTATCAATCTATGGTAAAATGCTTGTATAAAAATTGGTACTTAAAGGTGTACCTTTACAAACCATACTACTTAAGTCATCCAGGAATGGGTGGCTTTTTTAAACAAAACAAATGAAGGGACATTTTGTTATAATGTTCTTATTCATAGGAGGTTAGTTATGAAATATGATTATGTAAGAGTATCAACACAAACACAAAATATCGCAAGACAAACGGAAGAAATGTATAAACTAGGATTAACTGATGATGTTATTTTTGTTGATAAGCAAAGTGGTAAGGACTTTGCTAGAACTAGTTATAAAATCTTAAAGTCTAAACTAAAACAAGGTGATCTACTTATCATCAAATCAATCGATAGGTTAGGTCGAAATTATGATATGATTATTAATGAGTGGCAAGATATTACAAAAATTATTGATGCCGATATATTTGTTATTGATTTTCCTTTACTTGACACAAGGGTTGAAGGTAAAAACCTAGTTGGTAAATTTATATCTGACATTGTGTTACAAGTCTTAAGTTTTGTGGCACAAAATGAAAGAGAGAATATTAGGCAACGACAAGCTGAAGGAATAAAAATTGCTAAAGCTAATGGTGTACATATGGGTCGTCCTAAATACAAGCTTCCTGATAACTTTGAAGAAGTTGTACGAAAGTTTCATAATAAAGAAATAACAAATGTTAATGCTGCTAAAATGCTTAATATGACACGTGGAACATTTCTAAAATACTCTAAAATGTATAAATAACATCTAGTAAAATAAGTGTTATTTTTTTTTACGCAAAAAAAGCACCAAAGCACTATGCCTTGATGCGTATATTTGTGTTATTTTTTAATTTCCCAATGACCTTTCTTACTTGTCCCTACATATATAATACACTGTGATTCTTTAATAATTCTTTGTACTGTTTTTGTTGTTTTACCAATTGCTTTAGCCATTTCTTCTTTTGTCGCATTTGGATTATTACTAATGATCTCAATAATAATATCCAAATCTGATTTTTGGGGGACATTTCGGGGGACATTTTGGGGGACATTTTGAATTTCTTCTCCAATATTATATGCAAATGGTATTTTTACCTTTATGAAATTATCTAAAAATTCAAATACATCCTTATTATACTTATCAACTATTAATGATACACCATGTCCTGTTTGTTCAATTAAACCAAGTTGAATGAATATTCTTGCTAGAACATCATTAACTGGTCTACTGATTCCACTAAAGAAATCTTGTTTTGTTAAGCCACTTGCTAAACCACCTGTTGAAATAATTTCAAGATGGTCATCAAAAACATATACGGCAGGTGGAGTTCCATCCATCCAATCATTATGTAAACAAGCATTATACCAACTTTCTCTAAAAGCATCTGTATCAAACAATCTTATATCTTTTCTAATACCATTTTCAAAAATCGTTTTTGTTGTATTAATAACATCAACACAATAATCATATGCTTGTTTCATAGCTACAATTAAGCATTTGTATCCATATTCATTACGATATTTAATATTGCTGGCTTTTGTATGGCCATCAAATACAACTACTTTTATAGATGTATCATTCTCATCGGCTAATAAATTTGCTTGGATATTATACTTATTATCTTTAGTTAATAACTTCAAATTATTTTCAAAAGTTTCATCATTTACTGATAACCCTTTTTCAGTATATAACATTTTTAAATATTGAAATTTTAAATTTTGTTCTCTAGATTCAATATCAATAATTTTACTATTTCTAGTCATATATCTATTAAAGTAATTTGCAATTTGTTCTTCAGTCATTGATTTAGCTGTTGTTCCTATTCTCATATAACAACCTGTAGCACTTCTACCATATTTCTTAATGTAGTATAATGAATTACCTTTTAATACATCAATTTTTATGATCCATTTTCCATCTTCCATAAACGCTGATGTAGTAACAAACTCTTGAGGATTAGGAAGAATTTTATCAGTAATTATATCAGATATCTTTTTCATTGATTCATCTAATTTACTTGTTGGAATTCCTACAACATTACCATTATTTTCAACACCAATATAAATTGTACCATTATTAGTATTCAAAAAAGCAACAATTTCTTTCTCAACTTTCTCATTTAAAACACCCTTTAATTCAACATCATGTGTTTCAGAAAATTCCATATTAGTTCCTTCCTTTCTCATTTTATTATACCTATTATAATATATTTCTATGCTAAAATTATACCATATTTTCTTTATTTATACCAGCAATTATGACTTTTTTAATATCTATATTTTCTACATTTTTTTATTAATTTCCTAAAATTTGGTCCACACCGTCTTAACCCTACTGCCCCTGCTCTTTACCCTTAAATGAAATAAAAGTCTGCTACAGCCATTAAAAATCGGTCCATTTTTGGTCATGGTCTTATAATGCGGGTATTATTTCTTACAACATCTATATAAAGCAAAAGAGGACAATTAAGTCCTCCAAAGGTTTTAGAAACACACATTTTCTCTTATTATAATCTATTTTTAGTGTCTTCTATAGCTTCAACCAGGTATGCAATATCTAATCCTACATCTTCATATCCTTGAATTATCGTGTTGATATAGTCCTTATATGGCATTGATGGTTTACCATAGTTCATTATGTATACCATTGCATTCACCTTAGTTCCATCATCCATTTCTACATCAATCATTTCTTTTCGGTATAAGCTTGGGTATCCTTCATATCTATCTAATGCTTTTTCATCACTATTTTCAATCTTCCATACTGCAACAGAAACTTCCTCTTTTAAGCAAGGTTCAATTGTTACTACTCTTCTAAACGTTAACTTATAATCAATTATCTTTCCTGTTCCTACTACACTTGCAGTGGGGCATCTCCACCCCATCTGCATCATGTTTAGGTTACTTCCATATGCTACATATAATTTACTCATTTTATCATTTTCCTTTCTTATGCCATTTGTGTTTCAGGTCGACCATTTCTGAATGCGATGTCTCCATCTAGGTTTTCTAGTAAGAAGTTTCTTGTAGTTTTGAATTCTTCTCCGATTAGTCCTAGTCTTAGTAACCAAGTTCTGAATGTGTACTTTTCATTTGTTGTCGCAATCTTTCTTGGTGATGATGCTTTTTGTGTTAATGGTTGGTGGCTTATTGCTAGGCATAGTTGAATGTATGTTTTAATAAGGCTAGCTAATATTTCATCAGTACATAAATAATAATTTTTTGTAATAAAATCTTGTAATGTTTTTACAAGATTTTGAACCTTGACAGACTCAACACTTTCTTTATTTTTAAAACAAATTGAAAACTCTTTAAAAATATCTGTCATCTCACAAGCTAAATCATTCCGTTTTTCTTTTGAATAGTTTTTTGTTTTTTCTTTGTATTCATTATATTCCTTTGTATTTGACCACTTTTTTTCAACTTCACTATCGTATTTTCTTAACTTGCTATTATCAAATGTATTCATAGTTTTATTCCTTCTTTATGTATTCATTATTATATTCTTTTAAAATTCTAAAAAAAGTAGAACGTGAAACATTTAATTTCTTACATACTTCTTCAACCGATATTTTATTATTTTTATATTCTTCTATCATAGAATATAAAAATAACGGATCTATATCTTTTTTCTTTCTTCCTACTTTTTGAGTGTTATCCTTAAAGAAAAAATACGAATTATAATATAATTTTTTTAATATTATGTAAATTTCTTTTCGGTTTTTATCATTTATTTCGATATCTTCTATAAAAACATTATAACCTTGACAAATATAATTTAATAAATTTTTTAAGTTTAAATTAACATTTTTTTTGAAATCTTCGTTCTGTAATTTAATTACTTTATTATCATTTTTTCTTTCAACAAAAAAATTATCTCCTGAGTATTTATAATCTGTATTAATTAACCATTCTAAGGGATTATAATAATCTAGACCGGCTTCCATTAGTTCTTCATATAAATTTTCTCTATTTTTCATAGGGCATCTTTCTGATATAAATACTGGCATAATATTTTCTCTAACATATTCTTCTTTTTTTAATTCCAAATTTAAGCCTGGAATGCCTTGAAAAAAATCATCATTTGTCAATTCTATAATATTATAATTAGGTTTGAATATAAACTTATAACTTTCATCTTCTTTGATAATATATTCAATTTCACAAACTGAATATGTTAAATTCAATTTATCTTTAATTTTTATTTCCGCAATTGTTGAATAATAATTCATCATTTTCCTCCTGTTTCAATTTTTCATAAGATGCTTTTAGGATTAACTCATATCTTTGTTTTATTATGTGTTTATAAAATTTTTTATGAGTTTCACTTATAAATTCAGTATTATCTATTATTTCATTTATTTCATCTATAGAAATTTTACCATATATCTTCTTTAATGCATCATTACACTCTTTGAATTGCAAAGAATTTATAACTTCATAATAAGAACTTTTTTTATTATTTAATTTAATTTGAGATGTTGGAAAAGTAAAAACTCTTAAATCTGTTTCTTTTTTTGAAGTTATAACTTCTATCATTTTAGACTCATCTATCATTTGAGGAAATAAACAAGACCCATTATCAAAAACAGGTGCTAGTTTGTATTTATTTTTTTCTTTCAAAAACCCCCAATTTCCTCCATGTCTATCAAAATTACCGAGTAAAGCATCTACTATATACATTTCCCAGAAAAAGTCAATTGTCTCATCTACATTAGTAATTTTCTGGTTCTCACAAAGCATACTAATAATCTCTTCATATGAATATTGATACTTTTCCTTATCTTCTTCTATACTTGATTCTCCAATATCATTAAATGGTATAAACTGAGTGTTACCATTTACAAAATCCTTGCACGCTACAACTTGTTCTTTGTTATATAATCCTAAATATACGAGTTGTGTTTCAAACCCTAAATAAGAAAAAATTTTACTACCCAAATATTCTGATATATGATTAAATCTTTTTCCAAATTGCGTATTTTTTTGAAATTTTATCATATAATTATTTTTATTAATTATTATACCTATTTTCCTTTCAGAACCCCCATATCTAATTTTACTTAATTCATATTTACTAAAATCAAACATTTTTAACCCCCTATTATTCTTTATTATACTACATTTGTTTTAAAGTGTCAAATTAAAACTTTTATTTTTGAGACTAAAATGCTTAAAAAAAATAACTCTACATAGTAGAGTTATTTTGACAACTATTTAATGTCTTTATTTGGATCGAATCCTAAACGACGAAGTGTTTCAATTACATATGATTCACGATATTCATCTTCAGGTTTTCTATTGTAGTAAGAAATAAAGAATTCTTCTACTGCTTCTTCATAAGTCATATTTTCATGTCCTGGAACAGTTTTTCCTAAATTCCAGATAATTCTTGAAGAACGGTCGATTAATTTTTTATTAGTTGGAAGTACTTGTACCATCCAGTTACCAAATACTCTACCCATCTTAGCCATTGTACCTGTAGATAAAGCATTGAATGCAACTTTAATTAATAAGTGATATAAGATATCTGTACAAGTTCTTGGAAGTTCAACTGGAACTCTGATTTCATCTTCTTGGATAACATCAGCTGGAATTTGACCAAATCTAATTACTTTTCCACCAGTAAATTTAACTACTTCTTTTTTATACCAAGCGATTGCTTCTTTTGTAGCAGAACCATTAATATCAATTAATACTAAATATGCATGATCACGAGAATATCTTGATGGATCATCTTCGTTACCAATACAATATTCAAGAAGTTCAGAACCACTTACTTTTGGAGGATTGTTAATGATATCTTGAGTAGCACCCATTGCACGATAATCATCAGCTGTCCATTCAAGACCTTTAATATCTCTTCTCATTAATTGTTGCCATGCAACTTCATTAGGAAATAGAGGGTCTTTTGTATAAGCCCAAGAAACTTCATGTTCAGTATCATTGAATTTTCTGAATGGAGGAAGTGTAAATGTAGGTTGACGTTCAGTAGTATCTGTCATGATATCAAGTAAGTATTCATGAGTAGCATAAGTTACTAAACCTTTTTTATTATATGTATCAACTTCGAAATCTACAGCTTTAGCAACACCTTGTAAAGCTTCACCTTCCATTAATTGTTTATTTAATGAAGCAAATGCATCAGCATATTCATCAAGAGTTAAGAATTCTCCACCGATTACTGATAATTCTTGTTCAGTTAAGTTTTCTTTTAACCAACGGTTTGCAGCAACTTCTAGTGCAGCACCTGCAGCAAGCAATTCAACTGTTGTAGTTTGCATACGAGTTGAACCTGAAACTGCCATGTTACCAATTACTAGAGGAATTTTAACAATGTATTTATCAGTAGGAACACCATTTTTAATGTTTTCATTGTATTCATCAACACATTCAAATACAGCACGTGCACGATCTAAGTGGTTTCTTAAAATGTCTTCTGGGTTACAGTGTAAGTAATATGTTCTAAGACCTAATTCATAACCTCTTACAGCTGATCCATTAATACTTGCAGATAATCCACATTCAGATAAAGCAACAAGTACATCACCTTTAGTCATTTCAGCTTCGTCAACTTGTTTTGCACCAAATGTCATATAGTCTTCAAAGTTTTCAACTGAACGTACTACTGCACGGTCACCACCTGTGATGAAGCTTGTAACTACATCACCAAGTTGTAAGAATTCATAACGATGGTTAGGAAGTTTATCAACTAATCCTTGCCAGAAGCATCTCCAAGCACCTTCCATTTGAACTGCCATTCTTCCTGATGCACCAACACTTGAGAAAACAACTTTTCTCTTTTCATCCATACAACGTTTGATATCATCAACGAATGCTGTAAATTCTGGAGTATGGAATGCAGCTCTTGCAACTGGTTCTACATTTACGTCAGCAGCAAAAATTGTTTTAACCCCTTCTGCAGTATCTTTTGCGATAGTTGCACTTAAGTTTTTAGTAATAGGGTTAGATTGTTCTGTTGTAATAACTCCTAAGTGGAATTGTTTTTCATTTTCTAAGAAATCTTTTGTAGCTTCCTTATAGTTTGTAATAGTCTTGTAAATCACGATTATTTTCTCCTTTAATTTTCATTATATTTACAATTTTATGCATACTTATTATAGCACAAACTGATTTTTCTTTCAAATCATATAACCTTCATATGCACTAAAAATGTAAATTTATTTTTTTATTTAATTATTATAATTTTTAAAAACTATTTAATTGAAAGAAAAAGGACTTGATTTTGCCATGTCAAGTCACCTACATTTCAAATTTTAGATATGTACAATAATATTAATCTTTGACTCATATATGTATACTTTATATTATGATATTCTTTTATCATAACTATAACAAATTTTAGTATTTTTCGGCTAGTTAACTGTTATTATATTCGATTTCTATTTTACGCCTTTGTACGAGCTTCGATATACAGATCAATATCATTGATAATATATTTATGTCCCGTGGTGTGCAACACTCCATAAAAAGCATCAAGATATTCAAACACTTTGTATTTTTCAAAAAGTTCTTGGGTCATAATACCAGTCATACCTTTTTCTGCTTTATACATTTCAAAGCAAAAGGTTTTAAATTGTAATGTTTTACTCATACTATACCTCCGGAAATTCTAATTTTCCATTCATTTCCCTATCAAATAATTCAACAATCATTTCAGAACTATACTGCCATACTTTCGTATCTTCTTTTTCAAGCACCTTGTAAAGTTCAGATTTATGAAATAATGCCATAGCCTTATTTTCGTCAATTTCATATTTATCCATTATCTTAGTGATTATATCGGGAGTAATCATAGCCATTAAAACTGAAAATCTATCTTTGTTCATTTATTTTTCCTCCGCCCCAATAAACTTTAAATATGTTAAAGATTTTTCAGTATGAAATAATACTTGGTTATAAAGTTTCTCAACCTTCAATCTCTTTAATGCTTCTTTTAAATCGTAAACGCCAATTTCATAAAATCTAACAACTTCATAAACTCCATCATCGGCAACAGGACCTATAACAATATCGTATGTTTCTTGGCACTGTCCTTTGCGGTTAATAGAAACAAAATCTAACCATTCCTTATCCGCTTTATCAAAATGAATAATCTTTAATTTGGATTTTGCTTTTTCAATATCAAATTCATACATTGAAACATATCCGATATTTGTTCCTTTCCTACTTTTTTGCTTTTCAGCCCATTTGATAGCTTGCTCTTCATTCATAGTAGTATAAAAACCATAACCAAAATCTAAATATCTGTCACTAACTCTTATTTCAGGCTTTTCCACAACAAAAAGACTCCCGTGATATACTTTCATATGATTGCCTCCATTTTTTTAATCTTCACTTGCACTGCTTTTAATTCCTTAACAAGTCCCTCAACAACCTTTCGTCTTTCAAGTTGTTCCATAACAAGAGCAATATCTTTTTCATTCATACCTATATATTTTGCACACACCTTTTGACCATCTCTATATTTCAAATAATAGTATGTGTTAGCTTTTGTAATTTTAGGCGTTATCTTTCCTTTTGGCAAGAGTGATAATTCCTTTTCGTATCTCTCTAACATGTATTCATTTCGTTTTCTTTCATCCTCTAAAACAGAATATATTAGCTGCATAATCATTACCTCATTATTATTATACTCTACAAAAGTTGTTTTGTCAATTATTTTTGTAGAGTATTTTGAAAATACTAATTTTGCTATACTTGTTTAATACTTTTATTTTTTACATCATTTAAAAATTCTATTACCTCATCATATGTAGGAATAGCACCCATTACATAAGGTTTAGTAACACTAAGTGCAGATGCTGCAGTAGCAAATGTAACCGCATCTATTAAAGTTTTACCCTCAACAAGTCCTACTGTAAGTGCAGCAGTAAATACATCACCAGCTCCTGTTGTATCAACTGTATCTACTTTAAAAGCATCAAGTCGTTTACACCAATTTTGACAAGCAACAAGTACTCCATTACTTCCAAGAGTAACTATAATTATCTTCTTTAATTTCTTGCATATCAAATATAGTATATCTTCTAATTCATCTAAACTAACATCTGGTAAATTAAATATTTTTTTACATTCTTCAAAATTAGGAGTAATAATATAAGCATCATTAATTAACTCAATATCATCATAAATAGCCGGAGCTGGATTTAATATAACTTTTGTATCACTTTCCTTAGCTATTTTGATACTTTCTTTAATGACTCCTAACGGAAGTTCATATTGAATAATTAAATAATCAGCTTTTTTTATTTCTTCTTTAAATAATTCTACACTTTTTATATCTAAATATTGGCTTGCTCCTGGATATACAATTACAGTATTTTCACCAGTTTCATCAAATAAAATAGTCGCAAGTGCAGTATTATTTTTATCATCTATTTCAAAAATAGATTTTACACCAAGGCTTTCAATATAAGATTTACAAACTTCACCATAGTGATCATTTCCTATTCTTCCAAGATAGCTTGTTTCAACTCCAAGTTTCTTACAAGCAACCGCTTGGTTATATCCTTTTCCTCCAGCCTCTGTATGAATATTTGACGCATGATGAGTAACAGAAGGAAGAGGAAGAGTATCCATTTTCATAAAAATTGATTCACCAACTAAACCAATTACTGCAATTTTAGACATAAAATCACCACTTTACTTTTCGATTATTTCCTATTTTTTATACAAAGAGAAAAGGAATTTCCATTCCTTTTCTTATTTTTCTAAGAATGTTTTGTAAGCTAGATATGCTTCGTACACATCAGCTTTAGATACTATTTCCATTGGAGCATGCATATTTAAAACAGCAACACCAGCATCTACTACATTCATATTATAATTACCAAGGATATAAGCAATTGTGCCTCCTCCACCTTGGTCAACTTTACCTAATTCAGCTGTTTGGAAGTGAACATTAGCATTATCCATTGCGTTTCTTACCCATGCAAAATATTCAGGATTTGCATCATTTGAACCGCTCTTACCACGTGATCCTGTGTATTTATTAAATACGATTCCACGTCCAAGATATGCTGCATTTTTAGGATCATTAACTCCAGCAAATAATGGATCAAATCCAGCACTTACATCACTTGATAACATTTTAGTATTTTCTAAAGTTTTTCTAAGTGCTAAAAGTGATGCATCACCTTGTAAATTTAGAAGTTTTAAAATTACATTTTCGAAGAATACTGATTGAGCACCTGTTGCACCAACACTACCAATTTCTTCTTTATCAACTAATATACAACAGCTTGTATATTCACATGGTGCAGCATCTAATACAGCTTTTAATGAAGTATAAGCACAAACTCTATCATCATGTCCATATCCTGCAACCATTGATCTATCTAAGCCATAATCTCTTGCAGGTCCTGCTGGAACAATTTCAAGTTCTGCTGATAAGAAATCTTCTTCTTCAAAGTCATATTTTTCTTTTAAAATTCTTAATACATTTGCTTTAACCGCATCTTTTTCATCATCTTTAAGTGGCATACTACCAAGAGTTAAATCAAGGTCTTCACCTTCAATAACTTTTGCAGCAGGTTTTTGCATTTGATCACCTGATAAATGAATTAATAAATCACTAATACCTACAACTGGATCATTGGCATCTTCACCAATAGCAACTTTAACACTAGTTCCATCTTTTTTGCATACTACACCGTGAATTGCAAGAGGAATTGTTACCCATTGATATTTTTTAACACCACCATAATAGTGTGTATCAAGCATTGCAAAATCATTTCTTTCGTATAATGGATTTTGCTTAACATCAAGTCTTGGTGAATCAATATGAGCACCAAGAACTCTTAATCCTTCTACTACTGGTTTACTACCAATATTAAATAATACAACGTTTTTATTCATATTAGTAGCATAAACTTTATCACCAGCTTTTAAAAATTTAACATCTTTAATGTTTTTATAACCATGTGCTTCTGCAAGTTTTACACTTTCTTCAACACATAATCTTTCGGTTTTACCTTTACTAATATAATCTTTATACCCTTCAGAAAAATCCATAATTGATTGAACTTTTGAGCTGTCAGCATCTTTCCAAATATTTTTTGAATACATAAAATCACTCCTTTATTTGTCATTATTTATTATTATACCATTTATTAAAATTATTTACAAACAATTAAATATTAAAGTATTTAATTGTTATTTTTTACACCTACAAAGGAAATATTGTAATCGATGGCTTCATTAGCATTAACAGTGCTATTGTTATCGCAATACCTACAAAGGAAATATTTTGTTTTTAAATTTTATTCTATCATCTCTATATTTAATATAGAGATGATAGAATTATGTTTTTAAATTAATTTACCATGAGATGTAGCCCATCTATATACATATTCTAAGCGTTCATAATTTTTCTTACTTAGAACAGCTTGTCCATAATTAAATGCTTCTAAAGTACATCTAAATAAATCTTCTTGAGACAATCTTCCTTGCACTCTAATTATTTGATTCATTGCACATAGGATTTCTTCTTTTGGAATATCATTTAAATCACGATCACTATTAGTTCTAAATACAGACATATCTTTTGACTGATTTTGTGACCAATATACAGTTTGTGATTGATCAAGTGTAGAATATTCATTAAATACCCTAAGTGCTGATTGTAATCTATTTTTAGCTTTAGCACTCATACTTTGAATATTAGAATGTTCTCTGACTCTCATTTTAATAGTTTCAAATGATACCGGACTTTCTGTTAGAATTATTTCAGATAACAACTTTTGAATTTCACGATCAAATCCATAGTCATTATCATAATCCACGCAAATTCTAGTTTGTACCTTTATATAATTTGTGCTATTATAACTGAATACCGGAACTACAGCTTTTTCTATATGAGCATCAATTTGATATTCTTCTCTTACATATGGTTCACTCATAGCATCAACAATCTTATCAATAGTAGCTTTTCTATCTTTAAAGTATTCAAGTGAATAAATATTAACTATTTTCCATTTTAAAGCATTTAATACCGATTCTTGAACGTATATTTTATCTCTACAACTAATTTCTTCACCTAAAACTTGTGAGTCTATTAATATACCTAATTCATAGAAATCACCAGTTTTATTCTTAATAGCAAGGTCAACTCTAAAATCACTATTACCTACATTAGAAACCACTGTCAATCCTCTGGTTTCTAAATCTTTTTTAATAAAGGAAATAATAGTGCCTTTTTCAGCACTTTCATCTTTGAAAGGTTTGAAAGTATTTTCTTCAGCAAATTTTAAGAATTGTTTTAATAACAATTTTCCTTTATTAGATATTTTCGAATCTTCCTCAAAATCAGTATATTTAATTGTTGAAATGACAATCATTCTTTCTTTACTTCTACTTACAGCAACATTTAATCTTCTTTGACCATTTTCTCTTGCTAGTGGTCCTACAACTACAGCTCTACCTGCTGCATTTTTTCTAAATCCTACTGAAAGTATAATTATGTCACGTTCGTCACCTTGAACATTTTCAAGTGACTTAACAAACCAAGCCTCACCTGTTTTATCAAACGCTTCTTCTACTACTTTATTTAACTTTTTATTATTAGCTAATAATTCTGTAATCGCATCAAATACTTTTTCTTGTTGTTTCATATTAAACACTATGATCCCTACAGATTTTTTCATTGTTTTTTCGTTTGTATAAATTTCTGTAAATTTATCACAAATAGCTTTAATTTCTTCTTCAGTTATATTAGAATTTTTCTTATCTTCTTTTAATTCTACGTGATTATATTCAACAAAGCTATTTGCTGTATTAGGTGATGGGAAAGTATATAATGTATCATTATAGAAATTATGATTAGAAAAGCTAATTAATGATTCATGTTTACTTCTATAATGATATGCTAATCTTATTCGTGGAAGTTCTATTGCAATACATTCATCAAGTAATGAGATAGCATCATCAAATTGAACTTCATCTTCTGCTAGTTCAAGTCCTGCAGAAAAGTATGCAGAAGGGGGCATTTGTTCGGGGTCACCTGCAACAATTAAAGATTTTCCTCTTGCGATTGGTCCAACTGCTTCATGAGTCGGAATTTGGGATGCTTCATCAAAAATTACTAAATCAAATTTAGAAACCGATTTACCTTTTTCTTCATCTACTGCAAGATATTGTGCAGCACTTAGTGGTGACATCAAGAAACAAGGGAAATATTTTTTAATAATATCATCATAATTCAATAATGTATCTCTTATTGTAACACCACGTCCATTACTAGAAATTGATTTTTTAAGTCTTCCTATTGGAGATGAATTAGCATAATTAATATTACTATGATTTAAATTCTTTGTTAATCTTGCGGATACACATTCAATTACTAAATTATTATATTCATTAATTAAATCTTTATATTTTCTTACTTCACTTTCAAATACAGTTGGATTGAAATAATTGATTTCATCATCTTTAAAATACATTCTTATGTATCCATTTACACAAGATAAATCATACACTTCTTTAAAGTCATTAAAATCAAATTTATCTTGTTCAATTGCATCAACAAGTTTATTTAAATTCAATTTAACAAGTTCTTTAGCAATTCTATTAACATTAGCTATATCAATTAATTCATTAAAATTATTTTCATAAGATGTGTATTCTAACAAATCAATAAATTTATTTATATTATCAGATAATCCATTAAAATTACTATATTTTATTTTATATTTTTCAGTAAGTTTAATTTCTTCTTCTTTATAAGTTGTTAATTTATTAGCATTTATAGTATACATCATTTTAATAGCAGGATTTTTTGTAGCATATAAATTAATAAATAAATTAGATACTTTTATAAAATCTTTATTTTCAGATAAAATATTTAAATTATTTAAGAAACTTCTTGTATTATAATAAGTCTTTTCAATATTTTTTACATCTTCAATATTTTCAGAAAAACTGAAGTTTATCATCTTAGATAATGTAGTTGATTGTTCTTGTATTTCTTTAATTAAACTATTATACTCTTTAATTTGTTCAAAATATGAAGATAAATCTTTTTTATTAATTTTATGCGTTTCTAGAACATATTTCTTTAATAATTTCTTTAAGCGTCCTTTAACTAAGATTTTTTTAATAAAACCTGTTGCATTATTAATTTCATTTATCGCTGCTTCAGCATCTACTTCACTTAACAAATCAAAATTAAATACATCTTTGTTAGTATTTTTGATAGTTACAATTTTGTGAGCTTTATCAAATACTTTTTGATTTTTATCATCATTTTGATTTGACATAAATTCAGTTAAAGTCTCAATATATAATTTATGATTTAAACATAAATCAATTGTTGACATAACTGTTGCTACTTCATTATGCTCAAAATCAAATTCTATATCAAAATTAGCAACCATTTCTTTATAAGATTTTATGAAATCAAATAATAATGTTTTGACATTACTAAAAGATTCTATAACATTTGCACGATCATAAAAATTGATGTTTTCAATTTTTAATGTTTTAAGTGGGGTATTATTGAAATCTTGCATATTTGATGCAGAAGAAATATAAGTTTCTATTAAACTATATATTTCACGATTTTTTTCATCATTTAATGATAATAAAAATTCTTCATCAAATTCACTATTATAATCTAAATAACTTAATTCAGCTTGTTTTACTATTGCATCGTACAATGAATAGTAATATTTGTTTTCATGCATTTTATTAATTGTTTGTAAAACTTTATCTCTTTTTGCTTCTAATTCTTGACATTTTTGCTCAAACTCTTCTGGGTTTTTAGTTACACCAAGTTCCATTGAAGATTTTAATTTTTCAAAGAATTCGACTTTATTTGCTTTATTAGAATGTAGTTCAAGACAAAATCTTCCTAAGTTATTATTTGAATTAGGATCTCCTAATTTCTTTAATCTATCTGCAACAACATCTAGGGCTGCTTTTTTTTCAGCAACAAACAATACTGTTTTACCTTGATAGAAGGCATTAACAATCATATTAACAATTGTTTGAGATTTTCCTGTTCCCGGAGGACCATCAAGAATAAATGATTTTCCTTCTCCACATTTTAAAATAGCTTTCAACTGAGTTGAATCATAATAAAGTGGTGCAGCAAAATCTTTATATTTTTCAAGTTTATCAATAGAATCATCAAATGTTGTAACATTGTCAGTTAATAAATTCTTGTTTTCCAATATACTTTGGATAACTACGTTCTTCTTAAGTTCTTCTTTTCTTTTTCTAACATCAAGCCACATAATATAATGAGCAAAAGTTAAGTTAGCAATAAAGAAAGCTTCTTCATCTAATTGAATATCTTCGATATTATTTGCTTTAAATGTGTGAACAATATCCATGTAATTATCATTTGAATTAATTTGATATAGTTCACTAAAATCAATGTCTGGATGTTCTTGCTTATAATATTCAAAGAAAGTTTGGTTTATCATTATATCATCATAATCATAATGCATTGTATAATTATAATTCATCTTGTCTTTTGTTATTTTAATAGGTAATACCATAAATGGCGCATTTCCTTTTAAATGTCCTTTTTTACGATTATATGTTAATAACCCAAGACATAAATACAATGTTGGAGCACCGGTTTCATCCATTGCAGAATTTGATTTTTTAATCAAATTCTTTAATGTTTGGTCATAACCAATGGCAAGCATTTTATCACTACCAAATTCATCACCAAAAATTTCAAATGGTTTAGCACTACCAAGCATAAATTCATTTTCTAATGTTTTTGATGTAACATTGCTATTTTCTAGAGGAAAAGTAGCAAATTTTATAGCACCTTGATTATTTAATAGAAGTTCATAGATTTTACTATCACTAGTCATTTTTAAACAATTTGATGTTCTTAAATGAAAGTTAACTAGTGGATTTGCTTCTGTTAAATCTAGTAATCTTCTTTCCCAAAAAGTAAATCGGTCTTTTTCGGTTTCTCTTAATACATCTTTATAAATTGTTTCAACAATACTATCTAAATTTTTATTTTCGATTTCCTTTGGTTTAATTAATAATTCTAATTCATCATCAACACCTATTGTTGGAATTGGTGTAAAAATGCCTTTATGAGCAAGTTTTACATCGATTGCGGAGAAGCTTCTTCCATTGTACATCTTGATATTTAATAATCCTTCATCCATTGCATCTTTAAAAGAGGCTTCTTTTGCTGCAGTAAACATTGTACATTCAACAAGAACTAATTTATCCATCCCACCAGTTGCTTGATTATATACTTTACCACATTGATATTCAACAGCGTTAGGGAAATTTAATTTATCATCTAAAAAGAATCCCGCAAATGCATGATTATCAATAAGCACTAAGATTGAATTATATCCTACTTCTTGCATACAAGCGCAATATAATATTGCTAAATCAAGACAAGTCCCCTTTTTATCATTTAAAACTTCACCAGGCATTCTTACTCTTTGTGTAACAAGTCCACCTGCAGGTGGATTTTGATAAACAATTCCCCAATCATGTAAAGCAAGATAAATCGCTTGTGCTTCTTCTAACATTTTATTATATCTATCTTTACCAACATGTTGGTAAGCTATGATTTCTTCATTATTATTAAATTTTGTAGCATTTAAAGCAATTTGTTTTACTCTTGAATCTACAGGAGTAATATATTTAGCATATAATCTATAATCATTATGAATATTTATAGAAGGTTCACAAATAGGGTGGACAATAAATCTTTCTTCAGAAGATGCTATTGTTTTGCCATCCTCTTGATCTATTAATTGAATCTCTACTGTTGCAGTATCGTTTTCAGTAAGTTTTTCTAATAATGCTTTATTTACCTTTAGGAAAGGTATTCTAATTTCTAATATTTCACAAGTTCCAAGTTTTATAATATGAACATCGTTCATATTAAAAATTTCACTTGAAAAAGAAAATTTTAAAAGTAAGTTTGAATATTCATAACTTGTAATATTAGCAATCACAATTTCTTGTATTAAGGAATAGTCTGTTGTATATAAATCATCTTTAATTTTCATCAAGCAGTCAGCATGATGATCAACATATGAAAATTCTGGATTTACAAATGAAACGATTTCTAATCTTTCTTCTAATTCAATATTATCTTGTTTTTTATATTTCAATTTCTTTTTCAAGTTTTCGATAATTTTTTCTTTTTTATTTGTATTATCATTATTTGTCTCTTCTTGAACCTCTGTTTTTTGTTCATTATCATTATTTTCTTTTATAGTAGGTTCTATAAATTTATTTGTTACTTTTTTTAATTCAGAAATAGGATAACGAGAACTTTCTTTTTCAACATATTGGATTTCTAATACTTTAATCTTTTCTGATTTTTCTTCAACATTAACAAAATCTCCAACATTTATGTCTTCAATATCACATAAATATACATACGTTTCATAAGAGTCTTCTATTCTACCTATTATTATCTTATATTCCTTATTTTCTAGCATGTTATCCTCCCCTTTTTAATAAATTACTATTTTATATTATTATACAATATATTTTGGCATTTTTCAATTTTAAAACTTGTTCTAAAAAACATGAGTTTTTCTTAAATATCAAAATTTAAAATACAAAAAACTTAATTATGACTAAATTTAGCAGCTATTATAATTCTAAATATCATATACATTAATAATTATATTTTTCAAAAAGCGAAGAATCACGACGATTCTTCGCTTTTTTACACTATACTAAATAATTAAGCATATATCATTTCAAATTTTCGTAAATATTTGTAGAATATTCAATTTTTATGCCTGCATCAAAAATACATTTCTTTGACTGCCAAAATTATTTTCCTCATCGTATACAATTTTTTTATAAAGTTGCCATACAAGTTATTATAGCTTTTTTAGTTTTGAATACACCTAACTTGTATGTAATTTCAACTCTTAATTTTAGTTGATTTCCATTTAAATCACTTGTAGAAATACTTTGTTCCATTGTACCTTCATTAATTTTAATAGCCACTAATTTACCAGATTTAGATGTATAATACCCTTCTATTTTTGTAATTTTTATATCTGTTTTCTTTTTAATCCTTAAATCCGTAACAAACTCATATTTTTTTACTTTTTTTAATAGCCCTGTTTCCACCACGCCATTAGTCTTAATAACCTTTAATGTAGCTATTAAATTATTGTCTTGTTCCTTTTGTAAATAACTATTTCCCATTGTATCCTCCTATTTTAATATAGTTTGTAATTTTAATACAACTTCACCAATATCTTTTTTAATTTTTCTTTTTTTATCAGTTACTTCTATTGTAGTTTTTTGCTTATTAAAGAGTTTCCCTGTATTATAAACTACCTCTTTTGTTTCTTTATAAGTTTGCGTAATATTGCAAACGAGATTTAATTTTATTTCTAAATTAACCTTGTTATTAGTTTGTAAATCAATTTCTGATAATGGAACCAATAAAGAAATATTTTTTGAATCATTAACTTTTAAAACTTTATTTAACACTTCTCTTTTAGTTTTATTTACAGCATATACAATGCATTTTACATCCAAATTACCACCATTAATATTTAAAAATTTAAGTCTTATATTAGAAATTAATGTTTTTCTAAAATGATCTACTTTGCATTTTGAATCTAATTCAGCTAATATTTCTATATTATTAACTTTAACAACATGTTTATTTTGATCTTTATTAAAAAAATTTTTTTGGTCTTCTAGCACTATTTTTGCCTTACTAAAAGCAGTAATTTTTAAAGTATCAATTAAGGAATCACAAATATCATTATAAACTACCACTATAGACAGAATATCTACTTTTGGTAAACTATCTAACGTATGTTTGTTTTTATTTCCCAAAGAATTTACTTCTAGTACTGATAATAACTCACCAAGTTTAGGTCTTTTTAATACTTTGTTAGTTAAAAAATCTATTCCAGCTAAACACGTGTGATTTCGTACCTTTGGGCCTATAACAATTTGCTCCACTATTAAGGCTAGCTTTGTAATTAAATTTTGCATACTATTAATAAAGACTGTTTGATATTTATTTAGAACGCATTCTGATGCACTATATTTAAATGCTTGGAATTCTTTTTGAAGTATTAAATTTTCTGCAATTCTATCAGCATTATCAACTTTTGCTATTGTTCGATTCATGTTTCCTCCAATCTTGATTTTAATCTTAATTTAATTTTAACATAATTTGACATTTTTAGCAACTACAATACTTAGTATCTTATAGTAGTAGTTAATGCATTTTTAATTTCAATACCTATTATAAATTAAGTATTATAGTACAATAAAAATAGTTAAAGAAACTATTGTAACAAAACTATCCATTTAGTTGTAAAACCTTATCACAAAGGATGCAATACCTATAAAGGAACTATTGTAATTATTACACCAGAAATCAAAGAATATATCACTATCACTGCAATACCTATAAAGGAACTATTGTAATCAGATTAAAAGAACTGGAGGTCGCTCAAGAAGATAGCTGCAATACCTATAAAGGAACTATTGTAATTAACTGGTGCTTGTCAATATGGTACTAATCGTTGGGCTGCAATACCTATAAAGGAACTATTGTAATGTAAAATGTAAATGGGAGGAAAAAGATTTTTATTTCAGCTGCAATACCTATAAAGGAACTATTGTAATTATCAACTTGTTAATAAAGAGTTTGTTCCATTATTGCTGCAATACCTATAAAGGAACTATTGTAATTTTTTGGAATAACTAAAGAAAATAAAAAATATTATTGCTGCAATACCTATAAAGGAACTATTGTAATTGGTTCAATTAATGTTTTAAGTGGCAAAAATCTTGCTGCAATACCTATAAAGGAACTATTGTAATATGAATTTAATTATTTTTGATACTGAAACAATTGGGCTGCAATACCTATAAAGGAACTATTGTAATATGAATTTAATTATTTTTGATACTGAAACAATTGGGCTGCAATACCTATAAAGGAACTATTGTAATATTTAAGAGTTTATTTCACTACTCATAAGCCTAAAGCTGCAATACCTATAAAGGAACTATTGTAATGCTAAAGTCGAAATTATCGCAAATGCACAACCTGAAGCTGCAATACCTATAAAGGAACTATTGTAATGGTAAAAGTTATACATACAACAAAGATCAAATTGGCTGCAATACCTATAAAGGAACTATTGTAATCAACAAGAAAACTTAATCTCAACTAAAGTGGCTGAAGAGCTGCAATACCTATAAAGGAACTATTGTAATAAGAAATTTTTGCTTATGAAGCTGTAGAAAATTTATAGCTGCAATACCTATAAAGGAACTATTGTAATTTTTAGATATTGGTAGACCAGGTATTAAGTATAAGCTGCAATACCTATAAAGGAACTATTGTAATTGTTAAAGGAAGGGGCAACAAGTTTTAAATATATAGCTGCAATACCTATAAAGGAACTATTGTAATTATTACACTTAATAGTCCTCTTTCTAAAGAACAAAGCTGCAATACCTATAAAGGAACTATTGTAATACGAACTTAAAAATTTTGCTGATGAGAATAATGATGAGCTGCAATACCTATAAAGGAACTATTGTAATTAAATAAAGATTTTGATAATGTATCAATAAATCTGCTGCAATACCTATAAAGGAACTATTGTAATTTTAACTTATGATAGTGTAGAAGTTGCTGTAACAGAGCTGCAATACCTATAAAGGAACTATTGTAATTAGTTGGGATGATATCGAAGAAATGATAATTTATGGCGCTGCAATACCTATAAAGGAACTATTGTAATAAAACAAGAGGGGCGTATTTAGTTAGTCCAAACGAGCTGCAATACCTATAAAGGAACTATTGTAATTTTTGGATACTACAAAATGAATTTAACTATTGAAAGCTGCAATACCTATAAAGGAACTATTGTAATATGGCAGATATAAAACAACAAGGTGTTAATAATCAAGCTGCAATACCTATAAAGGAACTATTGTAATGATAATCCAGACGGAAAGCCGCAAGCAAGTAATTAGCTGCAATACCTATAAAGGAACTATTGTAATTTTTATTTATTAAAAGATAATAGAATAATTGATAGCGCTGCAATACCTATAAAGGAACTATTGTAATTTTAATATTCGGAAAAGGAGAAGAAGATCCAAAAGGCTGCAATACCTATAAAGGAACTATTGTAATTATTATTAGAGGTTATTATGATGGTCATGCAAAAGGCTGCAATACCTATAAAGGAACTATTGTAATAAGATTCTGACGCTTGGTTATGTACTGGTGCTCGTGCTGCAATACCTATAAAGGAACTATTGTAATGGTGGTATAGGTTCACAAGCAAAAGCTCTTAAAAAGCTGCAATACCTATAAAGGAACTATTGTAATTATTTACAAGTGAAAAAGGAAAAGAGAAGTTAGAGCTGCAATACCTATAAAGGAACTATTGTAATTAGACGAATACATTATCAAACATACAACAAAAGAGGCTGCAATACCTATAAAGGAACTATTGTAATAGGGGTTTTTAAATATATTTTTAAAGTTTTTTTATGTTTTAAATTGTTTTTTAATTATTTTAGTTATTTTTTTATCGACCACCTTATATTTTTTTAATACTTTTTTATTATTAATAAGTAAATTTTTATTTGATGGTCGAATTAAATAATTATAATATTTTCTGATTTATAATTTATACCTTCTTTTGAAATTGCTTTAATTGATGATATTTTATAATATATTATTGAATCAGTTTCTTTGTTTATTATTTTATTAATTTCTTCTGTTAATAGTTTAAATTCTTTATTAGTTAGTTCTCCTTCAAATACTGAGTTATGAGTATGAAATAAAAATTTTCTTAATATTTTCATTACTTTAGGGCATCTTTTTGAATCGATGTCATATGAAACAATATAATACATTTTACCACCTCATTAAAAAACCATTGTATTTTTTATTTTCTTTTATTGATTTTTCTAATTTTTGTGCTTCTTGTTTAATAATACTTCGATATGACATTTTTTTATTATTTGTAACACTTATAACACTTTGTAGATTCTTTTCTATTTCTTCAAGTAGTATTTTAATTCCTTCCTTATTTAATAGAGTCTCATTTTCTTTTATAATAAAATGTTCTTTTGTTATTTGTCTTTTATTTATTAATCTAAATATTAATCTATCAATTAGTATAGGTTTAAATATATCCGCTATATCATATTGTAAACCTGTTGAATTACGGGTTATGCCATGAATAAATGGAAGAGATATCACTAAATTTGATTGATAGATGTCATTTTCAATAATACCATATAATACCGCATATCCAAAACTCATCAAAGCGTTTATTAAATCTGTTGATGGATGAGTAGTTCTTTTAATGAAATTAAAATCTTTATTTTTTATTATAATATTAAAAGCACTGTAATAAACTTGCTTTGCAAGTGCTTCACTAATAAGAAAGTTTTCTTCTTTATTAATTAGTTCTTCTTTTATATTTTGAAGTTTATCAATTTTATCTTCAAGAGGTAATCTTTTTTTATTATAATATTTTAGAACTGACATCATATTTGTAATAGCTGTAAGAATTATTTCTTTTACATATTCATTTTTTAATTTTTGATTAGTATTACACAAGACTTGGTTAATTAAACAACTACCCAGTTGATTATGATTAGCTCGATAAGATCCTAAATATTTTCCTGAAAAGGAAAATATTAATAATGATATTTGATGTAAAAACAAAAGCTGTATAACTTCTTTATTAAAAGAACAATGACCATAAATATTAATACTTTCTATTTGATAAATAGGAAGATAGGTTTTATATCCTTTATTATTAATAAATACTAAACTATTATCAAGACGTTCTAATTTACCACTTTCAATTAGATATATTCTTTTTTTCATTTCTTTTTTTATTGACCATTCCAAGACCACTTGAGTTCTTTGAACCTATTCCACAGGTTAATATTACTTTTTTTATTTGTGGGGTTAATCCAGATATTGTAAGTGTTAAATGATATGCAATAGTGAAATTTGATCTAAAGTATATCTTTTTCTTTTTTACTGAATTGATATCACTAATTTCAATTTCAGACATATTTTCTTTATAGATTAAATAATATTTTTTTGCTAAATTTTGAATAATAGCTTGTTTAAATTCTTCTGTAGTTGGTTCAAAATATTTAGTTTTTTTATTTTCATCTGTTATATAAGATGTAATAGGTGAAAGAGTAGTATAGGTTTCAATTTTTGTGTTATCACAAAAATCATCTAATAAATTATATGCTAAAACTTTTATTAACTGTTTACCAAATAATAATGTATTATTTTGAGTAATAAAATTTATAAAAGCTACTGTGATTTCATCATCATAAGATGTGAAATCAAAATATCCAGTATCAGAAAAATGAAGTTCTCTTGATTGTTCTAAGTATTGTGTATCTCCATAAATTTCTGAATATGTGAAAAGTTTAAATTTTCTTTTCCCAAGTGTAAACCCTTGGTCATGGATAGTTTGAATTTTATCATAATTATATAAAGAATTATAAATTATTCCTTGTAACAAACTATGATATTGAACAGGAATTTTTTTATCTTTTAAATCTAATACTACTCTGATACGCATTTTACGATACCTCCACCTATATATGCATATTTTCCAACACCTATATCTATTAATATAATAGGGTAATCTATAACTTCAGCTTGAAATATTTTACCTGATATTTTGATTTTTTTATTATTAATTATATACTGCGTTTTATCTTTAAAGTCTAGTGAACTTCCAACATTTTTAAATGTTGGAAGTTTAAAAGATGTTTTATAAGTTTCATTAAAATATTTAATTGATGAGATTATATCTAAAGTATCAGTAACTACATTTTGGTATTTTATGATACCACTATAACATTTTTCTTCATCGATAATTGTATTTTCTACTAATACTTTTTGATAGAAATTACCAGCTAAATATTCATCAGAATCCATAAACGTAGTTATGAATTCTGAATAATTCATCGCAACTCCGATTAAGTTAAAAGTAACCTGAAAGGTTTCTTTTGGACCATATGATCTTTTGTTAGCTAGATTTCTATTTATTGTAATACTTGGATATTGTTCAAAGTTTTCTCCTGATAATAAATAATAAATACATTTGAATTCTTTTGTACAATTTAAACAATCTTTATCACTAATACAACAACAAGAACATATTTCTTGGTAGATCTTTTTTAAAAGTATAATCTCTGGATCTTTTTGAAAATTAGCTCCAAGCGGAAATCTAATATTGTATTTAATTCTTCTAATCATTATAATTCTATTTCAATAAATCCAAGTGGATAAATTCCTTTTGATGATACTTTCGCAATTGGCATCATTGCAATTCCAGGTTTTGCTTTTATCATTTTTTCGTTTGCAGTGGCGGGAGAAAAAATGATACTGAAATATTTTTTATAAATATCTGTAAATGCTATTGAAACAGTTTTTACAATATAGTTAGTGCTTTTTCCAATTTGAATGATTGTTTTTGTTTCATTTAATTGTTGTAATTTTTGTAAAATATTTCTTAAGTTAATAGTATCTACCTTAGTGTTATAAGTTTTATTAACATATTCTAATTCTTCTTTTATAACACAACTCATAAATTTTCTATTTGCTTCAACAAACCAAGATTTGAAGTTTTTCATTCTTTTTGCGATTTCTTCTACAATTTCTAGTTGAATTTCTTTTTCTTCAAAACCAGAATTTTTATCATCATTGATACTTTTTTTTGCTTCATTTAATAATTTGTTAAAATGATCAATTGATAAATCACTCTTTGTAAAATAGATTTCTCCACTATATTCCTTGTCTACTGGTATTGTTTCAAAGACATTTTGAGGTAAACTAGTTTTTTCATCATCATAACGTTCAACTTCGTAATATGAAATATCACTATCAAACAAAATATCTCTAAAACCGATTATATGCATAATTTTTGTTGGTTCTTTAGTAACTTTATTCCAAACGCTGTTAACTTTTCTTGTTGCTTCTTTATGAATTTTTAAACGATCAGATTCATCTAATTGATTATATAAATCATTATAAATATTTCTAAATTTTTTCTCAAAATAATCAGATACTTTTTTGTTATTTTGAATTATGTCAAAATAACAAACATTTAAAACATATCCTTTTAAAGATGAACCTGGTATTAACAAAGTATCATTATCCTTCATAGCTTCGCTTACATTTCCTTTTAGATTCTTTTCTCTATCAGATGTAATTTTTCGAAGACTATATTTAGGTTGAAGGTATTCATATTTAACATTAAATAATCTAACAAATTCTTCACGAGAAAGATTTAAAGAAACATTTGAATTTAATTGTTTTTTATTCATTAAAACATCATAAACATTATTCATATTTATTTTATTTTCTATTGCAATTTCTAAAATATTATCTAGTGTATAAATATAATTATCTTTTATAGTTGCAATATAGTATTCTTTTCCTGAACCAATATGTACAGGAGTTAAAATTTTTACTTTTCCCATACAACCTCCTAAATAATCATTCCTAAATAATATTGATATGTTACATTACCATTTTGTTCTTCTTTGATAAGTCCACCAACAACATCTTTAGATGTTGATATTACACTACCTTCATTTAATACAAGTAATTGTTTACGGTATAGTTTATTACTTTGAGTATTAAATTTATTACTGATAAATTGTGGTGTATAGTATGAATTTTCTAAATCAATATTTTTATCAATAATTGATTTAGATAATAACATATTATGTCTTTTAAGTGATATTTCTGTTTCTTCTTTTGTTGATACAAAAGAATATAAATTATAACCTATTGATTTTAAACCACCAAAAAAGACACGTTGCATAGATTCAAAAGTTTTAATAACATTATCTTTAAAACTATCATCTAATATATTTACATAAATATTAAATGTTAGTTTATCATTACAATACATTACTTCATCTCTAAATAATTTTTTATCTTCATCTAAAGAATATGCATTTCTTATTCTAAAATCATTTACAAGATATTTTTCATCTAAGAAATCTTCATTTTGAAATGCTAATATTTCTTTATTGATGATTTTATATTTTTTATCAATATTTTCTCTAAATGTCGATTCAAATTCTTCTTTATTATTTATAAAATCTAAATAAACTTGTTTTGATACGAATTTGATTTTTTTAGTTCTTTTATTATTTATAGTTTCTTCCAAAGAAAGACCTACTTGATGCTTCAAAGTAAAATCATGTGGAAGGGGCAATACATTTTTATAAAACATTGAAGAAAATAAAACAACATGGTTGTCACTATTTTCTTTTTCTAGAAATTCATTTAATTTATCATTGCCAAAAATTTCTTTATACTTGTAGCAGAATGCGCCAAAAATAGTTTGGGCATCAGGTATTTTGGTTAAAACTGATAAAGGTTTAAACTCTATTGAGTAAATTGACATTTTTTAAATTCCTTATGATAAAAATTTAAATGTTACTTTTCCATATCCACGGCTTCCACTTCCGCCTAAATAATTGTTTTCAAGTAATTTAAAACCTTGTTTTAAAGCATCTTCAATATCATAATCATCTTTATCTTGGTATTGAATTATACATTCACCACTAAATACAGCCCCTGCTGGTACTCTTTCTGTAAAACGTGGGTTAGATTTGCATTTAATTTTATCAATACTATTTTCAGCTTTGATTTCAGTATAGAAACCTTCTCCTAATTTAGATTCTAATTCTTTAACTGATTCTTCAGTTAATTCTAAATCTCTAAAAATTACTCTTGTTAGACTAGCATCAATTTTTTGTGAATCTTTTTTTGGACCAAACATTTCAATAACTGTTTGGTAATTATCACTTGCGCTATAATCATTTGTTTCAACAACTTCCATTAACATACGAATTTTACCTTTTAATGAAGAACCAGGAATAATAGGTTGATTATTTAATGGATTTTTGATAACTGGTGAATCTACACCACCGATTCCGTAGTTATCTTTATTTCCACCAATATGTAAACCTGTTTCTAATTTTAATTCAAATTTTAATACTTTTACTTTGTTTATAACTAATTTATTATCTCCCATAAATTCCTCCTATTTAGTTTCTTTAAAATATTTTGCGTATGCAACTATTGAAGTTACGAAATTGATTAATCTTTCAATGTCTTCAACACTAGTTAGCCTTTTAGCGTTAATACAAGCTTGTATTAATTCAAAGAATCCTTTTGGACAGTTACCTCTTCCAACCGCATATGCCATTAGAGGTAATGTTTTATATAATTCTTCTCTAGCTTTTGTTAAATCTGGTAAATGTTTTTCACAATCTTTGATTTGTTCAAAGATTTTTCTTAATTGGTTTGTATTTAAATTATTGTATATTTCTTTCGCAACATTATAAGCTGCACATTCAGGTAAACTTACTTCTTCAACGGTTAATACATTACATAAACTTCCACTATTATTAATTTTACTAATTAATACACCAATACTACCTTTTTGATCATTGTAAGGTTTTGGGTTGTTATTAAATTTTTGTTCATTTTTATTACCAAAATTTTTTTGATTATTTTGTGGTTTATTTGAATTGTTTTCTTTTGGAGTATATCCCATCTCTTTAAATTTTTCTTTAAAAGCATCTTCAAAACTCATAGTTTATTATCCTCTCTTTCTTGTTTTCATTAATGCCATCGCAAAAACGATTTTATAAAATTCTATTACTTCTTTTTTAACTTCTTTTACAACAAATATTTGTCTTAATTTTTCAAACCATTTTTCATTCATATTTCTCTTTATTGAATATGCAATTAATGGAATGAAACGCATAAAGGCATGTTCTGAATTATTTACTTCAAGACTTCTAATTATATATTCATAAATTTCATATAATCCGCTTCTTGATAAAGTTTCATCTAATAAACCTTTTTCAAATACTTCTATTTCTTCTAATAAATAATTCATTTTAGAATTATTTAAAGTTACTCCAAGGAGGTTAAATGAATTTTTATTATCTTGTAGTTTAGATTCTGATAAATTGTCTTCTGCTCTTTCAATTGAATATCTTACTGGTGATTTTGAAGAAAAGAATTCAATACCAGCACTAATATGTAATGATTTATTATAACCTGTGAATTTACTAAATTCATAGTTGATATCTTTAACAAGTTCTAAAACCATAGATGCTGGAGAAATAATAACTAAGTCATCTCCTCCGGCATAATTTATATACATACTTTCTTTAAACTTAGGTTGATTGCATATATTCACAATTTCTTTTGAGAAGAAATAATCAACCATACGAGAAAGTGTTAAGTTTTTAGATATTGTTTCTTTACTTTGTTTAATACCATTTAAGAATATATAACCTAAATTATCAACGTCCATTTTAAGTACTGCTAATTTATCATCACCGGTACTGTTTTTCGCAATTTCTTCAAATGACTTAGATCCTATATTAGATTTAGCATAAAGTTTTGTTTCACCTATTTTGTAATTATTAACAGATACATAATAAGAATCAACATTTTCTAAAACAAATTTCTTAGCAGAATACATTCTAATTGTTCCAAGTCCATTTACTTTAACTATTGCTTCAGCTTTACTATCATTATTTAAATAATCATATTCAATAATAAACTCATCATATGAAGTAAGTACTCTATCGTTAATTTTTAATAGTGTATCGCAGAAACTACATACTTCTTCGTTATTAACTTTATTAGAAAAACATATTGGACATAAACAGAAATCTTTGTTTTCTTCATTTAAATCAATATTATTTAATATTGATTTAAATTTTTTCTTTTTATCACTTATGAATGTAACGCCTTCACGAACTAAATCATCAATTTGTGATTTAATTAACCCTTCATCATCTACTTCTGTATAAGCTATTGAAAAACTAATATCACAGTTATGCATTTTAAACATTGCTTGTTCGATTTTAACTGCAATTTCTTTTAATTTTTCTTCAAAGTTAGGACCTTTAGTTACTAATATTCTTCCACGTCCACCAGATGAATAAAGAACATTTTCATAAGTTACCCCAAATTCGTTAACAATATAATATGCAATAAAATCAGTTAAAACACTTAAATAAAATGATCTTGTTCTTAAGTGTTTAGCTACTTTGGGTTTAGATTCTCTTCCTTCAGCAACCTTGTAAATGAATTTTTGAATTCCTGAAATATCATAATCAATTAAAGCATAATTAGCATTTTCATCTTTCTCTAAGCAATTAGCTATTGCTGTAGTAAGTTTCAAGTGATCAAATAAACTAATAGTTGATACACCTTTTTTATCTACATATCCAGGTACAGTAACAGTATTTTCTTTAATAATTGGATATAAAAGATGATGTAGTTCTTTATAATCTTTATACCCTTTATCATTCATTTCTTTTAAAGCAAGTTCTAAATTATTATATAAATTTTTATATTCAATTTTACTTGCATCAAGTAATTTCTTTTCAACATATTTTTGATTTAATAATGCTTTTGCTGAAGTTAATTTAAGTTCATAACGTTCATTAACTTGATTTTTATCAATGTTAATTTCATTAAAAATTGTATCTAAACGAGTTATACTATTATTATCTTTTTCATTATCTATTTTTTCATATTCACTTAATATTTGTTCACTAAGATCTTTTCGGTCGTGACCAGTCGCAATATAATCAGCTTTCTTAATAATAGAATTTGAATATTGATGATAGCCAGCACTCATATCCAATACATTCAAATAATCAGGTATAGTTTCTTTAATATTTTCATCAAAAAACTTAGCAGTATAACCACTATGAAGATAATTTTTACCATTTTTAATATATTTTTGATATAACGCTTTATCTCCTAATAAGTTACCTGTTCTTTGATAAAACTTACCTATATCGTGCAGTAATGCAGCAATTGTAACCTTCATCTTTTCCTCCTATTAAATTAGTTTTATAATTTCTTCATTTATAATATCATAGCTATTAAAGTGTTTATCAGTAATATCTGGATATAAAATTTTTAATACATTTTGAAAATTATTTATCATATTATCAATCCCAATAACATTCGTAATGTCTTCTTTTTTAGTAACAGTTAAAGTATGCGCAGCATAATTTCTTTTATCATGTAATTTTTCGATATCATTGAAAAATTGTAAGTATTGAAAATTTGATTTGTTTGAAAAATAATCCATTATAACATTTAACAACATAATATTAACATATCCATCAACATAATCATGTTTAATTTTAGTTCTATAACTATCATTGATATGACAATATAGTTCTGGATTTTCTTGAAATACTTTATAACTTGAAAAATATTTCTTTTCTTTATAATCTTTGATATCAAATCCATAAACTTTTTTAAGTACTTCTATTTGAAGTTCGATAGCAAATAAATCCATTCTTACAATAAAATCATTATATTGTTCAGTTTTGAGTAAATTTTTTAATAAAAGAAAATATTCAAAAATATCATTCTTACGCTTATCACTATAAAATGGTAAATAATTTGAAGTAGGTAACCCTGCTTCTTTTAAAATTTTATTAGCTTTATCATAATTCATTTTTTGTCGGTATTTCAAAAACAAAATAAGTGGCTTTAATTTAGAATTTGCACTTACTAGTTTTTGTACATTATCACTTAAATAATTATATGAATAATCATTAATTGATTTTTTTAATTCATTTATTGTATCATTTTTAAATACCGCATATAAATCAACTATTTGGCATCTATTTCTAGATTTTAAAGTATCTTTATCTCTATTTTTTTCTATTTCTTTATCAATATTATAGTTTAACGATATACATTGTACACTAACAATAGTATTAGAAGGATTCGCAGGATCTGAATCGACTTTACTATTATCTGACCAATTAAGAACTTGCAATGGAATAAAATCTATGTAACTTAATGACTGACAAATCAATGACAATGTTATTTGCATTTGAGGAGTACCAGATGTTAAATTAACATAAATTTTTTGTTCTCCTTCTTCTTTAATTATATCTTGAATTTTATTTTTAAAATCATCATAAAACACATTAAACAGATGAACAGAATCTATCTCTGTTGGTATATCAACCATTTCAATGTTTCGGTTATTTTCTTCACAAAATGTATTATAGGCTTTATTGAAATAATTTCTATTTTTGTCTTTATGAATTTCATACAAACTTTTAGAATAAAAAATATAACATTTTGTAATATCCGGATTATGTCTTAAAATATGTAATACAGCACCATCATGTTCTCCTCTTATCGGATCACTTGTACCAACACATGTAATTAAAATTGCCATATCATTTACCTTCCTTCTCTTTTATTTGTATATTTTTATATTTTATTAATTTATCTATTTTCATAAAATCTTTTTTTATAGCAATAATTTTTTTATATTATTTTTTAAATTTAAAGCAGTTGGAATGATAAATATAATTATTAATATAATAAATAAAATAACAATATTTTGTTTAAAACTTATTGGTATATTATATTTATTTATCGTTTTTAAATAAACATCATAAAAAGTAGCACAAGAAATAAGTGAAGCTATAATTAATGAAATAATATTTTCAATACATTTTCTTTTTTCTTGCCTTAATTCTTTGTACTCAGATATTATTTTAATATTTCCCTCAACAAATTCATTAATAATTTCTAGGTCATCATCTAATGATTGTTTCATTTCATTTATTAATAACGTTTCTTGAACATTTTTATAGAAAATATTTATATGTTCAAGAAATGTAGGATTATTAAAAAAATATTTAACTTTAGCTTTTAAGATGTTTGACTTCATTAAAATAATAGAATTACATAGGTTTTTCATTTCTTTATAATCATCAACATCATAATCTATGTTTTTTAATTCATATGACTTATCTAATAAGTACATTTTTTGATGAAGAGAACTTAAAAATAAATAAAAATATAAATTTGCTACCTTATCTCTAAAAGTTGTTTTGAAGAAGGAATTAGTCAATTCATCATCTACACAATTTGAAACATTGGTAATAGAATTAATGTTATAATACCATTTAGAATTAGTAAAATATGAAGTTGTTTTTGTAACATCTCTATTAACTTTATATGACACTTTAAAATTCGAACCTATATTATCTGCTATGTCACTCTTATATTCATCTAAAAAAATATACGAAAACAATGTAGGTCTTACTACCATATATTTAAAATCCTTACTATATTCAGGATCTTTTATATCATCATAATCAATTAAAATTAATTTTATAAATTTATCTGTTGTGATATATTCTATATTATCTTTTTTTGTTTTATTTCCAGAATTCCAAATTTGATTAACAATTTTAAATTTTACATCTGATTTTACTTCAGATAAAAAATAATTAACAGTATTTATGTCTTTTTCATCACTTGACTTTACTGTATAATCTAATTCAACAAAACCAAGACCAGAATCAAAAACGTGTATTGCTATTTTATTAACATCAATTTCTATTTCTTCTAAATTATTTTTTGGCATTAAATATATTTTTTTATAATTTAAACCATATAAACTATAATAATTTTTATCTAAATAATAAGATGTTAAAATTTCTTTATTTGCATTTGTTAAATCTTTTATTTCTTTTTTTAAATCATTTATATTTATTGAATATTTTATCCAAGGAAAAACCTCAACACCATTAGAATTTACTTTTTTAATCATTGATAAATATTCTTGATTATATTTAAAAGCATTAAAACTAAATAGTATTTTATTATCATTTAATATTACCATATTTATTACTCCTATAAAAAAACAAGTTTCTCACATTATGTTTATTTTATCACATAATTTGCTATTTGGCAAACAAAAATATAATTATTTTAATGTTAATTAAATAATAACATTATATTCAAAATTTTTAATTCATTTGTTTTAATGGCTTTTTCCATTACTAATAAATACAATATTAAAACTTTTAAAAAACATCATAAATAGCTTTTAATACTTTTGTCAAAATAAGTATATAGAAAGATTCTTTCTACCTTTAAAACTAGTCATTATTGCAAAATTTGCAAGTTTTTTTAATAAAAAAATAATAATTCTCTTATTTTGACTATATGTTTTATAAATAGTATAATTATTACATAAACATTATAATATATTACATTATTCGCAGCATACAAGACTATTTTGTTTTGTACTTATAAAACTATTCATAAAACTATATACTCTACTTACTATTAAAAAAGTATAGGAGAAAATTATGATAAGTTTAAAACAATTCAACAAATTAAAAGAAAACAATACCTTAGAAGTAAAACAAGCAATAAATGGCATACCTAACTCCCTATGGGAAACTTATAGTTCTTTTTGTAATTCATATGGAGGAACTATTTTATTAGGGGTAAAAGAAGAAAAGTCCTTAAAACCTGTTGGTTTAAATGAATCTCAAATTGATCTTTTAATTAAATCTTTTTGGGATACAATAAATAACTCTAATAAAATTAGTGTTAATTTACTATCTGACAATAATGTTTTAGTACACAAAATTCAAAATTCATATATTATTGAAATAAAAGTTCCTCAAGCATCTAAAAATGTAAAACCCGTGTATATAAACAATAATCCTTTACTTGCTTACCGTAGAAATTATCAAGGTGATTATAAATGTACCAAGGAAGAAATATTTTCTATGTATCGAGATCAAGATAACAAATCTAATGACAGTTATCTTGTTAATTTATTTACAATAGATGTTTTAAATAAAGATAGTATCCAAAAATATAGAATTTATTTTGAACATAGTCATGAAAAAGATCACCCTTTTATAAAAACAAATGATGATTTATTCTTAATTAACATAGGTGCTGCGGGATATGATGAAAAAGGAATTATACGACCAACTCGAGCTGGCTTATTAATGTTTGGAAATAGTTATGATATTTGTAGAGAATATTCTAATTATTTCTTAGATTATCAAGATCATAGAAACTTACAAGATCAATATATGCGTTGGTCAAATCGTATTATTTCTGACTATGGAGATTGGAGTGGAAATATATTTGATTTCTTTAATCGAATAACATTAAAACTTACAGAAGACATTCCTGTTCCTTTCAAAATGAAAGGAATTTACAGAGATGATATAGTACCTATGAAAAAAGCAATTAGGGAAGCATTATGTAATACTCTTTGTAATGCTGACTATCACCAAAGTGTTGGTCTTGTAATTAAACAATATTCTGATAAAATTGTTTTTTCTAATCCTGGTATTTTAACTATGCCAATTAATGAAATCTTACAAGGCGGAACGTCTAAGCCTCGCAATAAAACCTTACTCAAAATGTTTAATTTAATTAACATAGGTGAACGTGCAGGAAGTGGTATACCTTTAATTATGCAAACAACAAAAGAAGAAAAATATCCTAAACCTATTATTTATGATAGATTTAATCCAGACATTACTTATTTCACAATATTTATAAAAAACTTAGGAAATAATGATGAAATCTTAGGAAATAATGATGAAATCTTAGGAAATAATGATGAAATCTTAGGAAATAAT
>CAYPEY010000001.1:69659-95971 GCA_964409955.1 uncultured Staphylococcaceae bacterium
GATAACGAATCGGTAAATTCAACTATTAAAAAGGTTATAAATGACTTACAGTTAAAAACTGATGCAAAAGAAAAGCTTTTAATTATAACCAATTATTTTAATGATAAAATCTTTGGAAATTGTGATATTCAAAAATATTTATCTTGTAATAAAAATACTGCAACTTTTTATATCAAAATATTAAAAGAAGCTGATTTAATTATTTCTATTTCAGGATATGGTAAAGGAAAATATAAATTCAAAAAAACGGATTCATAAGAGTCCGTTTTTTTACAAGTATTTAAAATTAAACTTTATATCTTTATCATTTACATCAATTATTAAATATGTACCACTGCTTCCATCCCTAGGTCTATTCGGTGAACCAGGACAACAAACATATGAATCGCCTAACTGTTTTACATAATGAGAGTGAGTATGACCGTGAATAAAAATTTTATAATTATTTTGTTGTAAATAACTTTCTCTTAAATACCCAAGTCTATGACCATGTTCCATATGAAGTTTTCCACAACTAAGTGTTATATCAAATGATTCATCATATCTTGAATCATAATCACAATTTCCTTTAATTGTAATAAAAGGGTACATTTCTTCTCTAAACAATTGACTATCTCCAGCATGTAACAATAAACTTGCATCTTTGTTTTGTTCTTTTATTTTTTCAAGGATATTTCTATTTCCATGTGTATCACTTACAACTACTATTTTCATAAACTTTACTTCCTATAATACCTAGCATCTTTAAAAGACCCTATCTTTATTATTTTTTCTTCTTTTATCATTTTATTAAGAACTAGTTCTATTGTTTTTACACTAATATCAGGTAAATATTCTACTATAGAAGCTTTAGATATTGGGACTAATGAATTTAAAACGACATTTTCTATTTGTTCCGATTTTTTCACTTTTTTTAAACTCATATCTATAAACTTTTCATCTAATTTTTTATATGCATAATATATTATTTGCATAAAGTTAATGATAAAAGGTTCATAAGTGTTTTCATTTTTTTCCCACCCGTATGATGATTCTTTTAATGCTTCATAGTAAGCATATTTATATTTTTCAATTAATGCTTCTATAGAAATATAACAACCGATATCAAAATCATTTTTATACAACAACAAAAGGGTTATTAATCTAGAAATTCTACCATTGCCATCATTAAATGGATGAATACATAGAAAATCAAAAACTACGCAAGCAATTAATAATAATTGATTGATTTCAGAGTCTTGTCTTGCTTCATAATAAGCTAGAAGCATTTGTTTCATTGCATCATTAGTCTCTTTTGAGCTAACAGGAACAAATCTTACTTGTCTTGTGCCATCTCCTAATGTATCCAAAATAATATTATCTCCATCTTTATATTTACCTCTATTTGGATCATGTACTTGACTTAACATCAATCTATGAAAATCTAGTATGGTTTTCTCATTTAGTTCTAGCAATGAATAATTTTCGTGGATAACATTTAATACATCTTTGTATCCAGATATTTCTTTTTCATTATGCGTAATTGGCTTATCACCTTTTATTATCTCATTAATTCTTTTATCTGTAGCAATAATTCCTTCAATTTTATTACTTCCCTTAACTGATTCAACTATAGCTATTTTTTTTAATAGTTCAAATGTCTTTCCATGCTTTTCTTTTCTAAATCCTTCTTTAGATTTTAGATCATATATTACATTTGAAACATTTAAAATTTTAGAAGAAATGTCTTTTTTTAAAAAAGAATAATCAAATTTTCTCACTATTTCCACCCCATTTACTACCTAAATTATATCATATTTTAGGTAGTAAATCAAGTTGTTACCAATAAATATTTTGTATTAAATTTTTGTTTCAATATTCATGTATTACATTTCCATTATATAAATTTAAAAAAATCTTCTTTTTGAGAAGATTTTTTCATTTTATTATTTGCTTGTTTTATTTAGATAATCATTTAAAAGTGACATATTATATTGGGCATTCTCATCACCATTAACAGCTGCTTGTTGATACCAGTATAGCGCACTTTCAATGTTTTGTTCTACACCTTCTCCTTTTTGATACATTGTAGCTAAATTATATTGAGCTGAACCATCACTTTGAAGTGCTGCCTGATAAAACCAATGTGCAGCTTGAGTTAAATCTCTAACAACACCATAACCTTTATAATACATTAAGGCTAAATTGTATTGAGCTGGTGCATAACCATTAGATGCAGCTTGACTATACCAATATACTGCTTGTTTAAAGTCTCGATTAACTCCTAAACCTTCTTCATATAATGTACCTAAACTATGTTGGGCTTCAGCAGATCCCGAACATGCGGCTCGTTGATACCAATAATGTGCTTCATCTAAATTTGTAGGAACATTTTCACCTTTTACATACATATAAGCTAAATTAGCTTGAGCATTAACATTCCCTTGTTTGGCAGCTTTTTTATACCAGTACACCGCTAGTTCATTATTTTTTTCTACTCCATCTCCTTTTGTATACATTAATGCTAGATTAAATTGTGATAATTCATCACCCTGCATTGCTGCTTGATTAAACCAATAAGCTGCTTTTTCAAAATTTTGTCCTATATATTCTCCATCCAGATAAAACTTCCCCATATTATATTGAGCATTAACATACCCATTATGGGCAGATTTTTGATTCCAATACATAGATTTATCAATATTTTTACATTCATCTTCTAAATAAATACATGCCAAATTATATTGCACAATAAAATTATTTTGTTGTGCGGCTTTTTCATACCAATAACTTGCCTTTTCTAAATCTCTAGTAACATATTGTCCTGTACCAAATATCTCCCCTAAAATATACTGAGAGGGCATATCATTATTAATAGCAGCCTTTTTAAACCATTTTATAGCTTTTACAACGTTTTTTCTAACTCCTAAACCATATAGATATAATTCACCAACATAGCAACATGATGCATTATGTCCCTGTTTTGCAGCAAGTTTAAAACATTTAAAAGCATTAGCATAACTTTGTTCTACGCCGTCATCTCCATTATAATACTTTAATCCCATTTCATAAAGGTTTTCCATACTACTTCACCTCATTTATAACCATAATTTTATCAATTTAAATAATAATTTTATAAAACAAATCTCTTATGTTTTTTGAAGTATTTAAAAAGTTTTATTCATTTTTTTGCCATTTAGCAACTAATATCAAATTACCTGTTGTACCTTTTTCAATCGATGTAACTTGTACATCATTTAAATACCATCCAAGGAAAGTATAACCATCGCATGTTGGATTTTGTAGTACTATTGTATTAGTAGAGATTGTATAAGTTGTTGGATTATTTGGCATTGTAGGTTCATCGCCACTACCTTCAACAATATATTTTTTAGGAAGTGTGTTGAACTCTGGAATACTTGTTCCTTGTTGCCATTGTTGGAATCTAAAAAATATTTGTACTTTACCAGCTAATGTAGGTTGATATTCTGTATTATATGATGTATAATTATTCACAATTGCGTTTAAGAAATATGCATTTAATGCTTTATATTTTGTTCTATAAAGATCACTATTTAAGAAATATCCCTCATCTGCTTCTGGTATGTATCCTTCATAGTTTGTTACAGTTAGTGGCTTATAAATGAACAAGCCTACTGTTTGTTCGAAATTGTAAATATTAACAGCTTTTAATTCATCAATGGTACTCCAAGATGCACTTCCATAAGTCGAAGTACTTAATACAAGTTTGTAAGTTGTTCCATCAAAGGTTAATTCATCAATATTATTTACATTTGCTTTAAAGAAATTAAATAAGTCTGTATAGAATTCTGTAACAAATTCTTCTTTTGAACTCCATGTAGCCTCAGTTACTGTATTTATATTTGATTCATATGTTATAGTATAAACCGTTTCTTCATAGATAGGATTAATTTCTAAATCTTCTTGAATATTAGTTAACGCTTTATCCCATTTTGTAAAGGTATACCCAGCGATATCTGGAGCATTAGGTGCTAATGCATCATAACCTTCTTTTACGAAAACCTCTTCTAATACAATACCATCTATATCTTTAAAAATTAATTTATATTCATATAAATAATCATCACTATTATCAACTGTAGGTACATTTACATCATTTCTAGTTAATACATCACATGTTACAGCATCAACTCCCATATCAAGCCATTTTTGCAAATCATTAGCTGTTGTATATTGACTAAATGTATAACAAGCTACCTTTACACCTGCTGCTTGGTATTTTTGTATCCATGTTAAAGTATTAGTACCAGTTATACTAAAACTAATATCAAAGCCCCAAGTAGTACATCTTTCAAAATAAGTATCATTTTCAATTGATGTTACTAGATATTGACAAGGAATATCAGAATATCCATTATTTCTAACCCATTCTAAGCATTTATATTGAGAAGCAAGGAATATAACATTATCAATCATTCCAGCATCTTTTATAGCTTGCATAAGTTCATCCATTCTACTTTGGTCATTATTATTAATACCATTTGACCATTTAAGTTCTATTACAGCTTTCTTTTCATATTCTTTACAAATTTCAAGATATCTATCAAGCGTACAAATTTTTGAAGTATAGCTAATTCCACCACGAGTTGCGGTATACTCAACATCTTTTAAATCTGCCCAGTTTGTAGATGCAAGTGTAAGCCCTGCAAATGTTTCATCATGTTCTAAAACAAATACCCCATCTTTAGTTTGTCTTAAATCTGCTTCCATTGCGTCGTATTGTTTAACAGTTGCTGCTGCAATAAATGCAGTTTCAGTATTTTCAAGACCGCTATAACATCCTGCATGTCCAATAAACATAACGTCATCCTCTTTAGTAACAACAGCTACTCTTCTTATATATTCACCAACATTTCCGTTTGAATCTTCTACATAATATGTAATTTCATAAGTACCACATACTTCTGCATTAAACTTACCATAATTTACTTTAATATCAGAAGTTAAATCACCATCTACATTATCTGTTGCAATAACGTCTTCTAATAAATTATAAGTTTCACCAAGATATACAACATATTTTAAATTAGCACCCGGTTTAAGAGTTATAACCGGTTTTTCAGTATCTTCTACTGGTGTTACTTGAATCTCTTCCCAACTTGCAACAAGAGTAATATTTCCTGTTACTGGTATTGCAAAATCATATGCTGCATTATTTAATAACCAACCTTTGAATACATATCCTGTTTTTATAGGATCTGCTGGTTTTGTTGCAACTTGTCCTTCTTCAATTGTTTGGCTAGTAATATTTGAACCTCCATTTGAATCAAATGTTACTGTGTATGTTGTTGGTGTTACTTGCTCAGCTTCCCAACTTGCAACAAGAGTAATATTTCCTGTTACTGGAGTTGTGAAATCATAAGTTGTTCCATTAAGTAACCAACCTTTAAATGTATATCCTGTTTTTGTTGGATTAGTAGGTTTAGTTACAACTGCACCTTCAGTTAATGTTTGGCTATTAATATTTGAACCACCATTTGAATCAAATATTACTGTGTATGTAATTGGCGCATTAACATAGACTGTTACTTTATTTTCTATTTTTTTATAAGAAACAGTAATTTCTGAAACACCTGGTGCTAATGCCGTAATTACACCATTATCACTCACATATGCTACGTTTTCTAAACTAGATTTATATGAAAATTCTACATCTTTCTTGCTTTTTTCTAACGTTGGTTTTATCGTATATTGTTCACCAACATCTAATACTATTATATTAGAATCAATTACTATTTTATCTGCTTTACATCCTGTTAATATTAATGCAAATAAAAATATTGCAAAATATAAAATACGTTTTTTCATACAAATATTCTCCTTTATATTTTTATACTTATATTTTAGCATATTATTTTTTTAAATCAACTTATTCAATAAGAAAAACTCTTGGAAAACCAAGAGTTAATTTTTTAAACTATTAAGAGGGGCTGGTATTTGGCCGCCACGATTAATAAAGACATTTGGTTTAAGCTTAGATATTTTCATAACTGGACCATATCCAAGAAGGCCACCAAAATTAAGACTTTCATTATCGTTTTTACCTATTGCAGGTATTACACGAACAGCAGTTGTTTTTGAGTTTATCATTCCTATTGCGGCCTCATCTGCAATAAGTGCTGATATTACCTCAGGTGTTGTATCGCCTGGTAAAACTATCATATCCAGACCAACAGAGCATACTGCAGTCATTGCTTCTAATTTTTCAATACAAAGTGAGCCGTTTTCAGCTGCAGCAATCATTCCAGCATCTTCACTTACCGGAATAAATGCGCCTGATAATCCTCCAACTCTACTTGATGCCATTACACCACCTTTTTTAACTGCATCATTAAGAAGTGCAAGACAAGCTGTTGTTCCACAAGAACCACATTGTTCAAGTCCTATTTCTTCTAGTATATGTGCAACTGAATCACCTACTGCAGGTGTAGGTGCAAGCGATATATCTACAATACCAAAAGGTTTATCTAGCATCTTTGATGCTTCAACACCAACAAGTTGACCCATACGAGTAACTTTAAATGCAGTCTTTTTAATGATTTCTGCAATTTCTGCAATTGATGCATCTTTTGGAGCATTAGCAATAGCAGCTCTTACTACACCTGGTCCACTAACTCCAACATTTATTACAGCATCTGCCTCACCTACTCCGTGAAATGCTCCTGCCATAAATGGATTATCTTCAACAGCATTACAGAACACTACAAGTTTAGATGCGCCAATACATTCTCTATCTTTTGTAAGTTCTGCTGCTTCTCTAACCTTTTCACCCATCAATTTTACCGCATCCAAATTAATACCTGCACGAGTAGAACCAATATTTACAGATGAACAAAGTCTTGATGTTGCTTCAAGTGCTCTTGGAATCGAATTAATTAATTCTAAATCTCCTGGTGCAAAACCTTTTTGAACTAAAGCAGTATAACCTCCTATGAAGTCGATTCCAATATCTGTTGCCACTTTATCAAGAGTTTTCGCATATTGGACAGGATCTCCTCCACTTACACCAACTAACATTGCAATAGGCGTAACCGCAACTCTTTTATTAATAATTGGAATTCCATATTTTTTTGAAATTGCTTCACCTGTTTTAACTAAGTCTTTTGCGTAGTTATAAATTTTATTATATACTTTTTCACATGATTTATTAATATCTGTATCCATACAATCAATTAAAGAAATCCCCATTGTGATAGTTCTCACATCTAGGTGTTGTTCTTCAATCATACGGATTGTTTCCATGATCTCTCTATTGTTGAACATAGTATCACCTAAATTTTATGCATTAAATTAAAGATATCTTCATGCATAACATGAATTTCTAAATTTCTAGATTTACCAAGTTTCACAAGCTCATCTACAAAATCATTAAATTCAATTGTTAATTTATCAATATTTATAAACATAAACATCGCAAAATATTCATTTATTACTGTTTGCGAAACATCTATAACATTTGCTTCATATTCTGCACATTTATTAGCAACACTTGCTAAAATACCTACAGTATCTTTTCCTACAACTGATAATACAGCATTCATAATTCTTCTTCTCCTTTATATACATGATGTTTATTCCACTATAAAAAATAAAATAGTGATTTATTATAATAACAAATTATTTATGATTAAAAACTCCTTTTGCAAAATCATCTGCCAAAAATGAGGCAAAATAAAAAGGAATAGTTAATATTTTTTTATTTTCATCAAAGCCATAATTACCTGATGATATCTTAACTGCACATTCATATTTATTATGATTTGAAAACTTTTCTAAAGAATTTAAAACTCCACGACCTTTTTTAACATCAACTGGATATAACTTATTATCCGACTCTATTATAAATTCTAGTTCTGAAGTCGACTTACCTTTCCAATAAAACAACGGATTACCTTTAGCAACCAGTTCAGATGCTATATAATTTTCAAAGAAAATTCCTGATAATGTATTTTCCCTATTATTTGAAATAAATGAACTAGCATTTATACCACTTTGAAAAGAAAACATTCCTATGTCACTTAAATAAAGTCTAAATGCATTTTCATCTTCTTTTATTAGAGGCATTGTAACATGTTCTTTTAGTTGGTATGATTTATTAACAATATGAGCCATCATCAACCATTCAATAGAAGTTTCAAAATCTCTAGTTTTGCTATTTTTTTCAATTAATCCTGGTGAAAAATTTTTTGATTCTTTATTAAGTTCACTATATATATTGTTAAAAACTTTTCTTGAACGTAAAATTGATTCACGACTAGCTTGATAAAGTTCCATATCTGAAAGATAATTATCATAAAGTGATTTTAAAGTTTCTCTTGCTTCAAATAAATTTTTATTTTCTATATAAATATCTACAACTTCAGGCATTCCTCCTATTAATAAATATTTATATAATTGTTCCATAGCTAACGCATGAATTTCTTGTTCTAATGGAGTTTTATCTGTATATGCTTTTTTTATTTTATCATAAATCAATTTATTGCTATTTATTAAAAATTCATCAAACGTCATTGGATAAATAGTAATTTGATCTATCTTTCCTACAGGAAATAAGAATTTTTCTCCTCCACCACGTTTTTTAGTTTCACGTTGTATTTTTATACGAACCATAGAACCAGTTGCAATAACTGGTATTTCTCTATAATCTTGACAAAAATATTTAAGTGCAGAAACGATATTAGGACATTCCTGAACTTCATCAAAAATTAATAAAGTCTTATCTGTTATTTGTTTATCCTTTTTTAAAGAAATATATTCAATGATTTTTTCAGCATTTGCTGTTTTTGAACAAAATTCGTTAATTTCATCTTCAATTTTAAAATCTATATAAATATAACTATTTTTATAATATTCTTTTGCAAATATATCTTTTATAAGATAAGTTTTTCCTACTTGTCGTGCTCCCCATACAATGAGTGGCTTTCTATGTTTCTTGTTATTCCATTCAATCAATTTATGAATTGCTAAACGTTCCATACAAGAACCTCCTTTAACTAAGATAATTATAACATAATTTATATCCACAGTCAAGTAAATATATTAATTATTTGCACCTTTTTCAATGTTTTTCGAAGAGTTATTTGCACCTTTTTCGATGTTTTTTGAATAGTTATTTGCACCTTTTTCAATATACTTCTTTTTATTATAATTCTAAATTTCTTTGTAAACAAAAAAGTAGCTTTTTAAAGCTACTTTTTAAGTCTGTTTTGACGCATTTTCTTTAAATAAGAGTTTAATGCTATTCCTATTATAATAAGTACAAAACAACTAATAAATGTAGGCACTACCCAAGTTGGAAGGTTTGCTGCTTTTACACTTGTCCACATTTCGATAACTTTATTGTTTTGTTCTCCAAAGTCTTCCATTACGGCACATCTTGTTACTGTTGCCTCATCTGGATATTGAGTATAAAGTTGACCGTTTAGGTTTGATGTTTTAAGTATAGTATTTTTTCCTTCTGAAATTGTTCCTTCAAAGAAATATGTTATGTCATAATCATATAGTTCAACATCTTCTACTTCAGATTCATCATACCATTCTGTAACAAGATCTAATACTTCATCTCCTGCGATTGCTGAAGTATAACCTACCATATTCATATTTCTTGCCGCATTAACAGGTCTTGAGATAAAATCAACAAAACATGTTGCAAGTTCAATATCAGCACCTTTTGGCATTACCCAACCATCAAAGAAAATATTTGATCCTTCAATTGGTACCATATATTCTAATTCTTTATTATCTTCATCATATGCAAGTGCCATAGAATATACAGCATCTCCACTCCAAGCTACGTTCATATTGATTTTACCAGATACAATATCAGTTTTACCACTATCAACTTCAAAACCAAATAAATTTGATTTTAACGCTTGTAAGCTTTTTAAAACTTCTTTAATATCATCATCTGAACATCTATTCATAATAGTGCTTAATTCTTTATTATATACTTCTTTTGTAATAGTACCATTATCATATTTTGCTTTTAACTCCATTAGTTCATCAAAATATGTGTACATTACACCTGTCATATAAGTATCACGAATACTATCTTTTACTGAAACTTTACCATCATAGTTTTCGTTCCATAATATATCCCAGTATCCAAGATCTTCATCATTTACATTTTCAGGATCGTATACGATACCAACTGTTCCCCACATATAACATCTTGCATATTCATATAATCCATCTTTTTTGAATAAATCTTGAATATATTTAGATGCATATTTTTCATATGTTGGAGTAGACGCATCAGGATATGTTTCTAGCATATCAGCTTTAATCATTCTTTGAATCATATACTCTGATGGACAAACAAGGTCATATGTAGTTTTCCCTGTTTTTAAAGTATTAAACATCGTTTCATTAGTTTCAAATGTATCATAAACAACTTCGATTTTTTCACCATATTCTTGATAATAATAATCTACAAAGTCATCTAACATTGATGTTCCGTTTTCCTCAGCAGTTCCATCATCAATATAATCTTGCCAATTATACACACGAAGTGTTCTAATTTCTTCTTCTTTTTTACAGCTAGTTAAACTAAATATTGTTATTAATATAAGGAAGAAACTTACAACTTTTTTCATTATTTGTTACCTCCTTTTTTAGAAGTTTTTCTACTATAAATATTTACAAGTAATAATACCGCAAGAGTAATTATAAAGATAATTGTTGTAAGAGCTCTCAACATTGGTGGAAGGGCTCCTTTTTTTGCGGTAACGCCATAAACATAAGTACTAAGTGTGACAAATGAAGGATCCTTTGTAAATGCTGTAATAATATAATCATCTAAAGATAGTGTTACAGCAAGCAAGAACCCAGATAATATACCAGGTAAGATTTCCGGGAAAATTACTTTTCTCATCGCTTTTGCAGGTTTGGCACCTAAATCAAGTGCAGCCTCATACGCATTAGAGTCAAGTTGTTTTAATTTTGGAGTAATACTAAGTACTACAAATGGGATTGTTAATACAACATGTCCTATAAGTAAAGTAAAGAAATTAAACTGAATACCTACAAGAACAAACATTACTGTTAAAGATAAAGCTGTAACAATTTCCGGATTCAAGATTGGAATTTGTCCAACAACATCAAATGTTTTTCTCATTCTTTTCTTAGAATAAAAAATTCCAATTGCGCCAAGTGTTCCAAGGATAGTTGAAATAATACCAGATGATATAGCTACCATTAATGTATTATAAAATGCTGTCATTACTTCTTCATCATTAAATAAATCTTTGTATAAACCAAAACTAAATCCAGTCCAATTGCCAATTAAAGTTGCTTCTGTAAAGCTAAATAGTACTAATACTAAAATTGGCGCATACATAACAAATAACATAAAATAAACAAATACTTTTGCGATAATCTTAACAATATTTTTTCTTCTATTAATGTTTACCATACGCTACCTCTTACATTATCTTCTTTTTGTACATTTCTTGTGAAGAACATTGAAAGAAGAATAATCACAAGCATTATTAAAGCAAAGAAACTTCCTAGATGCCACATAGATTGATCAAAGTAAATTTGAATTGTATTACCAATTAAAGAAACTTGACGTTCTCCCATAACATCACTGATAACAAATGATGACATTGTAGGCATAAATACCATGCTTGCGGCAGAGACAATACCAGGCATAGTCATTGGAATAATTGTTTTAATAAATGTAGTAGTTTTGTTTGCACCAAGGTCCATTGAAGCTTCTATTAGGCTATGATCCATTTTTATCATTGTTGAATAAAGTGGTAAGATAACAAATGGTAAATAATTATATACCATCCCAATCATAGTCGCAAGATAAGGATGTGCAGCCCCTGTAACATCAAACCCGGTCCATTCTTTTAAACCATAAAATAATTCACGAGTTGCAGAAGTTCTAAGAACAAAGTTTATCCACATTGGTAGGATAAATAGTACTACAACAATAAAGCTAAATTTATAATCTTTTTTTGAAAGTATTAAAGCAATAGGATAACCTATTAATAAACAAATAACTGTGTTTCCCAACCCTATTAATACACTAATAATAAATGTATTAATATTTGAAATATTACTAAAGAAAGATTTAAAATTATCAAATGTAAATTGATAATATTCATCTCCTAAACTAAAATGATAATTTGCATCTACTGGTACTGTTTTTGTAAAAGCATAGAAGAATATAAGAATTAATGGAATAATTACAAACAATATTAAGAATACTCCATAAGGAAGCGCTAAATATTTACGTGAGAATCTAATCTTTGACATAGTTTTTAGCCTCTTGTTTTAGAGTTAACTTAATCTTGCTAGGTTCTACTTTAACACTTACCTTATCATGTTCATTCCATGTATATTCTGTATCTACAACAAAATCTTCATCTTCTTCAGTTCTAATAATTAATTGATAATGGTCACCTTTATAAATAAATGATACGATTTCACCTGCAACAGTCCCATCTTCTTCATTATCAATAATTTCAATATCATTTAAACCAATTTCAGCTTTTACATCAGCATCGGTAAAGTCATATCTTACGCCACTAGCATCAACTACATAACCTTCTTCATCAACATGAGATCCAGGTACAAGTTGACAAATATTACATTCGAAGGCCTCTTCTGATATTACAACCTTATTATTCTTATCAATATAAGCATCATAAACATTACTTGTAAATTCTTTATTCATAATATGAATATCATCAGGATTTAAAGTAATACTTGCAATACAATTGATTGGTAAGTTTCTTGTATCTTGAATAATCACTTCACTTCTACCAATCATTAGAGTATATTCATAGTGAACACCTTTGAAGACTTTGCTAACAAGACGGCCATCAACCATACCACATCCTGCTTCACCTAATTTAATATCTTCAGGTCTTACAACTACATCCACTTTTTTATGAATTGGGAAATCATCTACACAATCAAATACTTTAGATAAAAATCTAATTTTCTTTTCACCAACCATTGTACCTTCATAAATATTACTTTCACCAATAAAGTCCGCAACAAAGGCATTCTTTGGTTCATTATAAATATCTTCAGGTGTACCAATTTGTTGAATGCAACCATCTTTCATAACTACAATTGTATCACTCATCGCAAGAGCTTCTTCTTGGTCATGGGTTACATAAATAAATGTAATTCCAAGCTTCTTGTGCATTTCTTTTAACTCGATTTGCATTTCTTTTCTCATCTTTAAGTCTAATGCACCAAGAGGTTCATCAAGAAGTAAAATTTTTGGTTCATTGATGATGGCACGAGCAATTGCAATACGTTGTTGTTGACCTCCTGAAAGTGTGGTAACATTTCTCCATTCAAATTCTTCTAAGTCAACTATTTTTAAAGTCTTTCTAACTTTTTCATCAATTTCACTTCTTGTATATTTTCTATATTTAATTACTTTATTTCCCTTCTTATCAACTGTTTCATACGGAATTCTTTGAAGTTTTAAACCAAATGCAATATTATCATAAACATTATAATGAGGGAATAATGCATATCTTTGAAATACTGTATTAACAGGTCTAGAATATGGTGGAAGATTAGTAATGTCTTCACCATCTAATAAAATTTCTCCACTTGTTGGAATTTCAAATCCAGCGATCATTCTAAGTGTAGTTGTTTTACCACAACCAGAAGGACCAAGAAGTGTGACAAACTCACCCTTTTTAACATAGAAATTAAAATCATCTACCGCAAGAGTACCATCATACTCTTTATATAAATGATTTAAAGTTATAATTATATCTTTTGTATTTTTATCTGCCATTTTAAATAAACCCTTTCAAATTAAAAATTAGGTGGACTGCTAATCCAAATTACTCTACTTACTTTATTTGAATTATTGTAGAGATAATGATTTTTATCAGTTGTGATATAAAAAGTATCACCTTTTTTGCATTTTTCATGACGTGTACCATAAACTACCGTAATACTACCTTCAAGTACATATCCAAATTCTTGACCTTCATGAGGCATATCTATATCAGTCTTACAGCCTGGTTTAATTGTTACAATAACCGGTTCCATTTCATTTTTTTGACTATTAGGAACAAGCCATTCAATATTAAAATCTTCGGTCTCTTTTATAAAATAGTCTTCAGGATGAAAGATTATTGTTTCTTGTTCCTCATCATTAAAGAAATTCTTTAAATTAGTGCCAAGTGCTGATAATATATCTGTAAGCGTACTAATAGATGGACTTGTTAAATCATTTTCCAGTTGAGAAATATAACCTTTTGTTAATTCGCAACGATCTGCAAGTTCTCCTTGGGTTAATCCACAAAGTCTTCTTAGTTGTTTAATTTTTGAACCTATACTCATTTTTATACCCCCTTTACAGTTTTATAAAAATAAACTTAAAGTTTAGTAATAATAAACAGTAATATTGTATATTTTTTTAGCGTTTTTGTCAAGTAATATAATATATAACAAATGATTTTTTTCCTAAGAAAAAAATATTTTTCGACATTTGATTGTATTAACAAATTTAAATACCTCGAAATCATTAAAATATTGAATTTTTGTTAATAATAATTATAGTATTTGAATTTTTATGCATAATATGATAAAATACAAAAAAAGAGAGGTTTAATATGAAAACAACATTAATTACAGGTGCAGCAAGCGGTTTGGGGTTGGAATTTGCAAAACTTTTTGCAAAAGATTCTAACAACTTACTTCTTGTTGATATTAATCAAGAAGGATTAAAAAACATAAAATCAGAATTGGAAAAAGAATTTACCAAAATCACAATAGATACTATTCAAGCAGATTTATCTAATTATGATGAACTTGTTAAAGTATTTGCATATACTAAAGAAAAACAATACTTTATAAATAATCTTGTTAACTCAGCTGGTTTTGGTGATAGATGTGATTTTATTGACATGGATATTGAAAAACAAATTAAAATGACTAATGTTGACTGTAATGCTTTACTTTATTTCACAAGAGTATTTTTAGATGATATGATTAAAAACAATGAAGGTCACATTATAAATGTAAGTTCAATCGCAGGCTTTATTCCTGGACCTTTTATGGCTACATACCATGCTTGTAAGGGATATGTTTTACTACTTGGTGAGGCAATAAGTTATGAAATTAGAAAAACTAATGTTAAACTTTTAACACTATGCCCAGGTCCTTTTTTATCTAACTTTGTAAGTCTTGCGCATAATGATTATACTTTTTCAAAGATCAAACCAATTTCTGCACAAAAAGTAGCAGAATTTGGTTATAAAAAATCATTAAAAGGAAAATCACTTGCTATTGTTGGATTCAAAAATAAATTAACTATTTTTGCCAGTCGCCTTGCACCAAGAAAATTTGTTACTAAAACTAGTGCGAAAACAATGAAAAAAGATGCATAAGAAAAGAATGTGTTTCACTGAAAACACATTCTTTATTTTTTTATTTATTAAGCAGTTACTTTGTTTCTACCAAATTTGCAATCACCATTCCAAATTTGATCTGCAGGACGATTACCATCCCATTGAGTCCATGTTGTTTCACCTGGAACTACACTATATAATGTAATTTCTTTAGATGAACCATCAAGTGTTACTGTGATTGTATAAGAAACTGTAGTTGTCTTTTGAGGAGCATTATAGATACGTCCAGTGTTATCTAAAATATCAGGGTTATTAGATACCATTGAAATTTCTACACCTGCATATTCAGTAGATAAAATATAATTTAATTCTACCATTTCCATGAATGTTGACCAGTAATCTGCAGCAATCATACTTTGTGGACAGTTTTTACCACTCCATGTATTGTGTTGTTTAACACGGTGTAATCCTAAATTATTTCTAATTAAGATATCACTAACAAGTTGAGCAGTTCTTTGCCATGTATCATAAACATCACTTGATGTGTTAACACACATTTCAATACCAATTGAGTTATTATTACCACCTAATGAACTTATCTTACCAGCAGCAACTTGAGAGAAACATACCCAAGATGGAGCGAAGCAATATTCACCATCAATGATTTCCCAAGCAGGACCAAGGTTAGTTAAACTATGGTTACCTGGGTTTTCAATTGTCATAGCTGTCCCATTCTTACTGCCTGTAATTGGAGCAACTAAATTAGATCTTGTTCCATTGATTACATAATACCAAGTACTATCTACTTGTTCAATTGTTACAACTGGAGCTGAGTTATCAGCTGGAGCCATAACACCTGTTGGTTGCCAAGCAAATGATACACTTGTTCCATCACCTGCATGATATGCAATATATTTTTCTGGAACTACTTGATAAATCATATCATTACCAACTGTATAGTGAATTGATGTAGAACTGCTTGACATATTCCTAGCAATACTTTCTACAGTACCAGTTAAAGTTGCTGTATCATGAACTGTTACGAATTCAATTGTATCAACAGATCTTCTATCTTTATGGCCACTAGTTGTAGCTTCAGCTTGAGCAACATAATCAGTATTAATTGCAAAATCATCAAATAAGTATTTATTAACGCTTCCATAAATAGAATCATAATAAATTACAGTATTATCATCATATAAACTAATATTACCATATTCAACAACTGCAAAATTAGCTTTTGCAAGTAATGCAATAACTTGTTCTAATTTTGTTTCTACAGCTAAGTTATTAACAACAATACCAACTTGTACTTCATATTCAGAAGATACATTATCGCTAATTGTGATTGTTGCAGCACCTAAAGCAACAGCTGTAACTAAACCATTTTGATCAACTGTAGCAACATTTTCATCACTTGATGTGTAAGTATAAACTACATCATTTTGGTTAATATCTTTACCATAAGTTGTAGCATTTAATTGAACTGTTTCATCTACTGCAAGTGTTCCAGTGTAACCTTCTTCAAATTCAACATCAATTGAAGGCATTGAATATACACGAATAGTATATGTTAATACTTTTTTACTCATATAGTCTCTTACAGTGATATCTGCAGTACCAGGGTTAACTGCTGTAATTAAACCAGTAGAAGATACTGTTAATACATCTGTATTACTTGAAGAATAAATAATTTGTTGGAAGAATGCGTCAGTTGGAACTACTGATGCAACAATTTGGAATGTTGCATTATCTTCTAAATCTTCAGGTAATGTATTAATAGTAATATCAGTAACAGGAGTTAATTCAATCCATTTAGCTGTAATTGAAATACCTTCTGTTAAATCATAAACTGATTCAATTTTTGTATTGTTAGCAGCATACCAACCATCAAATTCAAATCCAAGTCTAGAAGGAGTTGGTAATGATTCAGCTGTAGTAACATATTTAGTTAATGTATAAGATGAAGGAACAGTATCTGTAGCATAGAAGCAAACATTTACAGGAGTTGCAGCACAAGCTGTTGTAATATCACCGTCAAATGCAACAATATTACCTACTGATAATGTTTTTGTTACTTGTTCTGCTACTGTATCAGCAGTATATGAATTAGATACTGTAATTACATATTCAGCACCTGATGGCCATGAATAACTACCAGCTGTTACAATATCAGTAATTACATAGAATCCAGTTACAGAATCTTTTCCTATATATACTCTATCAGAGAAAGTAGCTTTTGGATCACAAGCTGATGTTCCAATATAAACATAATATTTATAATTAGTTCCAGTCCAGAATGCACCTTCATTATAGTTATAGTTATTTACAACAAAATGGTTAACTTCTGTAGCATTCTTTAGGTAAACTTCTTCAGAAACACCACCTGCATAATCAAAGTTAACAGTATATCCTGCAAGTTGTTCCCAATTTGCATATAAAGTTAAATCTTCAGTTTGTGTAGCAGGTAGTACTTTGATGTAATCAGTTGCACCATATGTATATGACCAACCTAAGAATTTACATCCTTCTTTAGTAGGAGTTGGAAGTTCAAGTTCTGTACCTACTAAAACACGTTCAGAACCAATTCCATTACCACCATCAACATCATAAGATACTGTAATGAATTTAGCTGCTTCAATATTTCCTTCTACTGGTTTTTCAGCAAGAGCAGTACCATATGTAGCCACTTGTTTAAAGTATGCTGCATAAGTAGATAAATCAGAAATTACAGCACCACTATTATCTTCATAGTAGTTAGCACCAAATACTGCAGTTTCAGGGTTTTGAGTAGGATCAGAATCAGATGCGTTCCATACTGCAAAATAATAAGATGTCGGAAGACCAATAAATTGATTATTTTCTACTGTACAAGCCCATAAGTAAGTTGTATGATTAGCAGCAGTACCATTATTACGAAGTCTAATATAGTTATAGCAAGATTCAAAATAGTTATCACTAATTGTCCAAACAGTACCATGTTCTTGGTTATTACGAGCACTAATTGCATTTACATATAATGTACCAGTTCCATTGTTTGCAGTGGTTGCATTAGTTGCATTACCAATATTAACGAATTTGTTACCTTTAATAACAATTGTGTTATCATTAGAGCCAGGACCACCATAACTTCTAAAGTAAATACCATTATATCCAGATGGAGTATCATTTACAAATTCATTATTTGTAAATGACATCATTCCATATTCATATGAACTATCGTCAAATCTAATTGCATCATATCCAAAGTTTTTAAATACATTACCATCAAATGAAATATTAAATACTTTTGAAATATTAACGTTAACATCTTTAACATTTTCAAATTTATTATTTATGAATTGTAAGTTTTCACTAATACCATCTTCACCAACTGCAACAGCACCAGAAACATAGCCTGTTCCTTCTTGCCAAGAAGCAGCAGGAGCAGCAGTATCATATACATAGTTATTAGCAAATACTAAACCAAATGATTGTTTAGTTACAACTTTACCTGTTGTTGTAAATGCAAAACCATTAATTTCTACATTTTCAGCATCTGATGTAATAGTAACTGTTCCAGTTAAAATAGCTTCAGCATTTCTAGCTTCTTCATTTGGATTAACATTAGCATTAGGACCTACAAGTTTAACATTAGCAACATTAATAGTAACATTTTCAGTATATGTTCCAGCTAATACTTTAATTGTATTACCTTCTTTAGCATCAGCTAAAGCTGCAGAAATAGTTGTATAAGTTTGATCAGCACCAACAGTTAAAATACCAGAATCACTACTCCATTCAGCAGTTAATTGATAATTTTTATATTCTGTGATACTAGTTACTTTAGTAGTTCCTTCATACCAACCTTCAAATGAATAACCATCACGTGTAGGAGTTGGTAAAACAAGAGTTGATAAATCAGTAGCCCCATTGAAATCAATTGTTGAATTTGTTAATTCACCACCATTTGCATCTAGAGTTACAGAATATAATAGTGTTTCATTAGAAACCCATTTAGCTACTAAATTATATTCTCTATATTCAGAAACAGCTTCTACTAAAGTTGTACCTTCATACCATCCTTGGAATGTATATCCTGTATATGTAGGAGTTGGAAGAACAACATCTGCAAAATCGTTAAATTGTAATGTAGCACTTTCTACTGTACCACCATTAGCATCTAAGTTAATTGTATACATTGTTACTGTATCTTTTTCCCATTTAGCATATAAAGTGATTTTTGCTGTTACAGGAGTAGCAAAACTATATTCATTAGTACAAGCAATTTCTTTATACCAACCAGCAAAAATATAACCTGCTTTTGTTGGAGCTGTAGGTTCTGTTGCTGTTGATCCCAATTGAACAGTTTGATTATCTACTGCACTACCACCCATTGAGTTAAATGTAACTTGGAATGTAGCAACAATTAGTTCTTGTTACCAACTAGCAACAAGTGTAATATTTCCTGTTACTACTGTTGCAAAGTTATATGCTGCACCATTAAGTGTCCAACCTTTGAATACATAACCAGCTTTTGTTGGAGCTGTAGGTTCAGTTGCTACACCGCCTTCTGTTACAGTTTGGCTAGCAACACTGCTTCCACCAGCTGCATCAAATGTTACTGTATAAGTTGTTGGAGCATTTTCTTCCCAACTTGCAACAAGTGTTACATTTCCTGTTACTGGAGTTGCAAAGTTATATGCTGCACCATTAAGCGTCCAACCTTTAAATACATAACCAGCTTTTGTTGGAGCAGTAGGTTGTGTTGCAGTTTGCCCTTTTGTTACAGTTTGACTAGCAACACTACTTCCACCAGCAGCATCAAATGTTACTGTATATTCAGGAAGAGCACTTATTTTAATTGTGATAGATGCACTAGTTTCATTTTTATCATTACCTTTTGCAGTTAATGTAACTTCACCTGCTGCAAGTGCAGTAACTTTACCAGTAGTATCTACTGATGCTTTAGTTGGATCAGAAACAGCATAAGTTAATTCAAAATCTTTAACTTTTTTTCCTAAAGTTACAGATGGAACAACTTCTTTAGTTTCGCCAACTTGCATTGAGATTTCAGATTGTGAATAACTTACTTCTACTTTTTTGTTTTTGCCACAAGAAGATAAAGTTACCACAAAAAGAAATGCCATTAAAAGACTAAATATTTTTCTTTTCATATTAAATTTCCTTTCTATATTTTTACATACATATTATATCAAATTTTATTAATTTTGTCTCACTAAAAACAAAAAAAATTGTAAACGCTTTCTTAATACTACATTTTTATGATAAATATTTCTTTTTTCTTGATTTTTTATGTAAAGAAATGTATAATATTATAGGTTAAAAGACAATTAAACTGTTTTTAACTAGAAAAGGTGATTAAATGGAAAGAAAAGTGGGAACTATATCAAGAGGTATTAGATGCCCTATTATTAGACAAAATGATGATTTGGTAAAAATCACTGTTGATAGTGTTTTAGATGCTGCTGAATCTGAAGGGTTCGAATTAAGAGATAGAGATGTTATCGCATTAACAGAATCTATTGTAGCTCGTGCTCAAGGAAACTATGCATCTATCGACAACATTGCAACAGACGTTAAAAACAAACTTGGTGGTGGAACAATTGGTGTTATTTTCCCTATTCTTTCACGTAACCGTTTTGCGATTTGTTTAAAAGGAATTGCAAAAGGAGCTAAGAAAGTTGTTTTAATGCTAAGTTATCCTAGTGATGAAGTTGGTAATGCCCTACTTACTTACGATCAAATAGATGAAGCAGGAGTTAATCCATATTCAGATGTATTATCACTTGCTAAATATCGTGAATTATTTGGAGAAAATAAACACGAATTCACAGGAATTGACTATGTAGAATATTACGAATCAGTTATTAAAGAATGTGGTGCTGAATGCGAAATCGTTTTTGCTAACCAAGCTAAAACAATTCTTGACTATACTGATACAGTATTAACTTGTGATATTCATACTCGTGCTAGAACTAAGAGAATCTTAAAAGCTGCTGGTGCAAAAACTGTAATCGGTTTAGATGATATCTTAACTGAAAGCGTTGATGGTAGCGGATTCAATGAACTTTATGGTTTACTTGGTTCAAATAAAGCAACTGAAGATTCTATCAAATTATTCCCAAGAGCTTCTCAAGGTTTAGTTGATTCTATTCAAGAAGAAATCTTAAATAGAACAGGAAAACATGTAGAAGTTATGATTTATGGTGATGGTGCATTCAAAGATCCTCAAGGTAAAATTTGGGAACTTGCTGACCCTGTTGTATCTCCATATCATACAAAAGGTTTAATTGGTACACCTAATGAATTGAAATTAAAATATCTTGCAGATAACGATTTTAAAAATTTATCAGGTGCAGAATTAAAAGAAGCAATATCTAAGAGTATTAAAGAAAAGAATAATAACCTAGTAGGTAATATGGCATCTCAAGGAACTACTCCAAGACAATTAACAGACCTAATCGGTTCTTTATGTGACTTAACAAGTGGTTCAGGGGATAAAGGTACTCCAATTATCTTAATTCAAGGTTACTTTGATAACTATACAGACTAATTTAAAAGGCTTGATTCTAAAATCAAGCCTTTTTTATTTGTTAATTTTTTCCTATCTTTTCTAACATTTCATATTTTAAATTATATAATTTTTCTGATAAGTCTACATAGTATTCATGTGGATTTGTAAATCTTGTAACTTCATCCCATAACATATCGTATTGTTCTTTTGCATATTTTCTTACCTCTTCTGTTGATGGTAAATTATATACTTGTTTACCATTTAAGAAAATTGGAACTTGTTGTTCTACTATTTCGTAATTAGTAAAAGTTCTTTTCTTCCATGTTTGATGTTCATCAAAGATAGTAAGCGGTTGTTTAGGATCAAACGCTTCATCACTAAGTGCTATTAAATCTGCAATCATATGATTATCTTCATAAATTCTATAAACTTTTTTATAGCCAGGATTTGTGATTTTTGCGATATTTTCACTCTTCTTTATTTTTGGTATAATTGTATTATTATCCTCAATTGCAACTAGTTTATAAACTCCACCAAATACTGGTTCTGATTTTGATGTAATTAATTTTTCACCAACACCAAAAGAATCTATTTCAGCACCTTGTCTTAAAACATCAGATATAATATACTCATCAAGTGAATTAGATACACAAATTTTACAAGTTTGCCAACCTGCTTCATCTAACATTTTACGTGCTTTTTTAGTAAGATATGTGATATCACCTGAATCGATTCTTATTGCACAATTAGTAATTCCCAAAGGTTTTAAAACTTCATTGAAAGCTTTAATAGCATTAGGAATACCACTCTTTTTAACATCGTAAGTATCAACTAAAAGCGTTGCATTACGTGGATATTTTTTGCAATAATCAACAAAAGCTTCATATTCACTATCGAACATTTGAACCCAAGAATGAGCCATAGTACCAAGTGCTGGAACGCCAAACACTTGATCCGTGCCAGTACATGAAGTACCACTACATCCTGAAATATACGCAGCACGAGATCCAAGAAGTGCAGCTGAAGCACCATGAGCACGACGTGCACCAAATTCCATAACGGGGCGTCCGTTTGCCGCAACCACAATTCGCCTTGCGATAGTTGCTATTAATGATTGATGATTGAATAATAGTAATAAGTATGTTTCAATAATTTGAGCTTCTATTGCATTTGCTTTAATCGTAACAATAGGCTCATTTGGAAAAATTATACTTCCTTCTTTAAATGAGTAAATATCTCCTGTAAACTTAAAGTTTTTTAGATATTCTAAAAATTCTTCAGAAAAGCATTTTTTACTTCTTAAATATTCAATATCATTTTCTGTAAATTCAAGTTCATTTATATATTTTACAATTGAATCAAGTCCACAGAATACTGCATATCCGCCACCATATGGATTCTTTCTATAGAATATATCAAAATATACTATCTTATCTTTGTATTTAGAATTAAAATAACCATTAGCCATTGTTAATTCATAAAAGTCCATTATCATTGAATGATTCATTATCTCACCTCTACGTGTATTCCTTTTAATATATCAAATGTTTCTTTATTAAGTGTTTTATCAAAAGAGTCTGTTGCTTGAGTATCTACAACAATATTAGCATTAGGTAGTGCTGATTTTACCATAACTACATTACTTAACACACAAATATTAGAAACAAGACCACATATTTCTACTTCTTCATAATCTTTGTTTTCTAAATATTTAGCAAGTTCAAGTGATGGAAATGTCGGTTTTTCAAAATATACATCTTTTTCTTTATCAAATAGTGTTGCAACTTTACCATATAACTCGTGACCAAAAGTTCCTTTTACACAGTGGGTAACAGGAAGATTTTTTCCTTCATGAGTATTCATATAACCATCACTATGCGTATCAAAAGTATAAATAACATCATATTGATTATTTTTATAATTTAAAATTTTATTAGAAATTACATCTTCTAATAAATTTGCACCATCAAAGCCAAGTGCGCCATCCACAAAATCATTTTGAAAGTCTACCACGATTAATAGTTTTTTCATATCTTGCCACCTCTATTTTCTATTTTATTATAGCACAAATTTATTAGATTTTTATAGAAAAAACAATTTTATTTAGAAATTATCCCTGTTTGAGCAAAATCAAAATGTGTAACTAAAGTTAAAAGTAAAGGAATAATCGATAAATTATTTAAAGAATACTTATAAACTCCATCTGTGTCTTGTTCTGAAAAAATTTCAATTTTATCAAACACATCTAAAATCTCTGATTTTTTCAGTTTTGTTGTTTCAATGATTTCATCAATTGTTACTGAAGTACTAAACCCTTTTGATAACATTGATTCAAATAAATTAAACATAACATTTAAAACATTTCTATCATTTATGATATTTAAATATTTTCTAATTCTCCTTGTCACTACTTCAACATCTAATGTTGGAAAATCTTTAAATGAAGATGAGAAGAAAGAATTACAACCTTGAACTATCACTCCACCACTTGATTGATACATTGAAGTATTATTAGTTGATTTACCTTTTAAAATACTTTCGCTATATTGTTTATCTTTTTCACTCATCGCACAATGAGAAAGACGTCCAATTTGATATACAGCATTAAATTTATCTTCGATTTTGTTTAAACTATTTAAATAGGATGCCATCATCAAATAAATACTTTCAAGAGAAACACTATGGATATTTCCAAATAATTCATCAAGCGATACTTGATAAAATGCGGCAATATCAGGAAGCAAACTAACATCAGGCGTGCAAATGCCACTTTCCCACTTTGATACTGCTTGATTAGAAACATTAAATATTTCAGCAACTTCTTCTTGAGTTAAGCCTTTTTGTTTTCTTAATAATTTTAATTGTTCTGCTATTTTAACTATAGCCATAAAAAACTCCTTTTTCATAATATTTGTTGTCTAGACACTTATATTATATATTAAAATAAAAGTTGATACAATACATCAAAAGTTGAATTTTAATCTTTTTTTCCAACTTAAAGTTGAATTATATCAATGTATTTTCAAAAAGAGCTTATAAAAAATAAGCTCTTTTTTCTATTATTATTCATATTTACCTATTAAAAAGGATTACTACGATTATTTTCTAAATAATCAATAATATTTTTTTCATTATTCTTATCAAAAATATCATTTGAACTTGTTTGAAAAGCATAGATAATTGTTCCATCTTTTTGATTAACCATTGCATACATTGTATAATCTTTATTTTTTTCTAAATTATATACTTCATTAAACAATGAATTGTTTTTATTAGTATACTTAGTATATTCATTTAAAATCTTATTGTATGCTTCTTCATTATATAAAATAGTGATATAAACTGATGTATTAAAATATACATCAGTTTTATTTAATTCACTTGATGTACTTCTATTACAAAAATATTCATATTTTAATACTTCTGTCTTGTATGGAAAATATTTAACATAATCTTCTAATGCATCTTCATCATCCATTATCAAATAATCATTAATATTATCAGTATAACTACAATAATTATTACCTGTAGATTTATAAGAATAACTTACTGACATTGCGACAGTAAGTAAGATTGCAATTACACTTATTAAACATGTAAGTTTAAAATTAAGTCCTTTTTTTATAACTATAAAATAAATATTTAAAATATACAACACAAGTAAACTTAAAAACATAATGAAACTAATCTTAAAACCATTATATCCAGCACTTACAGGAAATAAATAATATTCTAAGTAATTATCATTTTTAAGTAATGGGTAAAAGATAGTTATCATATAAATCATATAGGCTATAATAACTATTCCTAATATTGAATTTATAATGATCGATGAATTGTTTGCTGTTTTTTTAGTCCAAGTCTTCCACATATACTTTACCACTTATTTCGTAATTTAATTCAAAATTAGCACTTTCCCCTGCTACTTTCAAAAAGAATGTTTCTTTAGTATTAAATATTTCACATTCATAAGTTTCATTAATAGGAATAATTTTTACTATACTTGAACCATTAGTTACAACTATCTTTAAATTTCCACTATTAACTTTAGATGTTACTTTAATTTTTACAATTTCTTCTTTTGAAGAAAATCTAGTTATTAGTTCTACACCACTAAGTTTTTTTATTTGTAATTTTCCTTTATTATTAATATGAGACGAACAACTAGACATAGTTACTGTATTCATACCTCTTATTATTTGTTGATCTGTTATTACTTGTAAACTATAGTCCTCTACTCCATTTTTATCTTCAATATGTTTTACACAACTATTAAGACTAAATAACGAAAATATTATAACCAGTATACTAAATATTTTTTTCATATAACCTACCTAACTAGTTAATATCATTATAACATTCTAAGAACCTATGTTTCTTGTTTTATAAGAAGCAATTAGTCAAGCTATTAATTTAGCTTGATTTTTTGTCTTATT
>CAYPEY010000002.1:0-91528 GCA_964409955.1 uncultured Staphylococcaceae bacterium
CATTTTCTTTAAAATTTATAATCATTTTACTTGATTATTAATAGTTAGTCTCCTAATTTATTTAAATTTATCTATTCTTTCCTCGTTTAATAACAACTTTATAAAATGAATATCCATATAAAATTGGTACGCTTATAATACTTGCTGCAGCAAGTACTATAAATATAGTTGATAACCAGAATATATAATAAAATTGAAATTGAACAATGCGATATTTTATTATATATATAAGTAAATATATTCCTGATACAACTCCACAACTTATTAGTGAAAATAATAAAAATATTCTATTTTGAGTAACAATTGATGTTGTTTCATAATATTCTTTAAAAGCATTATACACCATACTTGATGCAATATATGATAAAGCAATTAATAGCGGAATTAATATTAAATATGTTCCGTATAATAACATTACGCGTCTATCACCTAAATACCAGTTATAGTCACGTCTTGTATCAGATTTTTTCATTCTACGTCCAGAATCACGTCTTTCACTTAAAATATCACGTTCTAAGAAATCTTCTACGTGGATTCTTAAAACTGGACACATCACTTCAATTTGAGCATCAGTTGGAACCGCCTTACCTTTTTCCCATAGTTGAACAGTTTCTAAACTTTCTCCAATACGCTCAGCAAATTCCTCTTGAGTAAGTCGTGCTTCTTCTCTTAATACTTTAATATTTGTATGAATATGCATCATTATACACCTCGTTTTTTAATAACTCTTCTAACAATTTATTATAGCACATTTTTTAAAACTTGTAAAACAAATAATTAAAAGAGTTTTCGACATATAATTTAAATTTAAAAACCATAGTAATACTACTATGGCTTTAGATTTAATTAATATTATTTATTTCAACATTATATATTAAACTTTCTATTTTTTTGTTTTTAAAAAACATTATCATATACCATGGCAAATATATTACTGAATCCTTTTTTTCTATATTTGATTTAGAAAAAACAATAGCTCCATTAAGATTATACTCATCAATAGTCATTATTTTATCTAATGCTTTATGTTGTTTATAATCGTTTCCTGATTTAATTTCTATAGGGATTATTTTTTGATTATAATTAACTAAAAAATCAATTTCACCATTTTTATTAGAATCATAATAATATAAGTCAAAGCCATTATTTTTTAATTCTTGTGCCATAACATTTTCTAATATACTTCCCATATTAATAGATAAATCACCATTTAAGATACCAAATTGAATATCATCCATACAAGCAGCACATAGAAGGCCAGTATCTGCTAAATACATTTTAAACAAATTTCTTTTTGAATTAAGACCAAGCGGCATTATCGGAGCTACAACATTATAACATGAAAGAGTTACTCCTGCATCATTTAACCAATTAAAGCTATCTTCATATCTCAATAGTCTTGCGTTCTTATCCACACTATTTATTCTAAATCTTCGATTTTTTTGATTAAGCATTGATGGTACAGCATCAAAAATATTTTTAATTTTTATTTTTTCTGAATTAGTTGCATATTGAGAAATATCTAATCTATACTTTTCAAGTATCATATTTTGATAAGATATAACTTTAGTTATATCGTGAGTATCTATAAATATTTGTACTGCCTCAGGCATTCCACCTACTATAATATACGCATAGAAAAGTTTTTGCATCATCAAATGAATTGTATCTTTTACTTCTCTTAGGTTAACATAGCATTTTTCTAAATAAGAAATTGTATCTTCATTTATACCATTTGCAATGGCAAATTCCTTAAAGTTCATAGGATACATATTAATAGTTTCTTCAAATCCAACTGGTATTGATGGAATATCATTTATATTCACACCTAAAAGAGAGCCTGAAGAAATATAGTCAAATCGTCCATCTTCTACTAAAAACTTAATAGCACATCTAGCATTTGGACACATCTGTATTTCATCAAAAAAAATCAATGTCTTACCTGGAATAAATGAATTTTTTGTTAAAGCAGAAAGTTGCATTATAATAGTATTAGCATCTAAACTTCCATCAAATATTTTTTTTGCAAGTGGCATTTCATAAAAATTAATTTCGCAAAACGATTCATAATTATTTTTAGCAAATTCTCTAATAATTGTTGTCTTACCTATTTGACGAGCTCCTATTATACATAAAGCTTTTTTATGATCACTATTTTTCCATAACATTAATCTTTTATATATTTCTCTTTTTAACATAATAATCACATCCTTATAAAAATTATAACATAATTTAAACGTTTTGTAAATCTATTTGTAACATTTTTTATTATTTTTTTTATTAATTTGTAACATTTTTTTACTTTTTTTTAAGTTATTTTGTAACATTTTATATAAAAAAGTAAAAATAGCGCTATATGCGCTATTTGATTATGCAACATCTTTATTTTCTTCAAATTCAATTTTCTTACTTTTTTTCTTTTGACTTAAATTATCAAGTACTAAAAGTAAGACAAAACCTATTATTAAAAATAAAACACTTAACACAATATTTAATTTAATATTTTCTTTAATAGAATCTATTATCGGAAGTGCTCTATTTACATATGCATCTTTGTATATTGCAATAGGAGATACAACTAAAAAGCCTAAAATCCCATACCATACAATTCCTGCATGAGTTTTAAAGAGTTTCGAAATGATTTTTGCTACGCCAATAATTCCTACTACAAGTCCAATTCCAAAAGGAATTAACACCAGTATATTGTCAAGAATTGGTGTAAAGTTTAAATCTACAATTCCTTTTAATATTTCGTCAAAAACTCCCATCAGTGGCGCATACATACCAAACACTAAAAGGATAGTCATACCGCTTGCGGCAGGGATAATCATTGATCCACTAGCTATTGTTGATAAAACTAATATATAGATAAACATCCATATATTTATGTTATCAAATGATATGCTTGGAAGTCCAATCATATCACCAAATGCCATAACTAAAGCAATGGCTATAGATATAACTAAACTTAAAATCGATGAAAGATTTATCTTTTGTTTTCTAATATTTTTTACTACCATTGGTATAGTTGCAAGCACTAATCCAACAAAAAAACTTGCGGTAATAAGTGGGAATTTATTCAAACATACTACTACAGTTAATACTCCAAATATAGCACCAAATACTGTACCTATTCCATAAAATATAAGTTCTTTAAATGCTTCTATTGGTTTAGTTGAAAACTTAGATAAAGATAGAGTAAAACTCTCATATACACCTAGTATTAATAGCATTGTACCACCATCATATCCAGGTATTAAACAACTTATACCAAATAAAAAACCATAAACTATTTCTATTAATCTTTTCTTCATTTTAATATCCTCTTAATACATATTATACTATATTTTATAAAATATGTCTATAAGAAAAAACAAAAAAACAACAACTATAAAGTTGTTGCCAAAAAAATCTATATTCCATAGAAATTTTGTACGAGCGTTTTTTCTCGCCTTGCTTACATATAAAATATATGTAATCCAATGAGTTAAGTCCCCTCAATCATTGCCTTATGTCTATTATATCACATTTAATTAAATAAAGTAATCTAAATGATAATTTTACAGCAGAGTTTCTCCCTTCACTGCTTGCTCTTTTACCATTTTATCTTATGATATCAACAAAATCATTTTTCTTCTTTATTTATAAAAAAATGTTTGTTTAATGTTATTAATATGATTTTTATTTTTCTATTTAATTCTTGTAATCTCTTTAATTTTTTTAATTCTATTTATATTATTTTGATCTATATTATTTAATCCATCAATATATTTTTTTCTTCTTTTTTTATTAAATAATACAGCTAATAATCTTTTAAGCCAATAATAAGGTAAAAGTATAGGATATTTGTTCAATCGCGGATATTTATGTTTTAATTCCATAAATGATGGAAATAACCTTTTCAATAAAAATTTATTTTTACTTTGATTATTAATGACACCCGAAGTACTACTATTAACTATATTACCATAAGTTCCAGAATCAATTAAATAATCTAATAATAATTCTTGATTAATATTTAATTTTTCTTTATTGAAAATACTATTACTTAAATTATATAATTCTTTCGCAAAAGTATCTAAATTTATTTTTTTAAGTTCATTATATATATATTCCATATTTATCTTTGGTAGAGAATTTAATGTATAATATATATCTATTAAAATTCTTATACCAGTTCCACCTTCTGAAAAATGTTTTCCTGCATGTATAATATTATATATATATAAATCTTCATTAGATAATTCTAAAGTATATAAATTATCTAAATTTAATTTATTCCAAATATCAGTATAATATTTAGAATAAACATATTCTTCATCTATCATTTCACGATGCATTTCAATATTCATAAATGGTTTTTTTAAGTATACATCGTGATTTCCACCATCAGATTTTTGATTATATCCAAGATTTAACATTAATTTTTTAATTAATGTTAAATCTTCTTTTTTTACTAATATATCTATATCAGCCATATTCCTATATTCTAAAGAAGAATAATAATTTCTTATAATAGAACCTTTAAGTGGTAAATGATAAATTTTGTTATTATTTAATACTTCTTTTATTAATTCTAATTCTGTATCTTGTGTGATTGCTTTGTGAAATAAAAGATTACATTTTTTTTCAAATTCTTTTGGAATATTAGAATTTGTTAATTTAAGTGCTTTATTGATTATATTTTCTATGCTGTGATAACTCGCATATTTAATAATAGTATCTATTTCATTATCTGTTAAATTTAATGTTATTTGTTCATCTTTTATAGCTATAACAATTAAATCTATAAATAGTTGTTTTATTTTATTAAGCATAGCAATCACCTTTTACTATTTAATTATGCTGTTTTTTCTTCATCTTTTTCTATTTGACCAGTACCACCTTCAACAACACCATCATGTTTTAATACTGATTTTATTGTTCCAAAAAAGCATTTAATATCCATTTTTAATCCTAAATGTTCTACATAATAACCATCAAGTGCAGCTTTTTCTACAATTGGTAGTTCATCGCGCCCATTTATTTGAGCCCAACCTGTAAGACCAGGTTTAATATTATTAGCACCATATTTATCACGCTCTGCAATCAAATCATCTTGATTCCATAATGCTGGACGAGGTCCTATGATAGACATTTTACCAAATAATATATTATAAACTTGTGGTATTTCATCGAGAGACGTTTTTCTTAAAAACTTACCAATTTTTGTTATATATTTATCAGGATCTTCAAGTAAATGAGTTGGGCAATCTTTTGGTGTGTCAATTCTCATAGTTCTGAATTTCCAAATTTTAAATATTTTTTTGTTTTTCCCTACTCTATTTTGCTTGAATAATACTGGTCCTTTTGAAGTGCATTTAATAATAATTGCTATTATTAGCATAAAAGGTAGTAACACTATTCCTCCAATTAGTGATAAGAAAAAATCAAAAAATGCTTTTATAATTTTATACATAATATATTCCTATCTATCTATTTTATATGTAGGTACTAGTTTTTTAACTAGATCCTTCATGAGTTCAGTTTCTTTATAAGCTTCAGTATATAATTCATCCAAAGCTATAAATAATTTAGTCTCATCAAATTCAATTGGTTTAGCAATATTAATTAAACCATTATCAGTTTTTTGAAGACCTTCTTCTTCCATAAGACGTTCTTCATATAATTTTTCACCAGGACGAAGTCCTGTAATTTTAATTGGCATATTAACATTAGGAATAAATCCTGATAACTTAATTAAGTTAACTGCAAGGTCATAAATTTTAACAGGTTCTCCCATATCAAGTACAAATATTTCTCCACCTTTTGCGTAAGCACCAGCTTGAAGAACAAGGGATACTGCCTCAGGTATAGTCATAAAATATCTTATGATATCTTTATGAGTTACTGTAACAGGACCCCCTTCTGCAATTTGCTTTTTAAATAATGGAATTACAGAGCCATTTGATCCAAGAACATTTCCAAATCTTACAGCAACAAATTCACAAGTTTTAGATTTTTTACCAATTGCTTGAATAATCATCTCGCAAATACGTTTTGATGCACCCATAATATTTGTTGGGTTAACTGCTTTATCAGTAGATATTTGAACAAAACGTTTTGTTCCATATTTATCCGCCATTTTTGCAACATTAAGTGTCCCAAATACATTATTCTTAATTGCTTCATTTGGAGATGTTTCCATCAATGGTACATGTTTATGTGCTGCAGCATTAAATACAATATTTGGTTTATAAGTACTAAATACTTGTTCCATTTTACCCGCATCTCTAATTGATGCAATTAGAGTTAATAAATTAAGGTTAGGTAATTTTCTTTTTAATTCTTGTTCTATTTCGTATGCATTATTTTCATATATATCTAATATAATTAATTGTTTAGGATTATGTGTTGCAACTTGTCGCGCAAGTTCACTTCCAATTGAACCTCCACCACCAGTAATCATTACAACTTCGCCTTCAATATATCCCATAATATCATCAAGGTTTACTTTAATTGGTTCTCTACCTAAAAGGTCTGATACTTCTACGTCTCGAAGCGCATTAACACTTGCTGTACCATTAACAAGTTGGTAAAGACCTGGGATAATTCTTACTTTACAAGAAGTTTCTTTACAAATATTAATTATTTCAGTTTTTATTTTATTACTTATTGAAGGTAGTGCAATAATGATTTGATCGATGTTATACTTTACAGAATTTTCAATTATTGTATCTCTATTTCCAACAATAGGAACATTTAATATATATTTACCTATTTTATTTTTATCGTCATCTATAGCACATACTACAGTATATTCTAAGTGTCTTGTTTCTTTAATATCTTTAATAATAGCAAATCCAGCATCACCTGCTCCTATTATCATAACACGAATATTTTTGACTGTTGTATGTGGAGTTAAACGATTATTCTTAATCATTCTTAAGAATCTATATCCAAATCTTGTTCCTACAACAAAACATACATAACTTAGAGTATTCATTACTGCATATCCTACATATAATCTTCCAAAATATGATGCAATAATTGTATCTACTAATAATATTATAAAACTTGCTATTGCAATTCTAATTAACTCTAAAGCCCCAGCATATCTCCATAAACTATTGTATAGTTTAAGCGAAGAAAATAATATAATATTTCCTACAATATGAATACTTGCATATATTAAATTATTACTTTCTATTTTTGTTCCAAAAATAAGAAAGTAACTAAATATATTGCAAGCAAACCAAAATAATATATCTGCTGTAAGAAATGCTGTTTTTTTTAGATATAGTGAATTGCTTTTTTTTACATTATTCATATATATAAAATTCCTATTTTATTTTTTTATTATCTACAATTAAAGAAAATGGTTCAATATATGAATCTTTCTTTAATACTGTTTCTCCTCTTATAATTGAGAATGCATCAATTGTAACATTCTCTTCAATTATTACAGAATCATCAATAAGAATAGATTCTGGATTAATCATATGAACGCCATTTAACATATGGCGTTTATTTATTTCATTTTGATATTCTTTTTCTACCTTAGTTAAAGTATATAAATCATTAATACCTGTAAGTCTATAATCGTCTGGTGCAACAAATGAATTAACCTTTTTAATTGAACCAAGTATTTCTACTATATCAGTTAAATAATATTCACCTTTAGCATTATTATTTGTTACTTTTATTAATGTTTCATCAAGTAATTCTGTATTAATACAGAACAAACCTGTATTAATTTCTTTGATTAATTTTTGATCAGATGTTGCATCTTTTTCTTCAACAATCTTAATGATTTGACCACTATTTCTAACGATTCTACCATATCCTATAGGATTTTCAACCATTGTTGTAACAACGGTTAAATCATTACCACTTGTTAGATGTTGATGAATTAAATCTGAAATTGTATCGCTATCAATTAAAGGCATATCACCAGGGAATATTAATGTAATTCCTGAATTGTTAATATAAAATTCTCTAGCACACATTACTGCATGACCTGTTCCTAGTTGTTCTTCTTGATATGCGTAATTTACTGTATCTTGAAGTAATTCTTTCATTACTTCTTGTTTGTGTCCAACTACAACACATATATCATTAATACCAACTTTTTTGCATGAAGATAATATATATGAAATCATTGGTTTTCCAAAAAATGGATATGCACATTTTGGAAGATCCGACTTCATTCTAGTACCTTTTCCTGCGGCAAGTATTATAGCATTATATTTCATAAGACTTTTCTTTCCCTTCTATATATCAGTTCTCGTTTTAGCAACAGCAACTATCGCATTAACATAATCTCTTTTATTACCAACATCAAATCTAATTCCGCCAAATGTTGATGCATAAACATCATTAGTTTTTGTAACTAAATCTAGTGCATCAGCAAGTTGTAATTCTCCACCAACTCCTATTGTAATATTTTCAAGTGCATCAAATATATTATTCCTTAATATATATCGCCCTACACACGCATAATTTGATGGAGGGTTGTTTTTAGGTTTTTCCTTTACTCCTTTAATTTTAAAATTATTTGATACTTCTTCAATAGGATCTACTATACCATATCTATATGTATCGCAATATGGCACTTGTTGAACACCTAAATAATATGATTGATTATTTTCATACATTTTGCAAAGTGTAGCAATACCGTATCCATTTTCGTTATTACTAAATACAAAGTCATCACCTAAAATAAGTGCAAAATCATCACCATTTACAAATTCTTTGGCATGATATACAGCATCACCTAAACCACGAGCCTCATGTTGAACAATATATGAAATATTAATTTGATCTTTAAGTTTTTTTAATATTTCAAGCTCTTCGTATTCTTTATTAAGATGTTGAATATAATCACTATCAGCATTAAAATAATCAACTACATCATTTTGATTTTCTCCGATAATTAATAAAGCATCCGTTATTCCTGCATTTACAGCTTCTTCTAAAAGATATTGAATAACTGGTTTATCAATTATTGGAAGTAATGTTTTACTTATTGTTTTTGTGATAGGTAAAAATCTTGTTCCCATTCCTGCAACAGGAATAACTACTTTAGTAATTTTATTCATATTGTATCTCCTCTTTAAAAAATGGGGTATCATCCCCAAATTCTCTTAAATCCATCCATTTACTGCACTAAATATAATAGCTACTATACCGATAACTACACAGTAAATAGAAAAATAAGATAGTTTTCCTTTTCTAATTGCCTTTAGTAAGATGTCAAATGCAAAATATGTTGTAATCATAGATACTAAAAATGAAGCAATATAGCAAATTAAACTTTTTGAATCAAGCGAAAATATTAAAGATATATTAGATGCTTCAAGTGCAAAAGCTCCAAGCACAGCTGGAATAAATAACATGAACGCATAATCAGCTGCATCTTTTTTATTTATTTTTCTTGTGAATGCACCAGATAGGCAACTTCCACTTCTAGAAATTCCCGGAAATACTCCTGCACATTGGAATAATCCAATTAATAGTGCATCTTTAAATGTCATTTCTTCTTTTGTTCTGTCTCCATTAAATCGAGATAAAACAAATAACATAATAGCGTTAATTATTAAACAAATACCTATAATATATACAGGACTTGTATCATATCCTAATAATTTAATAATTGCCGTAAATACAACAATTGGAATTGTTGATATTATTAGCATTATTAAATATCTGAATTCAAATTTATAATTTTGATTCTTTTTAAATATATATAAGAAGCAACCTTTAACAAGATTTATTATAGATTTTCTAAGATACACAAGTACAGCAATTAGTGATGCTAAATGAAGGAAAACTTCAAATGCAAGATTATCACTTTCTATCCCCATTATAGCTTGTGTTATAGCAAGATGTCCACTTGATGATATAGGTAACACTTCCGCAACCCCTTGTAAAAACCCGAGTAATATATATTTTAAAAATTCAATCATTTTAAATCAACTCCTAAATAATTTCATGATTTGCTTTTTCTTCTAAGAGTTTTTTTGCGTTTAATTCAAATAAATTAAGTGCTTTTTCTTTTCCGTATTTTTTTACAATATAATTATATGCATCTTTTAAATAATTTTTGCGATTTTCATGAATATCACTTGCAATAAAATCAACTAAATTATATTTAATCATTTTATTAGTAAGTCTTTTTGTTTTAAATCCTTCACGACCTATTACACTAGATGCATTAATTTGAATTAGAGCACCCATTGCTTTTAATTCTATTATTTCATTTAATGTTAAGTAACTATATCTTTCTATATGAGCTATTATTACTTTATATCCTTTTAAACTAAAATTATGAACAAATTCTAATATGTTTGTTTTAGTTTTTGTTGAAAATTCTAACAATAAATAATTATCATTTATTTTAAATAAATTATTAATTACATAGTCTTCATCTAAATTATGTGAACAATATATTTCAGTTCCCAAATATAAATTTATTTTTATCGAACATTCTTTTAGATAGTTATTTAATTTTAGAAAGTTTTCTAAAATTAAATCTTTAGATTCTTCAAACATACCTTTTCGGTAATGCGGAGTACATATAATATCAGTTATCCCCATATTATATGCTTCTTGTATCATTTTTACTGAACTTTCAAATGAACTAGATCCATCATCTACTAATGGAATTATATGTGTATGAATATCTATCACAATTATTTGTTTTCCTTATGTTTTCTAATATAACCATATCCATAACCATAGCGTTTATTTTTATATCCATAACCATAGTTACGATTACCTTCACGGTCCTTTTTACCATTATAGAATGTATATACTATTCCCATTACATTAATGTTATTTTTCTTAAGTTCAGCAATTGCATCTTTTACTTGATTTTTCTTTGTTGAACCGTGTGCAATTGCGAATAAACAACAATCAGAAAGTTGTCCAATATGAATATAGTCACTAACACTTAAAACTGGTGGACAATCTAAAAGCACAAAATCATATTCTTCTTTTAATTTATTAACTAAATTTTTTAATTTTGATGAAGTTAAAATGGATGCAGAATTTGTTGTTTCTTTACCAACATTAATTAAATCTACTCCAAATTCAGTATGTTTAACCATTTCTTCGTAACTTACTTTCCCTAATAAGTAGTCACTTGAACCATTTTCATTTTTTATTTTAAAAGGATAATGAGTTTTTGCTTTACGATAGTCTAGATCCATTAATACAACTTTTTTTCCTGCTTTTGCAAGTGTTACAGCAAGATTAGATATAAGTGTAGTTTTACCTTCTCCAGATACACTTGATTCAACTTGTATAACTTTGTTATTTCCATCTAGTGAAAAATATAAAATATTATCTCTTAATCTATTATATGCCTCAATTATTGGCATTCCAACTTCTACATCATTAACAACTATTGATTCAGTTCTGGGAAGTACTGGATTTTTAAATAAACTTCTTCTTTTCACTATTTTGTACCTCCTGTAAGTTGAATATCTTCAATAAAAGCAAGTACAGGAATACCTGTTGCTTCTTCTACTTCTTCTTTAGTTTTATATGTATCATCAAGTAGATATAACATTAAGGCAAGTAAATATCCAACAACTGCACCTATTACACAACATAACATAATTACTTTTGCAGCGCCACGTGTACCTGAATAATTTTTTGCAAACGATAATTCTTGAATATTGTTCGCAACAAAAGGATATTTATATTCAGTTTTTATTTCACCAGCAGCATTTGTAGTTTCTATAATTGTTGCTGATACTTCTTGAGCTTTTGTAATAACCGTATTTAAAGCATCTATTACAAATATATCTTCGGTTTCTGAATTTAATTTATAGATAGTAGACCTAAAAGATAAAGTTAATATTAAACTATCTTCTTCACTTGACAAAGAAAGTCCTCCTTTGACAACATTTTTTATATATGTGACATTTATATCTAATCCTGATTTTTCTACTAATTCTTCAGCGACTGCTTCCATTACAACATCATTAACTATGAAGTCTTTTACTGTTGCGATAATTCTAAGTGATTGCACCGTATCATTATAATTACCAGCAGATGTAGATTGACTATCAGCTCTAACCATAACTGTTGCATTTGTTGAATAAGTATATGATTTATAATTTAAACCATATATTGCACCTGCTAATGTAAATATAAAAGTAATACCTATTATTAATAACAAATTTCTTTTTAACACAAATAATAAATCAACTAAGCTTATAGAATTTTTTTCTTGATTAGTTTGTAAATTTTGGTTTTCCATACTCTACTCCCCTATATATTTTATTCTTTTATTCTTTATCTTATTATACAACATTTTTTGTTTTTCTTCAAGTTAATCACTAAATAAATATATACCAATATTAGTAAATAGCAAAAAGAACCCTATTGGGCTCTTTTTATTGATTTTTATTAAAAACTAAAAAAAATAATTGTTTCACAACTTTTTTATTTAATAAATAATTTATTACAATCAAAATTATAAGAATACTAATTGCATATATAATTGCTATTCCAAATAATTCTAAATATGTACTTATATTAGGTAATAATCTTAAGCCTAAAAATGATAAAACTACTATTATTATTAGATTTATTAATAGTCGTCTGTAAGTAATCCATGCATTTCTTTTTAAAACTTTTTTTGATGAATATATAATCATTTCATTTGTCCTAAATAATAATGCCACTATTGTTCCAATCAAAACCCCATATATACCTAAAAAATATACCCCAACAATCGATACAACTATATTTATAATACTTTCTATTATTGATTGTTTTTGTGTTTTACGATAATCACCAGCACAATTGTATATCACATGTATCACTGGAACTCTCGCCCATATTAAAAAATACTGAATACAAAATAAAATAGGTAAATATTTATCTATATAAGATATGTCATTTACTCCTGATGTATATAACTTTAAAAAAGGATTTAAAAATATGAATATCATAATAATACAAAATGTTGCCATTGCATAAAATACAACTTCATACATATCATATAATTTCATAAACCTATCTTTTGATATTTGATAAGCTTGTGCAATTGAAAAAACAATCCCAGATGATATTATTGTTAAAAAAGTATTTACATAACCTATCAAAGCACCTATTAAAGCATAAACACTAACTACTTTTAATCCTGTGAATATTGTCAAAATTATAGAATCTGTATTTCCAAATATCAAAGATGATACATTATGCACCATAACAGAATTTTTTTGTTCTATTGCCTCATAATTAGGTTGTTCTTTAAAATTAAGCCATTTATAGTGTTTTTTAATATATATAACAATATATATCATTTGAGCAAGATTTAATACAAAATATACAGCTTGAACAACAACAATATCTCCACCTAATATCAATATTAATACTTTTAATAAGCTTGATAATGTATGAACTAATGTAGTCAAATTAACTTTTATATATTTTTTACCTTCTGCTTCAAGCAATATATGGTATTTACCCTGGAAAAAGAAATTTATTGCTCCTCCTAAACCATTAAAAACAATTACCCAAAATATTGTAAAAAATGGTAGATCACTTTTTACTAATAACGGATATACAATTGAAAGTATTACAATCCCTATTACATAAATTATTCCAGTTTTTTTATAATATTTATGTGTTGCTGCAAGTATAGCAGAAATTTCAACTTTATCATCTTTAGCCACTGGTTTGTATAATGCTTGTAAGGTTGCTCCACCTACACCTGCTTCAAATAATGATACATAAGCAAAAATTTGTGTAACTGAATTGACCAATCCATTCGTTTCAGAGCCAAAATTTACAAGTATTAATCTTGGGATTATTAGGCCCAATGCAATAGCAATAATTTGACCTATTATTCCAAATATTATATTCTTTGTACTTCTTTTTCTTATTTCATTCATAGAACACCTTCATTCTATTTTAATACAATTAAATATTTAACAATCTAATAGCACCCAGTTATCTTGATATATATCACATGGACAAGGTTCGTTAAACCATTTTGATGGAGCAACAACAATTTTATTATCATTATTACTTAAATATTGAGCCCACCAATCATAAGTGCTATTTGTTATAACAAAATGACTGCATACTGACATTAACCTCAATTTTTCATAGTCATCATTTTTACCATCTTCAAATACCATATCAAAAGGCCAGTCTTTTACCATTTCTTTTACTTCATTCAAATTAGTTGAAAAAATATAAAATTTAGGATTATCTATTTTTGAAGATATGTATTCCATAGCTTTTCTATAATAACCTAGATTGCATACACTATGTAGAGAATTATTTACGTAGTCTTCCATTCTAAAATCCACACATATTGATGACTTATTTTCATTCATTTCGTTATATTTTTTTAAATTTTCATTAGCAATACTATGAATAGGAATAAAGATTTTCCTAATTTCATCTTTATATTTCTCAAAATATTTTTCACTTTGAAAATAGCCATTTAAATAAATATCTTTTATTTTATGAATATACGGCATATTTAAATAACCATTTTGACAATAATATAATCCTCGTTTTCTATAACTCTTATTATATTTTTTTTCAAATTCAAATAATTGTACTCTTGTACTTTTATTTTCTTTTTTAGCATACAAATAACTAAATATTTTTTGCTTTAACGATTGATCTTTATATAATTCATTAGATATATTTTGAATATTATAATTTATTAGTCTATTTGGTAATTTACTGGTAATACAAATGGGTTCATTTGAATTTTCACGACTAATTGCATATGCATAAGCATATATAAACATTTGATTACCTAAGCGACCTTTTAAGGATACATATATCATTAAATTTTCCCCTTATATTCTTTAAATGACATTAAATTTAAATCTTTTTCACTTATAATTAGTTTTTCAATACCACCAATTTTATCAAATGGCCAATTAATATTAACATTTTCATCATTATACATAATACCAGAATCTCCTTCACCGTAAAATACTTCTGCACATTTATAAGATACTACAGAATCTTCTAATACTAAGTATCCATGACCAAAATATTCAGGTATATATAATTGTAGCATATTATTACCAGTTAGGTCAAAAGCTTCCCATTTTCCAAATGTAGGTGAATTAGGTCTTAAATCTACTATTACATCGTATACATGTCCGCTAATACATCTAACAAGTTTTGCTTGTTGTTTGATTAATTGAAAATGAATAGCTCGGATTACTCCTTTTTTAGAGATTGTATAAAATACTTCTTTTAATTCGTGTTCAATACCATTTGCTTTAAATGTCTCAACATTATAATCTTTTAATAATCCACCTCTATCATCAGTTGCTAAAAATGGTTTTATTAAATATGCACCTTTTAACGATGTTTCTTTAAATTCAAATTTTTGGATCATATTAATTATTTCCTTCTATGGATTTTAACCACTCAATAGTTTTTTTAATACCTTCTTCAAAGGGTACAAGTGGTGTAAAACCTGTATGTTCTTTTAATTTTTCTATAGAGTACTCTTCAGCATTTAATGGTTTACCATTAAATGGTACTTCCCCAAAATAAAGAGGTGCGTTTTTATCCGCTTCATCACGGATTAAAGTAATATATTCTTTTAAAGGTCTTGCCGCACCAGAGCCTAAATAATATGAATTATTAGTATGACCTTTCACTGTTGCATAATATAAAGCCCTTACAGTATCTGTGATGTATACAAAATCATATATTTGAGTAGCAGGAGTAAATGATGCACGTTCCTTTCTTATGATTTTTCTTGATGCCATATTAACAAAATTATTTGTAGTATTTCCTATACCATAAGTATTAGATAAATAACACCAAATGTGCTCAATACCAAGACTTGTGCAATGTGCTTTTGTCATAAGTTGCATACTAATTTTGGCAATTCCATAAATACTAACTGCATTTGGAGTTGCACCATCATCCATATGATAATTTAATACATCTTTTTCCGCAAGTGTACCAGCTCCTACAAAACGATTAATATTCATCTTTTTCATAACATTAATTGTATCAAGAGCATATTTAATATTTAACAGTTGCATATTATAATCAGCTCGATCATTTCCAAATGATCCAGCCCATGCAAGATGAATTAACGCATCAATATCACGATCAGTTATTAATTCTTCTAAGTTATTAATATGTTCTAAATCACAATAAACAATTTTTACGCCATTAATATCTTTAATGTTACTAATGTTTTCTTGTTCATCTTTAATAATTGCATATACTTCAATTTCATGCAAACTTAACTCTTTTAATAAGTTAGTGCCAATAAAACCATTCGCACCTGTAACTATCACTTTTTTCATTAATGTTCTCCTACTTTTAGGAATTCGTTTATTTGTTTATCCATACATTCATTAATGTCTTCATCATTAATCCAAGCTTTAGACCATTCAATAGTTTTTTCTATCGCCATATCTAAATTCCAATGTGGAGTCCATCCAAATGTATTTTTTAATTTTGTTGAATCAAGCTTTAAGAAGTTTGCTTCATGGGGGCCACCATCATGAATATTTTTCCATTTTAAGTTATTTCCCCATTTATTAACAAATACATCAACTAAGCGACCAGTTTCATAGCAATCTATATCATCTGGCCCTACATTATAGCAACCAGCATATGAATTATTTTCATATTGCTTTGCCGCAATCATCAAATACGCATAAAGTGGTTCTAGCACATGTTGATACGGTCTTGTTGAATATGGATTTCTAACAATAATATCTTCGTTATTAATTGCTGCTCTTACACAGTCAGGAATAATTCTATCATTAGCGAAATCTCCACCACCTATTACATTACCTGCACGAGCAGTAGAAATAGGTATTATTATTTTTCCATTTTCCTCTGTAAAGAAAGATCTTCTATAACTATTTGTAACAAGTTCTGAACAAGATTTAGAATTTGAATATGGATCATATCCATCTAGTTCTGAATCTTCTGTATATCCTTTGTCCCATTCTTTGTTTAAATATACTTTATCAGTAGTAACATTTAAAAACGATTTTACACTATTAGATTGTCTTACACATTCTAATATATTTACTGTCCCTATAACATTAGTTTCATATGTATAACGAGGATCTTTATAACTATCACGAACTATAGGTTGCGCAGCAAGATGTAATACAATCTCTGGGCTTGCTTCATTAAATGCTTTTAATAGAAATTCTAAATCTCTAATATCACCAATAATAGATGTCATTTTTTCATCTATCTTTGCTAATTTAAAAAGTGATGGATTAGTTGGTGGAACAAGTGAATATCCTGTAACTATGGCGCCAGCATTAATTAACATTTTGCAAAGCCAAGAACCTTTAAAACCAGTATGCCCAGTTACAAATACTTTTTTATCTTTATAAAAACTTAAATCAAACATTAGATTAATCCTTCCAAAGTTTCCATGGAGCATTACCACTTGACCACAACTTTTCAAGTTGTTGTTTTTCTCTTAATGTATCCATACATTGCCAGTAACCCTTATGTGTTCTACTTATAAGCTCACCTTTTTCAACCAAACTATTCATTGGTTCTTTTTCAAATACAGTATTGTCTCCTTCTATATAATCGAAAATTTCCGGATTAAATACCATAAATCCAATATTAATCAAATCTCCGTCTAAATCACTTTTTTCACGGAAAGCTTTTACAGTTCCATCTTGCGCTAAATCAAGCACTCCTTTATTTTGACCAAAATTATAAACTGAAATAGTACCAATTTTACCATGAGATTTATGAAATTCTACAAGAGCTTTAATGTCAATATCTCCTACAGCATCTCCATATGTTAACATAAATGGCTCATTACCAATATAGTCTTTTATACGTTTTACACGTCCTCCTGTTTGTGTATTAAGCCCTGTATCAACAACTGTAACCTTCCAAAGTTCAGTTGTTTTATTATGTACAATAATATCTGATCCGTTTGTGAAATCAAATGTAATATCTGATGTGTGTAAAAAATAATCAGCAAACCATTCTTTTATTACATGTTGTTTATATCCAGCACATATAATAAATTCATTAAATCCATAATATGAATATTCTTTCATAATATGCCAAAGAATAGGCATTTCACCTATTTCTATCATTGGTTTTGGTTTTAAATGTGATTCTTCAGATATTCTTGTTCCAAATCCACCAGCTAAAATTACAACTTTCATAAGTTTCCACCTCTTTATTTTTTATTATCACTAATAGCATAATCTCTTAAAAATTCTACTATTTCCATATCTTTATTTTCATCAAACTTACGAGCAAACATTGCCTTGGAATTTAATAATATTTCTTTATCTTCAATGGTATAAGTATATGGTAAACCTCTATCCCAATCAATATGTCGCAAGCACTGATCATTATCATTTTCCATTTCTAATCCATAAAACGAATTTTTAAATGGCGAATTATATAAAATTGTCGCAGCAAAAAACTCTGTGGGACAATATGCCCTGTAAAATGCTTTTTTAAACTTTGGTTCTTCTTTAAGTAAATATTCAACTGCACTATGGGTTATAGAATACCAATCTGCACCTTTTTTTACTTCATAACAAGTTATTTTTTTGTTTTGAATTTTTAATTTTCTTTGTATATTAATTAAAATTCTTCTAATATATATAAACGTTAAAGATAATGTTTTTGATTTTTGTCTACCTAGCGAAATAAAATAATTTTTATATTTGACCTTATCATCTGTATACTTATAGCAAAAAGAAACAAATTCTTTTCCTGCATTATTATCAAAAAAATTTAAAAAATCTTTCTGCTTTTTTATTAATAAATCGGAACCTGAAATTAAATGATAATAATCGTATTTTCTTTTAGATGATTCCTTTAATAAGGATACCACACCTCTTACCATTGTATAATTACAATAGCTGATTTTAAATCTTTTTACAAAATACAGTTTCGCATACTTCATTTGACTAATCCATTCAAATTTTGGATAATTTTTAACTTTTTTATTTATATGTATATATATATCAATTTCTTCCGTGTCCAATTGTTGTAACAAGGCAGTAATAACTGAAAAATTATTATGAGCTAATATTAGTATAGCATGTTTCATTATTATCTTTACCATCCTTATAATTTTTATAATAATTCATATATTTTACTCAATATAAGTTTATTTTCATTATCAATATCTATTAATTTACAATTATTTTTTAATTTATTCATTAATGATCTATCATCAATTAATCTCTTTATACTTTCATATAAACCTTGTATGGATATATCACAAAGTAATCCTGTTAATTCATTAATAATTAATTCATTACCACCGTGAGTTTTAGTAGAAATCACCGGAAGATTTAGGTATTGTGCCTCACGTATAGTTATACCATAAGCTTCTTGGCGAGCACATTGAACATATATATCAGTGTTTTTCATATACTTATACGGGTTTTTTTGAGAACCAGCAAAATGAACTCTATCTAATAATTTTAATTCATTAACTATACTATTTAATTTTTCATCAAAGCGTTCATTATCTGCACCACCAACAATTGTCAGCTCACAATCATATCCTTCACATATTAACTTATTAAAAGCATATACCAACAGATCAAAGCCTTTTTCAAATACTACTCTTCCTACTGAAACTATACTAATTTTACCTGATAAAGTATTTTCTATTGCATCTTTTTTACATTTATCAATATATACGAGATCTATAAAATTATGAATCACTTTACCTTTTTCTTCAAAACAAATTAACGGATATTGTTTTTTTACTTCGTTTAAAATACCTTCTGACACAGCACATACATAATCAGCTTTTTTATATATTTTTTCATCTGATTTTTTAATTTTATTAACAGAATAATGACAGAAAATTATTTTTTTCTTTGCTTTTATATCATTAAAAGCAATATCAGCAGCTATTCCTATTTTATATGCAATTGAGACATCAAATTTTAACTTTCTAGTTTTTTTACGAATATATTTTTTAAACATTTTATTTTCTATATATCGTAATATTCTTAACAATATTTTTTGAATTATATTTCTTTTTTTTGCATATAATTGTCTTATATGCAAAAAAATCTTTTTCCCTATATAATCATTATTATATTTATTCAATAACAATTTATTGACTTCTGGGGGAATTCTATCTATTAATTCCAAATTATTAGATAAAATTAATAGCCATACATTATATTTAGAATAATCAAAATTTTTTAAAATGTTTGCTAAACTAACTTCTATTCCACCAACAAACATATCAGGATTTACAAAAATAATATTCTTTTTCATAATTTAACACCAAATCTTCTGATAAATTTTCCTACTTTTTTTCTGAAATAATATTTCTTTAAACAACACTTTGGTGATTTTTTCCATTGTTTTAAAAAGTTACTTTTGTAATATTCTTTTTGGATACAGGCATTTTTTAATAAATTATAATATTTTGTTTCTTTCAAGTAATTCAAAATTTTTTTGGGAGTTTCATTACCATTTAATACAGTTAAAATAGAAAATTCTAATATTCTTGGAATATAAAAATGTAATAATGTATTTTTAATTACATTAATTCGTTCATCATTATATTGGTCAGCATAATTCACAACTCTTAACATGGCATCTACCGCATCAAAATGTCTATAATCCAATTGCTGCATAACAGAGTTTTGATTAATATAATAATTATATACAGCATCATCATTAAAAGTTATATTTTTTGTATGAATCATGTATTTGAATGTAAACTCTTGATCTTCTCCAGTTCTACAATTAGGAGTAAATTTAATGTAGTTTTGTTTTATTATTTCGGTTTTAAAAATACATCTATAACAAGAAATATATAATCCCTCTAAAATAGGCCAACAAAATCGATTAACATCTATTTCATTAATTCTTATATAAGAAGTTTCACCATTGTCAAAAACTTTCAATAATGAACCAATTGATAAATCTGCTTTTATTATACTTTGATACAAATATAAAACATAATTTGCATCATACCAATCATCACTGTCCAAAAACATTATGTATTCTCCAGTTGCTTCATCTATACCTTTATTTCTAGCTACAGCAACACCTAAGTTTTCCTGATTTACTACTACAATTCGATTATCTGTATTAGCATATTCTAAGCAAATATTTAAAGAATTATCTGTTGAACCATCGTTAATAAGTATTAATTCTATATTTTGATATGTTTGATTTAATACACTCTCTATACATCTATTTAAATATTTTTCTGCATTATATACAGGAACTATAATACTTATTAAATCCATTCTTTCACTCTTTTCTTTTATTTATTATTTTTTTCAGCTTCTTCTTTTCTATTTTTAACTATTTTTGCAGGATTCCCTACGACAACTGAATATGGTGGAACATCTTTAGCAACAACACATCCTGCACCTATTACACAGCCTTCACCAATTGTTACTCCAGGCATGATCATCACACGACGCCCAATCCAAACATCATCACCTATGTGAACTGGTTGAATCGATTTAAACCCTTGTTGATCCATTGTAATATCAACTCTACTTGTTTCATGATTTCGAGTATATATAATAACTTCTGGACCCATCATTACATGATTACCAATATATGTATTAGGTCCAACCGAACAATTCATACCGATACCAGAATAATCTCCCAAGTGGATATTCTTATTAAATTTAGCTCTTTTTTCAATGTTAACTTTTTTACCACATTCTTTTATCATTCTTTTAGCTAAAAATCTTCTATATCTTAACCCACATTTAATGTGAATAGATTTTTTACCTATTTTAATATATTTATAAGATTCAGGAAACCAATGTCCAGTTAAATAATACAAAATAGAACATATTTTTGAAAATATTTTTTTCATAAAAACCTACATTTCTTCTAATATTGAATAAATTTTTTCAATTTCTTGTTTATTACTATAATCTCTTTTGGAAATATTATATTTAATTTTTTCTTGTAATTCTTTATTGTTTATAAAATCATATATTCCCTTTGCACATAAATCATTATCAAGAGGAACTATAATTCCGTCAACTCCATCTTCAAGTTGACTTGTTGCTGTTGAAAAATTAGTTATTATAACTGGTTTTTCAAGTATTTGAGCTTCTCTCACTGTTACTGCTTTGCCTTCGTATCGTGACGGTTGAACATATATATCGCATGCATTAATATAGGGATACGGATTTTCTTTTTTTCCTAAAATAATAACATTATATTCAACATTATATACTTTAATTTTATCTTTAATAATTTGTTCTTGTGACCCATAACCAATAATATACCATTTAACATCTATTCCCATATCTAATATTTTCTTGCAAATATATGGTATATTATCGAAATTTTTAGCCTCACAAAATCTACCTATTGACAATAACGTTATTTGCTCACTATTATTAACTAGATTTTCATTTAATGATTGTTTTACAATATTTTCTTTAGATAATATATTTTCTATCGTAATCAATTTATTTTTTAAAGAAGGAAAAACAATTCCAAAATTAGTTGTTACATCTTGAGACACTCCTACAATAAAATCGTATGGTCGCCACATTTTTTCTTGTGATTTTTTATCTAATGCTATGTTCTTATAATCTGTATGTATCCATGCTAATTTTTCTTTTGCTTTTATTTTTTCTTTCACAAAATAATGCGGAGCAATAAAACTTATAGCTAAATCATATTCTATTTTTTTTTGAATTTTCGGCATCAACCATTTTGTGTATTTATGATTATAATCGCCATTAATGACACCATTTTTAGAATTTTTAGATTTCCTTTTTGCCTTAACTCTAGCAAACAATTTTGATATAAAAATTAATATGTTTCCTTTTTTTAAGTTTTGTCTTATTGATGTCTCTATCAACTTGTATCTTTTATTTTCTGCCAACAAATTAACTGTTTTAGGAATATTTTTCAACAATTCTCCTTCATGTGAATTTAAAAACAAATCCACTTGATATTTAGAATAATCAAAAGATTCTAATAAACCTATCAAACTACGCTCAGCACCTCCTAAATGCATAGAGCTCATCCAAATAAATATTTTTTTCATAATCATTCCTTTATTTTAATATTTTCTAATGTTTTTTCAATTAATTTATCTGGTTTTAAATAATTATTATAATATATATTATTATTTTTTTTCATATTTATTAACTTTTCTTCATTTGTAACCAATTGTTTGATTTTTTCTACACATTCATTAGGGGTTTTAAACGTTAAATAATTTATATTTTCTTTAAACTGGCCTGGAATTTCGATATCAAATGATTCTGTTACAATTGCAAGAGAACTCGCCAAATATTCGCCAAATTTCCACCCAACACTTTCGTGTAATCCTTTAGTAGCTACTCCTACATCACACTTTTTTAACATTTTCAAGTAAAACCACTTATTTTCATATTTTTTATTAATAATGTATTGTGGCCCTAATTTACGTGCTAAAGGAGAATCTGCTAATCCACCAATAAAATTCTCACCAAATTCCTTTGTTAATAATTCCACAATTTTAAATCTCATGTTATTAATTTCATCTCTTTCCTGTGTTAGTTCTGGAGTTAAGTGTTCCTGTTCGTCCCAAAGCCTTGCCCAATAAGCTATTTTTATTACTTTATTTTTCACAATTTTATTTTCGTATGTTTTATAAGTATAATAATATTGTGGTTTTTTTAACAATAGTATTTTAGCAAAACTTTTAAATTTAGATTCATTTAAAGGATTGCCTCTATAAGTAACATGATAATTAAAACCTAATGGATACATTTTATTCTTTAGATTTCCAAATTGTTCAGTCTTTTCGCTACAATAACTACGTTTAAAATAATAATCGCAAACGTTTAAATAGTATTTCATGGCATCTATATTTTGATATCCATCCATCATATCATAAACAATCACATTATTCTCGTATTCTACTATTACAACAGGCACATGATATTTATAATTATTATCATTAATATTATCTACGATTTCTAATTTAATTTTTTTCTGTTCTTCAAGCATTTTAAACCCTGTTACAATTTGACTACATACAGCATTTTTAGAAATTAATTTAATTTTTACTTTTTTCATTTCTTTTTCCTTGTTAATTTTTGTCGTATATCCTTACCAAATATACGATGTATAATTCTTGTTATTTTATTTCTTAAAATTTTTCTTTTACTCATCCATGATTTTGCATACCAATGAATAGTATAAGTATTTTCTGTTTTATTAAGTTTTCCTGTTGCATCATCAAATGGGCAAAAATAATCTACTGGATAAAGAACCATTCCACCACAATTTTGAAGTTGTCCGTTTGGAACAAATCCATATTCTTTTAAGATGTTTGTAAATATATTACAAACATTTATTTTTATACGTTCACCATTTTCATCTAAGAATGCAGCATTATCATACCATTCTCTAGTTTTTTTCATAATTTCATTATTAGGATCTTTAACATACAAAATTAATCCTGGTGCAACATATTCATCTACTTCAAACCCTGAAAATGCTTCATTTTCAAGAAGATCATCAAGCGGCTTTATTACTTCTACATCTGTATCTAAATAAATACCACCGTATTGTTCCAATACTAAAAATCTTACATAATCAGATACAAAAGCATATTTCTTTGCTTCATATGCTTGCTTTACATATATATTATGATTTATATCAAAATTATCTTCATTCCATTCTTTAATTTCGAAATCAGGAAGATATTTTTTCCAACTTTCAATACATTTTAAAATTATCTTTGGTTTTTCATTATGTCCAAACCAACAATAATGAATTATTTTATTGCTCATAAATTCACCTATTTAAATAAATCACTTAATGGAATATGTTGATAGAAATCATACATCCAGTCACCATTTAGATATTTGCTAAAATATGTATAATAAAAATATATAAAACAAACTAACGAAATAATATAAATTATACTTTTTTCATTTTGATCAATTATTCCACATTTTAAAATTATAGCAAAAGATAAACAATTTATTATATCAAAATAATTTCCCATTCTGCCTAACAATATAGCTCCTCCAAAACTAGAAATTACCATAAATGCTGCAGAAATAAAACTCAAATTTATACATGTAAAAAAGAATTTATTATCAGTCTTTCTTATATTTTCTTTGTATAAAAAAGACAACGCAGGTATTACTAAATATACAGCTACTCTAAATAAACTCATACCCGTACTGTTTGTGAACGAAGATTCATCATATCCACTATCTCCAAGTTCTTCTGCTATACCTAATATTCCTTCTGTAAATTCAGTAAAAAATATTCCTATGATAATTGTAACCAAAAGTAACATCCATGTACGTCTATCCCAAATATTTTTTGTAAAGAACGGTGTTGCAAAAAATATTAATACGTATGGATGAATTAACATAGCAATTAATATCAATATAGATGGTTTTAATATTTTCTTTTTATTTACAAATAATGGTATACTCCATATTGCTATTGCAGTAGCAAGAGTTTGTTTAATTGCTGCCATAGTAAATGCATATACTGTAAATGCTATTAATATGAATAACGTAAAACCAAAATCTACTGAATATTTTTTAATAAATAAAAGGTATGATGTTGTAACTATTATTGCCGTGAAAAATATGAACACATGTGGATTAGTAGATATTAGTGATTTAATTAATACTCTGTAAATATAAAACAATGGATTTGAACCTATTGTCCAATCTGTTTCTTTAATTCCTGATAAAGTACTAGGTATTTTAGTTTTAAAAGATACTATATAATTACCAGTATCATTACCTACTGTCCTAAGTCCAGCAAACAAAATCATAATAATCAATATTATAATAAACATAAGATTAGCCACATTATTATTCTTTTTATATTCTATTATATTATCTTTAAATATACTGTTATTTGTTTGCTTATTATATGCAATACCTAATAGCGAACAAATAGCAAGCAACAACATAACGTATATCATATTATTACCCCTTCATTAATATTTCTTTTTTGTATTTTTAATATATAAATAATACATTAAACCAAAGGGTAAAAGTATAATTGCATAGAATTTTTTAGAACATTTTTTTATATAATGTTTTTCTTTTGCAAATTTACTTTCCGCAATATAATGTATCATATTTTTAATAATAAATTTCTTTGATTTAGAAATTCTCATCATTTCATTTCTAAAATGTGCAAACCCTTTTGCACAAGATTTATATTGTGCAAATTTTGCATATGTCATTGAATCCTCATTATAATCAACTACACAAGTTGCTTCATTTAATATAAGTAATTGATAATTTTGATCTAATAATTTAAATTTGTAACTTGCAGGATAAAACTTTTCTCCTTCAAATTCTGGATAAGGATAAAGTTTAGATAAAGATGATTTGAGAATCAATTTCTTGTCTCCTTTAACTTTATACTTTCCAAAAATATCAAGAGTAGTTGAATGTGAAATCTTAGGAAGCGGACTTCCTATTATTTCGTTTTTAGGTGTTATGTTATTGGAAATAATACCATAGTATTTATCACTTTTATTTTCTTTCCAAAAACTAGTAATTTTTTCTACAGCTTCATCTGTCATCCAATCATCTGAATCTATAATTACATTAATTTCTGTATGAACATTTTCATATGCAAGATTTCTTGCTGTATGCATACCACCATTAGGTTTATAAATATATTCTATTTCAATTTTATTTTCTTTTATCCAACTATCAACTAAATCTTTAGTATTATCACTTGATCCATCATCAATAATTAACCACAAAAAATCATTTGATGTTTGTCTTAATAATGATTCATATACTTGATGTAAGCAATATGCTCTATTATATGTAGTTGTAATAACTGTTAAAGTTTTCATTACTTAATTCCTTTATATGTATTAACGTATTTTTCAGTAACCGATTTGATGCTATATCCATGTTTATCAAACGCTTTTTTTATTTTTTCTGCTGAAATTTTGGTTTTTTTTATGGCACCATTAACTGCATCATTCCATACTTGAAAAGATTCATCTAAATATAGTCTTTCTAGTAAGCCTAAACCTAAATCAGCTTCATTTGGAATCGCATAAGAACCAACTACTGGAACACCCGAAGCTTGGGCTTCTAAGACTGTACCAGGTAATCCTTCATAGATTGATGGAAAAATTAAAACATCAAAGACAGATATTAATCTAGGCACATCACCTCTTATTCCTAAGAAAGAAATATATTTACTTAAACCTAAATCAGAAACCTGCTTTTCTATATCCTTTCTTAACATTCCATCACCAATAAATAATAGCCTTATATTATCATTCGATTTTCTATATTGATTAAACCATTCTACAATAAATTTGTGGTTCTTCATACTATCAAATCTTCCAACATGGCCAATTATAATCTCTTCTTCCGCAATATTCAAATTATTCTTGATTTGATTTTTATCTGCAAAATTTGAAATATACCTTTTTAAATCTATAGCATTTGGTATAACTTGAAATTCTTTTTTATTGAATAAAAATTTTCCAGCTTCTCTAGATACAGCAAATCTATGCGTTGAATTTTTATTTATTAAGTATTTACCAAATTTTAAAAATAATTTTTTTAACATATTTTTTTGTTTAGAACCAGTTGTTCTAGCATGAGTTATTCTCACAGGTATTTTAACTTTTTTAGCTGCTAACATAACAAGCCCTGAATGATAAGAAGTATGAGCATGTACTGCATCATAACAACCTTCTTTCATTATTTTTTTTAACTCTTTAATATGTTTTAATATTCCAGCATCACGTGGTGATGCTATTTTTATTATTTTTCCATTTAGTTCTTTTATTTCTTTTTCATAATATTGATTTTCATCTTTTGACAAAGTTAAAAAATCAAATTCAACTTCTTTTTTATCAATATTACGATATATATCCATCATTCTAGATTCGGCACCACCCATATTAAGTGAACCAAATACTTGTAGTACTTTTATTTTTTTTGCTTCATCCATTACTATATCCTTTTATGTTTCAATAAAAAAATATTTTATTGAAACTTTTATAAGTTTTCTTTATACCAAGCTATTGCTTCGTTTAATCCTTTTTCAAAATCATAATCAGGATCATATCCTAATAATTTTTGTGCTTTAGATATATCTGCATTAGAATGTTTTATATCTCCAAGTCTATCTGGTCCAAATATTGGTTCAATATCTTTTCCTAATGCTTTTGTTAAAGCATAATAAATATCTATTAGATATTCTCTATCTCCATAAGCAATATTAAAAGCTTCTCCTGCTGCACTACTTGGTGCAAGACATGCTTTTAAATTTGCTTCAATTACATTTTCTATATATGTAAAATCTCTACTTTGTTTACCATCACCATGAATAACAGGTTGTTCGTTATCAAGAAGTTGTTTAATAAACTTAGGAATAACTGCGGCATATGCACCATTTGGATCTTGTCTGCGACCAAATACATTAAAGTATCTCATTCCATATGTATCAAGTCCATATAGTTTTGTATATAATTTTGCATATTCTTCATCACATCTTTTTGTTAATGCGTAAGGTGATAAAAGATTTCCCTCTAATCCTTCTTTTTTAGGAAGTGTTGGTTCATCTCCATATACACTAGATGATGATGCGTAAACAAATTTTTTAACTTTGTTGATGCGTGCTGCTTCAAGCATATTAAGGGTTCCTTCAATATTGTTTTTACAATAGAAAATTGGTTCTTCAATTGATCTAGGGACACTTCCCCAAGCAGCTTGATTTAAAACATAATCAACACCTTCACAAGCTTTAATACATGTATCTAAATCTTTAATATCACCTTTAATAAATTCATAATTTGGATTATCTTTAAACATCTCAACATATTCAATTTTACCTGTTGATAAATCGTCTAAACATCTTACTTTATATCCCATATTAAGAATTGCTTCACAAAGGTTTGACCCTATAAATCCAGCTCCACCAGTTACTAAGAAAAGAGTACCTTCTTCGAATTTTAAATGCTTATATCCCATAAATTATAATCTCCAATAGCTGTATCCAGCTTTTTCATATTCATCTCTATTAAGAAGTCCTTTAACATCTACTAATACTTTTTGTCCTTCACCAAATAAATTATCAATTTGGTTCATTGTAAATTGTTTGAATTCATCATGAGCAACTGCAAGAACTACTGCATCCATATTTCTAACATCATTAATATCAACAAATTCAATACCATACAAATGAAGAGCTTCTTCTTTATCTGCAGTAGGGTCTGCAACAACTGGTTCAATACCATATTCTCTTAATTCCTTGATAATATCAAAAACTTTAGAATTTCTTGTATCTGGGCAGTTTTCTTTAAATGTAAATCCTAAAATTGCAACACGAGCACCTTTTACAGATTTTGATGCTTTGATAAGATTTTTAACTACGTTTTCAGCAACGTATTTTCCCATATCATCATTTATTCTTCTACCTGCTAAAATTACTTGTGAATGATATCCTAACATTTCTGCTTTATATGTTAAATAATATGGGTCAACACCAATACAATGTCCTCCAACAAGACCAGGATAGAATTTTAAGAAATTCCATTTAGTACCTGCAGCTTCTAATACTGATTTTGTATCAATGCCAATTTTATTAAATATTATTGATAATTCATTCATGAATGCTATATTAATATCACGTTGTGAATTTTCAATAACTTTTGCTGCTTCAGCAACTTTAATAGAGTTAGCTCTATGAACTCCTGCTTCAACTACAAGTTCATAAACTTTAGCTACTACATCTAAAGTTTCTTCGTCCATTCCTGAAACTATTTTTACAATTGTTTCAAGACGATGAACCTTATCACCTGGGTTAATTCTTTCAGGAGAATATCCTACTTTAAAATCAGTTCCACAAACAAGTCCTGATTCTTTTTCAAGAATAGGTACACAAATATCTTCTGTTACACCTGGATACACTGTTGATTCAAAGACAACAACACTTCCCTTTACTAAATTTCTACCTAAAATTCTACAAGCACCTTCGACTGGTGATAAATCTGGCATATGATCATCATGAACAGGTGTTGGTACTGCTACTATATGAAATTTAGCATCACGTAATTTCGTTTCATCCGCAGTAAATTCTACAGTTGTTGCTTTTATAGCATCATCACCAACTTCATTAGTTGGGTCTATTCCTGATTTATAAAGTTCTATTTTTTTGGCATTTAAGTCATATCCAACAACTTTTACCTTTTTTGCAAAAGCAACCGCTATTGGCATTCCAACATAACCAAGTCCTACTAGTGATATTTTTTCTTCACCATTTAATATTTTTTCATAAAGATTTTTGTACATATATTTACTCTCCTATAATTCCATAGTATTAATTACTGTTAAATTTACTTTTTTTACATCAAATTTATCTTCTACCATCTTACGGCCAAGACGTGCCATTTCAGGTATAATTTCTTTATGTTCGATAAAATAAATCATTTTATCAGCTAAAGCATTTATATCTTTAGCTTCCACTAAATACCCATTTACTCCATCTACAACAGTTTCCCTGCATCCAGGAACATCTGTTGTAAGAATAGCTTTATATGAAGCCATTGCTTCAAGTACTGATTTTGGAGTCCCTTCTCGGTAAGATGGTAACACAAAAACACTACATTCTTTAAGATATGGTCTTACATCTTTTTGCTCTCCAAAATATTCGACTACATTATTATCTATATAAACTTGTAATTCTTCAGGTTTTAAACTAGATGGATTAGTATCAAATGGGCCAACAAGTAAAAACCTGGTATTTGGGTATTGTTCTTTTACAAGACGAGCTGCCTCTAAATATTCTACAACACCTTTATCTTTAATTAAACGACTAACCGATAAGAATGTTACATCACTTGGTAATTCTTGGGGAACAAAATTTTCAAGATTAACCCCTGATCCATGCATTATAACAACTTTATCTTGTTTAATAATACCTAGTTTTATAAACAAATCAACGTCATCTTGGTTTTGAAAAAATACTTTTTTAGCTTTTTTAAGAGCTATCTTATATTCAGTTTTTAGAATAAACCTAACTAATGAGGCTTTTAATCCTTTAGATAAAAAAACAGAACCAACCCCAGCAATCAGTGGATATGTATCAATTTTATATTTTCTTGATGCAAGTCCACCATAAATAACAGGCTTTGCCTGATATGTAAAGATTTTATCTGGTTTTTCTTCTTTTAATATTTTCTTTAAATGTTTTAATGTTTTTAAATCTTTTAAAGGATTCATTCCATTTTTTTCAACATTAAATTTTCTATATTTAATTCCTACTTCTTTAAATGAATCTAACCATTTATTCTCATCTTCATTTCCTATTGCAATCACTTCATGTCCTCGCAATAAAAAATCCTTCATCATATCCATTCTAAACCAAAATAATGAAGGTGTGTGACTAGATATTACTAAAACTTTCATAAATATAACCTCATCTAGTTAAAAGTAATACATGTTGTAATATATAATGTGTGTATTTTACTTACTATTCTATTTCTTATTATACTATTTTTTTTCATTTTTTTCAAGTATAATTTACTATTTTATTAAATTATAATTCACTATTTTATTAAATTAGTTAGTTTTAATGTATTAAACATAAAAAATCGCATCCAAAGATACGATTTTTTAAATTTTTTGTAATGTTTTTACTACTATTTGTTCAAGTTCTTTCATGTTTTGTTCAATAATTGATACAAGTTTTAATTGGTTTCTAGCACGTTCTAAATTAATATTAGGACGACGTTTCTTTTGGTCTTGGTTAAGTTCAAAGTATTTATCACCATTGATATAGTCAGTTAAGAAACGCATGCCAAGTTCAAGGGTTATTGTATAATATCCTGTCATTAGAAGTGATATTTCTTCTTTTGTAATTAAACCTTTGATATTCTTTAAGAATCCTTCTGTGAATGCTTCAATGAGTTCAAAGTTAATATTTACTTTAGAAAGATCTGTTTCGTCTTCTTTTGCAGTTGATGCGCCAAGACGAAGGGCATCACCAAAGTCATATACAAGTGAACCTTTCATTACAGTATCTAAATCTATCATACATAAAGCTTTAGTACCAGTTTTATCAAACATAATATTATTTAATTTTGTATCATTATGAACCACACGTCTTGGGATTTTTTTAGTTTCAAGAGCATTTACAATAGTTCCCATTGTAGATGATCTTTCATTTACAAAATTAATTAGGTCTGTACATTCTTCTACACGTCCTGCTAAATCTAGTTTTACCGCATTTGTAAAATCTTCAAAACGTGCTGGAGTATTATGAAAGTTTTTGATATTATCACTTACAAGTCTTGTATGAAAACCATCTAAAAGTTTATGGAATCTTCCGATTGCAGCTCCTGCTTCATAAAAGATTTTAGGATCTTCAGTATTATCATATGTAACACCATCTATACAAGTATAGCATCGCCAATATTCATCTTTTACAATCGCAAAATTTTCATCATACTTTGTTTTTATAACTGTTAAAGTAGAATTACGATAATTCTTACCTTCATATATTTCTTGTTTACGAATATAATTAGTTATTAAATCAATGTTATGCATAACTCCAATTGGAGAATGGAAAACATTCTCATTGATTCTTTGCAAAATATATTTAGTATCTTCAAATTCTACTAAATATGTATTGTTAATTAATCCCCCACCATATGGAGTAACACTAACAATATTGTCTACATTAAACCATTCTTTTAAAATTTTTCTTATTTTTTCATTATTTTTTAACATTCTAATCACCTATAATATCTGTTGTATATTATGAATAAGATACTTATTTTGTTACAATTTAAATAAAGTTGTTAATTAATTTTTTCCTAGTGCCATATATTTTATATTATAAATGAAACATAAATTATCTTATATATAGTATATCATTTTTTATACGCCTTGTCAAATTGCTATTTTATCCATTTTATAAAAAAGTATCAATTAAATTTCCTATCCATATTGATATATTCTTGATTTTTAATAGCTTAAATATACATATTCTAATAAAATCTATTATAGTGCAACTTAAATATATAATTATGCACCACAAAAATATAGCCAAAATCATTATCGGCAAATTTTCATATGATAAATTAATAAATCCGAAATTAATCAAATTATAATAGATAAGCGGATGAACATGAATTAAATAAACACCAAATGAAGTACTAGCACCAAGAGTAATTATTTTTTGATACCTTTTTTTAATTTGTAGCTTACTAAAAATTATTAAAAATAATATTGAACTAATCACGATATTAGGTGATTGATAATATAGTAAATATGGTAAGTTATATTGTTTATTAAATATTTGTAGCACCATGAAATTAACTAATACATTTACCGCTACAGTAACAAGCAATATTATAAATAAATATATAATGCATCTTTTAACTGTAAATTTTTTGAAAGGATCATATATTGAAACATACCCTCCAACTAAATATAATATTGCTAACCACAAAAAAGAATATCCATAATTTATTGAATTATATTGTCCCCGAATAATACCAAAACAACAATAAATTATAAATACTATAGTAGCATATTTTTTTAACTCTTTTCTTGGTACATTTAATAAGAGATAATTTAATAACGGCATAAACATAAATAATATTACATAAGCAGAAAAATACCAATATTGTTCAAATGTAAAAGGTAAAAAGCCTTTTATTAATGTTTTAACCTCTAATACTCCAGTATTCATATATGTATATATAACATATACTATAGTAATTATTATAGAATAAAATAACGCTTGTATCCAAAGTTGTATAAGATTAGAATATTTATGTTTAGATTTTATACCTACATAGCCAGATATTAACGCATAAATATTAACACATGTTAGGCTTATAACATATAAGAATTCTACTATTATACCTTTTGGTGAAAGAAGATTAAGATTCCCTCTTATGCCTCCTTGCCCCAAAATATGTGTAAGCACAACTAAAAACATCGAAACAATTCTAAGTAAATCAATCCCATAGTTTCTTTCTTTTTTTGTTTCTTTTTTTTACTATTATATTTTCGTAAGTTATATTTGTTGCATTCTCCATAACGATATTCTCCTTTTATATTTATTATACAATAATATAATGTGTTTTTCAAATTAAATAACTTTTGCAAACACTTGTCTGATTACTTTATAACAAAATTCAACTTATTTAAAAATATCAACACAACTATAATTAAATTAGCACATTCATCATTAAATATATAATTTTTAATATACAAAATCTGAATATTTAAAAACTAAAACGTAATTTAATATTTTTTATTCGTATTATATAAGCGAAAGGAGAATTTTTTCTATTCCATCAAACTTTCGATTATGCTTGCCATGCGGCTAATTTAGTATATAATATAGCCATAACAACTATTAGGAGGTGTAATATGATAATCATACCAATGCGTGATTTAAAAGATACGGTCAACATAGAAAAACGATGTAAAGAAGCTAATGGACCTGTTTTTGTTACTAAAAATGGATATGGTAAATTAGTAGTCATGGATATATCTTATTACGAAAAATTAATAAGTAAAATAAAAGAAGCTAAATTAATTAACCAAGGTTTATCAGATATAAACAATAATGAAGTTTTAGATGTAGAAACTGTAATGAAAAATATAGCTGATAAATATGGATTTAAAAAATAAATATGCTTTTACTAAAACTGCATATAAAGATTTAATAGATATTTTAAATTATATTTCTATAACTCTATCTAATTATAGAGCTGCTGAAAAATTATACAAAAATATCTTGCAAAAACTTGATCAATTAGTATATTTTTCAAATATGGGAGAAACAGTAAACAATACTTTTTTTAACAATAAAAATGTTAAAATAATAATGATAAACAAATTTAAATTGTACTATATTTTTTCTGAAGAAGAAAAAGAAATTATAATCTTAAGAATTTTATATTCTAAACAAATTCTTAAATTTTTAGAACTATAATTTTTATAAGTAAAAACCTGTTCACAATTTGAAATAGTCAAGAAATTCATAACAATATCTATGATATATCTTTATATATATGATTGTTTTCTGCAATTTTCTTAACAAAAGACTACAAATTTACTTTGTTTTCTAGTAAGTTTGTAGTCTTTTTCTTTATTGGCTTTCTAATCTTTTGTATAATAAACTTTTAGTTAATCCAGTAATATTTCGCTACTGCTTTAATATGTCAATCAACTTTTCTAATCTAACGCTATCCTTCACAAACATTTTTTTATTTTCATATTCAATTACATAATACTTAGAATATGTATTTGTTTTATTACCAAAATTTAAAGTAAAATCGTCACTACAAATATATTGAAATAATATTTTATTAATATTATTTATTTTATTTTTAAGTTCACTAGAAGAGCTACAATATATTGTAGATATTTTTTTTCTTTCTAATTCGTAGTTTACTCCCCATTTTGATACATCATATTTTATCAGTGATAAATTTATTTCATTAGATTTTAATTGTAAAATTCTTTGTTTAAAATAATTATTAGACCATATAGATATAAAATCAATATTATCTAAAAAAGAAAATAAGTCTTTTTTAGCAATGTTTAAATCAATAGATTCTATTTTATCTATTAACATTTTTTGTACATCTAATATAGTTAAATTAACATTATCTTTTAAATGTCCTGTTTGAATCATTCTTTGTGACAAATGATGAACATTTAAAATACAATTATTCTTTATATAAAAATCTAGATCATACAAATCTCTTCCCTTTACTCTATTTTTCCATCCCCTACATAATACTGCATGCACTTTTCCAGCAAATAATGATGCTTCATCATATATTTTAATTTTATGAATTAAAGGAAATTCTTTTGTTTTATACTCATATGTTGCTCCAGCTGGCGGATTTACATCTATTTCAAACTTGATTTTAATTACTTCATTTTTTTGAATATGATTAGCTACATCATTTAACGGGTTTATTAATAACAAATGTTCTAACGTATTTCCTTTTAAAAATGCAGATTGGATATTTGATTCTTGTGTTTTTTCTTTCAATACTGGTTCAAAGTTTAACCCAAATTTTCTGAATGTATTAGAAATACTTGAAAAATATTTTTCTAAATTAAAATTTGAATTATGATTACATAAAGAAAAATCAAGACCCTCACTAAATCTATTTAACCCATAAAATATTCTCAGAGCTGTACCACCATAAAATGCAGCATGATCAAAAAAATCAGTTAAACTTAATGCATATAAAGTTATTTCTTGTACAATTTCTTTAAATGCATTGATATATTGTTCTTTTGTAGAACAATTATATTTAGTTAACATTTGTTCTATTAATGTTTTCATAAGTTATCCCCCAATAACATTTTCTTTAAAATTTTTAAATTTTTTCTTTTATAATAATCACAAATAGATATAATAGCTTCTTTATTTAACTTTGAAAAGTCTTCTTCATCAATTCTTAAATCATCAAACAATAATTCCTTTAATTGTTTTACTGAAGTTACTTGTGGTTTTTTGTATAATAAATCACACAAAGCTTTTTCAGGAGTTGCTATCATATAAGTATAATTATTCTCTTCTTTTATTATAATACCCATATTCCAAACATCTACTGGAATATCAGTGTAATAATAATTACCAAATATATTACTTATATACTTATTATGCCTTTTTAAAGTTGTTGCAGAAGTATATACTTTGACTTGTTCTAAAATCAATCCATACTTTGATAATGCATATTCGAATGAAAGATATGATGGAGATTCTATTACATTAGCTAATAAATATCCTTCTACATTAATATTATCTTCGTATATACCTCTATTAACCTTATAAAACTTTCCACTATCAATTTCTCTTTTAATTTTATCTTTTGGATTACTATAATTTTTATATTTTTCTAATAATTCTTTTGTAGTTAATATCATTTTGCTCACCCAAGTCCAATTTTATCATACTTCGTTGAGCAAATCAACATATATACATTTAATTATTCTAATTTAATAACATCTCAAAAAATATAGTTTTTATTTTAACACCTTACCTTTACGCTTACATTTACCTAATAAGTAAGCGTGAAAGTAAAGTAATTAAATATTATACTCTTATTCTATAATCAAAGAGTTTCTTGTACATTCCTTTATTTATAATTTTTCAGAACCATTATCTTTTTTAATAACTTCTTGAATTAAATTTAAATAATTATCTGTAGCAGATATTGTTGGAACTTTATTTCGGACAAAACCTTGCATTATATATTTTCGCAAAATCTCTATTGCAAACCTTCTAAAAATTATCCCACGCTTACTTTTAACGCGATATCCAACAGCTAATACAACATCAAAATTATAATATTTTACATCATTTACAATTTTGATATACTCTACATTTTTTTCTAATTCATTAACTTTATAGCTATTTCTTACATGTCGTAGTATAGTAGCTCTTTCTTTACGAAATAAAGTTGACATACCATCTAGTGTTAACCACACCGTTTCATCATTAGGCATAATTAAAACTTCAATTTCTTTTTCTCCATCTTTAAATTTTACAATTTCATAGTTTTTTTCTTCAATCATTTTCTTTTCCTTCCTTTTTTAAAAAATAAAAAAGCGGCCAATTAACTAAAACAAAAGTATCCTATTAAAAAATAGGATTAACTCTCATTTTATTTAATTAGCCGCGTACGTCTCTTGCGCGAATGAACTTACCGTTTATTCTTTGGACTAGTAAATCATCAATATAAATATTATCCCAAAAGACTAGATAATAGATTTTAAAACTTGACTTTTTACAACTTAAATTATATCAATTTTTTATAATAAATACAAGCATTTTATATATATTTTTAAATATAAAAAACCTCTTTTTAAGAGGTTTAATTTATTGTTTTTACATAAGCTCTTCTACGTTTGTGAAGAACAGAATCAAATAGCTTCCATTGATTTTGGATATTATCATTTGTTTCTAAATTAAGATTTGTTTCAGCATATTCAATATCACCATTTGATAACATCTTCATTACTTCATTTAATATAGCTGATGCAATTCCTTTTCTTTCATATTCAGGAAGTACTCCGATTAATCCAAGGTCTAATACCTTAGGTTTTTTTATTGCTTTTAGAACTCTTGCTATTGCGCATGGTGTTAAATGACCACGAGATTTTTGAACGGCTTTTGCAAGAGATGGGAAACAAATTCCAAAGCATACAACATTATTCGCCTCATCTACTATTACCGCAACTCTTTTTAAGTCTATGATTAATTTAAAATTATCTATCATCATTTTACGAGTTGCTTTTGTAAATGGTACAGAACCATATATATCTACATATGTTTCATCAATAATATCGAAGAATTTATCGGCATATTTTTTAATAAAATCTTTTGTGTTTTTAGCTTCGCCAAATTTTAAATTATATTTTTTCATCATCATTGAACTAATTTTATCAAGACGTGGATCGATAGTTTTTGGCAAATATAATTTTCTTTCAGTCCAATCTACTTCTTTTTGAAAACCATAATTTTCAATTAAAGTTTGATAATATTCATAATTATATTGTTCCTCGAAAGTTGATAGTTGATCAAACCCATCAACTAAGAGTCCTTCACGCTCAAGATCTGAAAAGCCAAGTGGTCCAACGATTGTATCCATTCCTTTGGACTTAGACCATGCTTCAACGGTTTCAAATAATTTGTTTGCAACTTCTTGATTATTAATTGCATCAAATCTAGTAAATCTAACTCGTTTTTGATTTTCTTTTTTATTAGATACATGTTGAATAATTCCAGAAATTCTACCTACTATTTTACCATCTATATATGCATTATAATACACAGCTTCTGCTTGATCTAAATAAAGATAATTCTTTTTGAAAATTTTCTTTTCATCCATATATAGTGGTGGAACAAAATAAGGATTATCCTTATATAAATTTAGAGGGAAATTTAAAAATTCCTTTTGTTGCTTTTTAGTTTTAACTTCTTTAATTTCTACCATATTAAAAAGCCTATTTATGTTTTGCGTAGAATGCAACTCCTACTGTATCAGGTCCACAATGACTTCCTGCAGTTGGATTAACAACAACATATTCAATATTTAAATTATTGCCATATTTTGCTTTTAACATTTCACCTAGTTTTTCAGCTAAATGAAGTGAATCAGTATGTCCAATAATTATTCGATGTTTATCTATATCAACACTTAAATTTTCAACATATTCAAGAAGTTTATTTAAAGCAGTAACTCTACCTCTTGATTTTGCAATGTTAGTCATTGTACCATTATCGTCCATATAGATAATTGGTTTAATCCCAATTACTCCACCCATGATTGCTGCAATATTAGTGACACGACCACTTCTTCTAAAGAACTTTAAGTTATCAGCAAAAAAGTAAGTTGCAAAGTGTTTTACTTCTTTATCAGCCCACGCCATTATATCTTCAATTGAACTACCATTTTTATACATATCACCAATTTCTTTTACAATTATATTACTTAAAATTGTTATCCCCATTGTGTCAATTGTATAAAATTTTCGATCAGGATATTTTTCATGTAATTCTTCAACCGCAATATTCATTGCGTTGAAAGTTCCACTCATTGCGCGAGAAAAATGAACATAAAGTATATCATTACCTTTTGCAAATTCAGGTTCAAAGTATTCCATATAAGTAACAGGACTTATTGCGCAAGTAGAAGGAAGCGCCCCTTCTCTTAGAGTATCATAAAATGTTTTATAATCAAAAACTTCAAAATCTTCATATGGCTTAATTTCTTTACCATCTATCACATATGGCATACTAATCAATTTATATCCGTATTCTTTTGCCTCTTGCAAAGTAATATCAGTATCAGTATCTGTAAATAATGTTAACATAATTAATCCTCCAAATATTTTATTTTATAATAAGATATCCTTCCTAGATTAATTATACTAAATTAACTTCAATCAAAAATCAACTAAATTTCAACTTTTGTTGACAAAATTCGACATCTAGCTATTTTAATTTAACTGTAAATTTGCATCCTTTATCTTGTAAATTTTCAACATTGATACTACCTTCATGAATATCAATTATCTTTTTAACTAAAGAAAGGCCAAGCCCATTTCCCTCACTTTTATGAGATGTATCTATTTGATAAAACTTATTAAAGATAAAATCTATTGATTCTCCCTTAATACCTGGCCCTTCATCTTCTATTGTAAATATAATTTCATCACCAATATTCTTTAAGGTAATTTTAATAATAGCACTCTTTGGTCCGAATTTAATCGCATTGTCGATTAAATTATTCCACACATGCATCATTAAACTTTCACTACCTGTAAATTTTACTTCATCTAAATCAACATCAAATTCAACATTCTTTTCCATCCATTTAGGTTCTAAAAACAAAATAGATTGTCTAATTTGTTCATCTAATGAATATTCATTTTTCTTAAAATTAATTGCTTGATTATCAATTTTAGAAAGTAGTAATATATTTTGAATAAGCTCATTCATCCTTCTTGCGTTGAAATGGATTTTTTCAATATATTCCTTTCTTTCAATTTCAGTAATATTATCATCTGAAAGTAGTGTTGCATAACCATCTATTGCATTAAGTGGAGTTTTAAATTCATGAGATACGTTAGATATAAAATCTGATTGAATAGTTTCAGTAGCAGAAAGTTCTTTCATCATTAAATTAAAATAGTGTTTCATATCTTCGATTTCATCGAAGATACTCTTTTCATTAGCACGAATGTTTAAATTACCATTAGCAACTTCATTCATTAAATCTTTTAATTCTTTAATTGGATTAATTAAGCTTTTACCGATAAAAAAGGCTAAAATTAATCCTACTATTAAACTCACTGTAAAAGTGATTAAATAATTAGGTATTTCTATATCTTCTGATAATAATAGATTTAATACTTCATTAAATGCTGATCCAATACTAATTGCGCTAGCAATTACAATCATACTAAATAGTACAAAATAAAATTTAAAACTTTGTCTTTTTTTAGTTTTCCAACTACGATAATTAAACTTTATCTTTTTCACTTTTTTACCACCTTATATCCAAGACCTCTCATAGTTACAATTTCAAAGTCGGGATTATCTTTAAATTTTTTTCTAAGACGCTCTATATGTACATCTACCGTATGCATATCACTATCAGAATCAAATCCCCAAATATCCATCATTAATTGTTGTCTTGTAAATATTTTACCAGGATATGTTACCATCTTATAAAGGACTTGAAATTCCTTTAGAGGAAGCTCTACTTTTTCTCCATTCGATATAACTATAAAAGAATCATATTCAAGTACTGTATTACCAATTATTTGGCGTCTTTCACTAGTCATTTTGGCGCGTCTTAAAAGAGCTTCTGCTCTTATTACCATTTCATTAACATTAACAGGTTTTGTCATATAATCATCACTACCCGATAAAAAACCTAGTCTCATATCTGAGAAAGATGTTTTTGCGGTGATCATCATTACTGGAATTGTTGATCCTGATTCTCTTAATGAACTAACAAGCTCATACCCATCCATCTCCGGCATCATTATATCACTAATAATTAAATCATAATAATTTTTATCAAGTTCATCTAGTGCTTCTTTTCCGTTTGAAACAGTTTTTACTAAATAACCTTTCTTAATAAATACACTTTGAAATAGTTGTCTTAATTCTCTATCGTCTTCTGCAATTAATATCTTATTCATAATAAACTCCCATTTACACTAATTATATTTATTATAACATATATATATCTTTTTTGCAAAAATTAACATATCTAAAATATAACAAAAAAATTATTTTTTTGTTATAATATATATACCAAGTCCCTGTAGTTAAATGGACATAACGAGGTCCTCCTAAGACCTTATTGCAGGTTCGATTCCCGCCGGGGACGCCATATATTTTTTTAACATTATTTTTGATTTCAAAAAGAAAATATGATATAATTTAAAATGTAAAAAGTCAAGTTTTAAAATCTATTATCTAGTCTTTTGGGATAATATTTATATTGATGATTTACTAGTCCAAAGAATAAACGGTAAGTTCATTCGCGCAAGAGACGTACGCGGCTAATTAAATAAAATGAGAGTTAATCCTATTTTTTAATAGGATACTTTTGTTTTAGTTAATTGGCCGCTTTTTTATTTTTTAAAAAAGGAAGGAAAAGAAATGTTACATAAATTAATAGTAGAATGTTCAGATTATGATTTTAAAGAAAAATTAGAAATTAATAAGCCAAAAAGTTGGTTAAAGAGTGTCTCAGCATTTGCAAATGGAATCGGTGGTACCTTATTCTTTGGTATAGCAGATGACAAAAATTTAGTTGGTATTGATAACCATCAATATATATGTGAAAAAATTTCCGAATTAATTAATTCACGAATCGACCCTATACCTACTTATACAATTAATCCATATAGTGAAGATGGTGTTATCTTTTTAGCATTAAATGTATCTCCTGGTCCTTTAACACCTTATTGTTATTCATCTAATGGTATAACAGAAGCATATATTAGATGTGGGAACCAAACAATTAAAGCACCAGGATATGTTTATGCTGAATTAGTATTAAAAGGTAAAAATAAAACGTATGATTCTCTTATTACCCATTATTTAAAAAAAGATTATTCTTTTACTTTTTTTGAAGCAACTTTTTTTGAAAGAACCCTAACAAGAATTAAAAATTCTGACTATATTTCTTTTTCACTAGCAACTGATGATGGATATTTAACAAATGCAGGTGTATTATTTTCAGACCAAAATATATACAGACATAATCGAATTTTTTGTACTAGATGGAATGGATTAACTAAAACTTCTCTTGAAGAGGCTTCTGATGATAATGAATATACTGGTGGAATTGTAAAGTTACTTGATTCAGCACTTAATTTTGTAAAAATTAATACTAAGAAAAAATGGAAAAAAGAACCAAGTGGTAGGGTTGAAATGCCTGAATATGATGAAATAGCGGTAAAAGAAACTATAGTAAATGCATTAATACACAGACAATATACTAATCTAGGTTCAGAAGTAACAGTAGATATATATGATGATAGAATCGAAATCACATCTCCAGGACCACTAGCTTCTGGCCATCAAATAAATAAAGAAATCAAAAATACAATACCATCCATAAGAAAAAATCCTATACTTGCAGATGTATTTGTTAGAATGAAATATATGGATCGTCGCGGAAGTGGGTTTGATAAAATAATTAATGGAACAAACAGATTATTTAAAGATAATAATAATCATGTAGAAATTTTTGCGACAGATATATATTTTAGAGTGGTCATCTATAATGCAAATTATGAAATTGACAATATAAATGGCAACACAAATGACGATATAAATGGCGATATAAATTTAACAAAAAATGCAAAAATAATATTAAAAGCAATCATCGAAAATCCCTGCATTACAAGATATGAATTAGCAAAAATTATCAACAAATCCGAAAGAACAATAGATAGGTTAATTAAAGAATTAAAATTAAATGGCTATATTAGCGAAAAAGAAATATATAAAACAGGTAATTGGAAAATAATCAAATAATTACTAAGTATAATTAATGTTTAAATGATAAAGATATAAGATAAATTATTTTTCATAAAAAAACTATAAATATGTGTATTATTACTACATATAATATTAGTATATTAAAAACTTTACAAAAGAATTAACATATGATATCATATGTATATAAGAGGTGATACTATGCCATTTAATCAAAATGAATATATATCAAATTTCAATAAGAATAATTATAAAATGTATCAATTTAGGGTTAAGAAATCAGACACTAATATTATTAATCATTTAGATAATATAGAAAATAGAAATGGTTATATTGTTTCTTTAATTAATACTGATATAAATAATTCTATTTATACAATAAAAGAAATTAAGAATATTATTAAACCAATTCTTAATAAACACGGAATAACAGAAATTTATCTTTTTGGATCATACGCTAGAGGAGAGGCAAAAGAGTCAAGTGATATTGATATTTATTGTAATAAAGGAAATATTAAAACATTTATAGATCAAGGGTTACTTGAAGATGAATTAGAAACATCTTTAAATAAAAAGGTTGATATTATATTTGATTCATCTTATATTGATGAATATTTTAAAAAACAAATAATGGAGGATATGATTAAATTATGTTAGGGGTTAAAGATAGAGGGATATTGTTACAAATTATTAAAAGATGTAATCGTATTATTGAAAAAATATCCGATATAAATGAAACAGAATTTGCTTTAAATGATGACATTGAAGAAGTTATTTGTTTTAATTTATTTCAAATTGGAGAATTAGCTAATGGTTTATCAGTTGAATTTGTAAAAGAATATAATAAGATTCCTTGGAAACAGATAATTGGTATGAGAAACAGAATTGTTTATGGATATGATACTATTAATTTAGAAATAGTTTGGAATACAGCAAACGAAAGTATTCTTGAATTAAAAGATTATTGTAAGAACATTTTAAAATAAGAATTTTTTGCTTGTTACAAAAATTAGGTCATTCCTACAAAAGATACATTTTAAGAAACCTGTAGATCTTCTAGTAGAGTAGATCTATTTTTTATTTTATAGCGTATCTAGAAGTGCGATGAAAATAATCAAATAATTACTAAAGTATAATAAAATCCTGTTCTTATGAACAGGATTTTTATATTGATTATTCTTTTTCTTTTGAAAATAATTTAAGAAAAAAGCAAATTATTTTTGAAAGAAATCTTGGTAATTTAATAATACGAAAATGCATAAGAATCCTCCTAGTTATTACATTATATGTGCTAGGAGATTAAATATTCATTTTAGTAATTAATAAATAAAAAGATGCCACCTTTATTTACTTCAATAATAGGATGAGTATTATTATTTAATCTTTCATTACTAATTAGATAAGTATCACTTGGTTTGATTGTTTTATCAAATAGTGGATACTTAGCATTTTCTATAGATACTACTGAAGTAGTATTTGTAAATATTGAAAAATATTTAACTTTTTGATTTTTTATTTTATAAGATGATTTTGCTTTTAAATACATTACTTGATTTTCTTCATCAATTAATTTAATTGAATAATTAGAATATTTAGCAAGTAACATATATGTATTATATTCATGATCAAGTCTACCATGTGTTGCATCATAGATTTCAACTTCTAAATCAATTGCGCCTTTTAATGTATCAAGATGCATTAATGCAAGTTCTAAATCAGTTTCATTTTTTTCTTTAGGATGAATTGATACTTCATAAGAATTAGCTTTAATTAAATCTAAATCTTGTGCTGAATCAAAATCTCCTATAGCATAATCAATCTTTATTCCCATTTTAATTAACTCTAAACAGCCTGAATCTACTCCTATATAATAATCCGATGGATTTCTATGATACAGTTTAGTAAAAGTTTTATTAGGAGCACCAGCTACTATAATTATTTTCATAGTGATTCAAGTTCCTTAACAGTTTGTTTTAAATCTGGATTTTTAAAGAAGTATGTTCCCGCAACCACGATGTCACATCCTGCCTCTTTGGCAAGAGGTGCTGTAACATTATTAATGCCACCATCAATTTCAATTAAATAGTTGTAACCTTTTTCTTCTCTTAAAGTTTTTAATAATTTAACTTTTTCAAGCATATCTTCCATAAACTTTTGACCACCAAAACCAGGTTCAACACTCATAACAAGTACTAAATCTAAATCAGCTAAATATGGCAGGATTTCATCAACAGGTGTTTTAGGTTTAATTGAAATACCGACCTTTTTACCTTTTGCTTTTATTTTATTGATAATTTCTTGTGCTTTTGTTGTTGCTTCGATATGAAATACTAAATAATCACTTTCAGTATCTAAATAATTATCAATTGCATTTTCTGGTTTATCAATCATTAAGTGCGTGTCAATAATTAAATTTGACACCTTTTTTATTTCTTTAACTAAAGCCCAATCAAATGTTGTATTTGGAACAAATACACCATCCATTACATCTAAATGTAAATAAGTTAAACCTATGTGATTTAGTTTTTCAATTGTACTTGGTAAATTTTCATCTATTACTGATAATATTGAAGGAGCTACTTTCATCCTACCACTTCCTTTTCGTATCTAATTCTTTTATAAATTGTTGATAATTCTCATATCGAGATTGTAAGATTTCTTTTTGTTCTACTGCTTTTTTTATTCTACAAGATGGTTCATTTAAATGAAGACAACCATTATATTTACATTCATTTGAAAGATTAAAAAATTCTATAAAACTATGGGCTACATCTATTTTTTCCATATCAATTAATTCCATTGTCCCAAAGCCAGGACTATCAGCAAGCCAACCTTCACATATATTAAATAGTTTTGTAAACCTTGTTGTATGCTTTCCTCTATTTAGAGCTTTTGATATTTCGCCTGTATCCATATTAATCGTATCATCTAATACATTTAAAATACTACTTTTACCTACACCACTTTGTCCAGCAAAAACACTAATCTTACCTTTAATAAATGGTTTAATATCTTCTATAGTAAGTGGATTGGCATTACTTGTAACAATTGTATTATAACCAATTCCTTTATAATAATTTACTATTTCTAATGATTCTGTTAATTCTTTTTCAGTTAATAAATCACTTTTGGAAAAGATTAAAATAGGTACAATATTTTGATACTCAAATATTGTAATAATACGGTCAAGTAAATTTGTATTAATATCTGGCTCTTTTAGTGATGTTACAACAAAAGCTTGATCTATGTTTGCGACAGCGGGGCGGACAAAATCATTTTTTCTTTTCCCTACTTTTGTAATGATTGCATGAGGTGATCCTTCTGTATATTCAACAATATCACCTACTTTAACAGTAGTTTTATTGTTTCTAAATACTCCACGTGCTTTTGCAAGAATTTCTTTTTTAGAATTTGTATCATATATTGTATATTCACCAGAAATATTTGATATTACAAGTGCATTCATTAATTTTCTTCCTTTAATTTTTTAGCTCGAAGTTGACCACATGCTGCAGAGATATCTGCGCCATGTTCCATTCTTAGTGTTGCATTAATTCCTCTTTCATGTAGTACACTAAAGAATGCTTCAGCATCTTTTTTAGTTGTTTGTTTATATGGTTTAGTTGATACTTCATTATATGGAATTAAATTAACATATGCATTAATTCCTCTTAATAAATTAGCAAGTTCTATTGCACATTCTTTTGTATCATTTACACCATGTAATAATATATATTCAAAAGTTACTCTTCTATTAGTAATTTCAATATATTCTTTTACAGCATCAATAACTTTCTCAATCGGATAACTTTTATTGATTTTCATAATCTTACTTCTTAAGTCATTGTTTGGTGCATGCAAACTTATCGCAAGGTTAACCTGAAGCTCAAAATCAGCAAATTCTTTGATTTTTGGAACTAACCCACAAGTAGATACCGTCATATGACGAGCTCCAATTTCAAAGCCTTTAGCGTAGTTTACAATTCTTAAAAAGTTCATAACATTATCATAATTATCAAATGGCTCTCCAATTCCCATTACAACAATATTTGAAACTCTTTGATAACTTTTATCAAGATCTCGTTGAACCATCATAATTTGTTGAACCATTTCTCCAGTTGTAAGGTTTCTCACCTTTCCAAGTTCACCACTTGCACAGAAACTGCATCCCATATTACAACCTACTTGACTTGTAATACATACACTATTACCATAGTTATGTCTCATAAGAACTGTTTCAATCAATTTTGAATCTTTTAACTTTGATAAATATTTAACAGTTCCATCAACTGATACTTGTTTTGTAACGATCTCTAAATCTTCAAGGGCAAAATCTTTTTCTAAAATTTCAATAGTCTTTTTTGAAACATTAGTCATATCTGAGAAACTACTAATTCTTGTGCGGTATAACCATTCAAAGATTTGAGTTGCACGAAATGGTTTTTCGCCTTTTTCTATGAAGTATTGTTTTAAATCTTCTAATGTATAATCATATATATTATTCATCGCTTACTTCCTTTAACCTACATATATAAAAACCATCTTCTTTTACACTTGGAAGAGTTTTTATAACTTTTTCAATTTTAAAATTATTATGAGTTTTTAAGAATTTTTCTATAAATAACTCATTTTCTTCTTTGTTTATTGTACAAGTACTATAAACAAATATTCCACCTTTTTTTAAATACTTAATAACATTTTCAACAATACTTGATTGTAACTTAATGATATCATTTATTTTATCTTGGGTCATATGATATTTTAAGTCTGGTTTATGATGCATAACACCAAGTCCTGAGCATGGAACATCTGCCAAGATTAAATCAAACGCCTCATCAAATGAAACCTTGCTGGAATCTGCACATTTTGCCTTTACACAAGTAATACCAAGTTTATTGGCATTTTCTTCAATTAATTTAATCTTATGCTTATGAACATCTATCGCAACGATTTTTCCTTCATTTTTCATAGATGTGGCCATATGCATTGTTTTCCCACCTGGTGCACTACATGCATCTAGTACTTTCATATTAGGTAAAGCATTTGCGACAACTCCTACCATAATACTTGATTTATCTTGGGCTATAATTTTTCCTTCTTTAAAAAGTGTTGTATCTACTAAACTTTTATTTGTAGTTAATATAATATCTTCCTCAACTGTATATTCAACATCTATTAAAGCTTCTTTAATTTCTTGAAGATTGGTTTTTAATGTATTAATACGGTATGTATTGACTCCTTCTTTTGAAGCACTTAATATATCTTCAATAGAACCTGAATATTGTTTTTGTAACAATTCTACTATATCTTTATTTACACTATATTTAATACTTAATAAGTCAGATCCTTTTAGATTATCTAAACTTCTTCTGTCACTTGCAATATATTTTCTTAAAATTGCATTAACAAATGATGATGCTTTATAATCTTTTTTCTTAACTGTTGAAACAATCTCTTTTACTAAATAATGGTTTTGAATATTCAAAAAGTCGATCCCGTATACCGCAACCCTTAAAGCATTCTTAAAATAAGGTTTTACCCTCTTTCCACTTATGTGAGGTTGAAGTAAATAATCTAACATTAATTTCTTTTCTACAACGCCATATACAAGTCTTGTATATAACTTTTTATCATAATCGTTAAATTTAGCATTTTTAATCGTATTATTAACTGTAATATTAACATAGGCATCTTCATTAAATATTTCGATTAAACTCATTATGACTTTATTAAACATTCTTATCACCCGCAAGTATTACAAAAGCATGTAATAAAAAATCATGCATTTCATTTATATAGTCATCTTTATTTTCTAGAGTTTTAATAATTTTTGAAAACATTTGTTCAATTTGAATATATATATTTTTATTTAAACCATAAAGATCAACTACTTTATTTACTAGTTTTTTACTATTCTCATCAATACTTTCTTCAAGAAGTCTTGTTGCGCATTTTTTAAACTTAATTAAATCAATGGCATAAATATTATCAATATAATGCTTTATTGAGTAAATTTTTAAATTTTCATCTATTTCTTTGCTCATGCTTCTTAGTTCATCATATTTTAACTTTTCAATCAAAACCAAGCAATTGGCACTAAATAAAGGATAAATATCTTCTTTAAATTCACCTATCATCCGATTTAACATATAATTATCATTATCAATATAATTAATAAGAGTTTGATTAACTTCTACTATTTGATATTGTCTTATATTGTTTTCAAGATCTTGATATAAATTGATAGTATAAACCCACTTTCCTTTAAGTTCACTATCTTTAACAAAATTCATTAATAAGTCTATAATAGCTATATCTTTTTTAAGTTTTGGTAAATCATTTGTAATTTTTTCTACCATAATTAATTTCCCCTTATTAATTATTATTTTAATATATTATACAATATTTACAAAGTTTTTTCAATTAATGGGTTTATATAAATCTTTTTTTTAGATATTTCCTTTTGTTTGTGTTATAATAATAAAAACAAGGAGTGATTTAATGAAACCAGAAATATATATATTTGGTATAGAAATACCAATGTTTGGGCTAATGATAGCAACAGGAATTTTAGCTCTGACAATACTAGTCCTACATTTATTTAGGCGTCATAATGTAAGTGAATATAAAATTGACCAACTTATCATCATAACTGCCGCAAGCGGCGCAATGTTTGCTTTGGGCGCATCTTTCTTTGATGGGCTTTGGCATAGTTTATCTGAATACAAAGTAACTGGTACTTTCAAATATGAATTTTATGGCATCACATTCTCAGGTGGTCTATTAACAGCATTTACAACATATATAATTATTTATTATATTTTTTCTAAATATGATAGACACATGATGTTTTACTATTTAGACTTTATTGTAATTGGTATTTGTATTGCTCATGCATTTGGCAGAATTGGATGTTTCTGTGGAGGATGTTGTTATGGTAAAGTTGTTCCTGAAGGAACATTCTTATCAATGATGTATCCAACAGATCACGGAATGGAAAATGTATATCCAACCCAACTATTTGAATCAGCATTTTTATTTATATTAACCATTATTTTATTATTTGTTATTAAGAAGAATAGAAGCGCTTGGTACTTTATTAGCTATAATGTTTTTAGATTCTTACTTGAATTCTTAAGAGGCGACAACCGTGGGTCTAGCCCATTTGGATTCTTAAGTCCCTCTCAATTCTTAAGTATTATTATGTTAATATTTGGAATTATTTTATTAATTTTTAGAAAACAAATAGAAAATTGGCTTTTAAATCGCAATTTAAAAGTAACTATCGAGGAATCAAATGAAGAACAAAACGCTTAGTATTATTGATTCAATAGTTTTGGTGTTAGCATCGATTATACTTGTTGCTTTAATGGTAAGTGCAGCTGTATTACCAATAGCTAAATCGAAAAACTATTATATGAAAGAACATAATAAAAATAATGTTGTCGAAATATTAAAAGAAGATACCTTTAATGGTATTAGCCACTTTCACCGAATAAATGATGAAAGAGTTCAATGTTACTACCCAATATATGATGTAACTTGGACTGATGTTGAAAATGCAACCGAACATATAATTAACTACCTATATAATCAAGATGTTGAAAGTATGCAATTTACAGTAACAACAAGTGAAGGTGAAGTTGAATTTTTTTCTAGTCAAGCTATATCACATATGAAAGATGTTAAAGTTTTATTCATTGGTGGAATTCACCTTACATATATAGCTATTATACTTTTTATTCTATGTTGTATATATCTAATCTGGCGAAGAAATACCGTTAAAAATAAAATATTTAAAACTTATCTTGTAACTGTTATTATAATGATTTGTTTTACATTATGCCTTGTTGTATTTGCGGCAAGTAATTTCGATTTGGCATTTGATGTATTTCATAAAGTAATATTCCCTGATGCATCCAAATATGAAGAAGCAATAACATTTACATTTTGTGATACATTAACTAATGTATTAACAGGTGAATTTTTTATGCATATCGGTTTAACGATTGGTATTATCTTTATTACACTACTTTCTTTATCAATTATTTTAATGATTCTTGCAAAAAAATATTTGCCTATTATTTTATCTAAATATCAAAAAGAAAAGACAATCTCTTAAGATTGTCTATTTTTTTAGGTTGTAAAAAGATGAAAGTCCATCGTAAACCGCTGCTTCTTGTAAATCATCTTCAATTCTTAATAATTGATTATATTTTGCAATACGATCAGTTCTTGAAAGTGATCCTGTTTTAATTTGTCCTGCATTTAATGCAACAGCTAAATCTGCTATTGTTGTATCTTCACTTTCTCCACTTCTATGAGAAATAATGGCAGTATATCCTGCACGTTTTGCAGTTTCTACAGTTTCAAGAGTTTCAGTTAAAGTTCCAATTTGATTTAGTTTTACTAAAATCGCATTAGCAAGTCCATCTTTAATTCCTTTTTTAAGTCGCAAAGCATTAGTTACAAATAAATCATCACCTACTAATTGAACTTTTTTGCCAAGGCGTTTAGTTAAAGTTTTCCAACCACTATAATCATTTTGATCAAGTCCATCTTCAATTGAGATAATTGGATATTGGTTAACTAAGCTTTCTAAGAAGTCAACCATTTCACTAGAATTGAAGTTCTTTCCTTCACTTTTTAGTACATATTGTTTTGATGATGAATCATAGAATTCACTTGAGGCAACATCAAGAGCTAGATATATATCTTCACCTGGTGTATACCCTGCTTTTTTGATTGCTTCAAGTACTTTATCTAACGCATCAGTATTACTTTTAAGCTTAGGCGCATATCCGCCTTCATCACCAACTGATGTAACACAACCATTTTCTTTTAATACACTCTTTAAACTATGGAATACTTCAGCTCCCATTTGAAGAGCTTTTCTAAATGTTTTAGCCCCAACTGGTACAATCATAATTTCTTGAATATCAATACACCAATCAGCATGTGCTCCACCATTTAAGATATTCATCATAGGTGTGGGAAGTGTTCTTGCATAACATCCACCTAAATATCTATAAAGTGGCATATGATAATAATCAGCAGCTGCACGTGCTGTGGCAAGTGATACCGCAAGAATTGCATTAGCACCCAGTTTTTCTTTATTTGGTGTACCATCAAGTTTTAACATAACATTATCAATTAAAATTTGATTTGTTACATCATACCCAATTACTTCAGGCGCAATCACATCATTAACATTTTCTACTGCTTTTAATACTCCACGACCTAAATATCTTGATTTATCATTATCTCTAAGTTCTAGTGCTTCATAAATTCCAGTTGAAGCACCACTTGGAACGATTGCTCGTCCCATTGCACCAGACTCAGTTGTAACTTCTACTTCAACAGTAGGGTTACCTCTTGAATCAAGTACTTCTCTTGCATAAACATCCACAATATATGGCATAATTTTACTCCTTTATATTTTTTTATATTCATAATTAGTATATACAAAACCAACTATAACATTCGTAACAACTAGACTTAAACTAATCATCGCAAATTTTAAATCATAACCTACATATGATATCGTATGAATAGTTCTCAAAATTAAATCAAAATCTCTTGTTACATAGTAATTTAAAATACTACCAAAAACAAGACAAATTAATAATACCAAAGTATTTTTAATAATGTTTAACTTTAACCACCTATCATAAGAAAGTCCAAAAGTTTTTAATTTTTTAATATTTTCTTTTTGATATAAAAAATCTAAATAAAATAAATAAATTGAAAAAAACACAATAAATATTACTAATCCGATAAACACCGCTATCGTAACATCTACTGATTTCATATATAATGATACAACTTTATCTAAAGTAGTTTTAAAATTAATAATAAAATAATTATTCGATTGAAAATCTTTTGCTAGTTCTTCAGCTGATATATTATCATTTACAATATAACCATTATATAAATAATCTGAATCACTCATAATAGCAACATTAGCAGTTGGATAATTAATGAATTTAACTACATAAAATTCTTCAGTATGTTCACCTATTCTAATTGAAACAATATCTCCAACATCTAAATCACTAACATTTTGATGATATTTCGATAATATTACACTTTTTCTACTTTGATAAACTAACTTCTCATCAGTTGTCATTTCAATATTTGTATATTCATCAACTTGATCACTATTTAGTCCCAACATTATAGATAAATACATTCTATCAAGTTGGCCATTATTACCCATTTTAATAAGGTCATATTTATCAGTATTAACATATTTAGATGTTGTCGCAACAACTTCATCTATTTCTAAAAATTTAGATAAATCACCAACTGTAACTTTATAATAAGATGCTGAACTTAAAATAACAGTACAAACAATTATCATCATTATTTGAATTAACATATTATTTTTTAAAAAATTATTTTTTGAGTTAATATTATAAATATATGTTCTTAATAAAGATGGTTTCAAAAATTTAAGTAGATATAATAAAAGATCTATTAATAGTGTAACCACTATAACTACTAATAATACTTTTAAAACAGTTAAATAGTGTTCAGTCTTTACTAAAAGCATCCCTACACATAATAAAGCGCAAATAATAAGTAATATTAATCGTATACATTTTTTAGAAATCTTTATTGGTAATCCTTTAAGTGCTAACGCAAGTGGCATAATCATCAACATTAAGAATGACTTTAAGTAACTTAATCCTCCTATAACATAAGGAGTTTTACAATAATAAATTGGTTTAAATACATCTAATATTAGATTTGCAAAAACACTACCAAATATAGTACTAATAATAAATAAAGCAAGCCACCAAATAAATTTTACCGATTTATAATAATTAGCTTGACTATTGATATCAAAAAACAATAATTGTTTTTTTAATCTATAATTATAAATACCACAAATTAATATTGCAACAACAATAAATAACATACTAGCAACGATACAAATTATTTTCATTATATCTGTTGTCATAGTACTTGCTAATTCTTCATCTAAAATATTTGTTACATTATATTCAGAGTAACGATTTTTAATGATTGGATAAACTTCTTTAACTTTATCATCATCTTTTAAATCTATTAATATATGATTTGAGAATTTATAATTAATACCACTATAACAATAACTAATATTTTTACCACCAACTAAAGCATACGATCCATCAATTAAACCCGTACCTTCAATAATATCAACTACTTGATATATATATACTTGGTCTTTAATTGGAATTGAAATATTATCATTAATATTAATATTTAATGCATCAGATACTTCTTTTGTTAATACTACTTCATTATTTAATGGAATAACATCTAATGAAAATGCTATTTGATAGTCAGTGCTATCTGCCTCGTAAACTTGAACAAACATTTCTTTATCATCTATCTTAATAGGTAGAGCACAATCATAAAATGATACAACTCTATCTAGTTCATCTTTATACTCATCATTTAAACTATCATATACACCTTTTGTTGAAAGTATCGTATTTGCTTTAATAGATATATCAAAGTCATTGTTATTATAATGCATACTCTCAATATTAGCATAAGTTAAAAATCTAGGAATTTCAAATGATAATAAGCTAACACACATTGTCAGTGAACATAAAAGTAAAATTAATAGTGATATTACCTTATTATGTAAAAAGTTTTCTTTTAATAATTTTATGCGCATTCTAACTTACCATTATTAAATTTAATAAACTTCTTACCATATACTAAGTTCTCCATTTCATGAGTAACTAGTACTATAGTTAAATTTAATTCACTATTTAATTTTTTTAAGATCTCCATTACTTCTTTTGTCGCAACATAGTCAAGAGAGCCTGTTGGTTCATCACAAAATAACACTTTAGGTTTATTTACAAGTGAGCGAACAATCGCCACACGTTGTTTTTGACCTCCAGATAAAGATGCAGGATATTTATTAATAATTGATTCTAATTTAAATTCACTAATTAAACTATCTACATAAGCTTTATCAATATTTTTATTCAAATATTGCATTAACATAATGTTATCATAAACATTAAGTTCATCAATTAACATAAAGTCTTGATAAATAAAGCCACTTTCTTTAACCTTAATGCTTGCAAAATCTTTATCTTTTAAACTATATATATCAATATCATTCCAGTATACTTTTCCTACAGTCGGCTTTTGAATTCCACTTAAATTCTTTAGAAGCGTTGTTTTACCACTACCACTAGGACCTGTAATGATAACAAAATCACCATCTTCTATTGTAAAGTTTTCGTCTTTAAATAATACTTGTTTACTAGAACCATTCTTATATTCACTTGTAATGTTGCTAACTTTAATCATTTTTAATCTCTCTTTTTATTATATTTATATATATAAATTATATCAAAAAAGCACCTTATTTCATAATAAGATGCTTATTCTTTATTTTTTAAATTATACAAATAGATTTCTTCTGTCGCAAATCCAAGCTTAGTAATAACGTTTTGTTTTGTTGGATAACAAAAATATGAATCATCTTCAGTATTAATAACAAAACAGTCATATGGTTTTATATGTACATGATCATATTCAATATGTAGACTATTTGCCTCGCGTGGAAGTCGCTTTATACAATAATCTTCATTATTATAATGTCCTACCAGTGTAAAACCATCTTTTATTGTATGTGTTATCTTTGCATCACCTAAAAGCATAACTTTTGTAGTTCTTGGAAGTGAATATACTTCAACATCATCGCTGAATGTATAAGTTCCATCTTCTACTTGCTTTCTAATATTTGATCTTTCCCAATTGTACCAATCAGGAATATGGCTAAACTCAGTATTACCATCAAGTGCAGTTAGGCTTCCATCCTCATTTAAATTCCATCTCTTACCACATTCTTCACAGTAAATTTTTGTTCCACTTGATGACATCTTAAATTCTGTTAAACAGTGTGGACATTGATATAAGATTTTATGAAGTCCCTCAGCACGGAATGGCTCTGTAATTAAAATATTATTATCTTTTTGATATTTATATTCATCATATACAAAAGCTTCTTTAATAATGTTGTTAATTTCACTCACACTAAGTGTTTCTATTTGTTCTTTTGTTAAAACTTGTGTAACTGTTGTATAAAAAGGTACTTTTCTTTTCCTTCTAAAATTCCAAAATGGTGTATGTAAATGATTACCATGGTGAATTACCACAACAACTGGAACTTTACACATTTTAACTAGTTTTCCAACTGATTCTGGAATGTATGAAGTAATCCCGCATGCAGAATATCTTGCCTCAGGATAAAGCCCAACAATATGACCTCTTCTAAATACTTCTTTTATTGATTTAATTAAATGAAGATCGCTAGTAAACTTACGCGTACAAATTCCACCAATTAATCTCATAAGCCAAGCTCTTTTAATGTATCCATCAATGTTAATTACATTATTAACACGGTGTGGGAAAGTAGCTAGTGCAGCAAGTTCAAAATCAACAAAATACATATGATTACTTAACATTAAATATGGTGGTTTTAAACCTTCCATATTAATCTTTTCAATTTTATACTTTTTACCAATAAAGGCAAATTTACTAAGTACCCAAATCAACAGTGTTAAAAAAAAGTTTTGTCTCATTGGATATCTTGCGGTATTATATCTTTTTTTATTTTTATAATTTACTTCCTTTTTTTCCATATATTTTCATCCTTCTTACATATTATACTATATTTTGACAAAATAAGCAATATATGTTTCTTGGTTGCGAAAATTATTTAAGTATGATATATTTTATATATATGAGAGGTATTAAACATGGATTGGTATTGGTATATTTTAATTATATTTACAATTATAATATTGTTAGTTTTATTAGCATGCTATATATGTTTTAGAATGACATTTTATACAAAAAATAAACAATATGAAAAAACTGATAATATATATCTTCCTGATGATGAAATCTTCAATGAATTTAGAGATTTAATAATTCAAGATATCAAAGAAGTAAGATGTATGCCACATCAAGAATTTTCAATTAAATCTTTTGATGGACTAACATTATATGGTAGATACTATGAATGTATAAAAGGTGCTCCAATAGAAATTATGTTTCATGGCTACCGCGGTGATAGTGAAAGAGATTTAAGCTCTGGAGTGAAAAGAGCATTTAAATGTAACCGTAATGTATTAATAGTTGATCAAAGAGCAAGTGGTAAAAGTGAAGGACATATTATTTCATTTGGCATCAATGAAAGACGAGATTGTTTGAGTTGGTTAAATTTTGTGATTGAGCACTTTGGAAGTGATGTTAAAGTGATTTTAACAGGTATTTCAATGGGTGCTGCAACAGTTCTTCTTGTATCTAATGAAGACTTACCTAAAAATGTAATCGGAATACTTGCAGACTGTGGATATAATAGTGCTAAAGATATTATTCAAAAAGTAATTAAAGATATGAAACTTCCACCTAAAGTTTTCTATCCTTTTATTAAACTTTCTGCAAAACTTTTCGGTCATTTTAATTTAGAAGAATCAACTCCATATGAAGCCGTACAAAATGCAAAAGTACCAATAATTTTTATTCATGGTGATAATGATACATTTGTACCATGTCATATGAGTCAAAAATTATATGATGCATGTACATCATATAAAAAACTAGTAACTATCAAAAATGCAAAACACGGAACAAGTTACTTAAAAGATCCAGATACATATATAACAGAACTTAATAATTTTTTTAAAAACAATTAAAAAGTGCTACATTTTAGTAGCACTTTTCTTATTTTTCATATGTAAGAAGCATAAATATAGATGCAAGTTCATTAACATATAAGATATCCGCATCTTCTACTTCACCTGTTGATTTTAAAATAACTATACAATCATCAATTCTTGTAATAATAGATGGAGTTAAAATTGATAAAACTTCTGATCCATCTTCGTCTAATATTTGATAAATTTCTTCAACAAATCTTGCTATTTCATTCATTAACTCTGTATCAATAATACTATCTAAATATTCATATTGGTATAATAATAATTGATTATTAGTCAAACCAATTTGAAGATTTCCAACTCCTGATAAGTGAAGATTTATATCTATAATAGTTTTGAACACTTCATAATCTTCTTCTATACAATTTAATATGTTATTAATTGTTACATCATCTAAATCATTCATATATATTAAAAGAGCTTCTTTAATACAAGGTTTAAGCGTTATAAACATATCTTTATCAATTTCATTTAGAGCTTTTAAAATAATGTTTATATATTCATTAACTTCATTACTTGAAATATCAAGTGATGAAGCTGATACTTTTTGAATGAAATTATATAACGCTAAAAGTTCTTCTTCTGTATATTCTATCGTAGTGTTTTCGAGTTTAGAAATAACCAAACTTAATAAATCATCTGTTAGTGTTCCATTAAATAATACATCTATAATTAACTGGGTATCAAGACCTTGATATTGATTCATAAATATTGAAAAATCCAATAATTCCTTTAAATCTGTTTTTAAAATTTCCGCATTATTTATAACTTTCATATAGTTATTTTGAAGTTTTTCAAGTTCTGCTTCATATTCAAAGTTCCTATATGTTTCATCTAACACTCCATCTACTATAACATCTATATTATAGTTTGTATAATTAATACTTTTTAAGAAAGTTAAATTACTATTAATAAATGTTACTACTTCATTATAATATGATTTTAAAGTATCAAAATTAATTTCTGGAATAAAACCTGTTTGTGCATATATAAATTCTTCAATGTGTAATGCGTTATTAATAGCATCTAAATTAGTAATAATACTATCGCTTGGAATTATTGATTCTACTTCTTCAACTACCTGGTCTTTAAAATTAAGTGCATTTTTAACAACTTCATCTAATTCTTCACTACTTTCAATTTTAGAAGCTTCTTCAACTATACTATTAAATTTAGATTCAAGTCCCATTAAAATATTTATAGAATTATATGTATCTTTTAATTCTTTACTAAAACTAGCAATAAAGCTTTCCACAACATTATCTAATTCTTCATCATTATTCATATATAATGGAAGTAAGTTTTCACATCTTAACTTCTTCATTTTGTCCTCAAAACTTCTTGTAAGAAGTGTGATAGTTGAGGAATATGTAGATTTAAAAATTGATTGATAACCTAAAATAAATTTTTCAATATCCGTATAAGTATAGATAAATTCTTCATTATTTGTTTTATTTTTAAATACTAGTTTATCATTATTCTTCGTTACATTAAATTCTTTTAGTAATCCTTTAGATGTTGCGTCAATAACCCAAGTTTCAGCACTTTCATAACTTGTTCCAAGGACAAGCGTATTAAACATAACAGGTACAATAAAATTTGTAAATTCTATGTTTTCGCTAAAACTAGTTATATTTGAATTATAATATCCCGATTGGATAAATACGTTATAGAAATCTTGTGCTTTAGTACTAGCAGATGAAGATAGTTGATAATAATATTGATCTTTTAAATGTAATTCTATTAACGCATCTGTATAATAAACCATAAAAGAAAGAATTTCTTTCGTATTATCACTTTCTAAAAGATAATTGATAAATGTATCAAACGAAGAATAAATTTTGTTCTCAAATGTAGTTGCATCTATATTATAAGAATAAACTGCTATTGCAACTTGATCTTTTAATTTAGCATATCCATCAACATCATCATACCCTGTAAGTAGTTTTTCTGCTGCCGTATAACAAGCCACAGGAAGTGTTTGAAACTTTGCGACTAAATCTATCGATTTATTAATACTTGTTGAAAAATCGAATAACTTTCCATCATATATCCAACCTATAAAAATATAACCACTCTTTTTTGGATCTGTTGAAATTTGAGAAATTGTTTCTCCTTTTTCTACTTCTATAGTTTCTATAAGTTCATTATCTACATAAAAGTTTACTGTACATTTTTTATTACAAGAAGTTATTATTAATAATAATAAACAAGAAATGATTAACAAATTTAACTTTTTTATCATAAATAACCCTCCTTATTTTGCTTTAGTTTATTATACACTATTTCATCTATAAAATCAAGTATAAACAAAAGGATTGCCTAAGGCAATCCTTTAATTTTATAAACTATTTGGTAAAATTGTAGATAATGTTACAGTCTTAGTTGTTGAACCTTCTACATATGTTACTGTATAAGTAACACATTCAACATTAGATGGAAGAGATGTAACACGACCTAAGTTATTAATATAACTAGAATTAGATGCAAGTGAAACTGAAGCAGAAGTTGTTCCTGTTTCATATAAAGCCATTTGTTGTCTAGTTAATTCAACAAATTCATACCAAATTTCTAAATCATTTTCAAGTAATGGTTGAGGACAATCTTTACCTGAGAAGAAATGGTGACCAACTAAACGATTAAGTGGTAAATTAAATTGTAATAATAACTTAGCACAAAGTTGAGCTGAATATTGCCATGTTAACCATAAATCAGAAAGTACTCTTACACTTGATTCAATACCAATTGAGTTCAAGTTACCACCTAATGAACAAATATAACCATATGAACTATTATAATAATGTCCACCAAGATACCAAGTTGTTCCTACTAGTTTTACACCAAGACCCATATCATTCATCTTTGTATAACTATAACCTGTTGTATTCTTAACTGTTGTTTTTACACCTTTAATATAGAAGTAGTTATCACTACCACAAGTTACATCTGTTGTATAAACATCTGTTCCAACTTGTGAAGTTGTAACACCAGATGAAGCCCATGTCATAGTTTTTGATGTACCTGCATGCCATGCGCCATAAGCAACATTTTGACAATACCAAATACCATCATTACCTGTAGAATAGTTCCATGAAGCACCTGTACCATTAGTATTACATGTTTTATTATAAGATGCTAAGTTTTTACCACCTGTTAAAGCATATTTTGCTTGATTAGCTGCACTAGCTGCAGTTCCCATATCAGCCGCATAGTGGAATGTAATAAAGTCAACTCCACCTGTACCAGTACCTGTAAGTGTTGTTTTATTAGCAGGACTTGATAAATAATAATCTGTATGTTCTACATATGGTGTAAATAATAATTTAGATACACTTCCAATAACATCATAATAATATTCAGGAGTACCAGCACCAATAGCAAGATTTGTTCTTGTGAAAATACTTGTATTATTACTATCTGCAATTACTTTTAACATACCAGTTGGTTCATCATTAAATACTGTTACATAGAATGTGAAATAGAAATAATCACTATATGGAGATTGAGCTTTAATTGTTGCAACACCTTCTGATACACCTGTTACTACACCACCTGCTACAGTTGCAATATTTGGTGTTTCAGATACCCAAAGAATTTCTTCATTTGCGCCACTTTCATAATAAGCACTTAATTCAATTTGTTCTCCAGCTACAACCCAAGATTGTTCTTCAAATGAACCGATGATTTCATCATCTAAAATCCAACGAGCAATAACTGTAGTATCAGCTGTAAAGTCTGAACCTTTTGTATATTTTACATTATTTTCATCATACCAACCAGCAAAAATATAACCTGTTCTTGAAGGAATTATTAAATTTGTATTTTGATTTATTTCAAATACTGTACCAGTTGTCGATTGAGTAACTTTACTAAAGTTAACTGTTAAAGCATTTGTTGTTGTAGCTGTTGTGATATCACCACTAAATGCAACAACTAAACCTTCTGTAACTTTATTTACATCAAAATTAGCTGTTCCTGTTCCTGCATAACCTGTATAATATACAATTACATATTCTGCAGTTGTTGGAGCATCTGGTTTAGTTCCTGTACTTGGATCAACTGGAAGAGATACACCTACAACTACATATTGACCAGTTGTAGAATCTTTTGCAAGATAAATATGAGTCCATGCTTTTGCTGTTGTTGAGCTATGTGGAAGACTATATACAAAGATATCATTAGTATATCTTTCTGTTGTAAAGTGACTACCACCATTTGCATTATTATAGTTATTAACAACTAAAGTAGTAACAACTTCTGTACCTGTGACAGTACCTGCAGTTGTTCCACCGTTTAAATCAAATGTTACTGTATAAGTAATTAATTCTTCCCATTGCGCATATAACACTACGTTATCAGTGCCTGATTGTTTATATGTATCAATGTAATCAGTAGATGAAGATTTAAGAGTCCAACCTAAGAAATGATATCCTTCACGTGTAGGAGTATAAAGTGTAACATTAGTATCAACTACTGCAATTTGAGATTCATCTCCTACACCTTCATTTAAGATATAAACGATTGTATAAGTTGCATCTTCAATTACATTATAATATGTATCTGCTGCATAAGCTTGAGCTAATTGTGCTCCTGTATAAGTCGCATAAGTATATCCTGCAGGATAAGTTCCATTAGTCCAACATTCATATGAACCTGTAAATGTACAATTAATGAATACGTTATATGCATAAGTTGAATTTGTACCTTGATATGAAGTAGTAGAAAGTCTAATAACTGAATCTACATATGTATTATATTTAATATTAGCTTTTCCTGTACAATTGTATAACATTAAGTTAGTACCTGTTGAATTAGTTATATGGTTACCAACAAATTCAATAGTACCTGTAGTAGATTTGAAGTTTTTAATTTCGATAGAAGTACATTCTCCACCATTATAACCAGCGATTATATTATTCATAATATAAACATTTGTACAACCACTACAATCACCAAGTTCAATAAAATAATTGTCTGTTTCATCAATAAGTGTATTATTTGAAATATTAACATTACCTGTCATAGTAGTAAAGCTAAATGGAATACCAGCAGCTGAATCATTAATAGAAACGTATGAATTAGTGAATTCAAAATTATTAACAACACTTGCAGCTTTAATGAATGTATTATCTGAATTATATCCTGTGCAACGTAAATTTGTTAATACTATATTAGAAACAGAATTAAGAGTTATACCACTACCTCCAATTGAAATACCATCAATTGTAACGTTGTTTGCTGAAATTGTAACAGATCCGTTAATTGTTGCTTCACTATTTCTTGTTGCTGTACCAGCTATACCAGCATTAGGACCTAAAATTGTTACGTTAGCTACGCTTACTGTTACAGTTTCTGCGTATGTACCAGGCATTACATAAATAATAGAACCTTCTGTTGCTGCTGCAAGACCAGCTGTAATTGTTGTATAAGTTTGGTTAGCACCAACAACAATACATTGTGCTTGATCTAATTCAAATGATGCCCAAAGAGTCATATTACCTGTTGTGCCTTGACTAATTTGAGTTACTTTATTAGTTAACGATTCTTCTTTATACCAACCAAGGAATGTATAGCCTTCTTTTGTTGGTGCTAAGAATGTAAAGCTTGTTTCTACTGTATAAATATTAATATTTTCTTCATTTTGAACACTATCATTTAATTCATAATTAATTGAATAATAAATTGGATCATAAATAGGTTCAAGAGTTACATTTTCTGTAATACTTGAGAAATCATAATCCCAATATGATGTATAACCTACTTTAGCTGGGATTGTTGGGATATCAGTTAATGCTTCATTTACTTTAACTGTTTTTTCGATATTACCACTTTCTAAAACGAATGTAACTGTACGAACGTTATTATTACCAATTGTTAATGTTGCACTCATTGCTGCAATTGCTTTATAGTTAGGATTATTGTGAGTAAAGTTTGCAACTACTGTATATGTACCAATTTCAGTTTGATTATTACCTGTATAAGTTACTGTTACACCTGTAGGAAGAGTTCCGCTAATTGCAAGTGATTTAGTTGTACCATCATATGAATATTCTTTACTTGCAAATGTGATACCACTCATGTTGTATTCACCTTGTTCAATAGTTAAAGTTGCTGACATTGATTCAGGGTTATTATAATTTCCTGTAGTATCAACAAAATTAGCTACTACTATATATGTACCAACATTTGTATTTTCATTATTATCATAAACTACTTTAAGACCTGCTGGAAGACCTGCAACCGCTAATGATTGAATGAATTGTGTATATGTAACAGTTTTATTTTCAAATGATACACCACTCATATCATAATCAGCTTTATTAATTACAAGTGTTGCCTCAAGTGCTGGAACATCTGAATAATTACCAGTTGTATCATTAAATACAGCTTGTACAATATATGTTCCGGCATTTGTTTGATTATTATTAACATAAGAAACAGTTACACCTTCTGGAAGTGTTCCACTAATTTCAAGTGAATGAGGATTTCCATCATAAGTTACTGTTTTTCCATCAAACGTAACACCTGTAAATGGATTAGCTTTAATTGTTAAAGTAGCTTGTAAAGATGTAGGATTATTATAGTTTCCTGTAGTATCTGTAAAGTTTGCTACGACTGTATATGTTCCAATTTCAGTTTGTCCATTGCCTGTGTAATTTACTGATAAACCTGCAGGAAGGGCACCTTGAACATAAATATTTTGAGCACTACCACTATATATTACTGACTTATCAACAAAAGTAACTCCTGACATATCATAATCAGCTTTATTAATTGTAAGAGTTGCAGTCATTGGTTCTACTGGATTATATTCAATATAATCATGATTGAATATTGCTGTTACAGTATATACACCTGCATTTACTTGACCATTATTTTCATAAATAACTTCGAAGAATTCAGGTAAATCACCTTCATTTGAAATTTCAATCGAATGAGCATTGCCATCATATGTTACTGTAACATCATTAAATGTAATATTAGATAAATCAAAATCTAATTTATTGATACTTAAATTACTTGCAAGTGGAGCAATACTGTTATAGTTAGGATTATTATGAGTAAAGTTTGCTACTACTATATATGTTCCAGCTTCAGTTTGATTATTATTTTCATAAGATACACTTACACCTTCAGGTAAAGTTCCTTCAATTTGAAGAGAGTGAACTTCTCCATTATAAGTAACTGATTTACCCGGTAATACAACACTTGACATATCATAATTAGCTTTATTAATTGTAAGCGTTGCAGAAAGTGGAGCAATAGTTCCATATATTCCTGTTGTATCTATGAAATTTGCTGTTACTGTATAAGTTCCTGCATTTACTTGACCATTACCTGTATAAGATACACTTACACCTTGAGGTAAAGTTCCTGTAATTTCAATTGAATGAGCACTTCCATCATAAGTAACAGTTTTATTATTTAAACTAATTCCAGTAAGAGTTTGATTAGTTTTTTCTTTAATAACAAGATTTGCTGTTAAATTAGGAATAGGTTTATATTTTTCTGTTGTATCTGTAAATGATGCAACAACAATATGTGTGCCTACTTTTGTTTGTTCATTTCCTACATATGTTACTGTAATACCTTCTGGTAAATTACCAGCAATATATATAGAATGAGCATTTCCATCATACTCTACCTCTTTACTTTCAAAAGTGATACCAAATTCTTCAAAAGAAAAATCTTTTTTCTTAGATTCTTTCGTACAACCTACAAAAGTTAGAAGTAATAAAATAGTAAATAAACTAAATATTATTCTTTTCTTCATTTTCTTCTCCTTTTTTCTGAAAGCTTGCAAAAATAAAAGCGCTTTCCTTCATTATAATTATACTACATTATATGTTTTTTTTCAATAGATACGTTTTAAAAACAAAAAAAAGATCTATGAAACACATAGACCTTTTATAGTTTTTTGTTTTGATTATTTTGCTAATGCTTGAGAAACAGCTACTGCAACAGCAACTGTAGCACCAACCATTGGGTTATTACCCATACCGATTAATCCCATCATTTCTACGTGAGCAGGAACTGATGAAGAACCAGCGAATTGTGCATCTGAATGCATTCTTCCAAGAGTATCAGTGAAACCATAAGAAGCAGGACCTGCAGCCATGTTATCTGGGTGAAGAGTACGACCTGTTCCACCACCTGATGCAACTGAGAAGTATTTTTTACCAAGTTCTACACATTCTTTTTTGTATGTTCCAGCAACTGGATGTTGGAAACGAGTTGGGTTAGTTGAGTTACCAGTAATAGATACGTCAACACCTTCGTAGTGCATAATTGCAACACCTTCTCTAACATCATCAGCACCATAACAGTTAACTAAACCACGATCTCCTTCAGAATATTTTGTACGATTTACTTCATGAAGTTTACCAGTTGAATAGTCAAATTTAGTTTCTACATGAGTGAAACCATTGATACGTGAAATAATTTTAGCAGCATCTTTTCCAAGACCATTTAAGATAACACGTAAAGGTTCTTTACGAACTTTATTAGCAGTTTTAGCAATACCTATTGCACCTTCTGCTGCAGCAAAAGATTCATGCCCAGCTAAGAATGCGAAACATTTAGTTTCTTCAGAAAGTAACATTGCACCAAGGTTACCATGACCAAGACCAACTTTTCTATCATCTGCAACTGAACCAGGAATACAGAATGATTGTAAACCAACACCAATCCATTTAGCAGCTTCACTAGCATTTGCAGCATTGTTTTTGATAGCAAGAGCAGCACCTACAGTGTATGCCCAACATGCATTTTCAAAACAAATAGGTTGAATACCTTTAGTAATGTTATAAGCATCAACACCAGCAGCATCACAGATAGCTTTAGCTTCTTCTAAAGATGCAATACCATTTTCATTTAATGCTTTATTAATTTGATTAATTCTTCTTTCGTAACTTTCAAATAATGCCATTATAGTTACCTCCTATTCTTGACGAGGATCAATATATTTTGATCCTTCAGCAAATCTACCATAAGTACCAGTAGCTTTCTTTAATGCTTCGTCAGCATTGATACCTTTCTTTAAGAAGTCAGTAAATTTACCTAAATGTAAATATTCATAACCAATGATTTCATCATTAGCATCAAGTGCTAAACGAGTAACATAACCTTCTGCAAGTTCAAGATAACGAGGACCTTTTACTTTAGTACTATAAGAAGTACCAACTTGGCTTCTTAATCCTTTGCCTAAGTCTTCTAGACCTGCACCGATTGATAAACCACCTTCAGAGAAAGCAGATTGTGTACGACCATAAATAATTTGTAAGAATAATTCTCTCATTGCTGTGTTGATAGCATCACAAACAAGGTCAGTATTAACAGCTTCTAATACAGTTTTTCCTACGATTGCTTCACTAGCCATAGCAGCAGAGTGAGTCATACCTGAGCATCCGATTGTTTCGATTAATGCTTCTTCGATGATTCCGTTTTTAACATTTAATGTTAATTTACATGCACCTTGTTGAGGGGCACACCAACCAATACCGTGTGTAAAACCATTGATGTCTTTGATTTCACGAGAATAAGTCCATTGTCCTTCTTGAGGAATTGGAGCACATCCGTGACTCGCACCAACTTTTACACTACACATTTCTTTTACTTCATGTGAATAGTTCATTGTTTTTTCTCCTTTATTTTTTATTTTTTTTACCATGTATAATTATATACGAAAATTAACTTTTTTTCAAATGTTAAGATTTTTTATTTGTTTAAATTATAAATAAATATAAAGATATACCCCTAACCATTGAACAACAGCACCTAGTAAAACGAATATATGCCAAATGAAATGTGATGATTTTTTGTTTAATGCGAAAGGAATAATTCCTAACATATAAATAATACCACCAATAAGTATATACCATAATAAGGCAGTATGAAGCATATTAGGAAAAAGTATTATTCCACACCAGCCAAGTAATATATAAAGAGTATAATTTAACCACTTAATACGATTTGGTCCAAAGATACATACAAATGTAATTCCAATAATAATAATTAACCATTGTAAAATACAAAAGATTATGCCATACATACCACCAATAAAATTTAGTAAAATTGGCGTATACGTTGCTCCTATAAGAATATAGATTGATGAATAATCAAATTTTCTAAACACTCTTTTTACTGTACTACCATATGGAAAACAATGGTATAAACAACTCATTAAAAATAATATAAATATACCTATAGAATATACAATAGCACTTATATATTCAAGCAATGTATCAGATTTTATAATCATTAATATAAATACTATGATTGCAAAAATAGCTCCCACACCATGACTTACACCATTTCCAATTTCATTTAATGCACTTCTATATGGTGGATTAACTACCTCTTTATTGGCATTTACACAATCAACTAATCTATCAACATATTCTTCTTTTTGATGTTTTTTATTTTCTTTAAATTCTTTCTTTAAATTTTTTTTATTTTGTTTATATTCTTTCTTTAATTCTTTTTTAGTCATAACATGCTCCTTTTCAACAACTACAATTATACTCAAAACCCCTTAATAAATCAACACCTTTATTAGGTATTTTAGTCTATTGTTTTATTTTTAGAAAGAGAATTTTTAATTTTTTTCTCTCTTAAATAGAGAAATAGCAAAAAAGTGCTAGGAAGCATCAAAAGACAGGAATTAATCCTGTCTTTTTAAGATGCCACTATTTACGATTTTTAATCATACTCGTTCCAGTCATTTCTACTGGTTTTTCAATTCCAAGTAATTCTAACATTGTTGGCGCAATATCACCTAAGTTACCAGTTTCTCTTAATTCTACACTTGTATCAGTTACAAGGAATGGAACTGGACTTGTTGTATGTGCAGAAAATGGATTTTTATTTTCATCCCAAATGCAGTCAGCATTACCATGGTCAGCTGTAAGAACAATTGTACCATTAACTTTCTTAACTGCTTCATATACACGGCCAACACATTCATCAACTGCTTCTACTGCTTTAATAGATGCATCATATACTGCAGTATGTCCAACCATATCACAGTTAGCATAGTTTAAAATAATAGTATCATATTTTTCAGATTCTATTGCTTCAATAACTTTATCAGTTACTTCATATGCGCTCATTTCAGGTTGCATATCATATGTTGCAACTTTTGGAGATGCAACTAAGATTCTATCAGCTCCAACAAGTTCTTTATCTACTCCACCATCAAAGAAGAAAGTTACGTGTGCATATTTTTCTGTTTCTGCAATTCTTAATTGTTTTAATCCAAGTTTAGAAATTACTTCACCATAAATGTTATTTAATTCTTGTAAGCCGAATGCTACATCACCTTTTACAAGATCAGAATATAACATCATTTGAACAAAACATAAATTATTGAATTCTACATAATCTTTTAAATCACCCTTAGGAGATTTAGCCTCACGTGGATTAGTTAAAGCAACACTCATTTGAATAGCTCTATCTGGTCTAAAGTTTGCAAAAATTACAGAATCATTTTCTTTAATATTAGAACCCTCAGTTACAATATAAGGTTTAACAAATTCATCAGTTACATCACTTGCATAGCTTTCATCAATACCTGAAAGTAAACCTTTAATAGGAGCATCACCTTTTACTAAAGCATCATATGCAACTTGAGTTCTATCATAGTTTTTATCTCTATCCATTGCATAGTATCTTCCACTTACAACGCCAAGATCTACACCCTTTACGCGTGCAGCATCAAGTGCTGATAAGAATTCTTTTGCTGATGTTGGTGGAACATCACGTCCATCAAGGAATGAATGAACATAAACTTGTTTAACTCCTCTTTCTTTTGCTTTATTCATTAAATAAATAATATGATCGATATGAGAGTGAACACCACCATCACTCATAAGACCCATAATGTGAAGGCTTGAATTATTTTTAATTGCATGATTGATTGCATTATCAATTGCAGGTTGCTTATCTAAAGTTTTTTCACGGCATGCAATATTAACTCTTGTTAATGATTGGAATACAACACGACCAGCGCCAATATTTAAGTGACCAACTTCACTATTTCCCATTTGTCCATCTGGAAGACCTACAGCTTCACCTGATGCACCAATTAAAGTATTTGGATATGTTGCAAATAATTTATCTAAATTAGGTTTTTTAGCATTCGCAATTGCATTACCACAACAAGTTGTTCTAATACCATAACCATCCATAATAACTAACATTACTAAATTTTTTTGGCTCATTTTATTACCTCTATTTCTATATATTTTTAATCCTTAAATATTATAACAAATTTTCTTATTTTTTTCTACTTATTTGAATTTAATAACTGATCTAGTTTCATTCTTAAAAATTGAGAATATAATATAAATACTAAAATAGCTGTAACTGGACTCTTAACAAGAGCTATTGCTACACGAATTGGTAACATCGCAAGAGCTGATTCTAATCCATAATAAAGTATTAAATAAACCGTATTAATACCTGTTGCAAGAAGTGCAGTCATAAAAACTACTGCAATTAAGAATAATTTATCTAATTTTTTATTATAAAACAATCCTCCAGCAACTCCCCATACTATTGTTGTAAACATCATAATAAATGAAAAAGGAAATGGAGAAAAGATAAGTCCATAAATTAAGTCAGCACCTAGTGCACAAATCCCACCATAGAAAGGTCCAACAAGCATTCCTGCTAAAAATAGTGGCAACTCCCAAATACTAATTCTAAATTCCCCATTACCAATAGAAAAAGTTTTGAATACTACACCTAGCGCCATAAATATAGCTATTACTGCGATTTTTTTTGTATTTATTTTAAACATATATATACCCCGTATAACTTAAGATATATATATTATATCAAAATTTTTTTAATAAATAAACAAAAAGATTAAACTATTTTGTTTAATCTTTACTTTTATTATCTTTTTGATTAAATATTATCTTTAATGCGTTTTTCTCAAGGCGTGATACTTGTGCTTGAGAAATACCAAGTTCCTCTGCAATCTCCATTTGGGTTTTATTATCATAATATCTACTATATATAATTCCACGTAGTCGATCGTTTAGTCTTGCAATTCCTTCATCAATAATCATTTTATTAAGTCTTTTTTCTTCACTATCAACATTATCAGCAATCTGATCTATTAAATATATTTCATCTCCACCATTACTATAAATTGGTGTATATATTGAAATAGGTTCTTGAATAGCTTCAAGTGCTACAACAATGTCAATTGGCTCTACTTCTAAGTATTCAGCCATTTCTTCAGTTGTTGGTTCTAAACCTTTTTGATTAAAATACGATTCTTTAAACTGAAGAGCTTTATATGCTAAATCTTTTATAGATCTGCTAACTCTAATAATTGAATTATCTCTTAAGTATCTTCTAATTTCACCAATAATCATTGGTACTGCATATGTAGAAAATTTTACTCCATGAGAAAAGTCAAAATTATCAACAGCTTTAACAAGGCCCATTGCGCCTACTTGAAACAAATCATCTAAATCTTCTTTACGATTATTAAATCTCTTAACTACACTTAAAACTAGTTTTAAGTTTCCTTCCACCACCATATATCTTGCATCAAAGTCACCTTGTTGACTTAATTTTATTAACTCTAATGTTTCATCATGAGATAAAACTCTTAAATCTTGGGTATTAACACCAGTAATTTCAACTTTATTACGCATAATCTTATCCTCCAATAAAAGTATGCGTAAAATTAAAATTTTTTATGCAATTTTTAAAAATTTCTGATTTTTAAAAATATTTTTAATTAAATAAAATGTCTAAACCTATGCTATTTTTACTAATGATTCAATATCATGCCTCATTTTTTCCATTATTCGTTTTTCAAGTCGAGAAATGTATGATTGCGAAATTCCTAGTAAATCTGCAACTTCTTTTTGAGTAAGGGGTTCTTTCCCATTTAGTCCGAATCTTAAAATTACAATTTCACGTTCTCTTTTATTTAATCGATTAATAGCATAATATAAATTTCTAATATCTTCTTCTTCTGTCATTTTTGTAAGCACTAGTGGATCATTAGAACATATAACATCCGCAAGCAACATTTCATTACCCTCAGAATCAATACTCAAAACTTCATCTAAGGAATATTCAAGTCTAGTTTTTTGTGTTTTTCTTAAATGCATTAATATTTCATTTTCTATACAACGTGAGGCATATGTAGCAAGTTTAATGTTTTTTTCAAGTTTAAAGGTTTGAATTCCTTTTATTAAACCGAGTGAACCAATACTAATTAAGTCTTCCATATTGATCTTTGTTGATTCAAATTTTTTTGCAATAAATACAACTAATCTTAAATTATGTTCAATCAATTTATTTCTTGCTTCTATATCTCCCTCCCTAACAAGTAACAATAATTTTGTCTCTTCTTCCTCATTAAGCGGTTGAGGTAGTTGATTGCTACTATGAATATATAAACAACATTTATCCTTTCTAACAAAGAATTTATCTAAAATCTTTTTTATTAATGTTAACATACTATCCCCCTATTTCTTTATTTAACACTACATCATATTTTATATGTTTTGAAAATGAATAATATACCTCCTTTTCAATTTTATTAATAATAAGTTTTGGTCCAATATATATGTTTATTAAATGAGGTCCTTCCACTGTATTTATATATATATTATCTAATTCTTTAAATTCGTAAGAAAAATATTTTTGGTTTATAAACACAATAGGAATATTATTATAACTTGTAATATTACCTGTATCATAAAAACCTTTTAAATTTAAGTTACCTATTCTTATTTCCTTAATTACCTTATTCTCTTGTTGATAACTTTGAATTAAATATAAAAAAATTATATATATCATCGTAACAAACATCATACTTACACTTCTAACATTTAATACTATTAGGCAACCAATAAAACTTAAATTCAGTAAATAAAAAATTGTCGTTTTTATAATTAACTTTTTTACATCACTACTATCAAAAGCTGTAAGTGCAATAATAATTCCCATAAAATATCTAATTACAAAATATATTTTATAAGGTAACAAAAATAAAAATAACATTACAAGCGATAATATAAGAGCAAATGTTACTCTAATCGGTTTTAACTTTTCTTTATAAATAAGCGCAATAGTTTTAATAAAAGCATAATTTACAACAATAGTTGCCAAGATAAATAAGTCCAAATAAACAATCATATTAAACACCTCTATAAGTATACACTACTTTATATAAATATTTTGTCACTTCTTTACGCAAGAAAAAAAGTAACAAGAATCACTTGTTACTTTTCATCTTTTATTTTATCTTTTGCAACCGATAACATTAATTTGATACGATTTAATTGATTAACTTCACTTGCTCCTGGATCATAATCAATAGCTGTAATATTTGCATCAGGATATTCTTTTTTTAACACTTTAATTACACCTTTACCAACTATATGATTAGGTAAGCATGCAAATGGTTGTACACATATGATATTTGGTGTTCCAGTTTTTAATAATTCCACCATTTCTCCTGTTAAAAACCATCCTTCACCATACTGATTTCCTATAGAAATAAATGGTTTAGCATATTCAGCAATCTTTTCAATAGGAACAGATTCACTAAATCTTTTACTACGTTTTAATGCTTGATCTGCCGGTTTTCTTAAGCTTCCTATAAATTTAATAGCTATTTTAGATATTATATCGCTAAGTTTAGATTTTCCTAAATACTTATATTTATATTGCATATTATACATACAATAATTTAAGAAATCAATTAAATCAGGAACAACTACTTCTGCTCCTTCTTTTTCTAATAAATCTACTAAATGATTATTAGCTAGTGGCATATATTTAACTAAAATTTCACCAACTATTCCTACTCGTGGTTTTTTTAATTTTTCATTAATTTCAAAGTTATCAAATCTATCAACTATAATGTTGCACATATCTTTAAATTTATATGTTGAATTTAATATTGAATCAACACACATATCTTTAAGTTCATTATATAAGGCATTAGCAGAGCCTTTTTTTAATTCATAAGGCCTTATGCGATATAAACATTTCATTAAAAGGTCTCCATAGATTATACATTTACCACAATCCATAGCAAATTTCAATCCCATTTTAAAACCTTCATTTTTTTCCATACCATTCATATTTAATGACAAAACCGGAATATGTGATAGACCTACTTGATCTAAAGCTCTTCTAATAAAACCGACATAATTACTTGCGCGACAAGCACCGCCTGTTTGTGTCATAACTATTGCGAGTTTATTAGTATCATATTTTCCAGAAAGAACTGCATCCATAACCTGACCTACTACTGTAATAGAGGGATAACATGCATCATTATTAACAAATTTTAACCCCATATCTACAGCATTTTTATTATCATTAGTTAATACTTCTACATTATATCCATGATGTCTTACGATTGGTTGTAAAATATCAAAATGAATAGGACTCATTTGTGGTGCCAAAATAGTATATCCTTCATCTTTCATCTTTTTAGTAAATTCACTTCGGTGATATGTTATATCCGTAAATGTTGGCAAAACATTAAGTTTTTTTCGCATATTAATAGCAGAAAGTAAACTTCTAACTCTTATTCTTGCAGAACCCAAATTATTTACTTCATCTATTTTTAATACTGTATATAGTTTATTGTTTTTTTCTAAAATTTCATTAACCTGATCTACTGTAACTGCATCTACGCCACAACCAAAAGAATTTAATTGTATAACATCTAAATCATTTCTTTTTGATACAAATTCTGCTGCATTATATAATCGTGAATGATAAACCCATTGATCATTGACACGAATAGGACGAGTTGGATTAAAGTCAAAGGAAATACTATCTTCTGTTAAAACTGCCATATTATATGAAGAAATCATTTCAGGAATCCCATGATTGATTTCTGGATCAATATGATAAGGTCTTCCAAGTAATATTATTCCATGAGCATTATTTTCTTCTATCCAAGAAAGAGCTTTTTTACCTTCTTTAATAATATCACTCTTGCATAATAAAAGTTCATTCCATGCCGCATCTACTGCGTTTTTTACTTCCTTACTAGATATATTCCATTCATCTTTACATACTTTAGCAAGTCGTTTAAATACTACATCTTTATCATTAAAAGATATAAATGGTCTAATATATTTAACCTCATTATTATTAACAGCATCAACATTATTTTTTAGATTTTCAGGATAACCTATAACAATAGGGCAATTAAAATTATTTTGAGCATCCTTTGTTTCTTTTCTTTCATAAAATATACAAGGGTGAAAAATTGATTTAACTCCTTTATTAATTAACCATGTTATATGACCATGAGATAATTTTGCTGGATAGCATTCAGATTCAGAAGGTATTGATTCCATTCCTAGTTCATATATAGCACGACTAGATTCAGGTGAAAGCATTACTCTAAACTTTAATATTTTAAAGAATGTTGCCCAAAAAGGATAATTTTCATATATATTTAAAACCCTAGGTATTCCAATTACTCCTCGTGTTGCTTGACTCAATTCTAAAGGCTCATAATCAAATATTCTATGCTTCTTATATAAAACTAAATTAGGTGCATCATTCTTTTTAGTATTGTTACCTAAACCCTTTTCACAACGATTACCGCTAATATACTTTTGATTATCTTTGAATTTATTAACTGTAAGTAAACAATTATTAACACATTTTCCACAACGTACATTTGAAGTAGTATGAGTAAGATTAGGTATCTCATTAAGTGGTAACATTGAAGTTTTTTGATTATTATGTCTATCTCTTGCGAAGAGTGCAGCGCCAAATGCTCCCATTATTCCAGCAATATCAGGACATATTACTTCTAATCCTGTTATTTTTTCAAAAGCACGTAAAACTGCTTTATTATAAAAAGTTCCACCTTGGACAACTATGTTTTTGCCAAGTTTTGATATATCAGTTAATTTAATTACTTTATATAATGCATTCTTAATAACTGAATAAGCAAGACCTGCTGAAATATCTGAAACGCTAGCACCTTCTTTTTGAGCTTGCTTTACATTAGAATTCATAAATACTGTACAACGGCTTCCAAGATCAATTGGGTTCTTCGCATATATTGCCTCATTTGCAAACTCCTCAGCACTATAACCAAGTGAATTTGCAAAATTTTCAATAAAGGAACCACATCCTGATGAACACGCTTCATTTAATAATATAGTATCAACAAATTGGTTTTTAAGTCTTATATATTTCATATCTTGACCACCAATATCAAGAACACAATCAACATCATTATCAAAAAAACTTGCCGCAGTAGAATGAGCAATAGTTTCAACTACACCTTCATCTAAGCAAAATGCTGATTTTAATAATTCTTCTCCATAACCTGTTGAACAAGAATATGCAATCTTAGCCGATGAGGGAATTAAATCTCTTAACTCTTCTAAAGCTTTAATACTAACTTTAACAGGACTTCCCTCATTACTGCCATAATATGAATAAAGCAACTCCCCTTCTTCTCCTATTAGTGCAATTTTTGTGGTAGTCGATCCTGCATCAATTCCTAAATAACAATTACCTTTATATTTTTCTATTTGGCCTTTTTTAACTATCGCTTTATCATGTCTTTTTAAAAACTCATTATATTCAGATTCATTATTAAATAAAGCGTCAAGTCTTTTTATTTCAAAATCCATTGTTATTTTATTATTTAATAATAAAATTAATTCATCTAAATCTTTTTCTACTGATTCATCACTAGATAATGCGGAACCCATTGCAGCAAGTAAATGTGAATTTTTTGGATCTATAACTTCGTTATCTTTTAATTTTAATGTTCTAATAAAAGCAGTTTTTAATTCTGATAGAAAATGAAGTGGCCCACCTAAAAATGCAACAGTGCCTCTTATTGGCTTACCACAAGCCAGTCCTGATATAGTTTGGTTAACTACTGCTTGAAATATTGATGCAGCTAAATCACTAATTTTAGCTCCATCATTAATTAATGGCTGAATATCTGATTTCGCAAATACTCCACATCTTGCAGCAATAGGATAAATTTGATTATATTCTTTGGCTGCTTCATTTAATCCTTGTGCATCAGTTTGCAAGAGTGAGGCCATTTGATCAATAAATGATCCCGTTCCACCAGCACATACACCATTCATTCTTTCATCAAGTCCACCTTTAAAATATATTATTTTTGCATCTTCACCACCAAGTTCTATTGCAACATCAGTGTTTGGTGCAATACATTTTATTGCTGTTGCTACTGCAACAACTTCTTGAACAAAAGGTATATTTAATTTTTTTCCTAAATTTATTGATCCACTACCTGTTATTTTTAAATCTAATTTATTAATGTTCAATAATTCTTTAGCTTCCTCTAACAATGTTGCTAATGTCTTTTGAATTTCCGCAAAATGTCTTACATAATTTCCATAAACAATATTATTTTCTTCATCAATAACTACAAATTTTACTGTTGTAGATCCTATATCTATTCCGCCTCTAAATTTCATAATGTCAACTCTTTTCTTATTATAAGGGGTTATGATAATTATACTCTTTTTGTCGTTTTTTGTAAACAAATTTTATCTTAAAAAATAAAAAAAAAGCATTTCTATTAGAAATACTTTTTTTTGTTATCTTATTTGAATCTATTTTGTAACCAACTAGGAACTTTAGTTTCTTTTTGTTCTTTTCCTGGTTCTTTTGTTGAACCTGTTCCAACAAATGGTTGTCTTTGAACTGGTTCAGGTTTAGGTTGTTGTGTTTGATAATTATTATAGTTTGGATAATGATTTGCAGGTGTTTCTTCAACTTTATTTACTTGTTCTTTAGTTGTATCAAAACCTGTCGCTATAACTGTAACTACAATTTCACCATTTAATTCTAAATTAAATCCTGTTCCGTGGTTAATTTCAATTTCTGTAGATGATGCATTTTGAATTTCAGTAATTACATCTTCAATTTCTTTTAAAGTAATATCTGTATCACTTGTAATTTGTACAATAGCATCTGTTGCGCCATTTATATCCATTTCTAATAATTCACTATTAATAGCCATTCTTGCTGCTTCAATAGCTCTGTTTGGTCCACTTGCAACGCCAATTCCCATAAGGGCAGTTCCTTTACCTTGAAGTACTGCTCTTACATCCGCAAAGTCTACATTGATTACACCAGGAAGAGCAATAACTTCCATAATACCTTGGACACCGCGTCTTAATACGTTATCTGATTCATGTAATGCTTCCATATAAGTTGTATTAGTTCCAATAACACTTAATAATTTTTCATTAGGAACAACAACTAAAGTGTCAACATATGGTCTCATTTGTTCAATACCATTAATTGCATTTTGCATACGACGTTTTCCTTCAAAACCAAATGGTTTTGTTACTATCGCAACAATTAAGCAACCAGCTTCTTTAGCATATCTAGCAACTACTGGTGCAGCACCTGTTCCAGTTCCTCCACCCATACCTGCAGTAATAAACACTAAATCAGCGCCTTTTAATACCTCTCTTATTTCTTGTTCAGATTCTTCAGCAGCACGACGACCTACTTCTGGATTTGCTCCAGCACCAAGTCCTCTTGTAAGTTCGTTACCTATAGGAATTCTAACGTCAGCCTTAGATAATCTCAACACTTGACAGTCAGTATTAATAGCTATATATTCTACCCCACGTATATCAGTATCTATCATACGATTTACAGCGTTACCGCCACCGCCACCAACGCCTATTACTTTAATAACCGCTTTGGCTGAAAACATATCTTGTGGTTGATTCATAGTATTCCTCCTTCTTTTTCAAGTTTATCCTTATTTTTATTTATTTTAATTTATTTAATATTTCCAAGTCTTACAACGTCACGAGCAATCATTAACTCTTCTTCAGTTGGGATTAAATAAACTTTAACTTTAGAATCAGCTGAAGAGATTTCTCTTTCTACGCCTCTTACATTATTTAAATCTTTATCAAGTTTAGCACCTAAAACACTAACTCTTTCGATTACTTGTTCACGGCATCTAGCACAGTTTTCACCAATACCAGCTGTAAATACGATGGCATCAACACCACCCATATAAACATAGTAAGAACCAATGTAATCTGCAATTCTCTTATATTGAATATCTAAAGCAAGTTTAGCTCTTTCGTTTCCAGCATCCATAGCGTTTTCTAAATCACGAGAGTCATTAGAAACACCACTTACACCAAGGTAACCTGATTGTTTATTTAAAATATTAATTAATTCAGGTAATGTATAACCTTTCTTTTCAGCCATAAAACTTAGAACTGTTGGATCTAAGTTACCACTTCTTGTTCCCATTGGAATACCTTCAAGTGGTGTTAATCCCATTGATGTATCAACACATTTACCACCTTTTACAGCTGAAATAGAAGCACCATTTCCTAAGTGACAAGTAATAATTTTTAAATCTTTAACATCTTTACCCATTAATTCAGCACAACGGTAAGCAACATATTTATGGCTTGTTCCATGAGCACCATATTTTCTAACTTTTTGTTCTGTATACCATTCATAAGGGATTGCATACATATATGCATCTTCTGCCATTGTTTGATGGAATGCAGTATCAAATACAGCTACCATTGGAACATTTGGAAGTACTTTTTTAAATGCATGAATACCTACTAAGTGTGGTGGATTGTGAAGTGGAGCTAAAGCACATAATTCATCAATTTTATTGATAACATCTTCATCAATTAAAATGGAATCATCAAAGTACCAACCACCTTGCACAATTCTATGTCCAATACCTTCGATTTCTTCTAAAGATTGAACAATACCTCTTTTGATTAATTCATCTAATAATTTTTGAACTGCAACGCTATGGTCTTTAATAGGTAATACTTCTTTTTGTTTTTCCCCATTAATTTTAATTGTGAAATAAGCGTCTTCAAGTCCAATTCTTTCAACGATACCTTCTGTAATAACTTTTTCTTCAGGCATTTGATACATCTTAAATTTTAAAGATGAACTACCTGCGTTAACTGACATAATTTTACTCATATATTTTCCCTCCAAAAATATTCTATTCTTCTAACTTATTATAACACAACGCCTATTTTTTTTCAATAATTTAACAAATAAGTTTTTTTAGGTGAGAAAAGTTGTTAGATTTTCATCTAACAACTCTCATTTTTTTATTTAATTTGATAAATTAAGCTAAACGTTGTAAACGCGTTTTAGCGTGTCTGTTACCTTTATCTGATGCTTTTTTGTACCAATAAACAGCTTTTTCTAAATCTTTTTCTACACCTTTTCCATATTCATAGAAAGATCCAAGATTATCTTGTGCCCAACCGTTTCCTTTTTCAGCAGCTTGTAAGTACCATTTATATGCTTCTTCATAGTTTTGTTCTACACCATAACCATTAGCATAGCAATCACCAAGTTTGTTTGTAGCGTTTTCAATGTTTTGTTCTGCAGCTTGTAAGTACCATTTAACAGCTTCTTCATAGTTTTGTTCTACACCATGACCATTGAAATAACAGTTACCAACACTAAATTTAGAGAAGTTATGTCCTTCTTCTGCAGCTTGTAAATACCATTTAAACGCTTCTTCGTAGTTCTTTTCTACACCACGTTCATAGTAATAGCAATCACCCATTCTGCACATTGAATTTTTATTACCAGCTTCTGCTGATTTTTTGAAGTATTCAAATGCTTTTGCTTCATCTTGTTCTACACCATCGCCATAGTAGTAACAATTAGCAAGTTTATTTTGAGCCCATTCGTTACCAGCATCTGCAGCTAGTGTATACCATTTAAATGCTTCGCTAAAATCTTTTGCCACACCATTTCCAAAGAAATAGCAATCACCTGCTGAGCTTGCAGCAAGAATGTGGCCTAATTTTGCAGCTGCAACATAATATTCTGCAGCTTTAGCTTCATCTTTTTCTACACCTTTTGCATAGAAATAACATTCACCTAAATAATATAAGCTCCATGCACTATCATTTTGTGCAGCAAGTTCAAAATATTTAATAGCTTCAAGGTAATTTTGTACTACACCTTCGCCACGGTAGTAGCAATTAGCTAAGCTTTCATATGCACCAGCATATTCTTGTTTAACAGCTTGTTTATACCAATAAACAGCTTTTTTATAGTTTCTTGGAACACCTTGTCCAAAGTAAAAGCAATCTCCAATTGAATTTTGTGCTTCTGCATTTTCAAGCATTGCAGCAAGTTCGAAATAATATGATGCTTTCTTATCATCTTTTTCAACACCATATCCTGTTTGATATAATTGTGCAAGTTCAAGTTCAGCCTCTGCACAGTCTAGTTTAGCAGCTTGTTCATAATACATCAAAGCTTCTTCATACTTTTCATTTTTTAAACATTCTTTCGCAAGAGCATGTTTTTCTTCTTTTGTTTGTAAATCGTTAGTAGTTAACACTTCTTTTTTTGCCATAATTTCTCAAAACCTATCCTTTATTTTATTTGCTGTTTTTTAAGAGACAGCTGTCTTTAATTATACCAAAAATTATAGATTTTAAGAAGCGATTTGATAATATTTTTTTACAAATTTTTTAGTCAAAAAAAGCATGTTTATCTAGTTTTTCCTACTTGTATCCAAGACTTCTGTAATGTTCTAAAAGTTCATTAAATCTTTGATAATGAACCACTTCTCTTTGTCTTAAAAATAATAGTGGTTGGATAACTTCTGGGTCTTTTGCAAGTCTAATTAAATTCTCATATACTGCACGAGCTTTTTGTTCTGCAGCCATGTCTTCAACTATATTAGAAATAACATCTCCTACCGCAGATATATATGCAGTAGTAAATGGAACGCCATTTGCGTTTTCTGGGAATAGGTCAAGTCCATGTTCTGTATAATATGGATCAAGTCCTGCAGCTTTAATTTCATCAATGGTTGCACCTTTTGTAAGTTGTAACATCATTGTTTGTAAGATTTCTATATGAGCAAGTTCTTCTGTACCAATGTCGTTTAATAAAGCTTTACCATAATCATCTGGCATTGTAACCTTTTGATTTAAATATCTAATAGCTGCACCAAGTTCACCTTGAGGACCACCATATTGTGATGCAATGGCTTTTGCCATTTTTAAATCTCTTTTAGTAATATTAACCGGATATTCTAATACTTTTAAATACTGAAACATTATTTCACCCCACCCTCAAAAGGCCAATTTTTTTGCCATGTCCAACTTTGGCCAAGGTTTGCGACTGAATCAAGTGTAAGTGCTCCATACATAGATTCATACTTTTTCTTTGTTTCATTGTATGAAGTCAAATATTTATCAAATAACTCTTTAGTTACAACATCATTAGGATTTACGTCTAGGTAAAGTTGTAAATCTATTAACGCAAAGTTATAAGCAAGTAAAGCAATTCTAATATCATTTTGATTTAGTTTTCTTGGAACATAATTTTCAAATTGATCATATAGCGTTGAATCCATATTACCATTTGAAAAACCATCAATTGCTAAGAAATAATTAATATTAGAACCTTGATTTTGATTATACATATTGTTAATATTAGGGTTGTAAGTATTATTATTTTGATTATTTGATTGATACAATCCAATTAAATTTAAATAATCCATTTTTTCATCTCCTTCTTTATTAAGATATGAATATATAAAAAAAAAGAATGGGCTGATGATATACCCATTCGTTAAATTAACTGTTGTTTTTTATTTCTTCTGCTAAACAAAACATTGAATAAAGTGGTACAGATTTAATACCATTAAACAATCCAAAATTCTTTTGACTTATTCTATAAGCAAGAGACGTTTTATTATTTTCTTTATATATATTCAAACTAACCGATGTAGTTCTTCTGCCTGTTTTAACCTCTAATGGTATTACTTCATTTTTCATTTCTATTAAAAATTCAAGTTCAGCTTCTCTTTTGCCTTTCCAATAACGAAGAGGAATACCTTTTGCCACAAGTTCACAAGCTACATAATTTTCTGTAAGTATGCCTATCAAATCATCTCTATAATTGGGATCTGTTAAATTAGCAATATTAATATTTGCTTTGTATCTAAACAAACCAGTATCACTTAAATATATTCGAAATAAAAAATCATCTTCATGGAATGAAAGTGGTGAATGTGGCACAGTTACTAAAACAGATTTTAATACAATGCCTGCATTTAATAACCAATTTATACTATTATTAAAATATTGCCCATTCTTTCCTTTTTGCACTTCACTATATTTAAAATTTTTATTTTCTTTACTAAGTTGTTTAACAACTGATTCATAACATGCTCTATTTTTTATTACTTCATTACTAGTCGTATATTTAGACATATCATTTAAATAATTACTATATATATCTTTCACAATTTCTACAGCCGATATTAATGATTTAGTATTTACATAATCCTGCAACGCCTCAGGCATTCCTCCCACAACCAAATAATTACGATATAATTCTAAACACTTTTTATGTAAAACTTCATCCATAATAGTATTAGTATTATAACAATTTTTTATGGTTTCTATTAATGGATATTCTTCAAGTGCAATTAAATATTCTTCAAAATCCATCGGATATAATCTTAATTCTTGAACTTTACCAACTGGATAAGAAAACTTTTCTCTATTAATCACAACACCAAGTAATGATCCAGCGCAAATTATATGGTATTCATTTAACTCTTCGTTAAAATATTTCAAAGATGTAATCGCTGCTTCACATGCTTGTATTTCATCAAAGAAGATCAAAGTTTTTTCTGGCAATATTCTTTTTCCGTAAAAATTTTCTAATTTTGTAATAATTAATCTTGGATTTAAATTATCTTCAAAAAATTTTGAAATTTGTTTATCTCTTTCAAAGTTAGCTTCTATTATATTATCATAGTATTTTGATGCAAATTCTCTAATCAAATATGTTTTTCCTGTTTGTCTTGCTCCTAACAATATAAGTGGCTTTCTTTTAATCTCATTTTCTTTCCATTTTATTAATAAATCAAAGGTTTTTCTATACATGTTAAAGACCTCCTATTAATATTATACCATAACTTTTATTGTAAATCAATAAAATTGTAATATAATTTTGATACATAATCAATAAAATTGTAACATAATTTTAGCGCGTAATCAATAAAATTGTAACATAATAATTTTTGAATTTAAAAAGAGGCTTAAAAGCCTACTTTATTGTAATATTATCCATTCACAGTCTAACTCGATATTTAACTTCTCTTTAGCATCCATCTTTATTTTATCAAGTAAATTTAACATATCAATAAATGTTGCATTCTTATTGTTATATATAAAATTTGGATGTTTATTACTTACGACAATATCATTTTCTTCATGGCCTCTAAACCCAAGTTTATCAAGTACTTCCCATGCTTTATAATTTTCGCCATTTTTAAAAGTTGATCCTGCTGATGCTACCCCTAATGGTTGAGTTAACTTTTTACTTTCCCTAAAATGTTTAATCTTTTCAAATGGTAAACACTTATCTTGTGCTTTTTTAACATCTATCACAATAGCAATAATAATACCTTTTAAGTTTTTAAAAGTACTTGATCTATAATCAAAATCTAAATCTTTTATATCATAAGTTACAAGCGATGCATTTTCATCTAAAAAGATAACTTCTTTAATTATATCTTTAATAGTACTTCCATATGCTCCAGCATTCATATATACAACTCCACCAATAGTGCCAGGTATAACACTTAAAAATTCTATACCTGTATAACCAAGTCGTGCTAGATTAAATGAAAGCGTTGATGATTTAATACCTGATGATACTAAAAATATTCCATTTGCGAGTTCTGTTACTTTTGTAATATTTTTTAAAGTTATTACAACTTTGTCAAAATCCGAGTCTGTTGCTAAAATATTTGTACCACTACCAATTACAAAGAATTCAATATTTTCTTTTAACAGAAACTTATAGGCAATAATTAGTTGATCAAGCGTCAAAGGTTCGAAAAAGCAGCTAATTTTGCCTCCTATTTTTAAACTAGTAAGTTCTTTAAAAGTTTTATCAGTATAAATACGCCCTAGATGCAAATCATTAACATATTTAATAAATTCATTAATTTTACTCAAATTTATTCACCCTTAATATATATATCTATCGCTTCAATAAAAGCATCACATACTACACCAATATTATAATGTTCTAAATTATAAATATAACTTTCATAATTATTTTCTACATATTCAATAGCACTAATTAAACTATCCACACTTAAATCTTTTTCTTCTAACATATATATAAGATTATCATTTTGTAATTCTTTTGCATTATAATACTGATGGTTTTGTACTACATTTGGAGATGGTATCAAAATACTAGGAGTAGTAAGACCTAGAAGTTCATAACATGATGATGATCCTGCTCTTGATATTACAATACCACTTCTTTTGATATCTTTTATTACATCATCAGAAAAATTCTTAATTTTAAAATGAGGTAATATACTTAGGTCTTTTATAACATCATCATAATACCTTTTACCTGTAATCAGTGTAATTGTATATTTATATGATCTTTTATCTTTTAAAAATTCTTTTGCAATTTCATTAATTTTTTTAGACCCAAGACTTCCTGACATAATCAGTATGTTCTTTTTGTCTTTTATTATACTATCATTATTATTATATTTAATATCATACCTAGGATTACCTATCCATTTAACTTTTTCTTGATATTTATCTAAACCATAAGTATTCTTAAAAGATGTGAAAACTTTATCTACATACTTTAACACTATTTTATTTGCACTACCTATTACACTATTTTGTTCATGGATAACCATGTTTATTTTTAACTTGTTTGATGCAATTAATGTTAAACCACTAATATATCCGCCCATTCCAACAACTAACCTGACTGATTCTTCTTTTAATATTTGTTTAATCTTAGATATTGCTTGTAAATTAATAAATGCATTTTTAATATTCTTAAAAATATTTTTAGATATACCATATGTTTCTATATAATATACTTTATCGATTAAATCAGTTTTTAAACAACTATAACTTTCATCTTTCGTTGTTGCAAGAAATATAACTCTAATATCTGAATATACTTCTTTAATTCTTTTAATAAAAGATATTGCAGGACTAATATGGCCAAGCGTTCCCCCTGCACTAAAAACAATAGTTTTCATGATACTCACCCTACATTAGTATATTTGCTTATATTAATTAAAATACCAAGAAATGAAAGTGTAAGTACTAAACTTGATCCTCCATATGATAGAATTGGTAAGGTAATTCCTGTAACAGGTAAGAGTCCTATTACTACACCAATATTAATAAATACTTGTGTAAAAAGACTAAGTCCAATACCAAGTGATAAAAACTTTAAATATAAATTATCCACAGATATTGCAATTTTTATACTTGTAATAACAATATAGGCAAAAACGATTATAATGATTGCACCACCAATTAAGCCAAACTCTTCACAAATAATTGCAAAGATAAAATCATTTTGAGGTTCGGGTAAAAAGAAATGCTTTTGCATACTATTATTATAACCAAGACCAAACAGCCCACTTGGCGCAATCGCAAATAAAGACTGAATACTTTGAAATCCACTACCAAGTGGATCACTCCAAGGGTCAAGGAATGCGGTAATTCGTTCTAATCTATAAGGAGCACTAATGATTAAAACCACTATTCCTGCAACACCAAGTGCACCAAGAAGCGCAAAATACTTTATAGGAGCACCTGCACAAAATAAAAGCAAGACACACGATACCACGATTACAAGCCCTGTTCCAAAATCAGGCTGTAACATAATTATCCCAAATGATGCGACAACAAGTATTAATAATTTAATAAATTCAAATGGTCTTTTTAAATCCTTATAACCTATGCTTAAATATTTTGCAAGGAGTAATATTATGGCAAGTTTCATAAACTCTGATGGTTGAATGGAAAAAGCCCCAATTCCAATCCAACTTCTTGCCCCACCTCTTACTAACCCAATTCCTGGGATAAGTACTAAAACAAGTAATACCAGTGATACTATAAAAATAACAGAGGTTAACTTATATATTTTCATAATATCTACATGAATTATTAAAAACATTAAAGCAAGACCAATTAATGCAAATATTGCTTGTCTTTTTAAAAAATATGCCTTATCATTATATTTATAAAGAGCTACAACATTACTTGCGCTATATACCATAAATAAACCAAATATAACAAGACCAATAACAACAAATAATAATTTATAATTTATCTTATGCATAACTATCACTTCACGAGATATATTATGAATAGACAACTAAAAAAAGACCCAAAAGGTCTTTTTATTTCTATAAACTATTTAAATATTTCTCAACATTAATATAATTGATATCACCAACTTGTTGAGTGTTTCCTCTATAAATTACTATTTTATTTTTAATAGGTCCAAATTTAAATTCTGTTTGATTACACTTTTCTTCGTCTATAAGATGTTTGTATTGGTTTGAAACTATTTCTTTGCTATATTTTATCTCATAAATGTCACAAGATGAGGTATTCGGATCGAATACTACCATATCAAATTCACCTACGTTAAATTTTAACTTAAATACTTTTTTAGTGGGTTTCGATAATTTCGTTTCCAATAAAACAATATCCTCCATCATACGACCTTTAATTTCATTTAATATTCGATTAGTTATATAATTAACTTCACTCAATGATAGTGTATTAAATAATTCATCTAGTAACAATGAATCCAATAAAGAAGTTGCTTGAGCATAACGCAAACCAGGTTGTGATACCACTGTGATTTTTTCAATATTATTTATATTAGGGAAACTACGCACTTCTACTTCATAAATTAAATCTAGCATTGCTAAATATTCTTTAATCTCTAATGCATGTATTTCTTCAATTTTGACTGATTGTTCGTTTTTGTTCAAAATATCTAACATCCCTTTTAAACGGTATGTGAAACTATTCTTATCTATTTTATCTAATATTTCTGTTGAGCAGTTTTCGTCTTTTCTTAAATTTCTAGCAGATATCCCTAGGTCACTCGACTGAAACTCTTTTGTTAAAACTTCTTTTGTAAATTTATGGTTGATATCTTCTACAACTCTATTTATAACACTTGTAAGTTCTTGTTTTTCGTATAATTCACCTAAATGTCTAAAATGCCCACCGTCTTGATAGTATTTTAAAGAGTGTTGAATATTTTTTGCGATAGCTGTATTAACATATTCATTTGTTGTTTTTTTATCCGCAAATATACTTGTTGGATTATAATTATCTCCACCCAGTGTCATTGTTCCGCCATATCTTATATATTCATCTATTCCACATATTCCTAAAACTCTTTCAAATTCTCTATATGGTATTAAAGTGGTATGAACTAATATACATCTATCATACAGTTCTTCACTTTTCGTTATCATAAACCCTAATGAATCAGTACCAGAAAGTATTACTTTTATTTTACTAGCAGCATATATATCCGAAAATAAAGCTGCTCCTTCAATAAAATCAGCAAGTAAAGTGACTTCATCAATAAATATATATTTATATCCCTTAGATTTTAATAGTTTTAAATCCTGATTTAATTCTGCCATTGTATCATTTGTACGTACTTGAATAAATGCTGCATTATTAAAATCTGTTTTCTTCATATTAAGTAATGTTTGACGAATTAACGTAGTTTTTCCAGTTCTTCTTAAGCCACATAGGATTAATACTTTATTATATATGTCACTATAAATATAGTCTTGTATTTTATCAAAACATTCCCTTTTTCTATACGTTTTAACAACATCAACAAACTCTTTTAAATCTTCTCCAATGAAAACATTAGTTTTAAATTCATTTTTATTTATATTTTTATCACGTTGAAATGTATTCTTCAAAATTTTTAATTGTTTTGTAAGAGATTTTCTAAGTTCAATTTTTTCTTGAAGTTCAAAAAGTTCTGTTTTATCAATATATTTTTCTATTATTTTATTCTGTACTTTATATCTATAATAATAATAAACATTACCTTTTATTGTTTTTTTCGAAATGTAACCTTTAGGTAATATTTCAATTTGCTTTTCTAATTCTTTGATATCTTTCAATAAATCACTATTATCCATACTACTTTCCTCTTGTTATACCCCTATTATACCCTAAAAAATATAATTTGTCAAGGGTATAATAAAAACAAATTCCTCGTGTCTGATAAAAATATTATTTTTAAAAAAATGAAAATTAAAAATAATATATACTTTATTCAGTTAGAACAACTAAAAGATAATTCTACACATTGCCCTAAATGTGGCAGCTTTGCTATAACCAAAAACAATGATAATCTAAAAATTATTAAACATACTGCTATTAACGGTTTTCCTTGCTTCCTTATTTTTAAACAAATTAGATTCAAGTGTAAAGATTGCAGAAAAACTTTTAATCAGGAATCTGGTTTAATTAATAAAGGATGTAATATTTCAACTCAAGCAAAAGAAGCTATACTAAGTGAAACAAAATATAAACAATCTTTTAAAGACATTTCTAATCGGATTAGTGTCTCTCAAACTACTGTGTCTAATGAATTTAAGAAAATATTCATGATTATAGATGCCACTTGACTCGTATTATTTGTATTGATGAATTTAAAGCTAATACTATTGCCGGTAAATATGCTCTTATTATTGGTGATCCTGAATCAGGTGAAATTCTAGATATCCTTGAATCTCGATTACAAGACTACATTTATCATTATTTCAATACTATTGATAGTTCTGAACGTTTAAGCGTTGAATACGTAGTTACAGACCTTTCTGAGTCTTATAGAACTATTTGCAGAAATCTTTTTGGGAAAAGCATTCATATTGCGGATAGATTACACTGGATTAAACTCACTACAAAAGCATTTAATAAAACTAGAATTAAAATAATGAATTTAATTTTAAAAGCAAAAATTATTGATAGAGATAAAATTAAATATTCTAATATTATCAAAAAATATTATAAATTACTAATTGCTAATACTCATTCAAAAGAATCTTGGTTTTTCGATCAACAAGTTCATAAAAATACTTATGGATTTACTACTTATCAATCTGTAATCGAATACTGTGTAAATAATGATAGTGAACTTGAAGAAGCATATCTTCTTCTTCAAGAATTATATAAAATAGCCAAATATTCTTCTTTTGAAAATGCTAGACAAAATATACTTGATTGTGTGATAAAGTAGAAAAATCTAAATATGATTTGGAAGAATTTAAAAAAACCGCTTTAACTTATAAATCTTGGATTAAAGAAATTACAAACTCATTTATCTTAGACCCTATTACACATAAAAGATTGTCAAATGGTTTTATTGAAGGAAAAAACAACTTTTGTAAAGTGATTAAAAGAATCGGATTTGGTTATTCTGATTTCGATGTATTTAGATATAAAATAATTAAAGCTAATAAGAAAAATAAAGAAACTAAAAAATAATAAAATTATAAAAAAATAGGTTAATACGCAAAAAGGAATGCTTTCACATTCCTTTTTTTAATCATTTTACTATCAAAAAATTTTGAGATAAATAATAAAATATTTTGGGATAATTTTAAGATTTTATCTCAAAATCTCAAAATTTTTTACAGAACCTAAATATTATTCTAATTCATTAATTTTATTTTTATATTCTTTTTCAGTAATTTTACTATTTTTTAATAAATCATCTAATATTTTTTTATTCTCATCAAAACTTCTATTATTTTTTGCTTTTTCATATGTAGATAATGATTGAGTTTTTCCTCCAAATAAAACTACTAATATTAAAATAAATATTAAAATTATTATTTTATAAAATAATACAAATACCAAAATCCCAAATATTATTAGGCAAAAGAGTCTATTAGATTTTAAATTTTCATTTGTCTCTTTTCCTTCACATAAAAATGTATTTATAACTTTTATATATATTAATATTGATAAAAACAACATTGGAAATTCAAAAAAACAAATTATGTAAGTAATTTCATTTGAATATACATCATAATAGTCTAGTATCGTTAAATAACCCGGAAGGTAAACAGAAGTTTTAAATTTACAACAAACTATTATAATAAAATACAATATTAAAACTGTAGATAAAATTCCTAATCTCTTTGCTTTTTTTAAGTCAGAATCGATTTGATTTTTATGCAATTTCACATTAGCAATGATAAATAAAATAACTGATATAACCCAACATAATATCGGCAAAATATTAAATACAAATAATTCAAGGGAACTCATTAATGAATAACCACTTAAATACAATTCAATATTATATATTATAGCACGTATTCCACTAAAATAAATATCATCTGCTTCTTCATATAGATAAAC
>CAYPEY010000003.1:0-76543 GCA_964409955.1 uncultured Staphylococcaceae bacterium
ATTAAACTAGTTAATTTTAAAACTTTTTTCATTTTTTATTCTCCTTTATTTTTATTTTGTGCAGTAATATTATATCAAATTTAATTATTTTTGTAAAGTGAAATTATACCAAAATGCATTTTTTTGCCATTAGATTGCAAGGTTTGGTTCTAATTTTATCCATACTCCAACAAGTTCTTCAAAGCGTATTACTACATAAACATTATTCATAACTTCGATTACTTCATCGGCTTCAGTTGGTTTTTTATCACCTACTAAAACCCAACCTGTTTTATTGTCATAATATGTGTCTGATTGTTTTAAAGTTTGAATAACCATCATAGGTTTTAATTCAAATCCTTCAGATTTTATACTAATTTTACCTTTTTTGGCAGTTGGCACTTTTAACTTTCTTCTGTACCAAACAGATCTTGGAAGAAGACCAACTACACCATTGAATTCTTGATTATAACCTTTAAACTCTAAACCTGTAAAGGTTACTCCAAAAGTAATTATTATAGCATCTTCTCTAGGTAAACCTAGAGAACTATGTTCTTTATCAAACACTGGTGTTTTAGCGATTATTTCATCTGATAATTCGTATTTAAATTTTATTTTATTATCTTTCTTTGTCTCAATATTTTGAAATTTATGAAGTCTTTTTACATAGGCAACAATTTCTTTGGTTTCTTTTTCATAGTTATATATCTTTTTAGTATTTTTCTTTTTTAGAAAATATTGATTATACCAACTTGTTATAGGGAAAAGAATAAATAGTACCATACCTAAAATAAATATTGTATTATCGATATTACCCTTTATTTTCATATATATCGCAATAGCAATAAATATTAAAGTAAAGCAAGAATTCATAATAGGTATAATTTTATTGGGTTGATTTTTCTTTAAATTTTCTTTTGTATCCATAATTACTCCTTATATTTATATATATCAAAACCATTTGATTTGAATACATTATTTTGATTATCTATCCACATAGCCTCAACTCCGTCTATAGATTCAATCAAAGCTTGCCCTTCTTCTAAACTTAAATTGAAAAGTGCAGTTGACAAAGCATCTCCAAGTGCAGAATTTTGTGTGATTATTGTCACTGATGCAAACTCATTATTTGGCATAAGAGTTGTAGGATTGATTATATGATGATATTTGACATTTCCAACATAATAGTATCTTTGATAACTACCACTTGTTACTACACTTAAATTATCTATACTAACTGTTTCAATTTTATCTGTAGAAACATTTGGATTTTGAATACCGATTTTCCAAGGGGTTCCATCACCTTTTGTTCCAATACACTTGATATTACCACCAAAATTTAATGTATAATATTTAACACCTTTTTCACTTAATATATTACCGATAACCTCACATGCATATCCTTTTGCAATAGCACCAACATCTATTGATGTATTTTTATTATTGATATATATACTACTATTTTCTTCATCAATAATTATATCATTGATATTGGTATATTTTGCTGCAGCAGTTAATGACTCTATTGTAGGAATATAAGCATTATTGGGATTATCAAGAGAATATTCTCTTGCATTGTGCCAAAGTTTTAAAACTGATCCCATAGCTATATTTACTTTACCACTTGTAGTAGTATATATAGTTTTAGAATATTTTATTAAATCTATAATTTCTTGTTCTACCACTACTGCTTCTATTCCTGCTTTTTTATTTATAGTACATATATTATTAATACCAGAATATTCCATATAAATATCATATAATTTATGATATTTTTCGAGTAATGTCTCAATATACTCAACATTTTCTTTAAAAGCTGTTTCATTTGTATCATAAGCATATATTGTAATTACTGTATTAAAGTAATCAGCAAAAAAAGTTGTACTAAACTCTTTATACTTTTTACAACTGGTTAATGAAAATAAAGTTAAAAAAGCAAGAAGTATATATATTATTTTTTTCATATAACACCTCTTAACAAATAAAAGAAGAGTTTTGCCTCTTCTTTTATTTTAACTATTTTTATATAAGTTGTCAATGCTTTTGTATTTTTAATAATTAATATTATTTGTATATTTGATAACTAAAGTTGAAAGAATTCCAATACCTAATCCTGATATTACTCCAGTTATTATTAAAACTGGTAAATAATAGATAATTTGAACTACTTCCATTAAGATTGCGGCAACGATAATTTGTCCCACATTGTGCATTACTGCACCTACTACACTAACTGCTAGCATATTAAATATTTTTAATTTCTTTAATATAATCATTAAAATTAGTGATAGCGTTGCACCTGCTAAACTATATAAGAAAGTTAGCATTCCACTAAATAATATACAAGATAATATTATTCTAAGTATCGATACTGTGATAGCTTCTTTTATACCTAATTTATATAAAGCAAATATGATAGCTATATTTGCAATACCAAGTTTTATTCCTGGAATTTGTGGCAATATTGTTATTAATGAATCTACATAAGATAAAACCAAAGCAAGAGTTATTGTTACGGCAATAATTGATATTCTTCTAATTTGTTTATTCATATTATACAATTATATCAATATCAGAAGTGCCTTTAATTACTATTACTACTTTATTAGGAAGACAAGTAATAGTTTCTCCTACATATGATATTTTTTTGTGATTAACACATATATGATCAGGACAACTTGCATCTTCGATATATGCCTTGTTATCTTTTATAATTAATATATTATAACTATCACTACTAGTAGTGATAGTCTTTTCTACTTCATCACTAAGAGAATATCTTTCAACAACTACTCCATCAATAACAACTTCTACATAACTACCAGGTTCTTTCGTTAAGTTTATTATTAACAAACTAATCAGTGCAAGTAACAACACCGAAGCTATAAGTATTATACTTTTTATATGCTTTCTTATCATTTTATAAATTATGTTTACCTGTGAAATCAGCTTTTACAATACATCCTACAGGACATACATCAACGCAAACACCGCAACCTTCACATATATCATAGTCAATTGTTGCAAGATTATCTATTACTTTAATTGCGTCAAGCGGACATGCTTTTTCACATTTTCCACATGCAATACAACCATTAGAACATTCTTTTCTAACAACTGCACCTTTTTCATGGTTACTACAAGTAACAGCTACTTTTTCAATATCTGAAAACAATGTAATTAGATGATTTGGACAAGTTTTTGCACACATTCCACAACCTATACATTTTCTAGAATCTACATGTGCAATACCATTTTCAATACATATCGCATCTACAGGACACACTTTAGCACAATCACCATAACCTAAGCATCCATAAGAACATGCAGATTCTCCACTATATAAAAGATTTGCAGCAGCACAACTTTGAATACCTTCATATTCACATTTATCTTTACATTTATCACAGTCACCAAGGCAATGAACAAATGCAATTTTTTCTACTACATCTTCTGCCTCAACTCCAAGTGCTTCAGCAACAGCTTTAGCTACTTTATCAGCACCAGGAACACATAAATTAGTTCTTTTTTCTGTACCTTCTGCAAGAGCTTTTGCATAACCGTCACATCCTGTATAACCACAAGCACCACAGTTTACACCAGGTAGTGCTTCTCTTACATTCTTTTCTGTTTCATTTTCAGGAACACTCATAAAATGAGATGCAACAACTAATACTACACCTAAAACAAGCCCAATAACTACTACACATACTACAGCTAAAATTATATCTACCATAGTATCACCTATCCTAATAAACCTTCAATAATACCAGCAAATCCAAAGAAAGCACAAGATACGATTGCTGCAGCAACAAGTGTCATTGGTAAACCTTGGAATGCTTTAGGAGGATTTGCAGTTTCAAGTCTTGATCTAACACCTGCAAATAATACCATTGCAAGTAAGAATCCAAGACCACATCCTAAAGAACTAACCATTGATTCTACGAAATTATAACCATCTGTAATATTATTAATAGTAACACCTAAAACAGCACAATTAGTTGTAATAAGTGGTAAATATACACCAAGTGATTTATGAAGTCCTGGAATATATTTCTTTAAAATTATTTCAACAAGTTGAACTAAAGCCGCAATTACTAGAATGAATACAATAGTTTGTAAATATCCTAAGCCGTTAGGTTCAAGTAAATATGTTTGAATAGGCCATGTTGCAAGTGTTGCCATAAGCATTACAAACGTAACAGCTATCCCCATACCAACAGCTTGATTGACTTTTTTAGATACACCAAGGAAAGGACAAATACCTAAGAATTTACTAAGAACATAGTTATTAACTAAAATTGATGCCATTAAAATTGCTAATAATTCCTTCATCTTATTTTGCCTCCTCTTCTTCTTTATTTTGACAAGTTGTTTTTCCACAAACAGCTGCAGATGGGCAGCCATCGCAACCAAAGTTTCTTTTCTTAATAGCTTTACCATTAGATAATGCATTAACTAAAGCTATTAAGCAACCAAACACAAAGAATCCCCCAGGAGCTTGTGTTAAAATTGAAATCTTAAATGGTTGCATAAATGATAACTCAAGTCCAGCAAATGTACCATTACCAAATACTTCACGAATGAATGCCATTGCAAGAAGAGCAAGAGTAAATCCAAGACCCATACCTATTGCATCTAAGCAAGAATCACCTACATTATTTTTATTAGCATACATTTCTGCACGTCCAAGAATAATACAATTAACAACAATTAACGCAAGATATACACCAAGCATATCAAATAAAGATGGTAAATATGCTTGAAGCAACATTTGAACAACAGTTACAAATCCTGCAATAATTACAATATAAGATGGGATTCTTACTTTATCAGGAATCACATTTCTTAAAAGTGATATAACTACATTTGATCCAATTAAAACTAGAGTTGCCGAAATACCCATTGCAATAGCAGAAATAATGCTAGTTGTCACAGCAAGTGTTGGACAAGTTCCTAGTACTAAAACTAATACTGGGTTTTCTTTAATTAAACCTTTTAATAAAATACTTAATTTAGAATTTTTCATTATTCAGCACCTCCTGCCATCAAATTATAAGCTTCTAGTGCGCATTTAACAGAAATACTATATGTTGTAGAAGTAACTGTTGCACCACCTAAGATAATATCACTAGGGATTGAATCAATACCATGATATCTATCTTGATAGCTATTACCCCATACTCCTCCAGCAAAATCATTTGTTTCTGATTGATGTAATACTAATGTATCAATTACTTTACCTTCTGTATCAATAGATACTAATAATTTAATAGTACCATTATGACCAATTGCATCTACTAAATATACATATCCTTCATTAGCTGTATAAATTGCACCAATTGTAGCAGAGATATTTTTAATTTCATTTAAATAATCTGACATTTCTTGTTTTTCAATTTTAGGCATATTGAATGTTGCGTTATATATATCAAATATAGCATCTTCTTTTCCTAATACATCTTTTAAAGATGATCCAATTGCATCAAATACTAAAATTGATTTATTAGTATTAATATTATTAATAACATTTAATAATTCTGTTTCAACTGCATTCGCTGCCATACCTGTAAGCGAAAATTCATCTGATAATTCTTCAGTTGATTCAGCGCTAAATCCTAATATTTTACCAGCATAATTCATACAGATATAATATTTAATTTCATTTATAGTTACTTCAATTGCAAGACCGTCATATTGTTCAGAGTTATATACAGCAGTTACGCTTGTTCCTAAATTAGCAGTTGTTGTAACGTTTACAACTGATGTAGTATTTGTTAATACTTCAGCTATTAACATTTCTTTTGATTTTGTAACACTCATTCCAGCAATGATTGCATTAGCACTAAATGCATCCATTACCCCATTCATATATGCTTTAGTAGATAATGTTGCACCACTGATAATTGAGATACCTGCAAGTGTAGAATCTTTTCCAGAAAATTGATTAGAATAATTTTCTTCAATAGAACCACCAAAATAACTAGGAGTTTCTTGACTTGATACTACAGTAGATTTAGTAATCTTACCTTCTGTATCAATACCAACCATAATTGTTAAATCAGGACTTTTACCTGTTACAACTACTTTATATGTATAACCAAGACCAGTTGTTTCTTTATAAGCATTTTTTAAAGATAGAGGCAAGCCTGAATATTGAGTTAAATCTAATTCTTCAAAATTTGTTGCATTTGGCATTACTTCAAAACAAGCTTCAAATGCAGCTTTACTATTGTTTTCAGCAATTTTATCTTTTGTAAAATAATTTGTTACGGCAAGCATTATAGCTACAACCAAACATATTGAAGTTAAAACAATAACACTTTTGATATTTTGTTTCATTATCTAGCACCTCCAAAAGGACGTTTTGCAGTTAATTTATCGATGTATGGAGTTAAGATATTCATAAATAAGATTGAGAATGATACTCCTTCTGGATATGATCCCCATACTCTTATTGCTACTGTAATTAATGCACAACCAAACGCAAATATACATCTTCCAAGAGGACGTGTAGGTGTTGTTACATAATCTGTTGCCATGAAGAATGCACCAATAAATAAACCACCTGATAACATTTGATATAATGCATATTCAACATCTGATTTAATTAAGAATGTAAGTACAAATACAGATACAATAAATACTACAGGAGTATGCCAAGTAATAACTTTTCTACAAATTAAATAAATACCACCAATAAGTAGTGCAAGTGCTGATGTTTCACCAAGTGCTCCACCTCTCATACCAATAAACATTTGCCATAGAGTTGGTAATGTTCCTTCACTTCCACCAAGTACAGGAAGAGGAGTAGCACCACTTGTAATATCTCCAATAATAGGATGAACTGATGCGCCAATACTGCTAAATGCTATTAATAACATAATTCTTGCAGTAATAGCTGGATTTGCAAAGTTTTTACCAAGTCCACCAAATAAACCTTTAACAATAACAACTGCTATTAAGCTTCCAACAATACATGGCCACCAAATATTTTTAAATTCAACAGCAGGTAAATTAAGTGCAAGTAGCAATCCTGTGACAGCTGCAGATAAATCTTTAATTGTGTTAGGTCTTTTTGTAATTTTATTAAATGCCCATTCAAAGAATACTGAACTTGCAACACATAATAATATTATCCATAATGCTCTTAAACCAAAGAATATTATAGATGCAATAGTTGCAGGTAATAAGGCAATTAATACATCTAACATAATTCTTTGAGTTGTATCTTTACCAAATACATGTGGAGATGAAGATACAATTAAATGATTATCAAAGTCAAGTGTAGAAAGACCAACAACAGGTGATGTAGATGATACGTTTTGAGATCTTAACGCATATTTACTATGCTTTTTAACTGAAACACCTTTTGCATAATCTGAATTATTATCAATATTGCATACTGGAACATTTTTATTTTTTAGTTCTTTCATTTTTAAAATACCAAGTAATGCTAGCACTAATACTATAGGGAATAAAATCATAATAAATACAACAGTTGAATTCATTTTTATTCACCTCTTTCTTTCTTTTCGTTTTGATATACTCTAAGCATACCTTTAGCTAGTTTATTACTTTGTACAATAGGACGTTTTGCAGGACATACATATGAACATACACCACATTCCATACAAAGATTAGCTTTTAATTTTTCCAATTCTTCAGGTAAATTTAATTCTCTTGCTTTTGCAATTGCAGGAGGATCTAAATTAAGCGGACAATGATTGATACAACGTCCACATCTAATACAAGGTCCAACATCTGGAATATGTGCTTCTTTTTCATTTAAAGCAACAATGGCATTAGTTGTTTTTAAAATTGGTTGGTCAAGATTTGGTACGGCAATACCCATCATTGGACCACCATATATTACTTTATAAGGAGTTCTAACAAATCCACCACAGAATTCAAATACAGATTTTAAAGACGCACCAATTGGAGCTATAACATTTTGAGGTTTAGCAACAACACTTCCATCAACAGTTAATACTTTTTCAACTAATGGCATACCAGTTTTAATATATTTAGCAATATATGCTAAAGTTGTGACGTTCATAATTACAACACCTACATCAAGTGGAAGTTTTCCTTCTGGAACAACTTTACCTGTTGTATTATAAATTAAAACTTTTTCTCCACCTTGTGGATACTCGGCTTTTAATGCTTGAACTTTAATAACAGAATCTTCTTTTGCAAGTTTTTCTAAAGATGCAATTGCTTCTGGTTTATTATTTTCTACGCCAAAAATAACTTTTTTAACCTTTAAGAAACGTTTTAATAATTCTACACCTTCTTTAATTAAATCTACTTCATCTATCATTGTTCTTGTATCAGCTGTAATATATGGTTCACATTCTGCTCCATTAATTACAACTTCTTCAATTTGTGATAGATCTTTTACATTTAATTTAACATATGTTGGAAAACCTGCTCCACCAAGACCAACAAGTCCACTTTCTTTAACAGCATTAACGAATTCTTCAAAAGTATTAACTTCAACAGGCTTGCAAGTATCACTTACTTCCATTAATCCATCTGATTCAATAAAAATAGCTGGCACACTATTTCCATTACTCATTAAGACATTATCAATTTTTTTAACTTTACCTGATACAGATGCATGAGTAGGTGCAGAAATATAGCTTGATGCTTCAGCTATTTTCTCTCCTACTAATACCCTTTGTCCAACTTTTACAATTGGAGTTGCAGGAGCACCAATATGCATAGCCATAGGTATTACAACTTCTTTTACAGAAGGCATTTTAACTGCTTTCATAGAAGCCGTATTTTTATTATGTGGTACATGAACACCACGTATTTTAAATAATGGCATAATTTTTCTCCTTTTTAATTTTTTCTATCTTATTTATTTTACCACTAAACCATTAAAAAGTCAATTATATGACAAAATAGAGCTATGTATTTTAATAATACAATATATATTTTTACTTAATTAACTATAAATTATGTATTAATATAACTTAACTATTCTAATAATAATTTTAAAAAATTGATCATTTTAGAAAAAAAGAACTATATAGATTCCTATACAGTTCTAATATTTTTTATAAAAGGAATTATTCAGCAAAATCCATTTTTAAAGCTCTTTGATAACTCTTATATCTTCTTTGAGCTTCAGCTTTGTTCTTAGCAAGTAATTCTTCTGCTGCAACAGGGTTGATGTTCTTTAATTGAGCATAACGAGTTTCACTCATTAGATAATCATCATATAAATCCCAGTTAGGTTCTTTAGAGTCTACTTGAAGAGGATTTTTGCCTTCAGCTGCTAAACGTGGATCATATCTTAATAATGTCCAGTAACCGCATTCTACTGCAAGTTTAGCTTGTTCTTGAGCTTTACCCATACCACGTTTTAAACCATGGTTGATACATGGAGAGTATGCGATAACGATAGATGGTCCATGATAGCTTTCAGCTTCTCTCATAGCTTTTAATAATTGTGCTTGGCTAGCACCATGAGCAACATATGCAACATAAACATGTCCATAACTCATAGCGATTGCAGCTAAGTCTTTCTTCTTACCATTTTTACCAGCTGCTGTGAATTTTGCAATTGATGCAGTTGGAGATGATTTAGAAGATTGACCACCAGTATTAGAGTAAACTTCAGTATCTAGTACTAAGATATTAACATCTTCTTGGTTAGCAATAACATGATCAAGACCTCCGTAACCGATATCATATGCCCATCCGTCACCACCTAAGATCCATTGAGAACGTTTAACTAAATGATCTTTTAAGTCATAGATAGCTTTTGCATGTGCACAATCTTTACCTTCAAGTAAAGGTACAAGTTCATTTGCAACTTCTCTAGTTACTTTGTAATCTTCACGGTTATCTAACCATTTTTGGAATAATTCTTTAACTTTTTCATCTGGACAATCAACAAGTGCAGCTTCCATATGAGTAGCAATTTGATCACGTAAAGCTACGCTTGCAGCAACCATACCGAAACCAAATTCAGCATTATCTTCGAATAATGAGTTAGCCCATGCAGGTCCATGTCCTTCTTTATTTGAAGTATATGGAGTAGCAGGGAAGCTTCCACCATAAATTGAAGAACATCCAGTAGCATTAGCAACTACCATATGATCACCAAATAATTGAGTGATTAATTTAACATAAGGAGTTTCACCACATCCACCACATGCTCCAGAGAATTCAAATAATGGTTGAGCGAATTGGCTATTTTTAGGGTTAGCCATTTTGTCTACTAAATGATCTTTATAAGATACATTTTCGAAGAAATATTTAGCTTCAACTGCTTGACCAGCTTCGATAGCATCACTAATTGGAACCATCTTAAGAGCTTTTTCACCTTTCTTACCAGGACATGCGTTAACACAAACTTCACATCCAGTACAATCTAAAGTTGAAATTTGAAGTGCATATTGTAATCCTTCAAATCCTTTTCCTGTTGGAGCAAGATAAGTTGTTGTTTCAGGTGCATTAGCTGCTTCTTCAGCATTTACTAAGAATGGTCTTACTACAGCATGAGGACATACGAATGCACATTGGTTACATTGAATACAGTTTTCAGGATTCCACATTGGAACGAAGTTAGCGATTCCACGTTTTTCATAAGCAGCAGAACCATTAGGCATAGTACCATCTTCATAACCATTGAATGCAGATACAGGTAAATCATAACCTTTAACTTTATTAACTGGATCAGCAATTGTTTTTACGAAATGAGGACGATTTTCATCTACTACTACAGTTTCTGGAACTAATTTCTTCCATGCTGATTTAACTTTGATTTCAACTAATCCTTCAGCACCTTTATCGATAGCTTGGTAGTTTAATTGAACTACAGCTTCACCTTTTTTACCATATGTTTTAGCAGCATATTTTTTCATTAAATCTTGTGCTGTTTCGTAAGGCATAATTTGTTCATTTAATTTAAAGAATGCAGATTGTAAAATTGTATTAGTTCTGTTTCCAAGACCAATTTGACGAGCTAGATGAACTGCATCGATAATATAGAATTTAGCATTCTTTTCAGCTAATTCTTTTTTGAATGAATTTGGTAAATGTGCTTCAATTTCTTTTGCACTTCTTACAGTGTTAAGTAAGAAAGTTCCACCTTTCTTTAAGCAACTTAACATATCATATTTACCAACATATGATTCTAAACTACAGCTTACGAAGTCAGCTTGGTTAACAAGATATGGAGCTGTGATAGGTTTTGGACCAAAACGTAAGTGAGAACGAGTTACACCACCTGATTTTTTAGAGTCATAAGCAAAGTATGCTTGAGCATATAAATCAGTGTTATCACCAATAATTTTGATAGTATTTTTATTAGCACCAACAGTACCATCACTTCCAAGACCGAAGAATACAAGTTCTGAAGTACCTTCTAATAATTTAAGTTCAGCACCAACTGGAATACTTAAATTAGTAACATCATCTTCGATACCTACTGTAAATCCATCGAATCCTTTTTTAGCTAAGTGTGTATAAACTGCAATCATTTGAGCTGGAGTTGTATCTTTTGAAGATAATCCATAACGTCCACCGATGATATATGGAGCACCTTTAACACCATAATAAGCAGATTTAATATCTAAGTATAAAGGTTCACCAAGTGATCCTGGTTCTTTAGTACGATCAAGTACTGCAACACGTTTAACAGTTTTAGGCATTACGCTGAATAAATATTCAGTAGCAAATGGTCTATATAAGTGAACTGTTACACAACCAACTTTTTTACCTTTGCTGTTTAAGTAATCTACACTTTGTTTAATAGTTTCAGTAACTGAACCCATTGCAACGATTACATCTGTTGCATCAGCTGCACCATAGTAAACAAATGGAGCATAATTTCTTCCTGTTACTTCACTAATTTTTGCCATGTAGTCTGCAACAACTGCAGGAACTTCGTTATAGAATTTGTTTTGAGCTTCACGAGTTTGGAAATAAACGTCATCATTTTGAGCAGATCCTCTTGTTACAGGATGTTCAAATGTTAAAGCTCTTTCACGGAAGCGTTTAACTGCATCACGATCTAATAATTGATCATATACTTCGTAGTCCATAACTTCAACTTTTTGAATTTCATGAGAAGTTCTGAAACCATCAAAGAAATGCATAAATGGAACACTAGTTTTAATTGCTGCTAAGTGAGCAACACCAGCTAAGTCCATAACTTCTTGAACAGAAGATGTAGCAAGCATAGCAAAACCAGTTTGACGACAAGCCATAACGTCTTGGTGATCACCAAAGATTGATAATGCTTGAGCTGCAAGGCTACGAGCAGAAACATGAATTACACCTGGTAATAATTCACCAGCGATTTTGTACATGTTAGGTACTTTTAATAATAAACCTTGGCTCGCAGTAAATGTAGTTGTTAATGCACCAGCTTGAAGTGATCCGTGAACAGATCCAGCAGCCCCTGCTTCCGATTGCATTTCAACAATTTTTACAGGCATACCGAATAAGTTTTTCTTACCCTTAGATGCCCATTCTTCCGCATACTCAGCCATTGGAGAAGACGGAGTAATTGGATAAATACCAGCTACTTCAGTAAACGCATAAGCGGCATGTGCTGCTGCTTGGTTACCATCCATAGATTGGAAAACTTTTTTAGACATAAATAATTCCTCCTATTTATATTCATACTTTCTTATTATACCACATAAAAAGAATTTAGTAAACAAAATAACATAATTTCTAATTTTTAGTTTATTTTTTACAAAAGAAAAAGGACTTATTTTTTAAAAATAAGTCCCCATTTTTTATTTTGCTTTTCGTTGATATCTAAAAAACATTGAAAATATAGCAAGCCCAATACAAATTAAAAAGCCAATTCCACAATAATACACAACTATTGTTCCTTCAATGTTCATTAAAAACATCTTAATATAACTTGCAAAATCAAATTCTTCAATACCACTTAAATCAGTTGTAAAGATAGCAGGCATAACAAGTAAACATATACTTATTGCTGCACCGAAAATACTTATACGAAGTAATTTATTTCGTTTCTTTTCGTTAATTCCTTTAATTGATCTTACTATTACTAAAAATGCACAAGCAAATTCAAAAGCAATAAAAATTGCAATGATGATTAATGGAAATGGATTACACCAATAAGCAAAGAAAGTCTTAAGGGGTTTATCAACATCTGCTGCTTTGATTGCTTTATAAAGTTCAATATCAAAACTACATTGATTTTTTATACCATTTGCAAGATCAGTATATTTAATACCATTTTCTTTAATACGGTTTAAATCAAACATAATAGCTTCGTTATCGTTACTAGAACCAATTGGATTCCCATCCTCATCATATACAACATCGTGTGTATCACTATAAATTTGTAAAGCAAGACATACTTGATATATGATATCATTAATTCCTGATTCTTTTAATTCTTCTTCAGTTTTTCCACTATCTAAATTTTCGCTAATATATAAATCAATTTCATCTTTATGATTACGATATATTGCTTCACGATTAAACTTCATAACGGGAAAGAAAATTAAACATAAACACATTGCAATAGCAAGTACTAGCGTTATTGCGTAAATTATTTTTTTCATACTACCATTCCTTTCTTTTTATTCAAAAGTATTATACTAAAAAAACAACTAAATAACAATTATTTAGATTTATATTTTGCAAGTTCACTAACTTTATACAAAAAATATGATATAATATTTTTTAGCGAGGTATATTCTTATGAAAACATTACTAATTGGAATAAACGCAAAATACATTCATCCTGCAATGGCCTTATATCAATTAAAAGCCAATACAAGCTATGAAACTAAAATTTTAGAATTTACAATTAAACAACCTCTTGATACTATTTATTGTCATATTGAAGAATTACTAAAAGAAGAAAAAATCAGTTTAATAGGCTTCAGTTGTTATCTATGGAATATAGATATTATACTTAAATTATCAAATATTATTAAACAAAATTTTCCTAATATCAAAATATTATTAGGAGGTCCTGAAGTAGGGTTTGATGCTAAACACTTCCTTACAAATCACCCTGAAATCAACTATATTATAAGGGGTGAAGGGGAAAATAGTTTCCACGAATTATGTATGTATTTGGATAATTCATTACCCCTAAAAGAGGTTAGTAATTTATCATATTTAGATGATTTTACATATGTAGAAAACACGTCTAAAGTACCTGATTTATCTAAAATTAAACTAGCAACTTTAGATATAGAAGATATAGAAAACAGAATCATATATCTAGAATCTGGAAGAGGTTGTCCTTATAAATGTAGTTATTGTACCGCATCTTTAGATAATAAAGTACGCTTTTTTGACCTTGATAAAGTCATTGAAATAGTTAGGATTTTAATGAAAAAACAAGTTAAAATTATCAAGTTTTTGGATCGTACATTTAACGCAAATATGAAGTACATGATGCAAATTTTAGATATTATTGATGAAGAAAACATATGTACAACTTTTCAATTTGAGATTGTTGTTGAAAAACTAAATCAAGAAGTTATTGACAGAATATCTAAAATGAGACAAAAATGCTTGCGTTTTGAAATAGGAATTCAATCAACTAATGACATTGTAAACGAAGCAGTTTGTAGACGACAAAACATGCTAGTTTTAGAAAAAAATATTAAGTTACTTTCACAAACTAATAAGGTTGATTTACATGTTGATTTAATAGCTGGCCTTCCTCTTGAAACAAAAGAAAGTTTTATCAATTCATTTAATAAGGTATATATGTACAGGGCAAAAGAACTGCAACTTGGCTTTTTAAAATTCTTGCGTGGCACAGCCTTAATGAATGATATTAAAAAACATGAATTTCATTATGACCAAAAACCACCATACGAAGTTATTTCAAACAAATATATGACTTCATATGACTTAGATGAAATTAGACTAGTTGAAAAAACCTTAGAACTGTATTCTAATAGTTCTAAATTTCAAAATACTTTTAATTATCTATTTAATAATAATTTAATTAATAACCCTTATCAATTCTTCTTAAATATATCAAAAAATTTACATCACTCTCAGCTCTATGATTTATTTATTCATATAGATAATTATTTTAAAGATAAATATTCAAACGACTACAATACTCTTCATTTCGAACTAATTAAAGATTATTTAGAAAATCATAAAACTAAACCAAAAATTTGGTGGGAATACAAAATTACAAAACCTGAAAGAAAAGAATTGTACGAATATATAATTACAAAATTAGATATATCAATCGATGACTTATACAAACATAGTATTGTTTATAAAAATGATACAATTAATAAAATCTATATTATTATTTATCAAAATTTAACTTTTAAATCTTATGTACTCTCAAATACATAAGATTTTTATTTTTTCATATAATATTAATGGTGATTATATGTTATTAAAAGATATATATAAAGATATAAATTACAATACTTTAGTTACCGGAGTAACCACAGATTCAAGATATGTGCTACCCGGTAATTTATTTTTACCATTACCTGGGCGTAACTTTGAAGGGCATGAATTTATAATAGAAGCTGCAAACAAAAATGCTTCTGCTATCATTTCTGACAAAATAATAAAAAACGCAACAATCCCTGTTATTATTGTTGATGATATATATAAAGAATTAGAACGACTTATTGAAATATTTTATGGGAAGCCTTATAATGATTTAACTCTAATTGGTATAACTGGAACAGATGGAAAAACCACAACATCAACAATTACTTCTTATCTACTATCTCATAAAGCAACATCAGCTAATATCGGGACTAATGGTATAACTTATAATAACATATATATAGATAACTTATTTACTACCCCACCACTTACAGAAAACTACAGACTTCTTAATAATTTTAAATTAGAAGATATTAAATATACTTGTATGGAAGTATCAAGTCAAGGAATAACAAATAATAGAATTAACAATATCCTTTTTGACTATACTGTATTCACTAACCTTTCACACGAACACCTAGATACTCATATCACTATGCATAATTATTTTCTAACTAAATTAAAACTATTCAAACAGCTTAAACCAAATGGTATAATGATTATAAATAAAGACGACCCTTATTCTAAATACTTTGAAAAATACACAAATGCTATATTCTTTAGCACAAACTCACCATCTGACTTTCAAGCAATTAATATTAAATACTTTAATACCTATACAACATTTGATCTAAAAACCAAAGACTATATATATGAAAACTTAAAAGTTAATATATCTGAAGAATATAACATCTATAATATTCTTCCCGCAATCATAATTTCATTATATGAAAATATTAATATTGATAATATTGCACGTCTTCTTGAAAATCTCCCAATAATTCCCGGGCGTCTTGAAAAAGTTCCTATTAATTATCCGTTTGAGGCATATATTGATTTTGCGCATACCCCAAATGCCCTAGAAAAAGTGCTAAAAGCAATGAGACAAAAAACTAAGAATAATATCATTTTAGTATGTGGTGCTGCTGGTAACAAAGATAAATCAAAAAGACCATTAATGGGAACTATTGCTTGTGAATACGCAGACTTTGTTATTTTTACCTCAGAAGATCCAAAATGTGAAAAACCAATTGATATAATCAATCAAATGGTACAACTAATAGATGTATCAAATAACAATTATCAAATAATATTAAACAGAAAAAATGCTCTATCTTATGCATTTCAAATAGCAAAACCTGGTGATATTGTTCTTGTTACAGGAAAAGGCAGAGAAAACTTTTTTGAAGAAAACAATCAAAGAATTCCCTATTCAGATTATGAATACCTTCAATCAATTTAAAAAGCAAAGACTAATAGTCTTTGCTTATTTTTTACTTATATGGTGTTATTGATACTACCACTTTAGAATTATTCCATTGATTGCCATGAGAATAAAATAATTCATTAAAAAATCCTGATGCTGCATATCTAAAGGAAATAATATTATTTACTAATTGTGAAAAAGTAACTTCCACAGTAAAACTAACAGTGTTTGTGCCTTCTGATGAATCATATTTTTTCTCATACAATAAATATGTATCAGATAATTGACTACTATTATACACATATATATGTTGATATCCATCATCAATTACTTTCATTTCACAAGAATAAGTTATTGTAAAACCTTTATATCCATTGTCCTTTAACCCTTGGATATCAAAATAACTACTTAAAGTAACCTTATCTTCCCAATCTCTTTTATCAGGATTACCATCAACACCTTTAGGAGTATATATATATGGATCACTATATCCTTGATTTCTGATAGTTACATTTTGTGTACCTACCTTTAGAAAACTTGGACTTAATACTAATTCTTTTGTTACTAATAAACTATCTTTAAATATTTCGCCATTACTTGATTTCCAACCTAAAAATTCATAACCATCTTTTGTTAATGCTTTTAAATTAATTACTTCATTTTCTTCAGCATAAATATATTCTATTGGATTATTATCAAGTGTTATTAAATAATAGATATTTTCTGCTGGATATAAAACTATATTGTCTTCAACCACAGGCCCAACATATATATTTTCAAAATTAATATCATTAATTTTTGTTGACCATTTTGTTACTAATTTTCCATCTATTCTAATATCTTTAACATATTCAGTAATATTTTCTCCATAATTTAGCGATATCATCATAGATTTTGCATTTTCTGAGTTTCCTAATTTTAACTCTACTTGTTTTTGCTCAAGTTGATACTTGGCATATATTTCTATTTGAGAATCACTTATCACATAATTATTTGTATTTAAAATGTTTTTATTTGACAAATAGCCATTGGAATTATAAATCAAAACTTCTTGATTATTTTTAACGGTATACCAGCCGATAAACTCATAATTTTTCTTTATAGGAATAGGCAATTCTCCAATACTTTCGCCATATTTGATATTTCTTGAAATATTATCGAACTCATTAGAATTAGATATTAAATTCACTTGTATAGCATCAGATAAATATTTCGCATATATTTTTGTTGTATAATTGACTATGCTATAATGTTCTTGATCAAAAATATCATATCCGTTTATAAAATCGATACCGTTATGAACTAATATTTCTTTTCCATTATACATAGTATACCATCCTAAAAATTTAGAATAATCTTTAGATAATTGAGTTAATTGTGGCATTGTATTACCATATTTTAATGAAACTGTTTTATCAACAAAGTTACTATTATTACCCTCTATTTCAATAAAACAATTAACTGAATTTAATGTATATTTAGCAGTAAAAGTTATAGTATCTTCAATTATATCATAATTCTTAATTTGTAATTTTCCATCATCTACTAAATAATTTTTATCATTATAAACTTTAAACTCAACTCCTCCCTTAGTAGCATACCATCCTTCAAATGAATGCCAATCGTCACTAGGAGTAGGTAATTTAGGCATATCTCCCCTATTCGTTACCTTAAACTCTGTATTTTCTACTCCTATTCCGTTATAATCTAATATTATAGTATATTCTTTCTTACTACAAGAAACAATATATAATAACATTAAACAAACTATAATAAATAAATTAATTTTTCTTTTCATCATTTTCCTCCCCTTTTTAATTACATACCAAAGCATTAATATATTTTTAATTTTTTAGTCTATAAACCTATATCTTTAAGGAAGAAAAAAAAGTTGATTTTTAATTCAAAAATCAACTTTAAACATCAAAATTATTGTCTAAAAATAAAGTTTTATATATTTTTCATAAAACTATACCTTTATAAATGATATGTTTGTCAGTATTATATACTAAATATAAAAATATGTCAAAATAAATACATATAAAAATATACCTCAACATATCATCAATGGCACATTTAAAACTTATTTTCTTTTTAACTCTTGATATATTATACTTTTTGAGATTCCTCTATCTTTTGCTACTTTCTTCATGGCATCTTTTTCAGTTAAGCCAGTATTTAAATAATATGCCATATGTTCAGTTAAAGGCCCATTTATTAATACACTTTTAATTTCAATAACTTTAGCACCTTCAATAATAATTACAATTTCACCTTTTATCTCATCTACTACTTCTAGTATTTCAGATGGAGTTCCATGTAAATATTCTTCATAACGTTTAGTAAGCTCTCTTGCTAAAACAATATGACGATCTGGCATTAAATCATTTAACATTTCAAGTGTTTCTTTAATACGATGAGGAGATTCATATAAAATTAAAGTTTCTTCTGTATCTTTTAAAGTTTCAAGTTCTTTTCTTCTTTTGTTATCTCCACTATTTAAGAAACCTAAGAAAGTTATTCTATTTGCAGGTATTCCACTTCCTACAAGTGCTGTTACAAATGCACAAGCACCAGGTACTACTACTACATCAACATCATTTTTAATAGCTTCTCGTACAGCAAGAAATCCTGGATCACTAATAATAGGCATACCAGCATCACTTACCACCGCAACATTTTCTCCGTTATATATATGATTTAATAGTTCTTCTGTCAAATCGTTCTCATTAAAAGTATGATAACTTTTAAGTGGTTTTTCAATACCAAAATGGATTAATAACTTTTTAGTAACGCGAGTATCTTCACAATAGATTAAATCAACCGTTTTAAGTGTATCTACTGCACGATATGTCATATCATCAAAATTACCAATAGGCACACCTATCATATATAATTTAGCATTATCTATCGCATTTGTTTTTTGTCTTTTTAGCATCTTATTCACCTTTTTTATAATTAAAGATTTTTAGAATCTCATCTGTGTAATTACCAATTTCATCTTCCACATATAATGGAGGAAGTATCTTAAGTCCACCAGGTTTACCTTTTTTCTTTGATTCAATTAAAATTGCAAGAGCCTCACTTGATGATGTTTTAGGATAAACAAATCTTAATCTTTTTGCTTCAAACTTATATTTTTTTAAAGTTTCAATTATATCCATCATTCTTTCAGCTCTATGAACCATCGCAAATGTACCACCATCTTTTAGTAATATACTTGCCTCGCGTACAACATCATCAAGAGTTGCTTTAACCTCATGGCGAGCAATTGTAAGTTCCATATTTTCATTAATATTACTTGATTCATCATATTTAAAATATGGAGGATTACATGTAATAACATCAAACATTGATGTCTTAAAAGTAAAATGAGCTTCTTTTAAATCCAAGTTATATATATCTATTTGATCCTCTAGATGATTTAGTTCAACACTTCTTTTAGCAAGGGAAGCAATTTCTTCTTGAATTTCAATACCAATTATTTTAGATGTAGTTCTAAGTGTTAAAAATATAGGAATATAGCCATTTCCACATCCCATATCCATAATCATTTTATCACTTTTATTAATGGTAACAAAATCAGCTAAAAGTGTAGAATCTAAAGAAAAGTTAAAGATATCCGGACGTTGGATAATCTTTAACCCTTCATAACCTAATAGATCATTAATTACTTCTACTTTGTTCCTTGGCATGAGCTTTCTTTCCTTGTTTATTGAAACGTTTTTGATATGCCTTTTTCTTTTGTTCTTTAGCTTTAACATCAACATCTTCAACTGGCGCTTCCACATCAACTACAACAGGCTCTATAACTGCTTCAACTGTTGCATTATCTTTTAACTCTTGATTAAAGTTTATAACTTCAACATTTTTTGCTTCATGTGTAGATGGTGCACCATTTGGATTTTCATTAGTTCTAACAAGTTTTTTAATATAATCAACAGAAACTACCTTACAACAATCACAGCTTGATGTTTTAACCATTTGTCCAACTGCGGGAAGTTCTTTCTTTAATTCTTGATATAACTCATGTTCAAAAGCAATACAACACATTAGTTTATCACATATACCACTTATTTTATTAGTATTAAGAGACATACCTTGTTCTTTTGCCATCTTCATAGTAACAAAGTCAAAGTTAGCAAGATGTGTTTTACAACATAATTCTCTACCACATGTTCCAATACCACCAATTACTCTTGCTGCCTCACGTGTACCAATTTGACGTAGTTCTACTCTAATTTTAAACTCTGGTGCAAGTACTTTTAATAATTCTCTAAAGTCTACTCTGTCTTCTGCACTATAATAGAAAATTACTTTAGATGAATCAATTGTATACTCACAATAAAGTGGTTTCATATCTAATTTAAAATCTTTAACATATTGTTTAAATACTTCAAAGTTTTTCTTTGCAAGTACATTATTCTTTTCTTCTTGTTCTAAATCTTTAGAAGTTGCAGGACGAATTACTGGTTTTAATTCATGTTCTAAATAATCATCCTCTACTTCCCTATTTCCTATTGAAACAAATCCAAGTTCTAAACCCCTTACTGTTTCAACAATTGCGTAATCTCCACGATTAAATTTAAATCCTAGTGGATCAAAGTAGTAAACTCTACCTCCACCTTTAAATTGAATTCCAACTATAGTTTTCACTTTTACCTCCTATAATTTAGAAAACAAACTTGTATATTGTAAATCTAAATTAACGTTATAATTAAAACGTTCTTGATATGTATTTAAAAGTTCTAATTTTCTAATTATTTCATCTGTATCATATATATCAATAAATTCATCACTCATTATTTCTTCAAAATACGCAGTTTCAAAGAAAGTTTTTTTCTTTAAAATCTCTTGGTAAATTAAAATTAAAGTATCAAGAAAAAATCTATGATATGCTTTATCTTTTTCTTCTTGAAAAATAACACGATTTCTAAAATATTCTATATATGCATCTTTTTGATTTAAATCTTTAATAACTATTTTTTTAGCTACAGTATAAATATTAGCAACTTTACCTTCTTCAATAATATTCATAGCCTCATCAAAGTCAATTGTTAACATACTTACAAGATATGCAATATCCTTAACTACTCCACAATTAATTAGTTTTTCTATTAAATAGCTTTGAGGAATAGGTTTAAAATTAATTACCTGACATCTTGAAATCACAGTATCTAGTAGTTTATTAATAGAAGTAGTTGTTAAAAAGGCATAATGATTTGGATTAGGTTCTTCTAAAAATTTAAGTAGGGCATTGGTTGCGGAAGCATTCATCTTATCCGCATCTTCAATTATATATATTTGTGGTCCTTCTTCAAGCGATGTCATTGAAAACTCTTTAATTATATGTTCAATTTGTTCTTTTCGAATCATATCATTAATAGGTTTTACGTGGATATAATTTAAGTGAGACTCACTATCTATTCTTTTACAATCTAGACACGCCATACATGGAGCATTATCTTTTTTACACAGTAATTGTTTTACCATATATATTGCGGCATCAACAGTTCCACAAGCTCCATCACCATTTAATATATATGCATGAAATAATTTACCCTTATCATAACTATGCTTTAAAATATGCATAGCATCATTTTGATAATTAAATAAATCTTTTACTTTCATTAAATACCCTTTTCCTTTATAAAATTCATAACAACACTTAATGCAGATTCTCGAACCTTTTCACGGCTTTCTTCACCATTAATCACAACAATACGGTCATTAAATTTTTTAGCAACTTCTAAATATCCTTCATAAACTTTATTATGAAATTCTAGTTTTTCAAGTTCTAATCTATCAAGTTCACCGCGGTTATTACTTTTAATTCTATTTAACCCTATTTCAGGGCGAACACATACAAGTAAAGTTAAATCTGGAAGAAGTCCTTCTGTTGCATATAAATTCATATTATATACTTCATCAATTCCCAGACCTCTTGCATACCCTTGATAAGCAAGTGATGAATCTATATATCTATCACATAAGATAATCTTTCCCTCTTCAAGTGCAGGAAGAACAGTCTTTTTAATATGTTCACGTCTACTTGCTGCATATAAAAGTGATTCAGTTTTATCATCCATGCCAAGATTATCAACATCTAGTATAACTTCTCTTATCTTTTCAGCAACCTTACTTCCACCTGGTTCTCTTGAATATACTACTTCATATCCAAGAGTAGTTAGTTCAGATCTAATTGCTTCTATTACACTAGATTTACCACTACCATCATTTCCTTCAAATGTAATAAATAATCCTCTCATATATATACCTCTATTTATACCTTTATCTTATTATAACATATTTTACACTTTTTATAAAGTAATACGGAAAGAAAAATTATGGAATAATTTTTTCTATAAAACATATAATATATATGAGGTGCTTTATGAATAATAACAAATATACATTGAAAAGAAAAAATGAATTTGATATGAAAAAGAAATTTGATGAAAATACAGAATTTGCAAAAGAATTCTATGATCCCCTTAACAATGTACCAAATATGTTTGATACAGATAAACCAATACTAGCTAAACAAGTAGAATTAAAAGAATTTAATAACACAAGACAAAAAGAAAAGGAAATTTAATCCTTTTCTTTTATTTTTCTTCTCCTTCTATAGATTTCTTTTTGAAATCTATGATTTCCCAATATCCATTTTTATCTGCACCTATACGCTTAATTAAATCTATATTGACTAAGCTTTTAATATTTCTTCTAACTGTTTCTTCTGTTTTTCTGATTTTACCAGCTATCTCTTTATATGTAATATTATTATCATTTTGAATTAAATTATATATCTCTTGTTGTGTACTATTTAAATTTACACCCACATTTACACCCACATTTACACCCACATTTTGATATTCATCCACCAAAATGTTTTGTTGTTTACTTTTTAAAACTTGTTTATCAAATGGTATTACAACGTTAATATAATTATTGTGTATTTGAAAAATATCTTTCCCATATATTTTAATTACATCAAGAATTCCATGTCCTGTTTGTTCAACATAATCTAAATCAGATAAGATTCTCATTAATGCTTTATTTCTTGGTACACTTACACCCTGAAAAAACATTTCTTCGGTTTGACCAAAAGGAAGTCCTCCATGTGATATAACTTCTATTCTATCATCAAATATGTATACAGCTGGTTCTACTTTAGTCCAATCATTATGAACAATAGCGTTAGTAAAAACTTCCCTTAAACTATCCATATCTACTAATCTTTTATCTACTCTTCTAGCTCCCTTGATTACAGACATTGTATAATTTTCTGCTTCTAGTCTATTTATCATTCTATCCATTGCAACTAATAAACACTGATACCCATACTCACTCTTTTCAAGAAGTTCTGATTTATCCAGGCCTTTAAATCTAGCAATCTTAATAGATATCCTATTATCATCTGACAATAATTCTGCTAACAAATTATATCTATTTGTTTTAGTTAATAAATCTAAATTTTTCTCAAAAGTATCATCATTCAGATGATACTTTTTTTCGCTATAATATATCTTCAACTGTTTAAAAGAGAAATTACTACGATTACTTTCTATTTGTGTAATATCATAATTAGATAGCCACGCAGCATTATACATATATTCTATTTGTTCTTCAGTCATACTTCTACAACTTGTTCCGACTCTTATATAACATCCTTTTGCACTTCTTCCATATCTTTTTATATAATACAAAAACCTTCCTTTTTTTACATTCACATTTACAATCATTTTACTCTCTATTAATTTGCAAGTAATATCTATCAATTCTTGGGGATTGGGTTCAATTCCATCTACAACTATATCAGATATTTTTCTCATCACTAAATCAATATTTTCTAAACCAACAACACTTCCATCATCTTCTATACCAATATAAATTTCTCCTCCACTACCATTTAAAAAAGCAACAACTTCTTTTTCAAATGTTTCATTTAATACTTTCTTTAATTCTACTTTTTCTGTTTCAATAAATTTCATTTTTATAACTCCTTTTTAAAAAAATAAAAAAGCGGCCAATTAACTAAAACAAAAGTATCCTATTAAAAAATAGGATTAACTCTCATTTTATTTAATTAGCCGCGTACGTCTCTTGCGCGAATGAACTTACCATATATTCTTTGGACTAGTAAATCATCAATATAAACATTATCCCAAAAGACTAGATAATAGATTTTAAAACTTGACTTTTTACATATATATTATAACATTTTTAAAATTTAAAATCAACAATAGATAAGAAAAAAGCTATAATGTTTTTTTGTCAAAACCTTCAACAAAAAAAGAGCTTACAGCTCTTTTTCAAAATTTTTCCATTTTCCTCCATTTAATCTATGGATTTCTTCTGTTACTAAAAACCATTTTTCAACTATTTTATTTTTTGGAAAAAATTCAACAAACTCACCATTATAGAATGTATAAAATCTTGATAAATCTGTACACATTCCATATGTTGGAAGTTCAAGAGATGATATATGAAAACTAAATTCTTCACCATCTTTTGTTCCTTTATAAGTTAAACCACTTTTATTAAATGTAATTGTACCACTACCAACAATATTTGAAGTTTTTAAATCTTTTAAAGGTTTGTATTTTGGTAGCATTCCAAGTTCAACCTCTTCTGTTAATTCAAAATTAGGATCTTTTACTTCTTCTTTTACAAGATCTCTTTGTAGATTAAACCAATCGCTTTGATCACCTGGTATTACACAAGTATCATCAAACGGAACCATTTCATATGTATCAAGAATAGTTGCACCATTATTACAAGCAGTGCAATATATTTTATTCTTATCTGTAGCCATCGTAAATTCACATTTGCACTTAGGACACCAGTATAATAGGTTTTCTAAATCTTTTGCAATATTACCATCATTTTTATATATATGCCCTTTTTCTTTATTCCACTTATAATCATCATGATATATTGCATTATTAATAATATACTCAATTTCTTCAGGTGATAAGTTTTCAATCTCAGCTGGAGTAAACAATCTATCATATACTACTTCAACTCTACCATATCGATCTGTTAAGTTATATTTAGGACATGTTAAATATCCACCCTTTATAACAGAATAATAAACAGGTACTTTAAAGTGTTTTATAAATTTACCTGTGCCGATTGCAACAGGTTGATTGGCACCAGATATTGAATTCATACCTTCTGGAAATATTATAACCTTACCATTATTCTTTAAAATGCGTGTTACTTCTTTGATTGTATATATATCTGCAGTAAAGTTCTTCTTTGGAATTACATTTAATAATTTAAATACCCCTTTTAAATGAGATCTAAAAAATTCATTATATCCAGCAACATAATTTAAAGTATTAGGCAGTAGTGGTACACCTGTAAATATATAATCTTGACGTGATGCATGATTACTAATTACAATATAGGGCCCTTTTTCTTTTCTAAAATCATATTTAAATTCAACATGCACATTATATTTTTTCATGAATAGCTTTTTCCAAATGCGTCCTAATATATTATATATGATATAAGGAGGCTTTTTAATATGTCTCTTATGCAATTTTTGATCAATAGTTAATTTTTCTTTTCCCATAAAATATTCCATCCTTCTATAATATTTTAACATAATATATATATAAATTCAAAAAATTTAACTTATATACAAAAACACTTCAGACTAAACTGAAGTGTTTTCTTATTCATAATATACTTTCCAAAGATATAATCCTGTAGCTGGTGCTACATATGGAGCAAGACTTCTTTCTTTTCCATCTATTATTCTTTTAATGTCAATTGGCTCTAGTTTTCCTTCTGCAACTTTTAACATTAACGCAATAATAATACGAACCATATTGTACATAAAGCCATTGCCTACAATTCTAAATTCTAAAATACCATCATTTATATCAAGTTCAAATGATTCAATAGTTCTAATAGTTGTCTTAATATTTTTATTTTTTGAAAAACTTTTAAAATCATGTGTTCCAACAATATAAGTCATTGCTTCTCTGATTTTTGATATATCAATTCTATCGTGGAAAAAATGCATATAATTATATTTAAGTGGATCAAATCTATTAATTGATACATAATATCGATATTCTTTCTTTACTGCACTTTTTCTACTATGGAAGGTTTCATCCACCAGTTCAATACTTGATACATATATATGAGGAAATATTTTTTTATTTAATATCTTTTGAAGATTCTTCACAGGAATTGCTTGAGGTGAATCAAAGTGAGCAACTTGTCCTCTTGCATGAACCCCTGCATCAGTTCTACCTGATCCATGTATTATAATATCTTGCTTGAAAATTTCAGAGAGTTTTTCTTCTATTACTTCTTGGATAGATATATAGTTAAGTTGACGCTGAAATCCGTGAAAGAAACTTCCGTCATATTCTATAATCATTTTATAACGCATATAGTCCACACTTTCCAAGTATCAAAACTATAAATAATAAAATTACAAAAGCATTTATAAAATAATCATATATATGAAATTTCATTGGCGCAAGCTTACTTCGTGCCTCACCTGGAACATAACCTCTTGCTTCCATTGCATCAGCAAGATCTGTTGCACGTTTTATAGATATTACAAACATCGGAACAAGAAGTGATACGATTTGCTTGATTTGCTCAGTAAGACGCCCTTCATTAAAATCAACACCACGTGATGCTTGTGCTTTTAATATTTTATTAGTTTCATTAAATAATGTTGGAATAAAACGCAGAGCAATTGAAATCATCATTGCAAAAATACTTGTTTTAATATGTAATGCTTCAAGTGGTTTTAAATACCATTCAATTGCATTTGTTAAATCAGTTGGTTTTGTTGTAAGAGTTAATACTGATGATACAAGTATTACAACAAGTACTCTTGCAAATATAAATGTACCATGAATTAAACCGCCTTCATATATATCCCAGTTAAATGTCTTAAAAACACTACCGTATATTGGATAGTTTAACATATATATAACACCAATAATTACTGCTATTAAAAATAAGAATTTAAATGGTAAATATTTTCGAACTATAAAGTATATTGCAACAATTATTATAGCTAATATTAAATTTACAATAGTTAAATTAAATGTTGTAGATATTACAATGCTACCTTCTTTATTTAATATCATTTGAAAGATAAAAGAAAATAACATAATAAATACTATTTGTTTTAAACTCTTTAAATATTTAAAAATTGAAACTTTAGAGAATACTACACCAATTAATGGAATTAACGCTACAAGTACAAGCACTATAAAGTTATCTTGAGGCACTAAAAATGCAGCAATCATCGTAAGCACTAGTATTAACAGTTTACTTCTTGCATCAAGTTTATGGATAATACTATCTCTAAAGACATATTGGCCAAATATTATTTTATCATTCATAATATTCGCCTCCTTTATCTATACACTTTTTAAGTGTATCTAGTGTTAAAGGAATATCTTTATAATTAATTAGTCCTTTTGCTTTTAAACCTTTCGCAAGAATGCTTACAACCGGTAAATCTAAATTGTATTTATCAAGTAGCGCTTCATCATTAAATAATTTTTGAACATTTCCATCATATACCAGATGACCTTCTTTCATTACAAGAACTCGTTTTGCAAAACTTGCAACTATATTCATATCATGAGAAATCATGATTATTGTTTTTGATGTTTCTTCTTGAATATTTTTAAGAAGTGTTAATAGTTCATCTTTTCCTTTTGGATCAAGTCCTACAGTTGGTTCATCTAGTATTAATATATCTGGATTAATTGCAAGTGCACCTGCAATTGCAACTCTCCTCATTTGTCCACCGCTTAAACTAAATGGACTTCTATCCAGTAATTCATCTGGAATACCAATCAATTTCGCTGCGTTAAGTGCAAGTTCTTTTGCTTCTTCTTTTGTTTTACCAAAATTTTTTGGTCCAAACATAATATCATCAAGTACTGTTGCTTCAAATATTTGATATTCAGGAAATTGGAAAACTAACCCTACATGTTCTCTAACAGGTTTTAATTTGATTGATTTATTTCTAACAACATTTATATCAAATACTTTAACACTTCCACTATTTGCAAAAAGTAGTGCATTCATATGTTGAACAAGAGTAGACTTACCACTACCTGTTTGACCTAAAATCGCAATAAACTCATCTTTAGCATTAATTTGTAATGTAACATTATCAAGTTGAGATGTTGTGGCTTTTTTTGAATATTTAAAACTTACATTTTGAAGGTTAATTCCCATATAGCCTCCTGTAGTTTTTCTTTATACTTACTGTTTAAACTAGACTCCTTAACATATTCAAGAAGTTTAATGCCATCTATTAGTTTTAAGCCACATTCTTCTAATATTTGTTTTTCCTTAAATACAACTTCCGGTGTTCCATCAAGTACAATTTTACCTTTGTTAAACACAAATATTCTATCAGCATCAAGTGCTTCTTCTAAATTATGTGTAATAGTAATAATTGTTTTATTATAATCTTTCTTTAATTTAGAAATCATATTATTTATTTCTTTAGTACCTTTAGGATCTAACATTGATGTAGATTCATCAAATATAATCATTTCTGTTTCCATCGCAAGAGCTCCAGCTATTGCAACTCGTTGCTTTTGACCTCCAGATAAATCTTCCGGATTTCTATCTAAATAATCTTGCATATCAACAAGCGTTGCATACTTATTAATTTGTTCAATCATTTTATCTCTTTCAACTCTATGATTTTCAAGTCCAAAGGCAATATCATCTCTTACAGTTACCCCAACAAATTGATTATCAGGATTTTGAAAAATAATACTCATCTTTTTACGAAGGGTATTAACAGTTTTTTCGTTTAACTCTACATCATCGATTAATATAGTTCCACTAGTTGGAACTAGAAGGCCCATCATAAGTTTAGCTAGTGTGCTTTTTCCACTACCATTATGACCTAAAAAAGCAACTAAAGATGCATTATCTAAACAAAATGATACATGTTCTAATACTTCTTCATCTGAATCTAAATATTTAAAACATACATCTTTAAACTCAATTTTCATAATAAGCCTCCTTTTCTACATAGTAATTCATTATATTATACCAAATTTATACGATTTTTGCAAATATATAAGTAAAGTGTATATATATTTTTCTGTACATAAATTTTTATATACTATGAAACTTCTTCTTTTAAAACCTTGCTATTCTCAACATATATTGCTTTCATAAGATATTCATATAGCTCTTCACCAATACACATGTTAACTAATTTATATCTCCTGCCTACAAAACAATTTTTTGGTTTTTCTATATCAGTAAATTCATCACTATAAAGAATTTTAATGCATAATATATATACTAATGCTGCACATCTTATAAACTCAGCATACTCAAATTTATTAATAACAAAATCTTTAAAACCTTCATATCCTTTCATTAATTGGCTATATTCTTCCTTAGTTCCACCAAAAGTACCTTGGGAAATAATCAATTTACATGCGTTAATTGAATCATAAAGACATTCTTCATTACTAATTTCTAACAATCTGTTTCTTCTTTGAACTTCAGCAACTTTATAATATGTCTTCTTTACAATATCTAAGCTTGTCATTCTACTCATTAATTTCGATACATCATAAAGTTGTTTAACTATTTCAATATTTTTAGAAATAAATGGACTTCTTTGTTTATATAAAATTCCAATCGTTTTTGGAGCAAATGCAGTTAATTTATCTCCTATCATTTCATCTATAGAAGGTATTTTAACTTTTAATAACGGATCAGTCGTTGTAACATAATGACTAGCTATAGAAAAAAGTGAAATATCACTATAGTCTAGATTGTCAAATACAATATCCAAAAGAACATATGACAAATTATCATCTTTAGCATAAATAGATTTAAAATATAATTTATAATGTTTTTTAATAATTTCAGATGGTTTTCTAAAATCTTCTTCCACTTCTACAAATATATCATCTTTTAATTTTAAAATAACCTCACTAATATTGTGTGCATAATTTTTGAGCATTAAAATATCAATATCAACCGAAAAGCGATTAAATTCGCTCAATAGTAACATTAACGAGGTTCCTCCTTTAAAAACAAAATCTAATTTCAAATTTGCAAGTTTTTCCAACAAATAAAATGCATGAACAACTTTTTCATAAATTTTTTTCTTTTCTATATTTGTTCCTGCTTTACTTTCAATGAAATCATCATTAAAACATTCTTTTAATATCATATAAATTCTCCACTCTCTTTATCATATCCTATATAAATTAATAATTCTAACAATTTATTGTAACAATATCTTTTCTTTGCATATCTAAATAATGTTGCTTGATTTATTTGATAATATTTTAAGATATTGTAATAAATATTAGTAATTTCACTAGACATAATGTTCTTATAAAAATCATCCACTAATATATCTATTAATAGTTTTTCAATTTTCGGTACTGTAACCCAAGTAGTACCTTTAAAACTATTTTCTCTTTTTCTTATTATTGGTGAATCTTCGTTTATTGTTTTGATAACATAAACATCAGCAGAATTCACATATTTATTTACAATATTATAATCTTCCTCAAATACTACAAATTTTCCATTATTTAATAAAACATTAAATACCATTTCTTTTGCATAAGAGTATACTTCAATAATATTAACATTATGTTGTAATTGAAGTGATGTGAAATTATTAAAAATCGAAGTATTATAAAAGGAAATAATAATAGCTGGACAAATTTTTTCTAATTGTGTCCTAACATCTATATCTATAAACAAATTCATTTCAAATTTATGTTTATTTTTTGATGATTTCCATATATTAGAGTCAAATTTATACAAAATATTATTACGGTAAAGTTCCATTAAATAATAATTAAAATATTTTTCACTCTTTTTTGGAAATAATCTAAAAAAATATTCCTTCAATTCTTCTTCATAAATAATTTTTTTGTTTTGTATAAATTCTTCTATTATATTAATTTCATTTTTTTTCATAGTATCACCTTTTAAATAATCGGGTTTTTTTATTATTTAACCCGTTTATTTAATTATAACACTTTTGTTAATAATTGTCAACAACAAAACAAATAATTGGGTTATTTTTATAATACAACCCAATTATTTGTTTTTTCGTTTGTTCACTTTCTAAAAATTATTCCCCTTTTTGAATTCACTCTATAGCCAACTGATATAATCATATCCAAATTATAAAATTTAATTATCCTTTTTATATTTCGTCCACCTTCATTTTGAACTACCGAGGATTCCTCGGTAGTTGAATTATCTAATTCTCCCGATGCAAGAATATTTTTTATATGTAAACCAATGTTATCTGTACTAACTGTAAATAATTTTGCCATTTCTTTTTGAGATAACCATACAGTTTCTTCTTTTGTACTAACGTTAACATCAAGTTCCAAATCATTATCAATAAATTTTACTACTTCAAATTATTATTCATATAAACCCTCCATCATTTATATAGTACGTCACATATATTGCTTTTTACGTTTTTTATTTTTATAAAGAAAAAAGGCTATGATATACATATATATATCATAACCTTTTATTATGCTAATCCAAATATTTTAAATACAACATTAAGTAAGAAATTATAAATTATTTCAACTAGTTTTGAAATAAATGAAGTTCCCCCTCCTGCAAGACTTGATAAAAGCAAAAGCCCGCCTAAAATTAGAAAACCATATTGTTGATATTTCATATATTGATAATATGCCTCACCCTTTAGGCAAGATCCAAGTATCTTTGAACCATCTAGTGGTGGAATCGGAATTAAATTAAATACACCAAGTCCAATATTGATAATTGCAAGATACATACAAAAATAAAGCGCCACTTCTACAAGTGTTGAATATTTATGAACAAACTTCATAATAAAACCGATTCCAAATATAGCAAGTATCGCAAGTAAGAAATTAATAAGTGGTCCAGCAAGTGCTACAAGCAGCATTCCAAGCTTGGGCTTTTTGTAATACTCAGGATTTACAACAACCGGTTTTGCCCATCCTACATGAAAAAATATTAAACAAAGCGTTCCAACTGGATCTAAATGTTTAGCAGGATTTAAAGAAAGTCGTCCTTGACGCTTTGGAGTAGGATCCCCAAGCCAATGCGACATTAGACCATGAGCTATTTCATGCATCATAATTGCTATTAATGCAGCAGGTATTATATATAAATACTCTATCATTTTTTATCACCTCAAGTTAAGATTTTTTATACCTTATAATTTATCATTTTAGTTTTAAAAACTCAAATTTGCGCAATTTTAAGGCTCATACTTTAAATAAAACTATATAGTTTGGCCAAGTTCTCTTAATTTATCATATTTAACGTTTCTAAAATATAATGCAACATCAATTGAAATTTCAATGAAGTTTAATACATAAAAGAAGAAACTTAAATAAAAAATAAATCCACTACTTCCCATCGAAAAAACTTGTATAAATTTTCTAGCTATACCAAAGGCATAACCAACAAGTAAAAATACTTCAAAAAATAAACTTTTCCCTTTTGCTGTTTTAGACACTAATGATTTGCGAATAGAAATAGGCCAAGATAGACCAAAACAAAAAATTGTAAGTGCTTCAAATAAATCTGTTATAATATGTAAATCCATTTTAATATAATCTCCTTTATTAATATATATAATTATTATATCATAAAAGTATGTTATTTTACATATATTTGATTGTTTATTTTATTTTTACAAAAAAGACAGTACCTAAAAGTACTGTCTATTTTAATTCAAAATATATATTATTAGATAAATTCAATGATTGCCATTTCAGTAGCATCACCACGACGAGGACCAAGTTTTAACACTCTTGTATATCCACCGTTACGGTCTGCATATTTAGGAGCAATTTCACTGAATAATTTTTGGATTGCATAGTTACCTTCATCATCTTTTTCAAAACGAATAAGTTCTGCAGCTTGACGACGTGCTGCAAGATCACCTTTTTTACCAAGAGTAACCATTTTATCAGCTAAACGTTTTAATTCTTTTGCTTTTGTTACAGTTGTTTCTATGCGACCATTTAAAATTAAATCTGTAATTAAGTCACGGAATAAAGCTTTTCTTTGATGGCTTTTACGACTTAAAGTACGATATCCTAATGCCATAATTAATTTCTCCTTCTAAAGAATTTTTTGGATTTGATTATTCTTCAGATGAATCATATGATTCATCATCATCATCTTCATCATCATCAAATAATGTACTACTATTTTTAAGGTCTAACCCGATTTCACGAAGTTTTTGAACTACTTCTTTTAATGACTTACGACCTAAGTTCTTAACTTTCATCATTTCTTCTTCTGTCTTTTGTGTTAATTCACCAACAGTATTGATGTTTGCACGTTTTAAACAGTTATATGAACGAACTGATAGAGTAAGATCTTCGATTTTCTTATCAAGTTTGCTGTCAACGACTTTTTCTTCACTTTCAAGCATATATTTTTTATTCTCAAGTTCAACATTTAAGTTTTGAATAACCATAAAATGTTCAATTAAGAATTTAGATGCAAGTGATAATGCATTAGTAGCTTTGATTGAACCATTTGTCCAAACTTCTACTGTTAATTGATCACAATTGAAATTGTCTTCATAACGAGTTTTAGCTACATCATAGTTACATTTTACAACTGGAGTAAAGATAGAATCAATTGGAAGTCTTCCGATAACTCTTTGACCATTTTCTTTACAGAATTTTTTGTTTTCATCAGCATTAACATAACCAACACCATTTCTTACAAATAATTCCATTTTTAAACTTCCACCAGCTGAAAGTGTTGCAATTTCTTGATCTTTATTAACTACAACGATATCTTCTGTAGAATCACAGTTAATATCTTTTGCATATATAACTTTTTCATAAACAACTTCATCTTCAGCAACACCTTTTGCAAGTTGTTCTGAAACACTTGGAAGTGATGCAATTAATTCGATACGATAGATTTCATCTTGATTTCCAAAATCACCTGTTTCATTTTTATCAGCATTTATAGTAAATACTACTTTCTTTAAATTTAAGATGATTTCAGTAACGTCTTCACGAACACCGTTAATTGCACAGAATTCATGTTGAACTCCTTCGATATCGATTGCAACAATTGCTGCACCAGGAAGAGATGATAATAATACTCTTCTTAGTGAATTACCAAGAGTCATACCATATCCTCTTTCAAGAGGTGATAAAACTAATTTACAATAATTGTCGCTAACATTAACAACATCTTCATTAATTTTTAATTCAGGTTTAATAAATTCCACTCTTCTCATTTTTTATCCTCCTAACAGATATATAGTTGGTATATTTTTATACCTAAAAGTTTCATCAATATATTATCCACGAGGTCTTTTTGGAGGACGGCAACCGTTATGAGGAACAGGTGTAACGTCTTGAATAGAAACGATTTCAAGACCTGCAACTTGTAATGAACGAATTGCAGCTTCACGACCAGGACCAGGTCCTTTAACTGTTACTTCAACTTTTACCATTCCATTATCCATAGCTGCTTTTGCTGCTGCTTCAGATGCCATTTGTGCTGCGAATGGAGTAGATTTTTTACTTCCTTTGAAACCAACTGCACCAGCGCTGCTCCAAGATACAACATTTCCTGTTGGATCAGTGATAGTTACAATTGTATTATTGAATGTAGAATGAATATGTGCAACCCCTAGAGGTATATTCTTTCTTACACGACGTTTACGAATTACTTTCTTAGCCATTTAATTCACGCCTCCTATTTCTTCTTATTAGCTACAGTCTTAGCAGGACCTTTACGAGTTCTAGCGTTTGTTCTAGTTCTTTGTCCTCTAACTGGTAAGCCTTTTCTGTGACGAAGTCCACGGTAGCTTCCGATTTCCATTAATCTCTTAATGTTCATTGCTACTTCTCTACGTAAGTCACCTTCTACTTGATATTTAGCAACTTCTTGACGAATTGCTGTAAGTTCTACTTCAGATAAATCTTTAACTCTTTTATCTTCAGAGATATTGGCATTCTTTAGAATTTCTTCTGCAGTTGGTCTACCAATACCATAAATATATGTTAATGATATTACTACGCGTTTATTGCTAGGAATATCAACACCAGATATACGTGCCATAATTTATAAGCCTCCTATTAGCCTTGTCTTTGTTTGTGTTTAGGGTAAACTGGACAGATTACCATAACACGTCCATGTCTTTTAATTACTTTACATTTATCACAAATTGGTTTAACAGATGGTCTAACCTTCATTGTGTACCTCCTATGTATTTTAATTTGCTCTTTTGAATTACAACTTATTTATGTCTATAAGTTATACGTCCACGTGTTAAGTCATATGGTGATATTTCAACAGTCACTCGATCACCTGGTAAAATGCGAATCGTATTCATACGGATTTTACCAGAAACGTGGGCAATAATTGTTTGGCCATTTGCAGTTAACTTTACTTTGAAAACTGTATTAGGCATAACTTCAACGACTGTTCCTTCCATTTCGAAAACATCATTTTTTGACATTAATCGTTCTCCTTTATTTTAGTTAAAATTTCATAACCGTTATCAGTAATAACAATTGAATTTTCATAATGTGCGCTAGCTTTTTTATCTTGTGTTATTGTTGTCCAACCATCTTGTAAGATTCTTACACGATGTGTTCCTTCATTAATCATTGGCTCTATGGCAAGTGTCATACCAACTCTTAAGATGGGTCCACAGCCTTCGGCTCCATAATTTGGAACAGCTGGATCTTCATGTAACGCAGTTCCGATACCATGACCTGTAAAATCTTTTACAACGCCATAGTTAAATTTTTTTGCATAAGCTTCAATTGCATGAGATATATCGGATAATCGATTCCCAGGACGAGCATATTTTAATCCCTCAAAGAACGATTGTTCCGTAACTTCTATTAATTTAAGCTTTTCAGCTGATACATTTCCACATGGCCAAGTTCTAGCACAGTCTCCATGATAGCCTTTATAACAAGCTCCTATATCAATAGAAATTATATCACCATCTTTTAATTTTTGTCTGTTACTTGGAATTCCATGAATTACAACTTCATTAATTGATGCACAAATAGATGCAGGATATCCACCATAATTTAAAAATGATGGGGTTGCACCATGAGATGTAATTACATCATATGCAATTTTATCAAGTTCTTTTGTTGTAACACCAGGTTTAATTGCCTGTCTTATTGCTTCATGAGCAAGCATTGCGATATGCCCTGCTTCTTTCATTAAATCAATTTCGCGTTTACTTTTATATGTAATCATTAAGCCTCCAATTTTGTAATAGTTTCTTTTACTACATCACTAATTGTTTGATTACTATTAACGCTTACTAATAATCCAAGTTTTTCATAATACGCTATAATTGGTTTTGTTTGTTTATTGTAAACAGCAAGACGTTCTTTAATAGTTTCGCTTGTGTCATCTTTTCTTTGATAAAGTGGTGCATTACAATCATCACAAATACCTTCAGTTTTTGGTTTAAGTGATATTAAATTATACCCTTTACCACAATTTGAACAAAGACGTCTATTTACAATTCTTTCTTCGATAACTCCATCTTCAACTTCAAGATTGATAGCTGCATCAAGTTTTATATCAAGGTCATCTAAAATATTAGATAATGCTTCAGCTTGGTCTAATGTTCTTGGAAACCCATCAAGTAAGAATCCATTCTTACAATCATCTTCACTAAGACGTTCTTTTACAATTTGATTTGTAACTTCGTCTGGAACAAGTTGTCCTTTGTCGATAAAACTTTGAGCAAGAACACCTGTTGGTGTTTTTTCTGATATTGCTTTTCTAAATATATCTCCTGTGGAAATGTGGGGAATGCTGTAGTGTGATTTTAAATCTACAGCACATGTCCCCTTACCAGATCCAGGAGCACCCATAATTAATAGATGCATAACTTTCACCTTATATTTTATAAAAATCCGTGATAATCTTGAGCTTGTCCTTCAGTTTTAATTTGTTTAACTGTTTCTAAAGCAACACCAACAACGATCATTAATGATGTTCCTCCAATTTGAACTGAAGCAGGAAGTTCAGGGAAAATGAATGTAACGATTACTGGGATTGCTGCAAGTACTGCTAAGTATGTAGCACCAAGTAAAGTTACTTTAAATAATACTTTTGAAATAAAGATTGCTGTATCTTCTCCAGGTTTAATACCAGGAATATGTGCATTTTGTTTCTTCAAATTATCTGCCATTTTGTCAGGATCAATTTGTAAGAATGAATAGAAGAATGCAAATACAAAGATTAAGATAATGTAAATTGCAAACCCAATTGGTTTTTGGTAACTGAAAATTGTGTACCACCATTCGCTAATTGTTTTTCCACTAGATTCTACAAATTGTAAAATAGTTGTAGGAAGTGATAATAATGTAGAAGCAAAAATTACCGGAATTACAGATGCAGAATTAAGTTTGATTGGAATATTTGAATCTTGTTTACCAACAAGTTTTGCACCAGCTGGGCGATTTGAATAAAGAACAGGAATTTTTCTTTGTAATCCTTCCATCCAAACAACACCAACGATGATTCCAACAAATACTAACATCATAACAATATATAATACAATACCTTGCCACATTAATGCTTGTGTTTCAGAATCTCTATAAGCATCACCACTAATGAAGTATTCCCATAATTGGTACATCATTGTTGGGAAGCTTACTACGATACCAGCAACGATTAACATTGAAGCGCCATTTCCGATTCCTCTCATTGTAATTTGATCAGCAAGCCATAATGTAAATGCTGTACCTGCTGTAAGTACAATTGCAATGTAGATATAAGTAAATGCATTAAATTCTGATACATCTCTAAAATATACATTACTTGTTGCTTTTAACCCAAGAATTAATGCTAATGCTTGAATGAAAGCAATGAATAATGCAATATATCTTGTCCATCTATTTAATTTTTCTTTACCAGCTTCACCTTCTTCAGCCCATTCTTTGAATTGTGGGATTATGTCAAGTTGTAACATTTGTACAACAATTGATGAAGTGATATATGGACTAATACCTAAAGATAATACTGAAAATTGAGATAAACCTCCACCAGCAAATACATCTAAGAAACCAAAAATGTTAGATGATCCTTCTGTTGGTAAAGAAGAGTAGTTTGCAAATGGAAATTTAATATGAATTCCTACACGCCATACGATTAAACATAATACTGTGAAGGCAATCATTCCTATTAATTTTTTATACTTCCCGAAAAACTTTTTCATTTTAAGCCACCTCTACTGTTCCACCAGCTGCTTTAATTTTCTCCTCAGCAGCTTTTGAAAATTTAGCTGCTTTAACTGTTAAAGCTTTGCTAAGTTCTCCGTTGCTTAAAATTTTCACTCCTTCATATTCTTTTTTAACAAGTCCACTAGCTTTTAGTGCTGCTAAATCAACAACTGCACCAGCTTCGAATCTTTCTTCGATATCACATAAATTTACAACAGCAAATTCTTTACGATTGATGTTTGTAAATCCTCTTTTAGGTAAACGTTTGAATAATTGTGTTTGTCCACCTTCGTATCCTGGTCTAACTCCACCACCGCTACGAGCGTTTTGCCCTTTATGACCGCGAGTTGCAGTTTTACCCATTCCACTACCAATACCACGACCTACACGTTTTTTTGCATGTCTAGCACCAGCAACTGGTTTTAATTCATTTAAATTCATAAATGTGCCTCCTATGCTTCAACAACAGTTACTAAATGTGAAACTGTTTTGATCATACCACGAATAGCAGCATTATCTTCTTTTGTAACTGTTTGACCAATTTTTGATAAACCTAAAGCTTTTAATGTAGCTCTTTGATTTTTAGGATGAGCAATACCACTTTTAACTAATTTAATTGTAATTGTTTTTTCCATATTCGCACCATCCTATAAAATTTCTGATTTATCTTTTCCACGAAGTTTAGCAACATCTTCAGCTGTACGTAATGCTTCAAGACCTTTAAAAGTAGCACGTACGATGTTGATAGGTGTATTTGAACCTTGTGATTTAGAAACGATATCTTTAATACCTGCAAGTTCAACTACGTTACGAACTGGACCACCAGCGATGATTCCAGTACCAGCTGGAGCAGGTTTTAAGAATACTTGTCCTGCACCATGAATACCTGTAATTTCATGTGGAATAGTTGTTCCTACGATTGGAACATTAATAATATTTTTCTTAGCATCTTCAACTGCTTTTTTGATAGCTTCAGGAACTTCTTGAGCTTTTCCGCTTCCGAAACCAACATGACCATTATAGTCACCAACAACTACTAATGCTGCAAAACGGAATCTTCTACCACCTTTAACAACTTTTGTTACACGGTTAATAACTACAACACGTTCATCATATTGTTTTTCTTCAACTACATTTTGTGTTAATACTTTTTCTTCACTCATGTAAGTTACCTCCTAAAACTTAAGCCCGGCTTCACGAGCCGCTTCAGCTAATGCTTGTACACGTCCATGGAATAAGAATCCGCCACGGTCAAATACAACAACTTCAATACCAGCTGCTTTTGCACGTTCTGCAATTAAAGCACCAACTTTTTTAGCTGCTTCGATATTTGAACCATTTTCGAATTTAGCTCCATTTTCGAATGTAGATGCAGAAACTAAAGTAATTTGTTTTTCATCATCAATTAATTGAGCTGAGATATGTTTGTTAGAACGATATACTGCAAGACGAGGGCGAGCTTCAGTTCCACTAATAACTGCTCTTACTCTGTTGTGTCTAGATTGACGAGCAATCTTCTTAGATTTTTTAACGATCATTTCCTATAGTCTCTCCTTTCTACTTAGCTTTCTTTCCTTCTTTACGACGAACATATTCACCACGATAACGAATACCTTTTCCTTTATAAGGTTCAGGTTTACGGATGGCTCTAATTTCAGCCGCAAATTCACCTACTACTTGTTTGTCGCATCCACTGATTTGGATTTCTGTAGGTGTAGGACAAACTACCTTAATACCTTCTGGTAGTTTCATAGGAACATTGTGTGAATAACCTGCGTTAACTACTAAAGTATCACCTTGTAATTGAGCACGGTAACCAACACCATTGATTTCTAATATTTTTGTAAATCCTTCAGATACACCAACAACCATGTTATTGATTACAGCACGAGTTGTACCATGTAATGCACGATGTTGTTTTGATTCTGTTGGACGTTTTACTGCGATTTCATTATTTTCTACTTCAACGATTATTTCTGGATTGAAAGCAAAATCTAAAGTTCCTTTTGCACCTTTAACAGTAATTAAGTTACCTTCAATTTTAACTTCAACCCCTTGAGGGATAACGATATGCTTATTACCAATTCTTGACATATGCGAAACCTCCTACCAAACGAATGCTATAACTTCTCCGCCAAGCTTGTTAAGACGAGCTTCACGATCAGTCATAATTCCATTTGAAGTTGAAATAATTGCAACACCTAAACCATTTAATACTTTAGGAAGTTCTGTTGCTTTTGCATAAACTCTTAAACCAGGTTTAGAAATTCTTTTTAAACCTTTAATTACACGTACTTTATCAACGTATTTTAAAGTAACTTTAATAATACCTTGTTTTCCGTCTTCAATTTTTTCATATTCGCTGATATACCCTTCATTCTTTAACACATTTAAAATTTCTAATTTTAAACGAGATGCTGGCATAGAAACAGATTCATGTTTCATTTGATTAGCATTACGAATTCTTGTTAACATATCTGCAATTGGATCAGTCATCACCATTCGAATAACCTCCTTACTACCAACTAGCCTTAGTAACGCCAGGGATTAATCCTTCGTATGCTAATTCTCTAAAGCAAACTCTACAGATTTTGAATTTGCGATATACAGCATGAGGACGTCCACAACGTTCACATCTAGTGTAATTTCTTGTTGAAAATTTAGCTGGTCTAGCACATTTTACTTTTAATGATTTTTTAGCCATAATTTACCTCCTACTTTTTTGCGAAAGGCATGCCTAAGTAAGTTAATAGAGCACGTCCTTCTTCATCAGTTTTCGCAGTAGTTACGATAACGATATCCATACCACGGATCTTTAATACTTTATCATAATTGATTTCAGGGAAAATTAATTGTTCTTTAACACCAATTGTATAGTTTCCTCTTCCATCAAATGAGTTAGGATTTACACCACGGAAATCTCTAACACGAGGTAAAGCGATAGAAATTAATTTATCTAAAAATTCATACATTCTTTCGCCACGTAAAGTAACTTTTGCACCAATTGACATACCTTCACGTAATTTGAAGACTGCAATTGATTTTTTTGCTTTTGTAACTAAAGGTTTTTGACCTGTAATTTGTGTTAAGTCTTCAACAGCTGCATCTAATAATTTAGAGTTAGCGATTGCATCCCCAACACCCATATTAACAACGATTTTGTCAATCTTTGGAACTTGCATAATTGTTGTGTAACCGAATTGTTCAGTTAATTTTGCAATAACTTCATTTTTGTATTGTTCTAAAACACGATTCATTTAATGCTTGCTCCTTTCTTATTTAATAACAGTTCCAGAAAGTTTGCAATAACGAACTTTCTTACCGTCTTCAATTTTGTAACCAATCTTAGTAGGTTGTTTCTTAACTGGATCTAAGTAAGCAACATTTGATATATGGATTGGTGCTTCTTTTTTAGTAATACCTCCATCAGGATTAGCGTTTGATGGACGATTATGTTTTGTTACAATATTAACACCTTTAACTAAAACTTTGTTTTGTAAAGGATAAACTGCTAGAACTTCACCTGTAGTGTATGTTCCATGATTTGGTTTGTTTTTACCTGTAGTAACTACTACAATATCACCTTTTTTAAGTTTCATAACGCTTTCTCCTTTCTATAGTACTTCAGGAGCTAAAGACACAATTTTCATGAAATCTTTTTCACGTAATTCTCTAGCAACAGGCCCGAAAATACGAGTTCCACGAGGGTTCTTATCTTCTTTAATAACAACTGCAGCGTTATCATCGAATTTGATATATGAACCGTCAGGTCTTTTAACTGCTTTCTTAGTACGTACTATTACTGCTTTTACTACATCACCTTTTTTAACTACTCCACCAGTAGAGGCTGATTTAACTGAACATACGCAAATATCACCGATAGTTGCTGTTTTGTGGATTGAACCACCTAATACTTTAATAATCAAAAGTTGTTTTGCACCGCTATTATCGGCTACATTAACTCTAGTTTCTTGTTGAACCATGTGTTACCTCCTGATTAAATGATTACAGCTTCTTGAACAATCTTCACTAAACGGTAACGTTTTGTTGCAGAAAGAGGACGAGTTTCCATAATTTCTACAATGTCACCTATTTTAGCAGTATTTTGTTCATCATGAGCTCTAAATTTCTTTGAATATTTTACTCTTTTTCCATATAAAGGATGTTTACGATAAGTTTCAACTAAAACTGTAATAGTTTTATCGTTTTTATCAGAAACAACTTTACCTACGTAAACTTTACGACTATTTCTTTCCATAGTTTACCTCCCATTACTTAGCGTTAGCACGTTCTGTAAGAACTGTGTAACATCTAGCAATTTCTTTTTTAACTTTCTTAAGTTGAGCAGTATTTTCTAATTTTCCTACTTCAGCTTGGAAACGTAAATTAAATAATTCTTGTTTTAATTCGTTAATTTTTGTTTGGATTTCACTATCGCTTAATTCACGAAGTTTACCAGCAAGTGTTTTCTTTTCTGCAATTTTCTTTGCAAGAGCTTTATCTACTTTTTTTGCTGCCATTAACGATCACCACTTTCTTTTACTACAAATTTAGTTTTAACTGGTAATTTGTGAGAAGCAAGACGTAAAGCTTCACGAGCTACTTCTTCACTTACTCCAGCGATTTCAAACATTATTGTACCATCTTTTACAACTGCTACATATCCGTCAGGAGCACCTTTACCTGATCCCATACGAACTTCTAGCGGTTTTTTAGTTCTAATATTATGAGGGAAGATTTTAATCCATACTTTCCCGTCACGTTTCATATAACGTGTCATTGCGATACGAGCTGCTTCGATTTGACGATCTGTAATCCAAGCACCTTCTAAAGATTGAAGACCATATTCACCAAATGTTACAGTCTTTCCACCTTTTGCTTTTCCTTCATAGCTTACACGATGAGGACGACGGTATTTAGTTCTTTTAGGCATTAACATAATTACTTAGCCTCCTTGTTTTGAACAGTTTTTTTAGCGGCAGGTAATACTTCACCTTTATTAATCCAAACTTTAACACCTAATTTTCCATAAGTTGTTGCAGCTTCTGCTGTTGCATAATCAATGTTAGCACGAAGAGTATGAAGAGGAACACTTCCTTCTGAATACCATTCGCTACGAGCGATTTCAGCACCACCAAGACGTCCTGATACCATAGTTTTGATACCTTTAGCGCCAGCTTTTAAAGCTTTTTGGATTGCCATTTTTTGAACACGACGGAATGAAGCACGGTTTTCTAGTTCTTCAGCCATTTTACGTGCAACAAGTTTTGCATCTTTATCTGCTTCTGCTTGTTTAATTTCTAATACAGTTAAGAATACAGTTTTACCTGTAAGTTTTTGTAAGTGTTTTAACACTTCTTGTTTTTTAGAACCTTGAGACCCGATTACTAAACCAGGCTTTGCTGCATGAACGATAACGATAACTCTTTTACCAGTACGTTTGATTTCAACACGTGAAACATATGCAGATTTATAAACATCTTTTAAATAAGCACGAATTTTTAAATCTTCGTGTAATAAGTCAGCAACTTTTGCTTTTGGTGCATACCATTTAGCATCCCAATCACGAATGATACCAACTCTTAAACCAATTGGACTAACCTTTTGACCCATATGTTTCCTCCTCCTTAGTTCTTTTCTGCCACTACAACTGTGATGTGGCTAGTTCTTTTTAAAATTCTATTTCCGCTACCTTTTGCACGAGCTCTCATTCTCTTTAATGTTGCTCCTTCATTAACAAATACTTCTTTAACGTATAATGCGTTAACATCCATTTGATAATTATGATCTGCGTTAGCGATTGCAGAGTTTAATACTTTTAAGATATCTTCTGTTGCAGTTGATTTAGTATTATTAAGGATAGCTACTGCTTCTCCTACTTTTTTACCACGAATTAAATCTACAACAAGTCTTGCTTTACGGGGTGATAATCTTAATGATTTTGCCATTGCTTTTGCTTCCATATTTTTTCACCTCTACTTCTTAGCTTTCTTATCTTTGCCGTGACCACGATAAGTTCTAGTTGGTGCGAATTCACCAAATTTATGACCTACCATATCTTCAGTTACATAAACTGGTAAATGTTCTTTACCATTATATACTGCTACTGTGTGTCCAACAAATTCAGGATAAATTGTTGATCTTCTTGACCAAGTTTGAATAACCTTCTTTTGATTTGCAGCATTTAATGCTTCAACTTTTTTCATTAAATGTTCATCAATAAAAGGACCTTTTTTAAGTGAACGTGCCATATTTTTGGTTCCCTCCTATTTATCATTTCTACGACGAACGATAAGTCCGTTAGATTTATTTTTAGTTTTTCTAGTTTTAAGACCTAAAGCAACTTTACCCCAAGGAGTCATAGGAGCTTTACGACCGATTGGTTGACGACCTTCACCACCACCATGTGGATGGTCATTAGGGTTCATAACAGAACCACGTACTGTAGGGCGAATACCCATATGACGAGTACGTCCAGCTTTACCAATATTAACAAGTGAGTAATCTACATTACCAACTGTACCGATTGTTGCACGGCATTCATTTAAGATACGACGAACTTCACCTGATCCAAGACGTACAAGAACATATCTTTCTTCACGACCTAAGATTTGTGCGTTAGCACCAGCAGCTCTTACAAGTTGTCCACCATGTCCAGGGTGTAATTCAATATTATGAATTGTTGTACCTACTGGAATATTTACGATTGGAAGTGCGTTACCAATTGTAATATCCGCTTTTTCACCAGACATAACTGTTTGTCCAACTTTTAAATCTTTTGGAGCTAAGATATAACGTTTTTCACCATCAGCGTAAGCAACAAGTGCAATATTAGCACTACGGTTTGGATCGTATTCAATAGTTTTAACTGTTGCAGGAATGTTATCCTTATTACGTTTAAAATCGATTAAACGATATTTTCTTTTTTCAGCGCCACCTTTATGACGAACTGTGATAACACCTTGAGCGTTACGACCTGCTTTCTTATTAAGAGGAACTAGTAGGCTCTTCTCAGGAGTATCAGTTGTGATTTCATCATAAATTAGAACTGACATGTTACGTCTACCATTAGTGGTAGGTTTATACTTTCTAATAGCCATGATTTTCTTCCTCCATTCTATAATTCGAATACATCGATAGTTTGACCTTCAGCAAGTCTTACAATAGCTTTTTTATAAGCTGCTTTAAAGCCTTCATATCTTTGTAATCTTTTTGGTTTTCTATGAACATTAACTGTTCTAATAGCTTCTACTTTAACATTAAAGATTTCTTCAATTGCTTTTTTGATTTCAACTTTGTTTGCATCAACTGCAACTTCAAATGTATATTGTAATTTATCTACTAATCCACTTGATTTTTCAGTGATGATTGGTCTTTTAATAATATCGTAATTAGATTTCATTATTTAAGAACCTCCTCAAATTTTTCTGCTGCAGCTTTAGTAATAACTAAATTTTTAGCATTCATCATTTGATAAACTGAAACATGATCATATTGTTGAACAAGTACATTTGGAATGTTACGTCCAGCAAGTTCTACATTTCCATTTTCGCTATCAATTACTAAAACTACTTTATTGTTTTCTAAATTAAATGCTTTTAACACTTCTACTAAACCTTTAGTTTTGTAAGATTCTAAAACAATTTGATCTAATAAAACAATATTATTTTCACGAACTTTTGCGCTTAATGCACAACGCATTGCAAGGCGCACAACTTTTTTATTAACTTTAATAGCATGAGATCTTGGAGTTGGAGCGAATACAACACCACCACCACGCCATTGTGGAGCACGGATTGAACCTTGTCTAGCGCGACCAGTGCCTTTTTGACGCCAAGGTTTACGACCACCACCACGAACTTCAGAACGAGTTTTTGCTTTTTGAGTACCTTGTCTCATTGCTGCACGTTCTGCAACGATTGTATCGAATATAGCTTGTTGATTATCTTCTACACCGAATACATTGTTGTTTAATTCAACTTCACCAACTTGTGAACCTGTTTGATTATATAATACAACTTTTGGCATGTGTTTTTACTCCTTTCTTATGCTAATGCTTCAGGGTTAATTTCTGGTTTATTTGCTTTAACAGCATTTTGTACTACTACAAATGAGTTTTTAGCACCAGGTACATTACCCTTAATTAAAATTACATTGTTTTCTGCATCGTATTTAACAAATTCAAGATTTTGAACTGTTGTAGTTTCTCCACCCATACGACCTGGCATTTTCTTACCTGGTTTGATACGTGCTGGTTGAATAGATCCCATTGAACCTGTACCTCTGTGGTAACCTGAACCGTGTGCCATAGGTCCGATTGCATAGTTCCAACGTTTAACTACACCTTGGAAACCTTTACCTTTTGATACACCTGTTACGTCTACTAATTCACCAACAGTGAAGATATTTCCTTTAACCTCTTGTCCAACTTCAAACGCTAGCATTTCTTCCCCAGCGATTTCTTTTACGAAGCGCTTAGGGGCTGTTTGTGCTTTTGCAGCATGTCCTTTTTCAGGTTTAGTTGCTAAGTTTTCTTTTTTATCAGCATAACCTAATTGAACTGCAGCATAACCATCTGTTTCAACAGTCTTTTTTTGTAATACAACGTTCGGAGTTACTTCGATTACTGTAACCGGGATTAAAGCGCCAGCTTCAGTAAAAATTTGTGTCATTCCGATTTTCTTACCTAAGATTCCTTTGGCCATGAGTACACCTCCTATTTCTCACTATTTTAAAACGATATCGACACCAGATGGAAGTTCTAAGTGAACTAACGCATCCATTGTTTTTGGAGTCATATTTACAATATCAATTAAACGTTTATGAGTACGTCTTTCGAATTGTTCACGACTATCTTTATATTTGTGTGGTGAACGAATAATTGTAAATACTTCCTTTTCTGTAGGAAGCGGAATAGGACCAGATACTGTAGCTCCAGTTCTCTTACAAGCTTCTACAATTTTTTTAGCAGATTCATCTAATAATCTATGATCATAAGATAATAATCTGATTCTTAATTTTTTTTCTTTTGCCATGTGTTTTCCTCCTAGCTTGATTTTATAAGCTTTAGGCTCCATACGAATTACCTGACCATACACACTCCACGACAACTCCTCCGTGTGTGTCAGCAACCTCGCATATCACTGCCCTCTTTTTAGCCTTATATATTATACCAAAATTCCAAATAAAAGCAAATTTAATGCTTTATAATTTAATATTTTTTAAAATTTTTTTATCTAAAAAAGAATTTATTAATAAAAAATTTCCTATTTTGTAAATTTACAAAAAAAGAACAACCATAAAACATAGTTGTTCTTATATTATTTATTCTTTATATTTTAAATTATTCTTCCTTAAAAGGATACCAAAGTACACTTTTTAAACTATTAGAATTATGCAGTATTTCAATTAGATTGTGATATTTATCCACATTATTTAAATAAGAGAAATACAAGTTAGAAAAGAAATCAGCTATTTGAATATATATATTTGTTTTAGAATCATAGTACTCTATATCAACATTTTGAAGTAAATTTTCTTTCATTCTAAGTTCAATCGCTAAGTGATCTTCAAGTGAATTTGTAGACTTTAACTCTAAATTTCTATTATCTATATGTATATAATACCTATCATTTGGCAAATTACCATTTTTTAAATTGTCTTTAAGTAAGTTTTCTAACAAGTAATTAAACATTCTTGCACAATTTTCTAACATTCTTTTCTTAGTTAAATCATTCTCCACTATAATATAGAATATATCAATATACTCACCTTGTAACATCACTTGTAAAAACTTTTCTTTTAATTCTAAGTTTAACGCAGATCCTTTTAACTCTACAAACTTACCTTTACAAAACATTCTATCATAATGATCAGACGCTTTTAAATCTTCATAATTATCATTAATGAATTTACGATATTTTTCTTTTGCTTTTTTTAAATCATTAATTTTTATCACGCACATCAAAAAGAAAGGATTATCATATGCAAATTCTTTTGTAAGAGAACCAGATTCATCTATAAATAGTTCTATCATAAATATACTTCCTTTCTTTATATTATATATATAATTATATAATTTTTATTTTTTTATGTCAATTATAATTAAAGATATTTTTTTCTTTATATATATAAAGAAAAATGGACTCATTTCTTTGAGCCCATTTTTTTATTTTTATTCAAATGTTATAGCGTATTCTAATTCACTTGTATAATCTACTGGAACAAAGTTGATTCTTATATTATAAGTACCAGCTTCATAGCTCATTGCAGCAGCAAGTTCTTCTACTTGTGTTTTAGAGAAAGATACATAACGTCCTTCTTCCGCAAAAGTAAATTCAACACCTTCTAAAACAACTGGTTCTTCATCTTCTTCAACTACTAATGAAACCACTATTAAATATTGAAGTTCTTCTTTACCAACATAGTAACCTACTGTATAAACATCAGAATCTTCTGTTGTACAATCTTCAAGAACGATTGCCCCTGTTGCACCATTTGCATTTTCTAATCCACAAACTGTACAAACATACCCATCTTGATCATATGCCAGTTGCCATTTATGTCCTTGAGGAGCCCATTCTTGATATTTTTCTTCAGATTTAGTTCCGCAGAATACACATTCAATATAGCGATATGTTGATTGAGTACAAGGATGTTCAGTTTCTGTATAAACTTCTTTATATCTGCAAGCAATTTCTTCAGAAACTTCATATGCACCGTCTACATTACTATAAGTTTTTACTACGATACAAGGTGCAGATGTAAAATAATAAACATATTCATATTGATACCAATATTCTTTTTGACCTTCGTATTGAGTTGTTGTTTTAATTAATGTAGTAAATTGATGTCCTTCTACATACATATATTCCAATAAACTATATCTAGAGTAACCAGTTGATGTGTTTGAGTTATATGTTTCGTGTTTTATTGTTAGACCATTTTCCTTTGTATAAATATTTGTTATCGTTTCTCCACATGCACAAGCTTCAACTATATGATAACAAGAATCATCGTCTTGTATAACGTTTCTTTCAAAATCATGAGAAACATAATATGTATTATATGTATATGTTATTTCTTTTTGTGCGCCTACCACTGTATATTCGCCAGTTTCTTCGTTATATTCAACATCTGATACACCTAAATAATATGTAACTGTGGCAAAAATATAACAATTAGCAGATTTTGATTGAATAGTAGATTTTACTGCATATTTAAATGTACATTGTTCAGGATTTGTAACAGCACATGTATACAGTCTTAAATATTCAAAGTTATCGCTATAGTATAATTCTTCAGTATAGAATTCACATTTTGATTCAACATAATATTTTCTATTTTCTCCACAAGCACAACCACTTATGATAAAATTTCCATCACATACAGAACCATAATTAGTCAAATCATAAGATTCTTCAACATTAATATGATAGTAAACTGTATCTATATCAGTTGCATCACATCTTATACATGAATAAATAATATTTACACCATCTTTACAAGATTCACCTAATAATTCATAACCAGATTTTTCAAAATTATGTCCCATTGTATAATAGTAGTAATAATAATCATCACATTTTGTACATTCTAAATAGCGCTTACCTTTATCTGTGCATCCTGCAGGTTCATAAGATAATTCCTCATTAAATTCATAATTATGACTTGCAGTCGCTCCATCTGTAAAATCACCAGTTAATGGATTATAATATACATATAAATAATAGTTATCATTATATGTTTCTTGTAAAATAGGTGTTATACTAGTTGAATCAATTACTCCATCTGCACTAATACCATATTTACTACTATATCTTTCAACATATGCATTTACGCCAAATCCTATTTCTAACCAATCACTACATTCATTACTTGTATACATTTGATTGTAATTTTTAATATCTTCAGCATTAATAGTATAAACTTCATAATCTAATATAATACCATTATATTTATTGTAAATACGAGTAACAACTAACGTTTCAAGTTCACCAGTTTCTTCATTGTAAACTAAATCAAATTCACACCAATCATTAGCCATATATCCAATAAATACTTCAATATTATTATATAAATCAATAGCATCTTGTAAATCACTTACTTCTTCTTTAACATCAGTATTAGGTTTTACAGGAACATAATTGCTATCAAGTATAATTGCACCTTCTAAAGCAATTGGTCCTAAATCAACATTTACATTAATTGTAGCTTTAACAACATTATTATTTGAATCAAGTAATGCTGATGCGCCAAAGCTGTCGTTTAATAAAGCTAATATTTGATCAACCATTTCTTTTAATTCTTCAGCAGTCATATCCATATTTGCAGCAAGCATATCAAATAATTTTACATCTTTTAAGCTTTCAATAGTTTCAATAACTTGTGCTTTTATGTTATCGATAGTGAATTCATCTGATTCTTCTTCAGAATAAACTTTAGGTAAGTCTTCTGTTTCTTCATCACCATATCCTTCATTGTTATTTTTACCAGCAATTAACATCATAATGAAATCACCAACACTTACAGCTTTAACTTCATCTGATGTAATCATTGCTAAAATATCAACTTCTTCTTCACTACCTGTCATAATTTGAACAAGTGTATTAACAGAATCAGCATCTTCTGGTACCATTCCCATTTCAGCCATTAATACAACTAAATCATCAAGAGATGCCATTACTTCTTCTAATACAAAGCCTTTTGACTCAACGAAATCAATTAATTTACCTACATTAAAATCAAAGATTAAATCTACATTTTCAAGAACAGCTGTTCCTGTTACTTCTGCTAATACATCATATAAAGTATTATTATATAAGAAATCTACTAAATTTTGTAATGCTAAAACGTTTAATGTTATAGTTTTGCCTTCTTCAGTATCTTCCAAAATTAAAACTTTTTCAACTACTTTTTCAAGCATTGCATTTACTGCATCACTATTAGTATCAACAATCTTATCAGCAACTTCTTTAAAACTATCATTATACCAAGCATTAGCCATAGCAAGTAAAGCTTCAATCATTTCAGTAGGGATTTCACCAGTTTGAGATGAAACAAGAGCAACGATATCACCATATAACATAAAATCTTGAGTAACTTTTCCGTCAACTGTAGTTATTTGATTTCCATAGAATTTATTATCTACAAAATAGAATTTAACTGTAGATTTTTCTACGCTTGTTGCAGATTGATATACATCAGCAACAATCGTTCCACTTCCTACTAAATTACCATTTTCATCAAGAGTTAAATATAATTCTTCAATTAATTCTTCAGTATAAGGATCAAATGGATCTATTTCACCACCTACACTTGCTCCCACCATTTCAACATATAGATATACATCATTTAATACTAAAGTCATATTTTGTTCAAATAAGCTAGCAAGAGCATCTTTAACAATATCTAAATCTGAGCCTTCTGTTTTAGGTAAGATTTCTGTATGTTGTTCTTCACAGTTTTTACATTCATATAATACATATCCAGCTTCTGTTGCTGTAGCAGGAACTTTTTCTAATACTAACCATTTATGACCAATAGCTGCTTGTACTGTAGAATAAGAGTTATCACAATGTTCACAGATATATTCAACAACACCATTTTCAAGACATGTTGCTGTTCCTTCTTGTGCTTCATAATTATGTCCATGTGCAGGAATAACTTTTTCAACATGATATGCGCAATTGTCATTAGCACAGCTTAATACTGATTTACCAGCTTCAGTACATGTAGCTTCAACTGATAATTCTTCATCTAATTCTAATGCGTGTCCAACTGCAGCAATAATTGTTGTATATTTATAATTACATCCTTGATTTGTACAACTATGTTCAACTTTACCATTTTTAACACATGTAGCAGGAGTAGTTACATCTGAAACTGCATGTCCTTTTGCAGAAACAACATTAGTTGTTTTAGATTCACCACAACGTTGACAAACGCTTAATGTATAACCAGCTTCAGTACATGTAGCTTCTTTAACAATATCAGTCATAACATGTCCGTAAGCTTTGCATCTTTCTGCAGGTGTTAATCTTGTAACAGTATAATAAGAGAAGTGATCTGTTTCAAATGTTGCATATCCATTAGCATATACAGCAGGGAATACTTCAATTCCGCCTTCATCGTTAATATAAACAATCGCAATACTATCTGGGTCTTCTCCAGGTGCAAGTTCATAAGGAACTGTAACAGTAATTTTACCGTTAAAGTTAGATACAGGAGTTTCACCTTGAGTTAAACCAAAGTTATAAATCTTAGTGTTTTCATTAACAGTTCCACCAAGTGCTTCAACTGCAGCCTCAACTTCTTCTTTAGTTAAATCTCCAGGCAAGTTATCAACATCATAACTTTCAGCAGTTAATGATACATCTTCATCACTGTCTAAACCACTTAATGTATCAGCATCAAGTTTTAATGATGCATTTTGTAACGCAACACCATTTTCAGCTAAGTTTTCTTTTGCAACTGTACCAGTTGTACTAGCAATAATAATTTCTGATTTAGTTTCTCCACAATTATTTGAGCAATAATATGTAACAGTTGAAGTTTCACTAACTGTTGCAGCTTCTGTATCAGCTACCCAAACGTGTGCACCAGCGTTTTCATAATCTCTATCTTCAGTAGCACCACACGCACAAGAATAAGTTTTTACACCAGGAATTGTACATGTTGCTTCTGTTTTAATAACTGAAGTTGTATAGTTATGTTTTGTAACTGTTTCAGTTTTTGTTTGTACTTCTTCACATACAGTACATAAACCTTCATAATTTTGTTCATAACTACAATCAGATAATGCTTCTTCACATACATATGCCCAAGTAGGAACATTATGTCCTTTAGCATGTTCTCCGATTACATCATATGTATCTCCACAATTATTACATTCATAATATGAAACTTCATTTTGAGTACAACTTAATTCAGCATAACCTACTTGTCCATAAGCATGTCCTGTTGCTTCTAAAACATTTTCATATGAATCTCCACAACTACATTCGTAAACTTCTTTACCATCTTCTTCACATGTAGCTTCTACTTCACTAACAACGTTATAATTGTGTCCATTAGCTTTTAAAGTTTCTTCATAAGAATCTCCACAACTACATTCATACACGTTTGAACCGTCTTCTGTACATGTTGCCTCATTAGTTGCAGAAAGTTCATAAGCGTGTCCTTTAGCTTTTACTGTTTGTGTGTAAAAATTTCCACAACTACATTCATATGTCAATAAACCATCTGTTGTACAGTTTACAGCTACTGTAACTTTTTCTTCATATGTATGTCCTGTTGCAGAAAGAACCTTTTGATAAGAATCTCCACAATCACATACATATTCTTCATATCCTATTTCTTCACAAGTAGGATCAACTGTAACAGCTAATTCATGAGTATGAGATTTTGCAGCTTCAACAACAATTGTGTGTGTTGTTCCACATCCATATTCACAAACAGCAGTAGCTGTTTTATTTACAGTACAATCTTTTTCATTATTGTTAACATATGTAACAAATAAATGAGCTGCTTCTTGTGAAATTTCAATTTTTTCTACCTCTCCGCAATAAGGGCATTTACGAGTTTTTTCACCTGATGCAAAACATGTTGCCTCACGTGTTACTTCCCATTCGCTCCATGAGTGTTCTAACTTACACCCTGTTATCACAAATAAAAATAGAAATACGGCTAATAAGCCTAAATATTTAATCTTTTTCATAGACTACCTCCATTTTTTCTATAAAAGTATACCTTTATATACACATTTATTTTACTCCCAAACTGTTAATTAATCAAGTATTTAGTTTTAAAAATAACTATTGTTTGTTTTTTTATAAGATACAATAAACAATACCTATCTAGAATATCTCTTAATACTATGTTTTATATTACTTTTTTATTCGTACAAAAATGTTTTTTTCAAAAATCATTCTAAGAATTTATAATTCTTATTTTATAAGAAGTAATTAGTCAAGCTATTAATTTAGCTTGATTTTTTGTCTTATTGGTACTGTTTTACCTATATTCCTGAAACTAGATAATATATCATGTTTTTCGGGTTTACTTTTTGCCAGGATATTTAATGCGGCATTTATTATTTTTCCACTGCTTGTTTTAAAAAGACTTCTTGTTATCCTTTTATTTTTATAAATGTTGTGATATTTTATTTCTTCATTATCATAAAATGAACATATTGATGTATATGATTCATTTATTTCTGTATATTTAATGTTATTTATAAGACACAGATATTTGATTCTTTCATTTTTAGTAGGAATATATTTATAGTGTATCGTTTTAAACATTAATTTTCACCCCCTTTCTTTAAAAAACAAAAAAGTCTTATTCTTACGCCCGTATATTAAATTAACAAACGGGGTATGAATAAGACTGTGAATGTTTGTTATATTATAGTTGAATTATACAATATTTGGTTAATTTGTAAAGATATAAGATAAGTTATTTTTTATAGAAAATAGTGAAAAAAATGAAGTTTCCTTGTAGATAAAATAAGTTTTATTCTGTGCGATAATATGTCAAACATTCAAATATATTTTAAAAATGTAGACACTTTTTTGAAAATGTCTACATTTTAATTTATATATTATTTTCTTTTTTTAAAAATTACGATAGCTGAGGTTGCACTTATAAACGAAGCAATTATTACATATATATTGCAGTTTACACACCCTTTTTTCTTTTCTCCTTGAGTAAGACCACAATGTATACAAGTAGCTGGCACTTTTTTAGTTGCCTCACTAAACGAATGCTCTCCTATATCACCAAATGTCTCTCCACATTCTAAACAATACTGTGGGTTTTGGCAATTGGCGTCTACTAATGTGTGCGTATGATTAGAAACATGTGTAATTTCAACCGATTCAACAGTTCCGCTATAATAATCCAAAGTTTTATATTCAACTACTAAAATAAAACTATGATCTTTATATTCTAATGTATCACTAGTATATGTATATATACCTGATTTTTGCGTTAATATATAGGTTAAATCATTACATTTTATATACATGTTTGTAATAGTACTATCAGGGTCTTCTATTATGTATGATATTTTGAAAGCACTATCCGTTTTTATATATTCTTCAAATTTAACAATTTTAGGTATATCATATTTTAACGTAGTAAATGTTTTTGTATATGTATTTGATTCTTGAGTTTCTCCGGTTATTGTATTTAAAACTGTACAACTATAAACAATTTCATATGTTGAATTTTTAAAAAGACTATCAATCGTTAAAGATTCTTCATCATTTAAAGAATAATACTCTCCATTTAATTCAAAGTTTGCATTAATAATTTTCAAAATATCACTTGCATTTTGTTTTGATATAGTAATGCTATCAGAAGAAACATTAAAATTTAAATCTGGAATATATTTATCTGTTTTTACGTATAAATAACCTTCATAATTTAAGCCTTTATATATATACTTTACTTTAGCTTCATACACTGTATCTTCTATAAGCCCATTAATTGTTAATGTATCATCATTAAATTCATAAGTTTTATTGTTTATAATAACACTCATATTTTGATACTCAGTACCTATATCATTTTTTTCTATTAATACAGAATATGATGTAGAATTTTTAAATTGTGCATTACATCCTGGATCTCTTACTACAAAAAATAAACCAGTTAAGACGCTTCTTTCAGTTTTTCCAGAGTCAGTTGATTCGCTTACTACGTCAAAACCACCCAATTCATTTCTATAAATTGCGCAAGCTGAACCGCCACCATCATGTTGATAACAAGTGTCAGCGTTATAATAAGAAAGTATCGCATTATTTTCAGTATGAACTGTTCCACCTGTTACATCTGATACGTTTCTTGTTGTCATCAAAAAATATTTACCATCTTTTGTTGTTCCAAAAAAGCTTCTTGCTCGTCCTGTTGTGTTGTACGTAGCATTACTTGATTTATAAACACCGTCTTTTACTTGAACTGTATGATATCCACTCACTGATTCTACTTCTGTGATGTTTGAAAACTGTTGTTCAACTATTACCTTTACTCCAACATCTAATAATGCTTGAAGTTCTAAATTCGAAGTTTCAATAGCAAAATCACCACTTTCTAAGGTTATATTATTACCAATACTTGTAATAACACCTCTTCCATAGAAAGAATCGACTGGTCCATATATATCTTTTGATGGATATTCACTTGTATTATTCATATATGCGAGTTTTGCATTATCAACAATATATATATCCCTTTCTGATGTTACAGTTTTTGCAACATAAGCACCAAGTGTTGAACTTTTATATCCACTATAAACTACCGTTTCATTTTCACCTACTGTTTGATTGTATCCCGAAACCGAAAAAGTTCCCACTAAATTATCATTTTCATCATATACTTGCAGTTCTATAGAATTACTTGTTCCAACATCAACTAATAATTCATTCGGATCATTTGTTATTGCTGCACCATTCACAGTTACTCCAAGAGGGTTAATTGTAAATAAATTTTGAGAATCCATACTAAAAGGATAATATGTTTGATTTTTAAAATAGAAATATCCGCCTTTAGGATTTGCCTCACTTGTTTCATAATACCATTGATCCGCATTTACCCCCGCAACAACAATCCATCCTGGATGATTTTTTTCATAATTTTTTGCTATTGTTGAAAGAGTATTAGTAACAAAACCACTATTTCCTGATTGAATTGCCCATGTAACAAGTTTACTAGAATCTCCATCTGGTATCATACTAAAGAAGTTAACATTTCGTTCATTATTAGTCACGCCATTTATTTTAGCACTACCTATCATATGTGAATAAGTAACACCATATTGTTCTTTTATTTCTTCACTACTTTTTGTCCAAATAGCTGTGTTAGTTGAATCAATACTGTCGTATGCATATATATTTTGAACATTAAATAAAGCAAATAGACTTATCAGTATTATTGTTAATATACATATACTACGCTTTTTCATTTTGATTTCCTCCATATTTTCCTTTTAATTTTCTATGAAAATCATATCTTGCTTCTTCCATCATATAAAACTTATCACGATAATTTTTATCACGAACCTTTAATGTATGACGTTCTCCTTTAAATAACTTTTTATCAAGTTTAACGAATTTAGGATCTATATTTTCATACTCTTCCCATAAATAGAAGCGATTTCTTGTTTGATAATATAAGTCCATTAAATCATAATCAAACATCGAAAGTACGCTAAACAAGATTCTTTTCTCAATGACACGATAATTTCTATTTCTTAATACCTCATTTTGCATAAGCAATACTTTATAACCTTTGTTTCTTGTTCTTAAACAGTATTCATAATCAAACATTGATTGATAATATTCAAGTTTAAGTGGTGAATTTTCTTTAAATACGTTCATATTAATTAATGTACCTACAAGTTCACAACCCATACAGGGGCGAACAGCTTCTGTAGTTCTTGAAAAAAGTTCACATGTTCTAAGTGGAAGAGGTGTAAGAACTGATATTTTGCTATTATCATGTTCCGTTAGATATCTTCTCATTGTTAAGAAAGCATCTTCTTCATAATAGTAACCGAGTTTTAACACTACCCCAAAATCACAACCTGTTTTTAATAATTCATCAAGTATAATTTGGTAATTTTGTACATCACCAAAGTCATTCATATTTGTATATTGAATATTATTATACTTAGTTAATGCTTGATAAAAGTCATTTAAGTCTTGTTCAATTAAATTATATATATATAATTCTTCAACATTATTAACATATGTTTCTATTTCTTTTACATATTCTTTGATTTCAATTTCATCTTTAATTCTTTTATCAATAATTAAAGATGCATTAATTTTAATATCAGTAAATTCAGGTTTTGTATTTTGCATATATATCACCTCTTAAATATTATTATACCACAAAAAAAGTGTAGTCTTAAAAACTACACTTTTAAATTGATTAGTTTGCTTTATTAACTGAACCAAATACAGTCATTTTTTCAGTAACTGCAGCTGCAATACCTTTAGTAGCAGGACCTAATAATTTTCTTGGGTCATAAACTTTTGCATTCTTTTCATCAGCTAAGAAATCTCTTAAAATTTTGTTAAATGCAAGTTGACATTCAGTATTAACATTAATTTTGCAAGTTCCACAAGCGATAGCTTTTTGAATTTTTTCATCTGGAATACCAGTTCCACCATGAAGTACTAAAGGCATATCTGTAGCTTTTCCGATAGCTTCCATTTCAACAAATCCTAAAACTGGTTCGCCTTGGTAAGGACCATGAACTGATCCAAGTGCTGGAGCTAAAGCATCAACACCTGCTTCTTTAACTAAACGAACACATTCGTTTAAGTCAGCATATTTAATACCACCGATAACACCATCTTCGTTACCACCAACAGTACCAACTTCTGCTTCTACTGATGCACCATGAGCATGAGCATATTCTACTACTTCTTTAGTCATTTTGATGTTTTCATCAATTGGGTGATGTGAACCATCGATCATAACTGATGTAAATCCAGCATCGATAGCTGCTTTACAGTTTTCAAAACTTTGACCATGGTCTAAGTGAATTGCAACTTCAACTGTAGTATTTAAGAATTTCATTAATCCTTTAACCATACCTACAACTGTATCAAATCCACCCATGTATTTTGCAGCACCTTCTGATACACCTAAAATAACTGGAGAGTTATTTTTTTCTGCAGTTTCTAAAATTGTTTTTGTCCATTCTAAATTGTTAATGTTAAATTGACCAACAGCATATTTACCAGCTTTTGCTTTATTTAACATATTGCACATATTTACAAGTGGCATGTTTTTAATCCTCCTAAAATTATTTTTAATTATTTTTACACATATATATTACTGCAAAATTAAAAAAAAGTAAACTGATTTCCATTTTTATTTGTTTTTTAAAAGAAAAAACATACTTTAAGTATGTTTTAACCTTCTAAATATCTTGCCATAAACATTCCACCAAATTCAGCAAGTGATTTTTCTACATCAGTGATTGCATCACTCATCACAATAACTGAGCCTTGGATATCACCTTCTACGTTAATAGGTTTAATAATTACTGATTTATTAACGGGATAATTTTCTAATAATTCAAAATTCTCACCTTTATCGATAATTGCTGTTTGACGTTTATGCATTTTATCTTCTAATCGCATTGAAATTTTTCGATTTAATAAATTCATTTTAAACGCTCCGGCAAATGCGATTACTTTTTCATTATCTGTAATTATTATATCTTTTTTGTTAGATGCATATACACTATCTACAAATTCTTCAACAAAATCATTAACATTTTGAACTGGAGAATATTTTTTTAAAATTATTCTATCTGGTGCATCAGTATATATCTCTAAAGATTCACCTTCTTTAATACGCATTGTTTTTCTTAATTCTTTCGGAAGAACAATACGTCCTAAATCGTCGATTCTTCTCACTACTCCTGTTGCTTTCATTATAAAAACCTCCATACATAATTTGTAATTTTCTCTTACAATTATTATGGAGGTATTTTTTTGTTTTATACAAATTATTTTACTTTTATTTCATATACTTTTTCTAAAAATTTATTTAATGAATATATATAATTTTTAGAATTTACTGGTTTAGAAAAACTTACCACTATCTTTTTATTACGATAATCAAATTTATATTTTAATTTCAATAAAACTGATATTTCAAATATCTTTCGTGCATTAATTTTAGAAGTTGCTTCTTCATCAAAATTAAATGACACCATATTTGAAAGCTCCTGAAATTTCTCAACACCATTTACCTTTAATAGATATTCTAAATATTTTGCTTCCATATATATCATTATATCATCACTAAGTTTACCGTATCTATCAGTAAATTCTTCTGTTAATGCTTTTATTTGATCTCTTGATGTAATTTTATTAATCGATTTATGAATTTCAATTCTAATTGAATCATCACTTACATAGTCCTCTTCTACATGTCTTGATACATCCAAGTTATAAAGGCGTTTCTTTTCTTCTTCTTTTGCTAGTCCTTTTTCTTCTTGAATTGCTTCATTTAAAAGTTTCATATATAGATCCATCCCAACCGCATCAATATATCCTGATTGTTCACTTCCAAGTATATCTCCAGATCCTCTTATCGCAAGATCTCTCATTGCAATTTTATAACCACTTCCAAGTTCAGTAAACTCTCTCATTGTCTCTAATCTTTTAGTTGCATTTTGGGTAATTACTTTTGACTTATCATACATTAAATAAGCATAGGCTATTCTATCGCTTCTTCCAACTCTGCCTCTTATTTGATAAAGTTGAGAAAGACCTAGAGTATCGGCGCGTTCAATAATTAACGTATTAGCGTTTGGTATATCAATACCTGTTTCTATAATTGTTGTACAAATTAGTATATTATACTTTTTATCTAAAAACAAAATTAATTCATCTTCAATTTCTTCTTTTGCCATTTTACCATGAATTAAACCAATTTTTGCATGAGGCACAAGTTTATGAATCTTTCTCCTTATCGAATCAAGTTCAGATATTCTATTTAATAAATAAAATACTTGACCACCTCGACCCATTTCTCTATTTATTGCTTCTCTAATAACAGAATCATTTGATTCAAGGATATATGTTTGAATTGGAAGTCGATTATTTGGTGCTGTTTCAATTAATGATAATTCTCTTAAGCCTGATAATGCCATTTGTAAAGTTCTTGGAATTGGGGTAGCAGAAAGAGTTAAGACATCTACCATTTCTTTCATATTTTTAATCCGTTCTTTCTGTTCTACTCCAAAACGTTGCTCTTCATCAATAATCAAAAGTCCTAAATCTTTAAATACAATATCTTTAGATAATACTCTATGTGTTCCAATAACGATATCTACATAACCTTTTTTAAGCCCATCAAAAACTATCTTTTGTTTAGCATCAGGAACAAATCTATTTAAAAGTTCCACACGAATTCCATATTTTTCAAAACGTTCTTTAAATGAATAATAATGTTGACGAGTCAAAATGGTTGTTGGTGCAAGATATACTACTTGTTTACCATTATCAACTGCTTTAAATGCTGCACGCATAGCAATTTCTGTTTTTCCAAAGCCAACATCCCCACAAATAAGTCTATCAAGTGGACGAGATGATTCCATATCTCGTTTTACTTCTTCAATAGCACGTTTTTGATCTATTGTTTCTTTATATTCAAAATCAGATTCGAATTCTAATTGTTCAATTGAGTCTTCTTTATAAACAAAACCTTTTTTTGCATCACGAATTGCTTGAACTTTTATTAATTGTTTTGCAATTTCTTTTGTTTTTTCTTTAATACGTTCTTTTTTCTTTTGCCATTCTTTAGAATTTAGACTATTCAGTTTTGGCTTTTTATCAGTTGAGCCTAAATATTTTTCAAGTACATATATATTTTCAACAGGAACATATAATTTTGAATCTCCAGAATATTCTATACATAAGTAATCATTTACAACATTTCTCAACTCTTTTGTCTTAATACCTATATATTTTCCAATACCGTAATCTTGATGAACTACAAAGTCACCTGGTGATAATTCTTCTTTATTATAAATTTTTACACTTTCTTTTAAGAATTTTTGATATTTAGAACTCTTTACAATCTTTCCTGGTGCAAACTCATTAGGTGTTACAAACGCAAAATTATCATTTAATTCTTCAAATCCATAAGAATCCTTTAAAACAGTTAGATTAACTTTATGTTTTTGCAATTCACTAATATCATCAATTTTTACAAACTCTATATCATGAGATGAAAATACTTCTTCTAAAAAAGACAATTTCTTCTCATCCATATGCGATATTAAATAAGTTCTATCTTTATTTGCTTTAATATCACTAATAAATGCTTTCATATTATTATTGTATTCAAAAGTATTAGTTGTATAAAGTGGCTCCACCATATCAAGAGATCTATCATTTAATGATGATCTAAATAAACTTGTATATATATTAAGTTTTGCATCATACATTATATCTATTAAATTTGTAAACAAATCTTTTTGTTTAATCCTTTGATAATTTAAATAATAATTACTTATTTCTTCAAGTGTTGCCTTTTCGTGTTCAAGTGATGCTTGATAATTTTCATAAAAACAAATTGGCATATCTAATAACTTAATAAATTCTACTGTATTTTCACAAAGATATGGCATATATGAATAAAGTTGTTCAAGATTTTGATAATTTGATATATCTTCGATATCTTTTAAAATTTTATCATTCACTTTATTTTCTTTCAATATTTTATTTTTTATCTCATCAATTTGTGAAGCCTCATAAAATACCTCATATAAGGGGTAAATTTGGGCCATTTCTAGAGTTTTGACAGACATTTGAGTTTCTACATCTATCTCTTTTAAATTTTCTATTTCATCATCAAAGAAATTAATTCTTATGGGGTTAGAATAATTAATAGGGAAAACATCAATTAAACTACCACGAACACTAAAAGTTCCACTAGTTGTTGTAAGTGCTACTTTCTTATATCCTCTTATTACGAGATTTTGAATTAACTGATCACGATTTACAATACTTCCCTTTTTATATTCTAAAATCGCATCTTTTAATTTATCAAGAGTCATCATCTTACGGGTTATGCCTTCAACATTTGTTACAATAATTTGAGGCTTCTTTTTAATAATTTGATTTATTGTTTGCATTCTTGCAAGACGAAACGCATCACTTGATGCGACAAGTTCACTCGAAATAAACTCCTCAACAGGAAAAAAACTGACATTGTCAGTTCCTGCAATATCACATATTACTTCATATGCTTTAGATGCTTCATATATAGATGATGTTACATAAACTATGTTTTCACCTAAATCTTCAAATAATTTAGATGCTATATACTTAGATAAATTACTAGCACATTCAGTTAAATATATGTTTTTAGTAGTATTTAAATCGAGAGCGACAACTTTTTCATAAACTTTTGTAAACCCACACCTTAATTTAAATATATCTAAACTCTTCATATTACTTCTTATTATAATGATTCATAATATAATCAACACCATTTTTTAATAAATCATCAATTATGTTTGGCATCTTTGTTAAAGTATCGCTTATTTGAACCATTTCTTTCTTTGAAAATTTTGATAGTACATAATCAATTGTATCTGTTTCTTTTTCTTTTTGAATACCTATTCTCATTCTTGCAAAATTAGTTGTTCCAATATGAGCAATAATAGATTTAATTCCATTATGACCTCCAGCTGATCCATTTTTTCTAATTCTAATAGATGCAAGAGGTATATCTAAATCATCATATATCACGAAAATATCATCACTTGTAAGTTTATAATAACTCATCACTGCTCTTACCGCAATTCCTGAATTATTCATATATGTTGTTGGTTTAATTAAAAAGTGTTTTTCACCATTATATACATATGTAGCAACATAAGCTTGATGTTTTTTTTCAAGTGTAAAAGTTAAATTATTAGCCTTAGCTAATTCATCAAGCACCATAAAACCTACGTTATGATGAGTATCTTCGTATTCTTTACCAATATTACCAAGACCTACGATAATCATATTACCCCACCTTTTTTTAATATTTTTTTGTAAGCAATAAACGTATTTTCAAGAAGTGATGCGATAGTTAAAGGGCCAACTCCACCCGGAACTGGGGTGATAAATGATGCAACACGTGATACATCTATAAAATCTACATCTCCACACATCAGGCCATCTACTCTATTTGTTCCTACATCAATTACTACAGCACCTTCTTTTACCATATCACTAGTTATAAACTTAGCTTTTCCAATTGCAACTATTATTATATCTGCAAGACGTGTAATTTCTTTTAAATTACTTGTTCTTGAGTGACATATTGTAACAGTTGCATTTTTTTGAAGTAAAAGTTGAGCCATTGGTTTACCTACAATATTGCTTCTACCTACTACTACAACATGACGTCCAGCAAGAGGTATATTATATTCTTCTAAAAGTTTAATAATTCCTTTAGGTGTTGCGCTTTCAATACATTCAAGGCCACTAAATAATTTACCTTTGTTTAAAATTCCAAAGCCATCAACATCTTTATCATCAGAAATGGCATCAATAACCTTTTGCTCATTGATATGCTGAGGTAGTGGAAGTTGTACAATAATCCCATGAACTGATAAATCATTATTTAGTTCACTGATTAAATCTAATAGTTTTTCTTCACTTGTATCTTCACTTAAACGTATTACCTCTGATGCCATACCAACAAAATCACAAGCTTTAATCTTATTTTTTACATATGTCATACTTGCAGGATTACTTCCAACAAGAATAATTTTTAAACATGGTGTAACAAAAGTTTTATTTTTAAAACTTTCTATTTCTTTTTTTAAATTTTCTTTTAATTTATTGCTAAGCGCTTTACCATCTAAAATAGTCATATATATTCTCCTCATACGATTAAAACATTAGATTTTCACCTAATGTTTTTTTATCTTATTACATTTTCTCTTAATCTATGTTTATTAAGTTCATAGTTATAAATTGCATCTTCAACAATTTTAACTGCTTCATCCTTATCTGCAATTTCAAAACCTGTAGTACTCTTATGTTCTAAGTTCTTATATACCATAAAGAAATGTTTAATTTCGTTAATCATATGTTCTGGAACATCATCAAGAGTCTTACAATGATTAAAGTTAGGGTCATTAAATGGCACCGCAATAATTTTATCATCATCATATTTACCATCAATCATATGTATTACACCAATAGGATAACATCTAACTAAGCTCATTGGATGAATTGATTCGCTACAAAGTACAACAACATCAAGCGGGTCAAAATCCCCCGCATAAGTTCTTGGGATAAAACCATAATTTGCAGGATAATGTGTTGATGTATATAAAATACGGTCTAAATAAATTAATCCTGTCTCTTTATCTAGCTCATATTTGTTTTTACTTCCCTTACTAATTTCAATTACAACATAAAAATCATCTTTATTAATTTTAGTTTTATTAATATCATGCCAAATATTCATTATTTTGTCTCCTTTTTATGATAAGCAAAATCTATTGCATTTTGAAATAGTACTTCACATGACTCCCCAATAGGATTGTGAGTTTCACATTTTACCATATCTTGTTTTTTAAATTTACTTTTTATATCATCTATTGTTAATTTATCATAAGACTCATTAACTATTTTTATAATGTCGGTTAAATATATATTGTAACAATAACATATTATTTGATTTTCAAGACGTTCTTTAAACCAAACCGGAACCTTTAAATCTTCTTTTAAATATACCACTGGATTATCTTTTTGAAAATATGTTACTTCACACTTTCTGTTATTACATATATATGTTTCATGATTTTCCAAAATGTATGTTGAATCTTTTAAGATATTTTTACAAACATTTATGTTAACTTTCCTTGCTTTCATATGACAAACCGGACAACTTGAATCACAAAGAGTTGCGCAACTTGTACATTCATTGTTACATTTCATATATATTTCCTCTTCTTTTATCATATTATACTAAAATTTAATTTATTTGTAAAATATAAACACATACAAAAACGTTTTCGCATATATATAAAATGGTGATTTTAAATGTCAGTGATACAACACAATGAAAAAGAAGTCGAACTTTTAGCTCGCCTTATGAGAGCTGAGGCAGAAAGTGAAGGAGAACTTGGAATGTTAATGGTAGGTAATGTTGCCATTAATAGAGCTCTTGCAAATTGCCTTGATTTTAAAGATGTTAGAACTATTGAAGATGTAGTTTATATGAGACCTGGTGGATTTGAGGCAACTCTTTATGATTATTTCTATGAACCTGTTAGAGAAATAGACAAAAATCTAGCACGTCGTGTTATAAAGGGAGAAAAATTTCATCCTGCAAGTTATGCTTTATGGTTTTATAACGCATACGATGATGATTGTAGAGCTAGATGGTGGGGTCAATGGAATTCAGGACGTTATAAAGCGCATTGTTTTTATACTCCTGTAGAAAGTGAAAATTGTTATGTATAATTTAAAGTTATTTTGAATATATTTAACTGAATATAACTTTTAGAAAGGAGAACTATGACTATTAATTATCAATTTCCTTATTATCAAACTCCAAATAATACCCAAAACCCTTTTTATCAACCTCAATATAATCAAGCATATCCAAATCAATTCCCACAAAACTATCCTAATCAATACCCATCAATGCCTTCACCTACCCCTTTTAGAGGTATTGAAACTTCCTATGTAGAAAATATATTAAGACTTAATCTTGGTAAAACTGCAACGATTTATATGAATTTTGAGAACAGTCAATGGGGATCAAAAGTATTTAAAGGAGAACTTTTAGGTGCTGGACGAGATCATATCTTACTTAAAGATAATCAAACAGGTGTTAATTATTTACTTCTTAGAATCTATTTATCATATATAACATTTGATGAAGATATCGAATACGAATACCCATTTGCCTAAGTTTTCACATTTAACTTTACAAATATAATCTTTTTTGATAAAATAAAACTAATCAAGGAGGATTATATATGTGCGTTTTTTGTAAAATAATGAATGGTGAGATTCCAGCATATACACTTTATGAAAATGAATATGTAAAATGTTTTTTAGATATATCTCAAGCAACAAAAGGTCACACTTTAGTTGTTACAAAAAAACATGTTGAAAATGTTTTTGAACTTGATGATAAAACATCTGAAGAAATCATGAAAGCAGCAGTTAAAGTATCTAAACTATTAAAAGAAAAATTAAACTTAACTAGTGTTAATTTATTAAATAATTCAGGAGAGCTTGCAGGTCAAACAGTAATGCACTTTCATATGCATGTTCTACCTAGATATATTGATGATGAAATTAACTTTCATCAAGTAGATCATGAACCTAATTTTGATGAATTAAATAAATTATATGACATAATTTTAAAATAAAAAAGAAGTATTTAGAAATAATAATGTTTCTAAATACTTCTTTTTTATTTTAATAATATTCACTATCATCACAAAACATAGCAACAATCGTCGGAATTAATGCTAAAATTTGGTCAAGAAAATAATGTAAAACTATGCAAGTAATAGCCCATACCAAATCGTTTTCTCTAAACTCGATGCAGAAACTACTTTCGAATGTAGTCTCAAAAAAGTACGTCGCTATAGATAAAATTAATGCAATGCCAGACATAACTAATGAAAAAATACCCGCAAAATTAAATTCTCCTTCTTTAAAAGCTATAATTGTAGGAATTATCAAAGTCAATAATTCTATTATGAATATAACAGTTATAACTATAAACCATATATTTAATAATTGTTCTAAAAAAACTACATTAGAAAAATAATAAACAATTAACATAAATAGCGAGATAATATATATTACGCTTTTTATTTCATTCCAAATTCCACGTATTATATTCATATTTTTCTCCCTTTTAATCTACTTTAACCCAAACATGAGTACCTGCAGGCCTCCTTTTTGGACACTTTGTTTTTAACGGAATACTATGAGAAGATCTAGATGTTCTTGCCCCACAATATTTACATTGATAATGTATTAATAAACTCATTTTTTTCTTTTCTCCTTTTCACTAAATTATGCTTTTATAAACACATAATAAAACTAAAAGGATTACAACTCTTTTACGAATTGTAATCCTTTTTTTCTTTTTTATTTGATATATTCTACTCCCATATAAGGAACTAGTACTTCAGGAACTTTAATAGTGCCATCTGCTTGTTGATAGTTTTCAAGTACAGCAATTAAAGTTCTACCTACTGCAAGACCTGATCCATTAAGGGTATGAACAAGTTCTGTTTTTGCATCTTTTGTTCTTTTAAATCTAATATTAGCACGACGAGCTTGGAAATCTTCAGCATTACTGATTGAACCAATTTCTCTATAACAGTTTTGTCCTGGAAGCCAAACTTCAATATCATAAGTTTTTGCCATACCAAATCCCATATCTCCTGTACAAAGTTCAACTACATGATATGGAATATCAAGTTGCTTTAATACTTCTTCTGAGTTAAGTAACATTTTTTCAAGTTCATTATATGAATCTTCAGGTTTTGCAAACTTAATTAATTCAACTTTATTAAATTGATGTTGTCTTAAAACCCCTCTTGTATCACGTCCAGCACTACCTGCTTCAGCTCTAAATGCTGTTGTATATGAACAATATTTAATTGGAAGTTTATCTCCATCAATAATTTCATCACGATACATATTAATTGTTGGAACTTCAGCTGTAGGATTTAAATACCAATCAGCATCATCGTCTTGACCTGCGCTTACTTTATATGCATCTTCTTTGAATTTAGGGAATTGTCCAGTACCAAGCATACTTGCTCCATTAACAATATATGGAGGAATAACTTCTGTATATCCATGTTGTTTTGCATGTAAATCCATCATAAAGGCAATTAATGCTCTTTCAAGGCGAGCACCAAGGCCTTTATAAACTACAAAACGAGCTCCAGTTATTTTTGCTGCGCGATCGAAATCTAAAATGTCAAGTTTTTCCGCAAGTTCTACATGATCTTTTGGAGTAAAATCAAATTTAGTAGGTTCTTTAAAACGTCTAATTTCTCTATTTTCAGTTTCATCTTTTCCTACCTTTGTAGTTAAACTTACTAAGTTTGGTGTTCTTAACATATGATATCTAATTTTTTCATCAAGTTCTACTACTTCTTTTTCGAGATCTGCAATTTTTGCACCAAATGAAGCAACTTCATTTAAGATAGGTGTTGCATCCATTTTGTTTCTTTTGTACTCACCAATAAGTTTACTTTTTTGGTTTTTTTCATTTTTTAAAGATTCTACTTCACTTAAAATTGAACGTCTTTCCTCATCATATGCTTTCACTTCGCGTAAATAATCGTAATTACCTCCACGAGTTTCAAGTCTTTTGATAACTTCTTCAACATTTTCTCTAATTAATTTAATATCTAACATTTCTTTTTCTCCTTTTTTTGTATATAAAAATCCCTGTTACAAAGGATTTTCTTTTGTAACAGGGACGAACCATTATATTTAGTCCGCGGTGCCACCCTGATTAGAGCACGCTCTCGCTTTTAAAAAGAATGTAACGGCTTCTTATATACCGGAAATATTTTCATATTTCTCCTCCAAGAGAGATTCACAAAAAGCATATTGTTGATTTTCACCATCCATCAACTCTCTAAAAATACGCACTTTAGCTACTAATTCTTTTCATAGGATTTAAAAAGTTAACACTTAAATTATAAGGCTTTTTTTTATTTTGTCAAGAAATTTTATATTTATTCTTCAAAATTATCTTGATCTTTATCTTCTTCTGAATCGTTTTCAAACTCTTCTGATAAAGCTTCATCTAAACGATTCATTTTTTCATTCATTACATTAATTTCATTATCTTCTACTTCATCTTCAGTTTCTTCTTGATGAGGAACAACTGCAATTGTCGAAACTAAGTGACCATCATTAAGTTTAATTAATCTTACTCCTTGAGTATCACGTCCAAATAACGAAATATCTTTAAGAGCAGTTCTAATAACCATACCTTTATCTGATAAAATCATTAAGTCGTCTTCAGGATTTGATATCGCAAGACTTACAGGGCGTCCACTCTTATCTGTAATATTAGTGTATTTTACACCTTTTCCGTTTCTTCCTTTTATCTTGAAGTCGCTTCCTTTAGTACGTTTACCAAAACCATACTCTGTAACTACAATTATTTCATCATCACTTTCAGAATCAATTGCAACAAGACCTATTGCACGTTCACCTTCAGCAAGTTTAATACCTTTAACCCCACTTGCCGCACGATTAGTTGAACGAACATCTTGTTCATTAAAGCATGCTGCTTTACCATTTGTTGCACCAAAGATGATATCTTTTGTACCATCTGTTCTTGCAACAGCTATTAATTCGTCTCCTTCAGCAAGAATTATTGCTCTAATTCCTGTGCTTCTAATATTTTTATATTGAATTAGTTCTGTTTTCTTTATTACACCATTCTTAGTACCAAAGATTACATAACCAGGATCTTCTAAAGATTTAACATTTATTACTGCAGCAAGTCTTTCATTATCATTAAATTTCAATAAGTTAACAATCGGAAGACCTCTTGAAATACGAGATGCAACAGGAATTTGGAATCCTTTTAGTAAATATACTTGTCCTAAATTACTAAAGAACAGTAAATTATCATGAGTTGATGTATATATTACTTTTTCCACAAAGTCATCTTCTTGAAGTTTATTACCTGTAATACCTTTACCACCACGTTTTTGTGTACGATAAGTATCAACACTCATTCTCTTAATGTACCCTTTATTTGTAATTGTAACAATTACATCTTCTTCTGGAATTAAATCAGCATCTTCTACTTCTAAATCTTCACTTAAATCTATAGCAGTACGTCTATCATCACCATATTTTCTTTGAACTTCAGTTAAATCATTAACTATTACACCCATTAATTTAGAGTGATCATTTAAAATACCTTCTAAATATGCAATAATTTCTAATAATTCTTGTTTTTCTGCTTGAAGTTTTTCGATTTCTAAGCCTGTTAAACGTTGAAGTTTCATATCAAGAATAGCTTTAGCTTGAATTTCAGTTAATTCAAACTTAACCATTAATTGATTTAAAGCTTCTTCTGTTGTTTTTGATGCTTTAATTGCCGCAACAACTTCATCAATATTAACAAGAGCTATTAATAACCCTTCAACTATATGCATTCTAGCTTGCGCTTTGTCTAAATCATATTGTGTTTTTCTTGTTACAACTTCAATTTGATGTTGTAAATAACACTCTAAAATTTGTTTTAAATTTAGAACTCTAGGTTGACCGTGGTCAAGAGCAATCATATTTACACTATATGTAGTTTGCATTTGAGTGTATTTATATAAGTTATTTAAAATTACATTTGAATTGACATCTCTTCTTAATTCAATAACAATTCTCATACCTTTACGGTTTGATTCATCTCTTAAGTCTGTAATTCCTTCAATAACCTTATCTTTTGCAAGTTCAGCAATTCTTTCAATTAATCGTTTTTTATTAACTTGATATGGAATTTCTGTAACTATAATTTCTTTTTTACCATTTTTTAATTCTACAACATTAACTTTTGCACGAACAGTAACTGTTCCCATACCAGTTTGGTATGCTTTTCTAACATTAGAAAGTCCCATAATTGTTGCGCCAGTAGGGAAATCTGGAGCAGGAATATGTTCCATTAATTTATCTATAGTGATTTCTGGATCTTCAATTAATGCTAATACCCCATTAATTACTTCTGTTAAATTATGAGTAGGGATACTTGTTGCCATACCAACGGCAATACCACTAGCACCGTTTACTAATAAACTCGGAAATCTTGCAGGCAATATTGAAGGTTCTCTTTCTGAACCATCGTAGTTATCAACAAAATCTACAGTATTTTTATTTAAATCACGCAACATTTCAGATGCAAGTTTACTCATTCTTGCTTCTGTATAACGCATTGCGGCTGCACCATCACCATCGACTGAACCAAAGTTGCCATGTCCATCTACTAAAGGATAACGATAACTAAAGTCTTGAGCCATACGTACCATGGCTTCATATACAGCTGTATCACCATGTGGATGGTACTTACCTATAACGTCCCCAACGATACGAGCTGATTTTTTATGTGGCCTATCACTATAAATACCTAAGTCGTTCATAGCATACAAAATTCTTCTATGAACTGGTTTCATACCATCTCTTACATCAGGAAGCGCACGCGCAACAATAACACTCATCGCATAGCTTAAAAAAGAATTTTGCATTTCATTTGCTAAATTAATAGGCTGAACCTTATCGTATTCCCCATCTTCTTTTTCATCTAACAAACTTTGATCTATTTTAGTAAGTTCCGGATCAATATCAGGATTATCTAATTCTTCTTCATCATCTAGAATTTCTTCGTCATTTAAATTAACATCTTTTTCTTTTTCTGACATTTTATCCACCTCCTAAATATCTAAATTTTGTACGAACACAGCGTTTTCTTCAATGAATTTACGTCTCGGTTCTACCTCTTCTCCCATTAACATTGAAATAACTTGGTCTGCTTTTTCCGCATCATCAAGTGACACTTGAAGTAAAATTCTTCGTTTAGGGTCCATTGTTGTTTCCCATAATTGGTCATAGTTCATTTCTCCTAACCCTTTATAACGTTGGATTTCTCTACGTCCAGTTATTTCACTTAATTTTAAATTTAACTCTTCATCACTATAAGCATATTCTATTTTTTTACCTTGTTGAATTTTATATAGTGGAGGTTGTGCAATATAAACATAACCTTTTTCTATAATCGGTCTCATAAAACGATAGAAGAAAGTTAAAAGTAGTGTTCTAATATGAGCTCCATCGACATCGGCATCGGTCATAATTACAATTTTATGATATCTTGCATTTTCAATTTGGAACTCATTTCCAATTCCTGTACCTATCGCTTGAATCATTGATAAGATTTCGTTATTACTTAATATTTTAGTCATTGCTGCTTTTTCAACATTTAATACTTTACCACGTAAAGGAAGAATCGCTTGATAATAACTTTCTCTTCCCATTTTTGCAGAACCACCGGCAGAGTCCCCTTCGACTATGTACATTTCCGCAATTTGAGGGTCTTTTGTACGGCAATCTGAAAGTTTTGAAGCAAAACCAAGTGTATCTAGAGGGCTCTTACGACGAGTGGCTTCTCGAGCTTTTTTTGCCGCCAAACGCGCTCTTAAGGCAAGAAGCGATTTTTCTACAATTGTTTTAGCATTATTAGGGTTTTCTAACAAATAAGCTTCAAACTTATCGCTCATAGCTTGAGACACTATACGTCTCACTTCTGTATTACCAAGTTTTGTCTTAGTTTGTCCTTCAAACTGAGGATCGCTTATTTTACAAGATACAATAGCAGTTAATCCTTCTCTTACATCATCGCCAGATAAACTTTCATCTTTTTTGAATATATTACTATTTTTACCATAGTTATTTAAAATACGTGTAAGACTGTTTCTAAATCCTTCTTCGTGAGTTCCACCTTCATTATTTGTGATATTATTTGTAAAAGATCTAATATTGCAACTATAATCTTCTGTGTATTGAAAAGCTATTTCTATCATTACATCTTCAATATTTTCTTCAACAACAATAATATCATTATGAAGAGGTTTCTTGCCTTTATTTAAAAAAGTTACATATTCACTTAACCCACCTTCATATAAATATTCACCAGATTTTATATTATCAGGATTTCTAGAATCTTTAATAGTTAGTTTTAATCCTTTATTTAAAAAAGCTAATTCTTGAATACGTTGTCTTAAAGTTTCGTAATCATAAACTGTAGTTTCTTTAAAAATTTCTTTATCTGGGCAAAATTTAACAGTTGTACCAGTATGATCAGTATCCCCTATAATTTCTAAAGATGTTACGACATGACCTCTTTGGAATCGTTGTTTATGAATTTTACCATTTCTATGAACATTAACCTCTAGCCATTCACTTAATGCATTAACTACAGAAGCACCTACACCATGTAATCCACCAGATACTTTGTAACTATTGTTATCAAATTTACCACCTGCATGAAGAACTGTAAAAATAGTTTCTGTTGCACTAACTTTCGTCTTTGGATGGATATCTGTCGGCATACCACGGCCATTATCGGTAACAGAAATGATATTATTACCTAAGTTATCAACACTAATTTCAACATTTATTTCGTTACAAAAGCCTGCTAAAGCTTCATCCACAGAGTTGTCTACTATTTCCCAAACCAAGTGATGAAGCCCTCTAGGGCCTGTTGAACCAATGTACATCCCCGGTCTTTTTCTAACCGCTTCTAGTCCTTCTAAGACTTGAATACTTTCCGATCCATAATTTTCTTCGGCTTTAATCGTCTCTAAATTTTTCTCATCCACGACTAATCCCTCCTTGTTTTAATTCTATTATTTTTGTATTTTCCAATATCTTTTTGTCAATTTCTTTAATTGTTGAACTTGAAATAAACACTTGTGTTTTGTCATCAAATGCATTAAATAATTTATTTTGTCTTACTCCATCTAACTCTGAAAACACATCATCTAAAAGCAAAATTGGATATTCATTTTTAGTTATTTTTATAATTTCAGCACAAGCTAATTTAAAAGAAATAATACAATTTCTTTGTTGACCTTGAGAGCCAAAATTAACAACATTTTTTTCGTTAACAATAAATTCAAAATCATCTTTATGAGGGCCTATTAAAGTAGTCCCTTTTTTTATTTCTTCTTCTTGCTTTTCTTTTATCTTTCCTAGCATTTCTTCAGGTTCAACGTTATTCAAATATTTTATAAAAACAAACTCTTCTGAAGAACATATTTTTTTGTGAAAATTATTAATAACAGTGTTTATCTTATCAACTACTTTTTTTCTAATAACGATAATCTTTTTTGCATAAAAAACCATTTGTTCATTAAGAGTTTCTAACATTTTAATTAGGTTGCTATTTTTTTCAAATGTGAGGCGTTTTAACAATTCATTTCGGTTGTTTAAAATTTTTTTGTAATAATTACTAGCAACAATATAATCTTTCGAAATTTGACAAATTAGAGGTTCAAACAAATATCTTCTGTTTTTAGAAGAAGTAACGAGTCTTATCATATCTTCATTCGAAAAACAAATAACAGGCATTTCTCCAATATAATCGCTAATTTTTTTAGTTACAAATCCGTTAATAGAAGCTTTTTTGCCTTTTTCTGTTTTTAAAACTTGTAGTTTTTTAGCCCCAAAATCGGTATCCAAATCTCCTATAACACTCATTTCAGATTCTTTTTCTTTAATTAACTCAAATTCTGTGTTAGTTTTGAAACTTTTGCAAACCCCTAAATAAAATATACTTTCTAATAGAGTGGTTTTTCCAGTAGCATTTAACCCTGTAATTATATTTATCCTTGGAACAAACTCAAATTTTTCGTTAAAAAAGCCCCTAAAATTATAAATTTTCAGTGTTTTTAACCACATTTTCTACCTCTATAAGGTATTTTTCCTTTTCTATTTCGATCAAATCACCATTAAAAAGCTTTTTTCCTCGTCTATTTTCAGGAATTTTGTTAACAAAAATAGCTTTTTCTTGTAAAAAAAACTTTGTTTCTCCTCCTGTATAAACAAGACCTAATAATTTTAAAAATTGGCCTAATTTTATACTATCACCAACTATTTTTACAACCTTCATAACAACACCTCTTTTTTATATTTTTATTATATCATTTTTTAAGTTTTTTTTCAAGTTTTTTAACCTTTTTTTAAAATTATTTTTTAGTCAATTTAAAAACATTTTTTTGCTGTTGTTTCTTTTGATTTTTGTAACTTTTTTGTTAATCTATTTTTTCCTATTAAAAAATCGACGTTTTATCGTTTCACGTCTAAAAAACCTTATTTTATACATAAATAAATATATTCCTTATTATTATATATAATATATTTTTTTATATTTTAAAATACTATTCGTCAATTTTTAGAATTCGTTAAAATATCATTTTTTTACTTCA
>CAYPEY010000004.1:0-67162 GCA_964409955.1 uncultured Staphylococcaceae bacterium
GAAGAGCAGTGATTCCATCTTTAGTTCCTGCTACTTTAAAATCCATATCTCCATAGTGGTCTTCTAAACCTTGAATATCTGTTAAGATTGTATATTTACTACATTCATCATCTTGGCTGATTAATCCCATCGCGATACCTGCAACTGGAGCTTTAATAGGAACACCTGCTGCCATTAATGCCATAGTACCAGCACAAATTGAAGCTTGGCTTGATGAACCATTTGATTCTAAGATTTCACTTACAACACGAATTGTGTATGGGAATTCATCTTCTGATGGAATTACTTGAAGTAATGCTCTTTCACCAAGTGCACCATGACCAATTTCTCTACGTCCTGGGCTACCATATCTTCCAGTTGATCCTACTGCAAATTGAGGGAAGTTATAGTGTAAAATGAAGCGTTTGCTATCTTCTACACCAAGTCCATCAATGATTTGGAATTCAGTTAAAGAACCAAGAGTAACAACTGATAAACTTTGTGTTTGACCTCTTGTAAATAAAGCTGAACCATGAGTTCTTTCAAAAATATCTACTCTTGAAGAAAGTGGTCTGATTTCACTTACACCACGTCCATCAGGTCTAATTTTATCATTTGTGATTAATCTTCTAACTTCATCAGCTAAAATATGTTCTAACACCATATCAACATATTTTTTGTTTTGTTCTACATCTTGAAGTGATAAAGTAGTATCAGCTTCAAAAATTGCGTTAAAGTGTTCACGAGTTTTTTCATTAACAGCTTCGATTGCAGCCTCACGTGCTAATTTTTCATGAGTTGAAATAGCAGGGATTAATTCTGGTTCTGCAAATTCTCTAATTGCTTTTTCTAAATCTTCTGGGATTTTGAATAGATCTGGAACCATTTTTTCTTTTCCACAAGCAGCTTTGATTTCTTCTTGGAAAGCACATAAGCGTTTGATTTCTTCATGAGCAAATAATAATGCTTCAAGCATATCATCTTCAGAAACTTGTTTTGCACCAGCTTCAACCATGTTGATAGCTTTTGCTGTACCTGCAACTGTTAAGTTAATATCAGATGCTTCAAGCTCTTCTGCGGTTGGGTTAATGATTAATTCACCATTTACGCGACCAACAACAACACCTGCGATTGGTCCTTCAAAAGGAATATCAGATACTGATAATGCGATACTTGAACCAAGCATTGCAGCCATAGCAGCTGAACAATCAGGATTAGCACTCATAACCATATTGATAACTTGAACTTCATTACGATATCCTTCTGCAAACAGTGGTCTAATAGGTCTATCAATTAATCTTGAAACTAATGTTTCATGTTCAGTAGGACGACCTTCTCTTTTTAAGAAACCACCAGGGATTTTACCACCAGCGTATAATTTTTCTTGATATAAAACTGTTAACGGGAAGAAATCAGTAGCCATAGCTTGATTACTACCAACTGCTGCACTTAATACTGCAGTATCTTCATAACGAACAAGACATGCACCATTTGCTTGTTTTGCAAGTTCTCCAATTTCTACCACAAATTTTCTGTTTCTGTGTGTGTATTCAAATACATGTTTTTCCATTTTTTCTTACTTTACGTTTGCCGTATTACAAACGTTCCTTTCTTACCTTTTCGTACATTTTTTATATTTCGCTTAAAACTTATTTAAGATAAATATCTAACAAAATTATAGAAGTAAAGGGCACTTATTGTGCCCTTTAGTCCTACTTTCTTAAACCTAATTTGGCAATAACTTCACGATAACGTTGAACATCTTTTTCTTTTAAGTAATTTAAAAGATTACGACGGTGACCAACTTTCTTTAACAGACCACGACGGTTATGGAAATCATGAATATGAACTTTTAAATGTTCATTTAATTTGTTGATTTCTGCTGTTAAAATCGCAATTTGAACTTCTGGAGAACCAGTATCTCCTTCAGCACGTGCAAAATTAGCGATGATTTGTGCTTTTTCTTCTTTTGAAATACAAGCCATCAAATTTTCCCTCCTTTTTCCAATTGTTATAAAAACAATTTATTAATTACACCTGTTGCTAAAGAAAATCGTCGGAAGAATCGATAATCTTCGCAAAGGTCGTATGTATTATACCACATTCTAATAATTTTAGCAAGTAAAATCGACTAAAATAGTTGATATTTTTTTGAAATTTCTTTCGCAAAATCTAAATCTTTACTTATTTGAGTTAAAAAGTCATATACACTTGCAAATTTTGTTTCCGCTCTTATATATTCTATTAATTCAACTTCAATAGTTTTATTATAAAGATCACCATTAAAATCAATTATATGAGCCTCAAAACTCTTATTATCCACTTGATTAAAACTTGGATTATGTCCAAGATTCGCTATACCTAAATATTTATTAGAATCAATATTCACTCTGACTACATAAACACCATTTAATAAATTAGCAAATTCTTCAGTAACTTTTAGATTTGCGGTAGGAAAATTGATTTTACGCCCTACTTGGTTACCGCTAATTACAACTCCTTTTACAGAATAATATCTACCAAGTATTTTAGAAACCTCTTTTACTCTTCCAAGTGAGAGAAGTGTTTTAACTAAAGTTGTTCCTATTTTCTGATTATTATATTTAATTTCATCTATTATGTGAGTTTTAATTTTTCCATTTGATAAAGAATTAATATCTTTAGCTTTACCTGCTGCCTTATACCCAAAACCAAAATCAAAACCAACTACCACTTCTTTAACATTATTTGCAACCAGTATTTTATTTACAAAATCAATTGGACTCATACTTGCCACATCTTTATCAAAACGAATCACAAGTAGATAATCAATATCAAGTTTATTTAATAATACTTCTTTTTGATTAAGAGGTGTAACATAAGTTAATTCCTTTGTTTTCTTTAAAATAAAATCTGGATGAGGATCAAAAGTAATTAAACAAGATTTTAATCCTTTTTCTTTTGCTATCTCTTTAGTCTTTTCAATTAAATATAAGTGAGCAACATGTAATCCATCAAATTGGCCTATGGTTGCGACAAGATTATCATTTATTTTAGACAAATTATTAAAATCGACTCTTATTAATTCCATATTCTCACCGCTTTATATTCTTCATTTTCCAATTGATAAATTCCTAGTAATTTATCACTATCTTTAATTACTATTTGAGATGGCGTATCTCCTAATATGCTTTTAATAAGATTTAATGTTAAGTGTCTTCCGTTTTTTGCAAAATGTACAACACGGGGATCATCTACTTGGCTAAATTCACTTAAAGCATCTAACATAGGATATAGTGTGTATTTACCTTCTTCAATCTCCTTTAATGTTGAAGCATTTTCAATAGTAAAACATCCGCTCTTAATTCTTGTAAGTCCTGCCATAAGAGAAGGAAGTCCTAGTTTCTTACCAAGATCATTACAAATACTTCTTATGTAAGTTCCTTTTGATGAATAAACATATAAATCAAAATAGCAACACTCATCTTCATAAGTTACATCAGATATTCTTTTTATATCATAAATTTCGATATCTCTTTCTGGAATTTCTACAACAAGACCTGCTCTTGCATATTCATATAGTTTTTTTCCATCTACTTTTATTGATGAATATATTGGTGGCAGTTGTTTTTGTTTACCCAAAAAAGTTGAAATCACTTTATCAATATCATCAAAAGATACAGCCTCTACTTTTACTTCTTCTAATACTTTTCCTTCTAAGTCATAAGTATCGGTACTTTTTCCTATACATACACGTGCGACATAAACTTTGTCATGTTCAGTTAAAAACTGAACAAGTTTAGTTGCATCATTAATGCACACAGCAAGTAATCCTTCTGCAAGTGGATCAAGTGTACCAAGATGTCCTACTCTTTTAGTATTAAAAATCTTGCGCACCTTATTTACAACATCATGACTAGTCATATTTTTCTCTTTATTTACTAATATTATACCATTCATATTATTACCTATTATAAACAAAAAGTCATGTAGGAAGGAATGCAAATTACGCCATTTTCTTTTATTGATAAATTTCTTGGATGAATTACATAAGCACATTCTATACGATCATTAAATTTTTCAACAAATTTATCTATAGATTTAGTAGAGTAGCGTTTTCCTGCCTTTACTTCAATCGGATATATTTTGTGATTTGTTTTACTTTTATTAGAAATTACAAAGTCTATTTCAATATCATTGCGATGTTTTTCTTCTGAGTAATGAGTATAAAAATATAACTTATGACCATTTGCAACAAGGGATTGAGCTACAGCATTTTCAAAAAACATTCCATTGTTAATTGATAAATCTCCTGTTAAAATCTCCTTATATAACTGATTAGCATCTATTTCGCTTTCGTCAAAAGTATGACTAATCAAAAGTCCAGTATCTCCCATATAACATTTTATATAACTTCTTACTTCATTTAAAGATAATCCGACATTCGGATTATTGCATAAAAAGCATTCGTTTGCAATTTGTGAATCAGATAGCCAAAAGAATGTATCTTCATACTGTTCATATTTACTACCTTCATCTATTTGATTAAGTACAACGCGTTTTTCATGTTTTGATAAAAGTCCCGGTATTTGATCAAATATCGCAATTACTTTATTTTTATAAGGTGATGATATTTTCATTATATCACTTCTATATAATTCTAAAATATCCCTTTTTATCATATCTGAACTTTTAAATTGTTTCTTACTTTCAATAAACTCGGATAGACTTTTAGGCATTCCGCCAACAAGTATATATTGTCTAAACAAAAGCATTGCTTTTTCATGCAATAAAGTAGGCAAAGCTGTTCTTTCTTCAAAACATTTTTTAATAAGTTTGATAAGCGATATTTCATTCATTGCCCATAAAAATTCTTCGAAATCAAGTGGATACATTTTTAAATGCCTTTCCTCAGAAGGAATTAAAATATCTTTTACATTCTCCTTAACTGAAATCAAAGATCCAGTTTCTATATAATCATATCGACCATCTTTAACTAAGTGTTTTATAGCTTGCCTAGCTTTAGGACAAAATTGAACTTCATCAAAAATAATTAATGATTTTCTATTTTTTAGTTCTACATTATAATGAGTAGATAATAGCATAAATAAAGTATCAATATCTGTAACATATTTTTCAAAATATCCTTTAATTTCATCACTAACAAGTGAAAAATCAATTAACATGTACGAATCATATTCATTTTTTGCAAACTCTAATACAATAGTTGATTTTCCGATTCGTCTTGCACCTTCTATTAGAATTGCAGTAGAACCATTTGATTCTTTTTTCCATTTCAATAATTTATCATATATTTTTCTTCTAAAAGTCATATGTCACCTCATATTACAACTATATTATAAACAAAAATTCCGAAATGCGCAAGTTTAAAGCAACCAAAAATTCCGAAATGCGCAATTTTAAAACAATAAAAATTTCCGAAATGCGCAAGTTTAAACCAAAAAGAATGATTCAAAGCGAATCATTCTAATTATTTTTTTCATATTGTAGTCGGTATAAATTATAATAATATCCTTTTTGATTTAATAGTTCTTTATGAGAACCACTTTCTATAATTCTACCTTTTCTAAGTACGATAATCTTATCACAATGTTGAATAGTTGATAATCTATGCGCAACTATTAACATAGTTCCAATGTTCATCATTTTCTTTAAAGAATCTTGAATTAAACTTTCTGTTTCTGTATCAATATTTGCGGTTGCTTCATCTAAAATCATGATATTAGGTTTATGTGAAACTACTCGCGCAAAAGAAATTAATTGACGTTCTCCTGATGAGAAGTTTTTACCACGTTCTCTAACTATTTCATCATAACCATCAGGAAGTTTTTCAATGATTCTATCGGCATTTACAAACTTACATGCTTCTTTTACGGTATCAAGAGAAATAGATCCATCTTTTAAAGTAATATTTGATTTAACAGTTCCTGAGAATAAGAATACATCTTGTAACATTTGACCTACAAATTTTCTTAAAGAAGAAATCTTATAAGTTTTGATATCTTTACCATCAATTAAGATTTGACCTTTTTGAATATCATAGTTTCTAACAATTAAAGAAAGGATTGTCGTTTTTCCAGAACCTGTTGCACCAACAAAAGCAACATTTTCTTTTGCATTTACTTTAAAAGATACATCTTTTAATATCCAATCCTCACCAACATAAGCAAACCAAACATTTTTAAATTCAATACTTCCTTCTAAATGATCAATTTCTATTGCATTTTTTTCATCTACAATTTCAGGTTTAGTATCTAACACTTCATAAATTCTTTCTCCTGCTGCAAGCGCTGATTGCATTACATTGAATTGTTCTGCTAGTTGTTGAACAGGCGTAAAGAAATTTTGAACGAAACCATAGAAAGTAACAACAAGACCTGCATCAAGTAAGAATGTAGAATCAATAGCTTTTTTACCAGCTACATAGAATAATAATGTTAATGTTAATACATAAATTGAATAGATAAAAGGTCTAAATATTGCAAAAACCAAAATTTGTTTTGAATAATTTTTCTTTAAATCAATATTTACCTTTTCAAATGATTTACATTGTTTTTCTTCTTGATTGAAAATTTGTGTAAGTTTAACACCTGAAATGTTTTCTGAAAGACTTGTATTTACATTTGTAATGCCTTTTCTTACTTTTCTGTAAATGATTCTTGCAATTTTTCTGAAAGCAAAACTTAAACCAATAATTGCAGGAGCAGTAAGTAAAATCCAAAGAGTAAGTTCTGCATCTACTATTAACATCGCAATAACAACACCAATTATTGTAAGAACATTTTTAATTAAGTTAACGATAGTTGATGTAAACATATCATTAAGTGCCGCTGTATCACTAGTAACACGAGTTACTAATTTTCCAACTGGTGTTTGATTTAATTGATTAATAGATAAACTTTCTAACTTTTTAAATACATCTTGTCGCATTTTAAATACGATTCTATCACCAGTTTTCGCAAGTATCATTGATTGGAAGAAAGTAATGATTGAGCTAATCACTAAAATACCAATATAAAGACCAATTATTAAAATTATTTTATTAACATTAATCGCATCTTTTGCAAGTTCTGTTGTTGCAGAACCAAGTAATATTGGCATGATAAGTTCAGCACCAATCGCAAATATCATCATTATTAATGCTATCGCAAATGATTTTGTTTCAATTTTACTATAACTTAACAGTAATTTTAAAGCACCTTTTTCAACATTAGAACTCTTTTTTCTAATCTTATTAGATACTTTTTTTGCAATAATAATGTACATAATAATCGATATAATTATTATAAATAAAATTAAACCTATAACTATTTTATCTAACATTATTGTTCACCTCCTTCTTCTAATTTTTGAAGGTCAACAATATCTTTGTACATTTCAACATTTTCATATAATTCTTCATGTGTACCTGTCGCAACTATACGTCCATCATCCATTAAGATGATTTTATCAAGTGAATCAATTGTTGAAACACGGTGAGCAATCATGATAATTGTTTTATCACTAAATTCTTCTTTTAAAGTTTTTAAAATGTCAGCCTCAGTTTTAGTATCAACTGCAGATACCGAATCATCTAAAATTAGTATTGGCGCATCTTTAGCCATCGCACGAGCCATCGAAATACGTTGTTTTTGGCCACCAGAAAGCGTTACTCCACGTTCACCGATAATTGTATCATACCCTTCAGGAAATTCCACAATGTTACTGTGAACACAGGCTGCTTGCGCATATTTTATTGCATCACCTAACTCTAATTTATCTTTACTAAAAGCAATATTATTCAAAACAGTTTCATTAAATAAGAAATTATCTTGAGGAACATAAGCAACTGCGTTTCTTACATCTTTAATTGCTAAATTCATGATATCAATACCATCGATTAACAAACTATCTTCAGGCACATTATATACTCTTGTAATTAAATCAACAAGCGTAGTTTTTCCACAACCGGTTTTACCTATGATACCAACTTTTTCACCTTTTTTAATCTTAAAAGATACATTAGTTAAAGAATCAACAGATGATCCCGGATATCTAAATGTTAAATTCTTAAATTCTATTGAATCGCTAAATTCATGATCATTTATCACATTTTCACTATCTTTAACCATTACTTCATATTCTAACAGTTCATTAATACGTTTTAAACTTGCTTTACCTTGAGAAACTATACTAATTAAGTTACCAAGTGCCATTGCCGGCCAAATAAGTGATGAAAAATACGAAATAAATTCAATTAACTTACCAGCAGTAAATGGAGCTTCTGTTCCTTTAGTTGATATTACTAAATGGCTTCCATAAGCAAGACATATTACAACAATTGAACTGATTAAAGTTGAAAAAAACACATTTAAACTAACTGAGAATTTTGCAAAACTAATGTTTTTCTTAGAAAAATCTTTACTAATATTTGTAAATTCTTTATATTCTAAATCTTCTTTTACATAAGCTTTAATTACCGAAATACCAGAAAAGTTTTCTTGGGAAAAATCTGATATTTTTTCAAAAGCATCTTGACGTTCTGTAAACTTCTTATCAATCTTTTCACCAATAATTTTTCCAAAAAATGCCATCGCAAAAAGCGGAATACTCGAAATAATTGTTAAAGTTATATTTAGTCTTAACATTTTAATAATCGCAAGCGTTCCAAGAAAGAATGCATCAACAATCATTATAACTCCATCACTAAAGCAGTTTTTAACAACCATTATATCGTTTGTATAAAGTGCCATTTGTGCACCAGTTTTGTGAATTTGGAAATAATCTTGAGATAACATTTCCATATGATTAAACATTTTTTGTCTAAGATCTGTTTCAACATTAACACCTATATTTAGTACTGTTACACGCCATCCAAAACGACCTATAAACATTCCTACTGTTATTAATAACATGTTATAAACGATCTTCATTAACTTATCCATTGTAAGAGTCTTTTCGTTTATCATATCAATTAAGGAACTATAATTTTCAGGCATTAATAACTGAATATAGTCAACAACAAGTAATGCAATGATACCTAAAAGAAACAAATGCCAATATTTTAAATAATAATGATTAACATTTTTACCAAATAACATTGTTCTCACCTCGCATAGTAGATATTATACTAAATTATTTGTTTTTTTTATATTGTTTTGCTTAAATTATTAATCTTTTACCTTTATTTTTTTAAAATTATATGTTATAATATAAATAAGTAAAAAAATAGGAGGAAAGTATGAATACATTTGGTAAAAACATTCGCATTAGTATCTTTGGAGAATCACATGGACCAGTGATTGGAATAACAATTGATGGTCTTCCATCAGGTTTAAAACTTGATCATGAACGCATTAAAGAAATGCTAGTTATAAGACAAGGTCTTGCGGAAGTATCAACACCTAGAAAAGAAGCAAACCCTTACGAAATTGTAAGTGGTTACTTTGAAGATTATACAACAGGTGCTCCACTTACAATCATTGTACCAAATCAAAATATTGATAATTCAGTATATAAAGAACATGGTCTAATTCGTCCAAGTCATGCTGACCTTCCTCTTTATATTAAATATGATGGTAAAAACGACTATTTAGGTGGTGGACATTCAAGTGGTAGAATCACTGTAGTATTAATTATCTTAGGCGTTATTTGTGACCAATTACTAGAACAAAGAAATATCTTAGTAAGTTCACACCTTGCATCTGTCAAAGATATTACCGATAAAACTCCTAAAGCAAAAGACTTAACACCAGAACTTTTAAAACCACTTAAAACTGATTCTTTCCCAGTAATTGACGCTCGTGCTAGAACATTAATGATTAACGCTATTAAAAAAGCTAAAAAAGCTGAAGATGCACTTGGTGGAACAATCGAAACTTTCATTACAGGTCTTCCTGCAGGACTTGGTGAACCATTCTTTGACTCATTTGAAAGCGTAATATCTCATGCAATGTTTGCCATACCAGGTGTTAAAGCAATCGAATTTGGAGATGGTTTTGAAATGTGTGAAAAAACGGCATCAGAAATTGTAGACCAATTACACTATGTTAAAAAACAACTTCAATTTAAATCAAATCACCAAGGTGGTATCAATGGTGGTATCACAAACGGTAATATCATTAGATTTAAAACAGGTGTTAGAGCACCATCTAGTATTACAAAACCACTTGTATCAGTAAACTACAAAAATAAAGAAAACGTAATGGTTTCATCAATCGGACGCCATGATCCAGCTATCGTTCACCGAGTTTTACACGTAGTTAATGCTTTAACTTCATTTGTAGTACTTGATTTTATCAAAGAAACCGAAGGATTCAATAGTCTTAAATAAACGTCGATTTTTTGAAAATTGACCTAAAATTAACCCAAAAAACAGTAAAATCGCGCCAAAATCGGTCAAAAAGCTGATTTCTGAGCGTTTGAAACTAAATTTTTTGATAATTACCCAATTCAACGGTTTTTTAAAAAACAGGAGAAAATTACATGAAAATTTTAATAATTAATGGACCAAATTTAAATTTCTTAGGGATTCGTGAACCCCAAGTTTACGGTCACTTGACATACAATGACTTAAAAGATTATCTATCAAATGAAGCAAAAAAATTAAACCTTGAAATTGAAATTTACCAATCAAATCACGAAGGTTCTATTATCGATAAACTTCAAGAAGCATACTATAACAAAGTTGATGGCATAGTAATTAATGCTGGAGCATACACTCACTATTCTTATGCTATCCTTGATGCAATCAAATCAACAATGATACCAACAATTGAAGTTCACTTATCAGATATCACTAAAAGAGAATCTTTTAGAGCTAACTCTGTAATAAGAGATGCTTGCATTGCTTCATACTACGGAAAAGGTTTTGAAAGTTATAAAGAATCTTTAATTCATTTTAAAAATCATTTATAAAAACAAAAGCAATAACACAATTTAAAAAGTGTTATTGCTTTTTTACATCTACTTAATTAAAAATGTTAATAATTTTAATCTTTTTATTTTTTGAGCTAAATACTTCTGTTTTACAACCATCCAACATTTTCGTAAACAAATTGATTATAACAAATTTCTTACTATAATACTTTCGATAATATTCTATAGCATTACCCATGAATTTTTCAATATTTCTAGAGTATTCAGTTTCTCCATAATCATGAAATAAATAAATTTTGTCGTCTTCTATTTTAAAAGTACTATCTAAATATACTTTTAACGTATCTATATTTACTAATTCATCTATTTCAAAAATCTCATACGCATTACCATTGCTACAAGCATAAAACAAAATATAATTTCTTGTATACATAAAATATCTTATTATTAGCAAAACAAAGATAATTGTAAACGCAATTATTAATCCTATTTTTTTAAAGTTAGAAAAAGGTGCAAATAATGCTATAAATAAACAACAAAAAGCAAAATATCCAATATAATTAACTAGATAAAGCGTCCTAGTATTTGATATATAATTTTCATTTTTTACGTTATAATATTTCATTATTAGTTTGTACCTCCAAAAATTTGACATACGCACTCCCAAGTAGTCATTATTCCTTGAGAAATCGCTTTAACCATTGCACTTGCTGTTTCATCACTTAAAGGATTAACTCCTAAAAGTTGCGACAATCCAAATGTCATAAGACCTTTAGTAATATCAATCGCAAAGGCTTCCATAGTAGATTTACCCATAATATCAGCATCATAATCTTCTATTCCTAATACACTATTCACACCTATTTTTATCATATTACCTATTGTAGTACTTAAAAGTCCTAAATAAGGAACAGGTGATATAAAACCACTACAGTATTACCAACATATTCACCAAATGTTGTTGATTGCTCTTCATCTGTAATATCTTCTATAGCAGTTGTTAATATACTTATAGCTGCAGAGACACACATTATTGTAAGTAATACTGGCCAATTTCCATTATCATCTGCAAACATCACCGGATTACTATTACAATATAAGAATAAATTCATTCCATTAAATAATGTTATATCTAAATATTCTACATCATCTTGAGATAGCCATCTAAACATATATGGTGAATAATATCTTGCATTACAGTAATAAAAATTAGATTCAACGTCATAATCTTGATTATCCCTCTATAAATATATAATGTGTTAGTTATTTGAACTAGGTATCCTAGTCAAATATAGATAAGCGTGCAACACAATTTGTGATGCAAAGTGATGCACGCTTTATCCTGTTTACAATTATTTAATTATTTGTTCGATTTTATTATCTTTTAATATTTTTTCGAACTCATCTTTATATCTTGTATTAATCAAAACTTTTTTGTCCTTTATGAACAAATTAAATTGGTAGAATACAGATTTCCTATATCTGTTACATGTATATTTTTTAACATCACATATATTAAGCTCTATCCTTTTAAATAAAGTTTTTAAATAAACTCTTTCACTATCAAACTCAACTCTATATTTAATAGCATATAGCCATCCATATAAACCGATTGTTCCAAACATAACCCATGCAATTGCGAACAAAATAATATCTTTATCACTATATTTATCGTTATTCATTAAATAAATAGACAAAGGCATTAATATTGCAAAAATATATCCAAAAATCATAATATTTCTAAATGGTTTGCCTTCTTTTTTCATTCCGTCAATTATTCTATTATCCATAATTTCCTCCCAGTTTAGTTAAAAATATCAACCAATAATATTACACAGGTAGCAGCACCCGCAAGCGCTCTAGCGCCCGGCATTGGTATTGCTGCAATCCCTGCACATACAAGGTATGCTCCAGCAATAGTACCCCACCCTACATTTGCAGTAATTTCTTGAGTAGTATTACCAGAAATTGTGCCAAATGAGAAAGAAATACCATCTTGCAAACTAATTTCTGCTCCATAAGTAATCCATGGTGTCAATTGCATACTAGTACCAAATCCAATGTTTGATGAAACATAAGCACTAATTCCATACCAATTTCCTAAATTCATTCCAACCCCAGCACTATATCCTCCATTACCTATATTACTATAAGAATAAAACATTTCTGAATCGTTCAATTGAGTTGTTATGGTATAAGAAATATTACCAAAGAAAGATCCAATAAAAGCATTTTCAATCAACGAAGTAGTATAGTGTGTCATTTCAACAGAATTCGCTTTAGGCCAATTAATGCTACCAAAACTTGATCCACCTAATGATCCAAAACCACTAACTTTTGACCCTACAACTACACTTCCGCTTCCAACAATATTACTAAATGTTCCTCTTGTAGAACCAATCATTCCACCACTAGACAATCCACTAACATTTGAACTACTATATACAATTCCAATTGGATTATTTTTCGCATAACTATATAGATTTAGTCCATTAATAGATTGTGGATTTAAACTAGAAACATCTGCAGGTTGGATAAATCTTCCAAGTTCTGGTGAATAATATCTTGCATTACAATAATAAAAATTAGATTCAGTGTCGTAATAATAACCTTTATATCTATATGGATTAATATTAGCTATGGTTGTTCCTTCTAAATTCATTGCTTCCGAAATAGTTTCCCCATATGCTGTATAAGTATATCTAGCAACAAGTTCTCCTGATGAATCTACTATATATTCTATATCACCAAGTAAATTTGTTATGTAATAATATATGTTACTTACACTGTTTTGAGTTAGTTTAAATCCTATTAAATTGTTATTATCATAAATATATTCTATTGTTTTGTCAGTATGGATTTCACCTATTAAAAGATTATCCATATATACATATTCTATCACATCATATTGATTAGTTGAAGAATTATACACTTCTTTTTTTACTCTTCTATCCATTGCATCATATGTATATTTGTATAAATAATATCCTTCATCATCATCATATAATCCTACGAAGTTACTACCTTCATACACGTAAATATAATCATGATAAGAATAAATTCTATTTGCGGAATCATATGTATAATATGTTGTATCACCATTATGCCTTATACTTGTTATTTTTGTTTTGTTATTTGAATCATATGTAGCTCCAACTTCTACAGATAAATCACCGTATTCTTCACTCTTATTATATCTTTCAATTGCTGTAAGATTTCCTAAACTATCATAATAATACGTTGCCTTAAATACATACATTGAAGCATTTCCTGATGCATCTTTTTCCGTTCCAACAAATTCTGTTTTTAACTGATTATACTCATCATAAGTATAATCATATACTCGAAAATGAATAGGTAAAACACCTGTTAAATCTTCTACTTCTCTTGTTTTTTGACTAACATTACCCATCACATCATATTTATATTCATATGTTATTCTATATTGTTCAGTATTTATTACTTCTTTAGATATTCTATTAGACGTAAAATTATTATCATATATACTTTGATTTGAATTATTCATATTATCACTTGAAAAATATGTATAATCATACGTTATTATATTTTCATATGACACTGTATCAATAATCTTCTTTTGTGTAATTCTTCCAAGTGAATCAGTTATATTTTGAGTTCTTATATCTAAATAAGTGTTTTCAAAATAATATAAAACATTATCACTATTATATACATAATCTAAGTCGCTTGTTATTCCATTTATATTATATGTTATACCAGATAACATATTATCATCATCATAATCATATTGTATTTCATTACCAATACTATCTTTAGAAAGAAGTAAATTTCCATTTAAATCATATGTATAAGTATAATTAATTCCATTAATTCTATCATATACAACTGATAAATTTCCCATTTCATCATATAAATAATCATTATGTATAAAGTATTCATTAGTAGCTATATCTTGTTCATAATAATAATCTAATTTTAAATCATCATCATATCCATAATGAATAACATACTGATTTCCATATGTTGCATTTGCAAGTAATCCCGTATATATACTTTCATAACTATAGCCATTATAATAATTGTAATTATGATAATCATATTCAACAATAACATTATAAGTTCCAGTAGATGAGCTTCTTTCTGATATCTTTAGTATATCTCCATATACATTATATTCAAATTTATACTGAATAAAATCTGAACTAGACCCCATCTTTATTGTATCTACATAACCTTCATCATTATATGTATAATTAATTTGTCTACTCGCAAGCGATATTTCATTTAATCTTAATAAACTATCATATGTATAGCTAATTACTTTATTATTAGCATTAGTTATAGAATTTAATACACCGTTTGCTTCATTGTAATCATATAATGTAGTCACATCATATTCATCTATAAAAGCTTCTGTATACATATAATTTTCACTATATTGATACGAATTTAAATAATAACCAAGCGTATCATTACCAGTCAATATTTCAGTTACTACATCAATTCCAGTTATACCAAAATTTGTTACCTCTACATTTGAACTTGTATTACTAAAAGAATTAATTTTATTTCCATTTATATCTTCCGTTAATGAAATATCATAAGTACTTGCGTCAACTTCTGTAATTTTATTATTTTCATCTCTTGTAATAATAGTATTTTCATTAGATTTAGCAACCCCTATAACTTTACCATAATCATTATACTGATATTCAGTCATAGTTGGATTTTTATATAAAACTAAATTATCAATATAAATGCTATTTTTTCCAGAATTAGAAATAGATATTGTAGCTTGGTCCCAATAACTTTCTACCTCAAATGATTCTAATATATACTGATATCCTAATATATCATTTCGATATTTTATTGTATATATCGAACTACTTGTCAAATCAGTTGTATTATGAAGTTGTAATTTCATTTCAACATCTGAATTATTTGTTGAAATATATCCACCAAACGAAATAAATTCTCCGTGATTTACAGATAAATTTATCGTTTTAGACATTGATGTTGCTGAACTTAATCTACCCTCTATATTTCCAAATACATTTGAATAATTCCTTAAACATGCTATAACATTAGTCCAACCATTTGCAACTGAACCTCCTTCACTTCCTTCAAATGAATGATCATCGATATAATTAATATTTGATGTATTAAAATCATTATGGGTCTCACTAAATCTTAAATTTTCAAAATATGATGTTGTATTATAAGTTGTTGAAAGCTCAATTACAATATCATATAACTCTTCTGAATAACCATTTACTGTAAAATTACAACTATATAGTTTATATTCATCATCTACTGAATTATAAGAAACATTACAATCAACATCAACATCAGCTAAATTCTTTGGATACACATTAATGTAACCACCATTAATAATCGTTTCATCATTACCAGTTGATTTAACATATCCATAAATTGTATACGATTTATAACCATTTAACTTAATTACTTGCGAAACTTTCGGAGAATTAGTAGAGTTTCCATTTTTTATTTTTAATGCATAAAGCCCAAATAAATTTTCTGTTGTATCAACATTAATAATGTTACCATTGCTATCATTTAAAATATTCCAATCACTAATTCCATCAATGGAATTATAAATTTCAAATCCGTTATTAATAATTTTATTATACTTATTATTTATAGTATCCGTCTTATATAGCAATTTATTATTTAAATATGAATTACTACTATCATTTTCATATTTATAAAAATTAGCGTTACCTTTATCATCATATACATTAATTACTTGTCCTGATGAATTAAATAAATAAGTTATCTCATTATTTAAATTATCCGTAAATATTGTTTTCTGAACATTATAACTAATTGTTACATTTGTAAGGTTTGTTGTTATGTCACTTCCATGAACTATTCTATTATAATAATTTATTACTTGTCGATAGTTTTCATCATAAACAAAATATAATTCACTGTTATATGTAATATCACTACTTAAATCTTCAATAACTCCCGTCATATAATTGAATGTTTGATCTAAATCACTATCATAATACGTATGATAATCATACCATGCAACTATATAACTTGTTGATGTTGTTGTATAATAAGTTAAATAATTTAAATTCAAATTACTATCATAATTATAAGCTATTTTTTTAGTAAAAGTTGTAGAATTACTAGATAAGTTTCTTGTAATAAGAATTTCTGTTAATAAATCATTTGTATATGTGAAATCAGCTTTATTTCCCATTGCGTCTATAATATAATCAATTACTTTTAGGCCACTTGATGTTGTTGCATGTGAAATGCTTACATATTCAGTATTATTCTCATCTAACATTTCGATTTTTGTTAAGTATCCTAAATTATTATAATAATAAACTATTTCGCTATTTACAACTCTTTTATAATATTCATTACTGCTTGAAGAATTTATAGTAATTACAGAATCTGCTCCATCTTCACTAATATAATGATCAACATCATCTATAACCTTTAATTTATGATACATTACATTTCCTGTAGAATCTATCAAGCAATAATAATTAGAGGTTGTAAGTCCCGTAATAGATGTCGGCGATTCAATTTTTTCACTATAGTTACTTCGCCACCCATTTCCATAACCGATATTTTCATTTGAACTAACACTATTATAATAAAATGCTAAATTAAATGAAGATCTTGCTGTATCATTAGTATAATCACTTCTTGCAACTACAAAATTTCCAGCAAAACTATTTAAATAAAAACATCCAGCACCACCCATATCAACTTCTTGATAATTCCAATAATCTTTTATTCCTTTAACATCATAATAAGTCATACTAATAGAAGTTGCCCCAATAGATACATACTCTTCATTTAAACTAAAATCATATGGTGAAAATTCTAAATACATAAAATCATTAGATGCACTTTTTGCTACTTTTGTTATATTTGTATAAAACTTATTAGTTGTTCCAGAAACTTTTAAAGGTTTATCTATAAATTTTTTTGTATAGACAGTATTACCATTAATCGTATCATAATTTATATTTGATGTAATCTGATTTATACTTACTAAATACATATTTGAAACATTTATTGTAGCAGTATTATACATAACAGCATTTGTAATTATTACATCTTTTGGAAGTTCTGATTTATCAATCTTCATAATTACGTATTTTGAGATATCAGTACCGTTATCATCATATTTTTGTAATTTAAAAGTTGTAGCTGTAGTTGTTAACGTTTTTGTTATTTGCTTATACTCTATTTTAGTTGGACTTGTATTTAAAGTATATGTTACAGTTGGATCTATAACAACAGGATATGTTGCTAGTTCTAACCAACTTGATGATGGAGTAATTGTTATTAAATATTCATTGTTCTTAATTAATTCTACATTCATTTCTATATCATAACTAATATTTCCATCTGAATCATACATAAAATATTTATCAATTCTATATATTAATTCATTATTATCATTATAGAAATCAATACTTGATGTAGTTTCTACTAATGTTAAGTTAGTAATTGATAATGTATAACTAAAAGAAAAATCTTTAATATATTTATTTATAATGATATTTTCTTTTAAAGATCTACTATCTGTTATGAGTTCTAAATCAACATTATCAAATATATCAGTATACATTACTTTTCCAACAAGATGGTTTAGATTACTTCTATCTGTTTTGTCTTCAATAATCTTCGCTTCTACCTTATTAATACTGTTATATATTATTTCAATTTTAGTATTTTCATATTGTAATTTAATCTTTTTATTGGAATGAATTTTTTTTGGTATCTTTAATTTATAATCTATTGAAGCACTGTCTAATTCATTACCATTTTCTTCAAATGTTGAGTTAATCTCAACTAAATTATTAGATTCATCTAAATAATGAACAGGTCTATTATAGATATAACTTTCATATAAGTTATCACTTTTTTTATATACTTTACCATATTCAGATCTATCAGTAGTTATCTCACCTATTACATCATCGTTTGGATCATAATAATCTTTATTTAATACTATTTCTTCTGTATTTTTAGAATAGATACCATCCTCAGCAAATAATTTAACAAACGGAAAGTTTGCAAATATATTGACAAAGATACTTAATGTTATAAGAATACCTATTGTTCTTTTCATTTTTATTTTTCCCTTTCTTAGATTAATTTTTATTTTATAAAAATAATCTAGCTGAAGAGAAACTCCACATATAATACATATAATTTCATATAACCTTCCTAAAAAGCAATAAGACCCCTTCTTTCCTAAGAAGAGGTCTTATGTCATATCGAAAGTTATCAATTCTTAGGATATGGCTTTGGCCACACTTATATTGTATTATAATTAATTTTTGTTGTCAAGCAATTTTATAATTGAAATTTTGAGCGTTTTTATGCTTTTTCACAATTTTTCCAAAAAAATTAACACAATATACAACGTTTTATTTATTTTTTAAAAATTATAAGTTATTTCGTTTAATTTATTTTTTTATACTTTTATTTAAAAAATAATCCATCTTCTCACGACCAACAAAGCCATATAAAGTTCTTTTTAGTTTGTCATTTCGATAAATTAAAAGTTGGGGAAATACAAGATAATTATCCAATACAAAATCAACATCATTTTTATTTATAAATTTAATATTAATAGGATATTTAATTTTGGATAAACTATTTAATACTCTCGCTTTAAATAAATTACTTAATACTTGATCATCATCAAGGACTCCAATTACTAAATATTCATCTTTATATAAAGATTCATAAAAAAGCTCTAAACTATACTCTGTAAAATACATAAAATCACCTCTTCTTTAGAAATTATAACACCTCTTTGTTGCAAAATTTGTTCGTTTTTGCTATAATAATAAAAGTTAGGAGAATTTTATGAAAGTATTTGGTATTATCATTGAAGCTAACCCATTTCATAATGGTCATAAATACTTTATTGACCAAATCAAAAGTGAACATAACCCAGATATTATCATCGCTATAATGAGTGGTGGCTTTTCTATGAGAGGTGAAGTATCGCTTCTTGATAAATTCACAAAGACTAGTGTTTTACTCGATAATAATGTTGACTTAGTATTTGAGTTACCATTTTATCAAGCAGTCCAAAGTGCTGACTACTTTGCGTCTTCTTCAGTTAAAATACTAAATGAACTTGGTATTACTGATCTTGCTTTTGGAAGTGAAACTACAGATTTAGCTTTATACGATAAAGTATACGAATTTTATAAAACAACTTCAATAAACAGTAATTCTTCAAAAAGCACTAAACAAAATTGGTTAGAATCTCTTAAAAATAACAATTTTAATGAAAATGAACTAAAAATAATATCAAAACCCAATTTCACTTTAGGTTTTTCTTACTTTAAATTTATTAAAGATAATAATTTAAACATAAAGATTAATCTAATTAAACGAGTTAATAATAATTATGATGATGAAATTCCAACATCTTCTATTGCTAGTGCTACATCAATTAGAAATTTAGTATTAAATAATGATAATGTTGACGAATACATTCCTTATAACTCTAACCTTCTAATCGATTTAAATCAAGCAAACAATAATTTCCTTTTATTATTAAGACACGTCTTTTTAACAAAAGAAAATTCAACATCAGATTATGAAGCAAAAGAAGGATTATTTAATTACATCAAGAATAACGGTAATTTTTATAAAGATTTAAACGTTTTAAGAGAAAGTTTAAAAAATAAAAAATATACAATAAATAAAATTAACCGTAATTTTATGCATACTTTACTTGAAACAAAACAAATAAATTCTTCTTGTGTCTATTTAAGAATGCTTGGGACTAATAAAAAGGGACTAGTATTTATTAACAATTTACCTAAAAATGTAAAAATGGCCGTATTTTCGGCTCCAAAATCAAATTCAAACGATAATATTTCTAAATTATTAGAATATGAACTAGCTTCAACTAGACTTTATCAAAATATCACAAATAATGAAAATTTATACTTAAACGAGTTTAAATTACCAATTAGAAAGGACTAAATATGAATTTAAATGAATTAAAAAAATTAATTAATGAAATTGTAGACCCATCTAATGAAATGACAATCGGTGAAACTGAATCTTTAAAACACATCGGTTACGATGAAGAAAAAGACGTTGTCATCTTAACAGTTGCGATGGGACGTTTAGGCGGAGAAAATGAAAAGAAATTTAAAAGAGAAATTGCAAGAATCGTAAAAGTTGAAGCAGGATTCACAGGACTTCAATTAAAACTTGAAGAATCAAAAATCTTTGGAAGTATCACACAAAAACCTATTCACTTCATCGGTGTAATTAGTGGTAAAGGTGGAGTTGGTAAAAGTAGTGTAGCCGCAAACATCGCCTACAGAATGTCAAAAAGAGGAATTAAAGTTGGTGTAATAGATGCTGACGTATATGGTTCAAGCCTACCTACTATTTTTGAAATTTCTCATCAAAACCCTAGATTTGATGAAAAGAAAAAAATTCTTCCAATTTTAAATAACAACATTGAATTAATCTCTACTGAATTCTTTACAAATCCCGGTCAACCCGTTATTTGGAGAGGTGGAATGCTAAATAGTATGATTTCTCACTTCTTCTATGATGTTAAATGGCATGATGATACAGAGTATATCATTGTTGACTTCCCACCAGGAACAGGGGATATTACCCTTGATATTAAATCAATTGTACCTCAAGCAAAAATGTTACTTGTAACTACACCTCATCCTTCTGCAAGTCATGTTGCTATTAAAGCAGGACATGCGGCAAAAACACTAGGTCATGAACTTCTTGGTGTAATTGAAAATATGTCATATTATATTAATCCAGTAAACAATCAAAAAGACAATATCTTTGGTGAGGGTGGAGGATTAAAAGTTGCGCAAGGTTTAGAAACTGAACTAGTTGCTCAACTTCCAATCGGTCAACCTAAATATCATCAAGATTTATACGAAATAGATGAGGTAGCAGGAAAAGTTTACGATGAAATAGTAGACTTCATTGTATTCAAAACACAAAACAATCTATAAAAGTATAAAAACAGGAATTGCAAAATTCCTGTTTTTAATTTGCTATTATATTTTATACTACATTATATCCTAATTCCCTCATTGCGTCTTTATAACGCTCCAAAACTGAATTTAATTTAGTAGATGGTGAAAGTGATGAATTCTTACAAATAGTTTCTGTTAATTTATTAAAACTATATTCACTATATAAATCTCCACTGCCAATTAAACCAGAAAGTGTTGTTGTTAAATCAAAAACTAATTTATCATTTACAGACATAATTGTCTCAACATAGACTTGATAATCGAATAATGTATTCAATTCCATACGATATTGCTGATTATCATCATATATAGCCTGTTCAGGACCAGCATTTTGTCCATCTAACAAATCAAACATAATCATAAAGATAATTTCATTATTTATACCATTAGTTCCATTATTAACATCATAAAACACAAAGCAATCATTCTGGCAAACTCCGGTTATAACATAAATTTTTTTAAAATTCAAGATTTTTTGTAAAAATCAAATTTCCAATTTTGTAACTTTTCTTTCGCTTTTTTTTAAAAAATAATGTGTTTTCAATTTTACGTTCATTTTTGTACTTGATTAACTTAAAAATTCTCAATTTTTTAACTAAAATTTTTTACATAAAAATAGGTGTACATGTACACCTATTTTTATTTATTATGCTCTATTTTCACAATCTTCAGTACATCCTTCACATTCACCAGAACATTGAGAATCGAAATCAGCTACTGCAGATTCAATAAATTCCCATTCTTCATCAGTTTCGATTTCATGAAGTTCACCTTGACCATCTTCACCTTCTGTGAAACTTGCTGCCATTAATTCTACTTGTCCATCATCTTCAGCATCAGTTAATGTTGAAATTTCATAAAATACAACATATTTTTTACCGAAATCTTCAGATTCTAAAGTGAATAGAATTTGACATAATCTTTCATTTCCATCAGCGTCAATTATTGTTAATTGACCATCTACTAAATTTTGGTTTTCCATAATATTTATCTCCTTTTTATTTTTTTATACTATCTAAATATGATTGTAAAATTAGAGTAGCAGATAAAGTATCAACTTTAGTCTTTCTTTTCGCTCTACTCCAATCAGCTGATATCATAATTTTAGTAACTTCAACTGTTGAAAGTCTTTCATCAAATAAGATTACCTCAAGTCCTGTTTCAGATTCAAGAATTTTTTTAAATTCCATTACATATTCACCTTGAGGGCCTATTGTTCCATTCATATTTTTAGGAAGACCCATAACAATTTTTTCTACTTTTCTTTCAGCTATGTACATTTTAACATATTCTAAACATTTTTGCAAATCTTTATCTCTAAAATGCACAGTTGTTATAGATGTTGCAATAATACCCATTGGATCACTTATTGCAATTCCGCAAGTTCTGTTTCCAAGATCAAGTCCAATATATCTCATTATAGTTTTTCCCTTACTACAAGTAAAGCTTTATCTACATCTGATACATTCTTACCACCAGCTTGAGCAAAGTCTGGACGACCTCCACCATTACCTCCAGTAGCAATAGCAGCTTCTTTAACAAGTTGACCACAATTAACTTTATTACCTTTTGATTTAGCTATAAAGATAATCTTATTTTGATCTGCAAATACATCCGCAAAGAAAACAACACAATTGTTATAATCATTTGAAATCTTATCAATGATATCTTTTAAACCATTAACATCAACATTTTCAACTTTTGCGATAATTACATCAGTTCCGTTAATGTTTTCTGCATTTTCTTCAAAACGTTTGTAATCAGCGGAATCTTTACTTCTTTTTTGACTGTCATATTCTTTTTCAATATCTTTTTGGATCTTTTTAGCATTTTCAAATGCTTCACGATAATTTAAAATATCTTTATAACTACCAACAAGAGTAGGAATTACAATTTGTGGCTTTACTAAACTATAACCTTCTTCTGTCCCTTTATTATATAAAGCATTTACTTTAGATATAACTGAAAGAATTTCATTTTTCATATTTTCAATTACTTTTTCAACTACTTCAAGCGTATTAGAAGTTGCTACAGCCTCAATTCTAAAAATTCCAGAACCTTTAGATTCAATACTTGTAATTGCAAAGTTAGGAATATCACCAGTACTTGCAACATGAGTTCCACCACATAATTCCTTACTGAAATCCATATCTACAAGTCTAACAACATCTCCATATTTTTCACCGAATAATGCTTGAGCTCCTCTTGCTTTAGCATCTTCAATTGATGTTTCAATTACTTGAACCGGGTAATTATCGTTAATTACTTTTCTTACTAAATCTTCTACTTTTAAAATTTCTTCAGTAGTTAAATTTTGATAATGGTTAAAGTCAAATCTTAAATTTTCACTAGAAACATATGATCCATGTTGAGCTACGTGACTGCCTAATACTTTTCTTAACGCTTCATTTAATAGGTGAGTTGCAGAGTGATTTTGAGAAGTCATTTTTCTTAAATTTTCATCTACATTAACTTTAATTACACTATTTTCTTCTAAACAAATATTTCCTAAATCAATAGTATGGATATGTTGACCATTTGGCATCTTTACAGTATCTAGAACACTGCATCGAGCACCATCAACAACTACAACTCCTTGGTCACCAACTTGACCACCCATTTCCGCATAGAATGGTGTTTTATCTAGTACTACTTGAACAAGACCATCAGCAGATGATACTTTCTTACCGTTTTTAAAGATAGCTATTACTTTTGAATCTTCTTCTAAATTAGTATAACCAGTAAACTCACAAAATTCTTTATAATTTAAGTATTCTTCATTTTGAGTATTCATTGATTGTTCATCATTACGAGCAGCACGTGCTCTTGCTTTTTGCTTATTTAATTCTTCTTTGAATCCAGCAAGGTCAACAGTAAATCCTGCATCTTCAGCAGCTTCTTCTGTTAATTCAATAGGGAATCCAAATGTATCATATAATAAGAAAGCATTTTCCCCTGAAATAACTTTATCACTAGAATTTTTAATAATTTCAGCAAGTTTCTTTTCTCCAGATGCAAGTGTTCTTAAGAAATTTTCTTCTTCGATTTTAATAACTTTTTCTACAACCGCTTGTTGTTCAACTAAATAACCATAGAATTCTTTCATGTTATCAACTACTAGTGATACCATTTTATATAAGAATGCTTCGTTAATACCAAGTTTTCTACCATATCTTACAGCTCTTCTTAAAATTCTTCTAAGAACGTAACCTCTACCTTCATTAGAAAGCATTGCGCCATCTGCTACCGCAAACGTTACACTTCTAATGTGGTCAACGATAACTCTAAACGCCATTTTATATTCTGAATCACTATATGATTTTTTTGTGTAGTTTTGTAAGAATTCAACATATGGCCAGAAAAGGTCAGTTTCATAGTTAGTTTCTGTTTCTTGGAAAATGCAAGCAAGACGTTCAAGACCACTTCCAGTATCAATATTTTTACTTGGAAGTTCTGGATAGTCTTCTCTAGCAAGACCTGTTACAGAATTAAATTGACTAAATACAATATTCCAAATTTCAATATAACGGTCATTTTCAATATCTTCTTTTAACATCTTAATCCCGATGTTTTCAGGGTCATACTTAGTTCCTCTATCATAGAAAATTTCAGTATCAGGTCCACATGGCCCTTCACCAATTTCCCAGAAGTTATCTTCTATTGCAACTAAATGACTAGGTTCAACTCCAAGAGATACCCATTTTTCATAAGTTTTTTTGTCTTCAGGGTAATATGTAATATAAATTAAATCTTTATCAAATCCATACCACTCTTCACTAAATAATAATTCATAAGCCCAAGTTAAAACTTCTTCTCTAAAATAATCACCAATTGAGAAATTTCCAAGCATTTCAAAGAAAGTATGATGTCTTGCAGTTTTACCAACATTATCAATATCATTTGTTCTAATTGATTTTTGTGCATTACACATTCTAGGATTATTTGGAACAACACGTCCATCAAAATATTTCTTTAGTGGTGCAACACCAGCATTAATCCAAAGTAAAGTTGGATCATTATGTGGAACAAGTGATGCACTAGGAATTATCTCATGTCCTTTTGAAGAAAAGAAATCTAACCATAATTGTCTTATCTCATTTCCTGTTAATTTTTTCATTATTTTCTCCTAATTTTAAATTTTTATTTATTATTCCATAAAAAAATCGTTCCTTATATAATAAGGAACGATTAATATTATCTATCGCGGTACCATCCTAATTTATAAAACTTATAGTCTTATACCCTCAAATTGTTTTAACGCAGGACTTGCGGGAAGGATTAGTTCCTCTAGTAAAGGAGCTTCTAATTACACTTATTATGATTTCACACCAGCCAATCACTCTCTTAAAATATTGTAATTATACTTATCTTTACGTTAACGATTTATTTATATTAAGCAGCTTTATTATTTTTATTATTTAAAGCTTCTTGTGCAGCCTTTGCTTCTTCTTCAGCTTTTTTAGCTCTTGCTTCAGCTCTCTTTAAAGCTTTTGCAGCTTTTTCTGCATCTGCTTGTTCTTTAGCAGCTTGTTCTTGAGCGGCTTGAGCTTCAGCAGCTTCAGATTCTGCCTTTGCTTTAGCTTTTTCTAAAGCTTTTTGAGCTTTTTCTGCTTTTGCTTCTGCAGCCTCAGCTTCAGCTTTTGCTTTTTCTTCTGCTTCTTTTTTAGCTTTTAAAGTAGCAGCCCTTTTTGCTTTTGCAGCTTCTTTCTTAGCAGCTTCTTCTTCTGGAGTTAATTCCTTTTTAGCAGCTTCTTTCTTAGCAGCTTCAACTTCTTTAGCAGCTTTAGCTACTTTCTTTTCGGCTTCTTTTTCTGCTTTTTCAACTTCTTTTTCTGCTTTAGCTACTTTCTTTTCGGCTTCTTTTTCTGCTTTTTCAACTTCTTTTTCAGCCTTAGCTACTTTCTTTTCAGCTTCTTTTAAAGCTTTTGCTGTTTGTTTTTCTAATTCTTCAGCTTCTTTTTCTGCTTCTTTTCTTGCAGCCTCAGCAGCTTCTGCTTCTTGACGAGCTTTTTCAGCAGCTTCTGCATCAAGTTCTGCTTGTTTTCTTGCAGCTTCTGCAGCTTCTGCTTCTTGAGCGGCTTTTTCTTCTGCTTCTTTTCTTGCAGCTTCTGCAGCAGCTAATTCTTGAGCAGCTTTTTCTTCTGCTTCTTTTCTTGCAGCTTCAACAGCAGCTAATTCTTGAGCAGCTTTTTCTTCTGCTTCTTTTCTTGCAGCTTCTGCAGCTTCTTTAATAGCTTTAGCAGTTTCTTTTTCAGCTTTAGCTTGAGCAGCAGCTTCTTGTTTAGCACGCTTTTCAGCTTCTTTTTCTGCTTTTTCAGCATCTTTTTGAGCCTTTGCAATGATCTTTTCAGCTTCTTTTAACTTTTCACGGTTTTGACGTTCAAGTTCTTTAGCTTCTGCTTTTGCTTTTTCTTCTGCTTCCTTAGCTTCTTGAACTGCTTTTTCCCATGCAAGTTCAGCATCTAATGATTCAGATACTAATTTCTTTAAGAATTCAGGATCAAGTTCACCTGTATTAACAATCTTTAACCAGTTACCAGCTTTTGGAGTTTTAGCAACTTCGATTTGTCCAGGGTATCCTTGTAAGTAATCAAGTAATGCAGCTTCTTCAACGAAGAAAGTTACACGATAATCACTTGAAGTTTTTTGCATTAATAAGTAAGGTTTAGCACCAACCATAAATTTATGTTGATTTCCTGCTGGATTTACAACAACACTTAAATCTTCATGATTTAATTTTTGAGCAAATTCAATCATTTCTTCATAACTTGGTACGAATACTTTTTCTTTCTTAGGAGCAGCTTCAACAGGTTTTTCTTCTGCTTTGACTTCAACAACTTCTTCAGTTGGAACTTCAGCTTCTTGAGAAGCCTCTGATACTTCTTCAGCAACTTCAGGTTCATTTTTAGTTTGAAGTTTAGCAACTTTTTCTTTTAATTCTGCCTCTGCAGCATTTAACGCTTCGTTTTCAACATTTAAAGCTTCTTTTTCTTTATTTAATGATTCATTAACAAGTTCTAATTCTTTCTTTAATGTTTCAAGTTCAGCATTTGCAACATCAAGTTTAACTTTATTTTGTAATTCAGCATAAGCAACAGCCATTTGATTATATTGAGCAACAGCTGTTTTTTGATTTGCTTTTGATGATTTTAATTCTTGTTTTAATGTAGCAAGTTGATCAGATTCAACAACTACTTGACTAGGAGCAATACTTACTTCAACGTTTTCATCAATTTCATCTTCATAAACTAAACGTTCATTAGTATATTGATTCATTGAATATAAGATATAAAGTTCAGCATTGTAATAAGCTTTTTCTCTAGTTTGAGCCCATTTATCTACCATTTCTTGTTTGCTTCTATTTTCGAACACTTCTTGAGTTAAATATAAAGTAGTAACTCTATAAGCAATAACACCAAGAATTCCAACACCTAAAATAATGCAGAAAGCAACGTTCACAGCAGAACTATTTGTTAAAGCAACATCTTGGAATTTATCAAGAACTAATGATTTCATTGCAAAAATATCTAATGCAAAGATTACATAAATTGCAATATCTAGTACACTAACTTCATTTTTGCTTAAAGCTAAGTTAACTTTATCCATTGCACAAAGTAGTACCATTACAAGTCCTACTGCAACTAGAGCACAAAGGATAACTGTATAAACAAATCTATTAAATGTTAAGACAGACATAGGAGCTGTACGATTTAATAAGAATACAACATAAACAGATAATGAAACTAAATATGCAACTACTGGAGCATATCCAATAACTGATAAGAAACGATTGTTAGGACGATATTCATTAAATTTATGTGCTGTAATAATAATATTTAAAATTGCAATAACTGCTGGTAAAGCAATTAATTTAACAATAACTTCGGCATTACCAAATGTTTTCCCAAAAGGAATATACATAAGAAGTGATAAACCAATACCTACTAAACCTAAAATAAATGATAAACGATGGTTATTCTTTTTCATAGTTTTGTTCACCCTTTCCTAGTATTAATTTGCTTGTTTTTCAGCGGCTTTTTGAGTAGCTCTTGCAGCAGCTCTTTCTTTAGCTTTCGCTTTTCTTTCTTCCGCTTTTTTTAAAGCTTCATCAGCTATTTGTTTTTCTGCAGTTTGAACAGCTTGTTTGATAACTTGACGCATAAACTTAGCTTCTTCTTTACCTTTATTAACTAATCTTACCCATAAGTTATCTTTTAAGTTTTTAGGAGCTGTTAATTCACCTGGACGAGATTTTAAGTAATTAACAAATTTTTCAGGTGAAGTAATGAAACTTATACGATAATCGCTATTTGTTGCTTGCATAACAAGATACATTTTCTTACCAATATAGAATTTATGTAAGTTACCTTTTGCATTAGAAACAACTTTAAATCCTTCATGATCACTGAAAGAGTTAGCATATTCAACCATCTTAGCAAATGATGGAACGATTTTATCAACTTTTCTAACAACTTCAACAGGAGCAGATTCTTCTTCAACTGGTTGAGGAACTACTTCAACAACTTCTTTTTGTTTAGCAAGTTCAGCTTCATATGCATCTTGTGCAGCTTTTAATTCAGCTTTTCTTGAAGCTAATGCAGCTTTTTCACTATCTAATGCAGCAATTTCTGCTTTTGCTTTTGCGATAGCTTCAGCTGTTGCAGCTTTTTCAGCTTCAACTTTCTTAACTTCTTCTGAATCAGCAACTTCAGCAACTACAAGTGGAGCAACTTCAACTTCTTCCTCTTCTTCGATTTCGATAGTTTCAACTTGAACTGCAGGTTTTTCTTCAGTTTCAGCAAGTTCTTCAACTTCTTCTTCAACTTCAGCAACTTCTTCAACAGCTTTTGCTTCAATTGCTTCTTGATTTTCATCAAAGTATGCTTCGTAATCATCTAAAGTATCATTGTAAGCACGATTATATTCTGTTTGTTTAATACGTTTATTAGCATCATCACTTTCAGAATAGAATACTAATACTTCATCTTTTCTTACAACTTTAGAAATGAATTTAATTGTTAAGCCAAAAGCAACAATTAATAAGATGTAAATAAAGAATAATAATGGATTACCTTGGAAATATTCTTCTAAGTGTTGATATCCGTTATTGTATGCTGCATTGATAAAATATTGTAATGATACAAAACCTACTAACATTAGTAAGCTAAATACATCAAAAATGACGTTACCTGCTGTATCTAATTTAATTACTACATTGTGTAATCTAAATAAGCAGTATAATCCAAATACAAAGAATACAACGAATAAAGCAATTACAACACCGATAAGTTTATCTGATAATACACTTAACATAGCAACAGCTGTAAAATCAAATGATAATGTGTAAACCATATTTACGATTGTACCTAAAATGAATAAAAGTGTTGGCATATAAGTCATTACTAATACTGTTTTTGAGTATTCACGATTATTTTTTACTAATTGATATTTTTTTACGCTTGGGTAAATTGAAAGTAATAATACAAAAGCAGCAACTGCTAATTTGATAATTACTTCTAATTCTAAAACATTTTCAATTTTGTTTAATCCAGGGAAAGATCTAAAAGGGATTGCAGCAACTAATCCAGCTAAAAGACTAAATAACCCTAAGACTGTCATTAAGAATTTTTGTTTCTTTGATAACATAAGTTCCACTCCTTTGTCTATTCAAAACGTTGTATATACATTTACACAACAATTTCCTATGATTATTATACCACAACTCTTATTTTTTGTAAAATGAAACTACCTACTTTTTTTATATTTTTTATAAGTAATCCCTAAATTCGCCAAAATTTGTAAAATTTTAATCATCGGTACAGCAATAATCATTCCAATTATTCCCAATATTTCACCAAATATGGCTACCGATAACAAGACAATAATAGGATTAGTCTCTAAATTTTTGCTTTGTATTTTAGGAACTAAAAAATAACTTTCTAAAAGTTGTAATGTAACTATACAAATCAAAACAAATAAAACCTTAGTAGGGATTGACGCCAGTGTAAATGCTATTACTATTCCACCTCCAATATATGGTCCAATGTAAGGAATTATATCTGTTATTCCTATAATTAATCCAAGTATTAAAGAAAAATCAAGTCCTAAATACCAAAAGCATACTGTACTAATGGCTGTTAGAATTAACATAACAATTAATACGCCTTTAAAATATTGTCTTACAATGATTTTGATTTTTGATAGAGCTTCTTTTATTAAATTGCTTTCATCATTTTTAATTTTTTCTCTTATATAATTTTCAATATTTTTATAATAAAACATAAAATAAACTACTAAAACAGGAGTAATTAAAACTTGCAACATGTAGGAAAAATTTTCTTGTATTTTTACGCTAAACTTGGTCAAAAAAGTATTAATTTTTTCTTGTAAAAATACTTCAATTTTAGAATAATCAATAATATAACTTCCATTTAATTTTCCATTAATGTTATCGATAATTTCCTTAATTTTATCAATATAAGATGGTAACGCTACGAATAAAAGCTTTATTTCTTTTATCATTAAAGGTATCAAATATTTGAATAGTACAAAAAATATTATCATAAAAAATATTACTATTATATAAATAGCAATTTTTCTTTTTATATGCTTTTTTTCTAAAAACTCTATGACAGGTTCTAGTAAAAAAGCAACTAAAAACGCTATAACAAATGGTAATAATATTTTATAGATTACTTTTAAAATGATTGATATTTTCGGAAACAATACAAACCCTATTAATATTATTACTAAAACTCCTATAACTTCTAAAATTTTAAATAATTTTTTAGGCATAAGCTTCACCTTTCCATATTATATTTTATGGCAAAATTTGAATTTAAAACCTAAAAAATTAAAAGTGTTAAACTTTTTTGTTTAACACTTTTGTCTTATTTAATTAGTTGCAATGTTCCATTAAGTATTTAGCTGTACGAACCATTTGAGTTGTGTATGAATTTTCATTATCATACCAAGCAACTACTTGAACTTGATATAAACCATTTCCAAGAGCAATTACCATTGTTTGAGTAGCATCAAAGATTGATCCATATCTACTTCCGATGATATCAGAAGAAACTAATTGTTCTTCAGTATATCCATAAGATTCATTAGCTACAGATTTCATATAAGCATTGATTGAAGCTGGAGTAACTTCTTCTTCAGATTTAACTACAGCAACTAAGATTGTTGAAGATCCTGTAGGAACTGGAACACGTTGTGCAGAACCGATTAATTTACCATTTAATTCAGGGATAACTAATCCGATAGCTTTAGCAGCACCAGTTGAGTTAGGAACGATACTGCAAGCAGCAGCTCTAGCTCTTCTTAAATCACCTTTTCTATGTGGTCCATCTAATACCATTTGGTCACCAGTATAAGCATGAACAGTTGTCATGATACCACTTTGGATAGGTGCATAGTTATGTAATGCATTTGCCATTGGAGCAAGACAGTTAGTTGTGCATGATGCAGCAGAAATAACTTGGTCTTCTTTTGTTAATGTTTCATGGTTAACATTGTAAACGATAGTTTTTAAATCTTTTCCAGCTGGAGCAGAGATAATAACTTTTTTAGCACCTGCATTGATATGTGCCATTGATTTTTCTTTAGAGCAATAGAAACCAGTACATTCTAATACTACATCTACGTCTAATTCTTTCCAAGGACAGTTATTAGCATCTTTTTCAGCATAGATTCTAACTTTTTGTCCATTTACAGAAATCCAGCCTTCACTAGCGCCTTCTTCTGAACATTGTACTGATTCAGCATATTGATATCTACCTTGAGCTGAATCATATTTTAATAAGTGTGCTAACATTTTTGGGCTAGTTAAGTCATTGATAGCTACTACTTCGTAACCTTCTGCACCAAACATTTGTCTGAATGCTAAACGACCAATACGTCCAAATCCGTTAATTGCAATTTTTACAGCCATTTTATATACCTCCTAATGACTTATTTTTACGCTTTATATTTTACCAAATTTTGCTTTGTTTTGCAAATGTTTTACTTAATACAAGTTAATCTCTATTACGTGAGGCAAGAATCAATAATAATCTTAGCACTTCAACAAACAAATAAATGACATTTAAAACAATTGCATATGCAGCATACCACTCATATACTTTTCCCATACCAGCTTCAATCATATTATGAGCATTAGCAATCGACATTAATACATATAAAGTTGCAAACACACACATAATAGCACAAATCAGTAAGAAAAGTCCATCCATAAAAAAGTATGATAACATATTAAAATTTGATGTAAATCTCATTACAAGTGACATCAAAAAGAATATTAACATAAATAACACAAAGCCACATGATGCAACAAGTACAAAATTTCTAAATTTATACCCTACTTTCACAATTTTTAAACTATAAAGCAGTAAGCATGCAACGAAGATTGATAAAGTTAACATTAACGCAACAGCTGAAATCTTTAATCCAAGATTAGGAAGTGCAAGTTCTAATAAACCACAAAGACATCCAATTGTTAAACCTTCCATTATTGCGTAAGGGATTGCAAGAACCCTTGCTGCTTTCATATTAAAAATCATTATAATTTGTAAAACAACAATACCTATTGTTGCGATAACATAATATCCAAAAGGAACATAACCAGTTCTAAGGATTGTTCCTATTAGAAGTAATGCTGTAACTAATGTACAAGCAAGAAGTCCAAGTGTTTTAATTCCAACTCCTTCTCGACTTGCTACATCTCCAGTTTCGTAAACAGTTTCATTCATGCGATTCATCGCAAAATTTTTACCAAAAGTCATTTTTCCTCCTATAATAACTTAGTATCATCATCAGGTAAACCTTCAAATGCTTCAAGTTTTATTAAATTAGCATATTGTTTTTTGTTGATACTAGTTCTAAGTTCAAAATCTTTCTTTGAACTAAATGGTCTTTTCTTTCTCGCTTCTACAATCGATAATGCCACAGTTTCACCTAATGAGTCTACAGCAACAAATGGTAAGTATAAAGATTTCTTATCTTCAGATACCACAAGATCGGTAGCCTCAGAAATATTAACGTCAATTTGTTTAAAACTATAACCTCTAAGTACCATTTCTAAAGCTATCTTTAATTCATCAAGTAATAATTCTTCTTTATTTGAAGCTTCACGAGCTTGAATTTTAGCTTCAATTTCCTTAATTCTATTTCTTATAGCATTTTTACCCATCGCAAATGCTTCTGGATCAAATTCCTTAGCACGTTTTGAGAAATATGCCATATAGTAATAGATTGGTCTATACACTTTAAACCATGCTATACGAAGCGCCATAATAACATATGCGGTAGCATGAGCTTTTGGGAATAAATACTTGATTTTTTTGCATGTCCAAATATACCATGCAGGAATATTATGTTGAACAAGTAAATCTTCTTGTTCTACTGTTAATCCTTTTCCTTTACGAACAGCTTCCATTATCTTAAAAGCAGGAGCAGCTGGAACACCTTTATCAATTAAATAAATCATAATATCATCACGACATCCAACGAGTTCATTAAATTCAATTTTAGGGAACTTTGGATTAGCACCTCTTAACAAGTCTGCAGCATTTCCAAGCCAAACATCAGTTCCATGCGAGAATCCTGATACTTTAATAATTTGACTAACAGAATTAGGTTTAATATCTTCAAGCATTCCTCGAACAAAATTAGTTCCAAATTCAGGTACACCAATTGTTCCACTTGATAATTTATCTTCATCATCGCCTTTTAATTGTAAAGCTTCTTTTGAACTAAATAACGAAATTACTTTTTCATCATAATACGGAATATCTTCAACATTACTAAAAGGGAATTCTTCAGGATATTTTTTAACGAAGTCCATTAAAGTTTTAACCACAGTTGGATCATCGTGACCAAGAATATCAAGTTTCAATAAATTATCTTCAAATTTATGATAATCATAATGAGATGTACGCCATACTTGATTTGTAATATCAGTTTCTGTTACTGGAGGATATTGAACAGGAATTACATCTGTGTATTCTATATCATCTGGTACTACAACAATACCTCCTGGATGTTGTCCAGTTGTTCTTTTTGATTCTACAAGCATATCCGCAAGTCTTTCTAGTTCAGATTGACGTTTATATACACCTATTTGTTGATAATAATCTCTTGCATAGGCATAAGCTGTTTTCTTTTGAACAGTAGATACAGTTCCTGCTCTAAATGCGTTATCAAAACCGAATGTATCTTGACAGAATAAATGTGCTTTTGCTTGATAATCTCCTGAGAAATTTAAATCAATATCCGGAACTTTTTCCCCAGTAAATCCTAAGAAAGTTTCGAAAGCAATATCTGCACCCATTCTAGATAGTTCAGCACCACAATGAGGACACTTCATCGGTGGTAAGTCCATCCCTACACCAACTTTTTGAAGTGCTTCATCCATTTCACTAGGAATTTCTTGTGGATAAATTTCTTTTTCTTTTTCATTAAACTTAAATGCACTGAAATGACAATTTGGACAACAATAGTGTGGTTTTAACGGATTAACTTCAGTTATCCCCATCATAGTAGCTACAAATGAACTACCAACAGATCCACGACTACCTACAATATACCCAGCATCATTTGAGTTTTTAACAAGTAAATGAGAAATATAATATACTGAGAAATATCCATGGCCAATAATAGCTTCAAGTTCTACATCTAATCTTTCTCTTACGTATGAAGGTAGTGGATTACCATATGTTTTATATGCCGTCATATAAGAAATATCATAAACAGCTTCCTTCATTGAAGGTACTCCTGTCTTTTCTAACATGAAATCATCACGTGGAACAAACAGTTTTTTAGGGAATAAATCAAACGTTTCAACCAACTTTTCAATTTTATTTGTATTTGTAACAACAATATCATAAGCTACATTATGATCCAAGAAAGAAAACTCCTCTAGCATTTCTGTAGTATTACGATAATGCATATCAAGTGTACCTTCATATTTTGCAAGTTCATGAGGTCCACCACCATTTGGTCGTGCTACACTTAAATAAATTTTTCTGTATTCTGCATCATCTTCAATTAACTCATGAACATCTCCTGTCGCAACTACCATTTTACCCATTTCTTCAGCTGCTTGAATAATTGTTTTAATTAAACCTTGAATCATTTCAAGAGCCTCATCTTCTGTCCACAAATCAAACAAATGTAGATATGACTTTGGCGGTTGAACTTCAATGTAATCATAGAAAGCCATTGCATTTTTCAATTGATCATAAGTTTTTTCAAGTGCAAGTCTAAATATTTCTCCATTTGCACAACCTGAGCCAACCAATATCCCTTCACGATGTTCTTCTATCAAACTTTTTAAAATTCTTGCATCCTTTTGAAAATATGTAGTGTGTGATTCTGAAATAATTTTATAAAAATTCTTAAGACCAACTTTATTCTTTACAAGAATATTGATATGTTTAGGAATCTTATATCTAAATAATTCATTCTTTTCTACTAATGTATTTATTTCATTATAATTAGAAATTCCTTCATCTTGTAAATCAGATAACATTCTTAAGAAAATATTCATCGTAGTTCTAGCATCATATACTGCACGGTGTTGTTCATTAGGTTCAACTTCTACTTTTAGATGGCGTCCTACGGCTCTTAAATTATTTTGTTTAAGACTAGCACCATATAGCCCACGGGCTAACATCATTGTGTCAATACAAGGATTGATTTCATGAGAAAGACCTAGTTTATCAAAAGATGCATTAATAAAATCATAGTCAAAATGAGCATTATGAGCAACTAATACACAACCTTGAATAAAATCTCTAAAACGAGGTAGCACCTCTTCAAGAGGAAGCTCATCTTGTAACATATCATTTGTAATATGAGTTAAATCACTAATTTTTTGTGACACTTTATGTTTAGGTTTAACTAAAGATGCAAATTCATCAATTACAAAACCATTTTTAACTTTAACTGCGCCTATTTCGATTATTTCATTAAAAGGAATATATAAACCTGTAGTTTCTATATCAAATACAACATATGTTGCGTCTTTTAAATCGATATTATCATTTGTAAAGGCAATATCAAGTTCATCATTATTGATATAATAGCCTTCAACACCCGCAATAGGTTTAATATTATAATTTTTACATAACTTGAAAAATTCCGGAAGCACATGACAGTTTGCATGATCTGTTACCGCAATAGCTTTATGGCCATAACTTGCTGCTTGTTTAACATAATCATCTACGGACATAATACTGTCTAATACACTCATTTTAGTATGAGCATGAAGTTCAACACGTTTTTCAATTGCTTCATCAAAACGCACTCTAGAAATATCTGGTCCAAGTACAGATAATTCATCGCACATAATTACTACATCTCTTGCAAAATCATCCCATTGAACTTTGCCTTTAATTTGAAGTCTATTACCATTTTTAAAGTTTTCTTTATATGATTTAACTTCAGTATCTTTAATAAAGCGTTTTATCATTACTGAATCTTTATTATTAGTAATTGTTGCTGTTAAAAGCGTAAATTCTTTTCCTTGTCTAGATTTGATATTTTTAATTTCACTACTTACAAGAGTTCCAACAACTTGTACCTTATCTGTACCATTCATTTGTTTAAACTCTGTAACTTCCATACTTGTAGTAGGAACATCACTTACACTAATGTAAACAGCATTAGCATTGTAAGAATATTTGAATGTATTTTGAACATTAGTAGATTTATCTTCTTGTTTTTTCATTCTATATTCTTCCATTGCTTTAGTTTCATCCATTTGTTCTTGAACTTTTTGCTTCATTTCCATAAGTTCACGGTGATTTTTAACACTATCCGAAACAACTACATCAAATTTAACAAATCCAATACCATAATTAATGAAGAATCTTTTAATGTTTACTAAATTTTCTTCTGCAACCTTTTTATCTTCTTTTGTCGCTACCATTAAAATTAGTTCATTATTCTCATAGCGTGTAAAATATTCATCCAAGATTACAACACTTTTACTAATATTTTTGCAAATCTCCTTTGCATAAGCATAGTATTCTTTTAAGTCTTTTTCGTTTAAAATTATATTTGAAAGAATATCATTAGTATATTTAATTGTTAATTTTGCATTTTTTAATCCAAATTTATTATTTACACAATAATTTAATTTATCAATCATATCTTTAATTTCGTTGACTGTAATAAATTTATCATTAGTTATACAAAAACGAATCGAAGAATCAGCTTCATTGATTTTAACACCATCAAATTCACAATTTAAATAATTTGTTACATCAATTTCTGCAGCATAGCAAAGTTCTAAAAATTTGTTTTCCATATCCATAACGATACTCCTCCTTTTTACTATTTATTATATCAATATTAGACAAAATAGTCAAACAAAATATCAACAAAATATCAATATATTTTCCATATAAAAACCATATCAAAAGATATGGCTTTTAAGCTTTTATAATGCAAAATCTTCTAAATTTATAACTCTTGAAGCAACTTTTTCATAGAATTCTTTTTCATGACAAACAAGGAGTATTGTACCTTTATAATTATTAATTGCTTCTTGTAATGACTCTTTTGCAAGCACATCTAAATGATTTGTTGGTTCATCAAGTACCAAACAATTATACTCACCAATCGTAAGTTTACAAAGTCTTACCTTTGCTGCCTCACCACCAGATAGAGTAATCATTTGTGAATTGATATGTTCACTTGTTAAACCTGATGCCGCAAGTGCCGCATGTACTTCTCCTTGGTTTAAAGTTGGGAACATATCCCAAATTTCATCACGAGCAGTATTTCTTGATCCAGCTACTTCTTGTTCAAAATATCCAAAAGTTATAGTTGGACTCATTTCAACTTCACCTGAAAGTGGTTTTATAATTTTTAGTAAAGTTTTTATCAATGTTGATTTTCCAACACCATTTATTCCTTTAATAACAACATGCTCACCTTTAACAATTTCAATGTCCATTGGTTTTGTAAGCGCTCTATCGTAGCCAAGTACAAGATTTTCAGTTCTGAATAAGACTTTTCCTGAAGGGCGCCCTTCTTTAAAGATAAAATTAGGTTTTATTTGAATGCGTCCCTTATCAAGGCGTTCCATCTTATCAAGCTTTTTTTGTCTACTATTAGCCATACCACGAGTTGCAACACGAGCTTTATTTCTAGCAATAAAGTCTTCCATTTGTTTAATTTCTCTTTGTTGTGCCTCATACGCTGAATCAGCTTGACGCTTTTTCATTTCATATGCTGATACAAATTGTTCATAATTACCTGTATATCTTGTTAATTCACCATTATCAATATGATAAACAACATTGATAACCGAATTTAAGAAGGCAGTATCGTGTGATACTAAAATAAAGGCGTTTTCAAAATTATTTAAATAATTTTTTAACCAATTAACGTGGTTTTCATCCAAGTAATTAGTCGGTTCATCTAGTATTAAAATACCAGGATTTTGTAACAACAGCTTTGTAAGGAGTACCTTTGCACGTTCACCACCTGAAAGTTCTGATACATCTTTATCAAGACCTATCGCATGAAGGCCAAGACCAGATGAGATTTCTTCAATTTTGGCATCTATCATGTAGAAACCACCTTGTTCTAGCATTGATTGCATTTCACCAATATCATCAAGTAATTCTTGCATTCTATCATCATCTGCATCAGCCATTAATTCATAGTTTTTATAGATTTCTTGTTCCATATCAAACATGTAACTAAAAGCTTCTTTTAAAAATTCTCTTATCGTTTTACCTTTTGTAAGCGTTGAAAACTGATCTAAGTACCCAACCTTTAAATGCTTTGCCCATTCAATTTTACCATCGCTTGGTAGTTCATTACCTAAAATAATATTAATAAATGTTGATTTACCTTCACCATTTGCACCAACAATACCTACATGTTCGCCTTTTAACAATCTAAAACTAGCATTTTTTAAAATTTGACGTCCCCCAAAACTATGAGAAACATTTACTACATTTAATAAACTCATATATTCCTTCCTTTAAGGTATTCTTATTTTTGCCATATTTTTCTATTAAATAGTATTAAAACTGGTAATATTTCAAGACGACCTATTAACATTGTAAATGTCAATATTAATGTAGATATATTATTATATAAACTAAAACTACAATAAGGTCCTACAGCATCAAGACCAGGTCCTATGTTTGAAAGACAAGAAATTGTTGATGTGAAAGCAGTTGTAAACGAATCAGAAGGAAGATTAGGATCAAAAGAAATCAAAATTATTACTATAAAGGCGATTATAAAATATAAACTCAAAAACGCAAATACATCATTTATCGTATTTTCTTCTAATGTTTTACCCTCAAAATTTGTTTTAACAACTTGCCGCGGACTGATTAATCTTTTTATTTGTACGCCAACGCCTTTTATCGCAATCACCAAACGTGATACTTTAATACCACCACCAGTAGATCCAGCCATTGCACCACATAACATTAAAATAATAATTACAGCTTTAGATAAAGAAGGCCATAAATCATAATTTGTAGTACTATAACCTGTTGATGTAATAATAGATGCTACCTGAAAATAAGCATGCCTAAAGGTTTCTTCAAAAACTACTGGTGTAAGTTCACTTATTGAAGACAGTCTATCAACTAGTACATCACCAATTATTATTGTTATTGCAACACCAATAATAATAAAATATGCTTTTAATTCTTCACTTTTGAACGCATCTTTAGCTTTTCCAATTAAAATTAAAAAGTATAAACTAAAATTAATACCGAATAAAATTAAGAATGTAGCTACAACATATTGAGTATAGGGACTGTAATATTCCATACTTCCAGGTATAAATCCAAAGCCTCCTGTACCAGCACTACCAAATGATGTCAATAGATTATGAAACAAATCCATTTTATAAACAGTACCATCTGGCCCTACACCATCAGGACTAAATGATAATAAAATAATTTCTAAAACTGTCATTCCAAGATAAATTAAATATAAAATTCTTGTTGTAACCTTCATTTTAGACGCAAGTTTACCTACTTGTGGACCAGGACTCTCTGCTTTTAGTAAATGTAGTGATGATCCATCATTACTTTCAGGAATAAAGATTAAAATAAACACTAAAATCCCCATACCACCTATCCAGTGAGTAAAACTACGCCAAAATAAAGAGCTGTGTGAAATTATTGTTATGTCATCAATAATAGATGCTCCAGTAGTAGTAAAACCTGACATTGTTTCAAATAAAGCATCTATGTAGTTTGGAATATCCCCATTTATTACAAAAGGCATTGCACCAAAAAGAGTCATTATTATCCAAACAAGAGCACATACCACAAATCCTTCTTTTTGGTATAACCCTTTTCTATCAGTTTTAAATGTTTGGAGAATATTACCTAATAATAGTAACACTATTATTGGAATAACAAAACCAAGCGGATACCAAATACTTGTTTCATATTCTTTGTAAATTATGCTTACTATAAGTGGGAAAATCATCATAATCCCCTCAAGTATCATAATTTTACCAAGAATCTTACTTATTACTTTAAGATCCATACTTCACCTACTCGAAAATATCTTTTAAATCATCAAAGTTTTCATGTTTTGTTACAACAATAACACTATCATTTAACATTATACAATCATTACCATTTGGAATTATTACTTGTCCTTCACGAATAATACAAGCTATAAGACAGTTTTCTTTGACATGAAGATCACGAAGAGGTTTACCAAAATGTCTTGACTTCTTCTTTGCAAAGAATTCTAATGCTTCTACTTTGTTATTTACAAGTTTATAAAGCGTCATAACATTGCTTCCACGCTTATTTGTTACAGCCCTAATATAACTAACAATCTTATTTGCAATAATTTCTTTAGGCATAACTACACTAGCTATCCCTAAATCATCAAACATATTCGCAAAAGTACTACGTTTTAATTTAGTAATAACCTTTGGAACTTTTTGTTTATTCGCATACATTGAAATAATAATATTTTCTTCATCTATATTTGTTAAAGAAATACAAGCATCAGTAGTTCTAATACCTTCTTCAATTAATACTTCGTGATCACTTCCATCACAATTTAAAACTGTAACTTTTGGTAAAAGTTCCGCAAGTTCATTAGCACGTTCTGTATTTGATTCAAGAAGTTTTACTTTATATTTTTTCTTACTAAGTTCATTGGCAAGGTAATATCCAATTTTTCCCCCACCAATAATCATAATGTTTTTAAGTGGCGATTTATTTAATTTAACTTCTTGTAAGAAATCAGCAAGGCTTGATGCATCAGCTGTAATATGTAGATGGTCTCCTGCTTCGATTACAAAGTTACCTGTCGGAATATAAACTTCTGTACCTCTTTGTACAGCACAAACTAAAACTTTAGTTTTAATTTTTTTAGCCATAGAAATTAAAGTTTCTCCCGCAAGCATACTTTTTTCTTCAACAATGATTTCGATTAAACTTACCTTGCCCTTGGCAAAATGTTCAAGTTTTACAATTGAAGGTAAATTAATCATATTCATGATTTCTTCACTTGTTTCTTGCTCCGGATTAACAGTTAAAGTTAGTCCTAATTCTTCTTGCATTAGTTTAGTTTGACGAATATATTCAGGATTTCTAACGCGCGCAATAGTTGAATCAGCTCCAGCTTTTTTTGCGGCCATACAAGATAAGATATTCATCTCATCACTACTAGTTATCGCAACTACTAAATTAGTATTCTTTACTCCTGCTTCTTCTAATATTTCAAGACTAGCACCATTACCAACAACACCAACAACGTCAAACTTTTCAATCGCTTCTTCGATTTTTGCCTTATCAGTATCGATTACTGTAATCGTATGTCCTTCTTTTCTAACGCGTTCAATAATAGTTCTTCCTACTTTCCCGCACCCTACTACTATAATTTTCATAAACACCTCTTACTTAGTCATTTAAAAATTTTAGTTATTTTTAAAGAATTTCTCCTTTAGAATTTACTGTTTTAACAAAAGTAAAACCTTCTTCAAGTGTTGGTTTAATAATACGTTCATGATAACTATCAAGCACTTCAAGAGGAATAAAAATTCCTGTGTCTTGATTGTTTCTTATTTCTACACGTTTTTTACAAGTCTCAAGTGGTACATCAAAAAAGTAACACCCTACTTCAAATTCAGCATTTAATTCTTTAACATTATCAATCAATCTTTTTCTAACCTTTGGAGTAATACTTGTCGCATCAAAAATTACATCTTTGTTGCTTTTAAGTTCATCAGCACACATTTTATATACTGTTGGCCAAACTAAGGTTTCATCAATACCAGAATTTTCAGCCCTTATAAGATCAGTTGATACAACTTTAATATTTAATTCATTAGATAATTTTTTTGAAAAAGTTGATTTTCCACTTCCTTGAATACCAACCATTATATGTAAAGTGCTCATAAATTACTCCTTTTTAATATTGCATTTTTTCCTATTAACTAATCAATAATTCTTCTATACTATATACTTTTGTTGCTAAACGATCAACAAAATCTTTTTCATGACTAACGAAAATTACTGTTCCGCCATATTTCTTCAAAGCAGTTAGTAAATCTTCTTTAGCTATTTTATCTAAATGATTTGTCGGTTCATCTAATATTAATACATTTGCTTTTTGTAACATTACTTTACAAAGTTTAAGTTTTGATTGTTCACCACCAGATAAATTCTTTATCGGTGATACCGCAAGTTCTTTAGTTAAACCACATTTTGCAAGTAAACTTCTAATTTCACCATTTGATTTATTTGGATAAATATTTTGAATTTCATCTAGTGGTGTTAAATTAGGATTATCAAAATGATGTTCTTGCTCAAAATATGCAATTTTAGCGTTATCTACAAATTTAAAACTACCATCAATTACTTTTAACTCCCCTATCAAAGTCTTTAAAAGCGTTGATTTACCTATACCATTGAAACCTGTTATCGCAAGACGAGTTCCACTTCTTATTTCAAAACTTATTGGTGGAAGCAAGCTTGATGTATAACCAATTTCAAGTTTATCTACTATTAAAAATCTATCTGATGCAATGGGCGCATAATTAAAATAAAGATTAAGATGAATGTCTGATGCTTTTGGTTTATCCATTACTTCAATTCTCTCTAACATCTTTTCTCTACTTTTTGCTTGACGTGCAGTAGATGTTTTAACTTTATTCTTAGCGATATAGTCTTTTAATTGTTTTATTTCTTTAACTTGCGCATTATAACGTTTTTCATAATCTTGGTCTGCCATCATTTTTTTAAGTAAATACTCTTGATAGTTTCCTTTATATTTAGTAATTTTAGAATTTTCTATTTCTAAAACTACATTTACAACATCATTTAAAAATTCTTGATTATGAGAAACGATTAAAAAGTTACCTTTATATTCTTTCAAATATTTAACTAACCAATCAACATGAGATGAATCTAAAAAGTTAGTCGGTTCATCAAGAATTAATAAGTCTGGTTCTTCAAGCAAAAGTTTTGCAAGAATTACTTTTATCTTTTGGCCACCTGAAAGTTTAGATAACTTGGTATTTAATCCATAATTAGTGATTCCAAGACCTGTTACAATACGACCTATTTTAGAATCTATTGCGTAAAAGTCACTTGCTTCTAGTTCTTCTCTAATTTGAGTAGTAAGCCTAACTAATCTATCAATTAATACAGCATCGGTTGTATTAGATAATTCATCTAAGTATTTATTCATTTCAGCATCTTTATCATATAACTTGATAAAGGCTTTTTTTAAATAATTATCAATTGAGATATCTTGATTAATACTCATATATTGATCAAGATAACCAACTTTGATATTTTTATCAAAAGTAATATTTCCAGAATCTGGAATAACTGATGAACATAAGATTTTAATTAAAGTTGTTTTACCAACTCCATTATTGCCAACAATTCCAATTTTCTCGTTAGGTAATACTCTAAAAGAAGCATTTCTAAATAGCTCTTTTTTATCATATGTTAGCGATAAGTTTTCCACTGTCAAAAGCATATTATGCCTCCTTCTTATTTATTCTTAAGTTCTCCTTTTTTGCAAACTCTGCTGCTTTGTATAAATCACTTAAATATAGTAATTTATCTGTAAAAATATAATTTACATTTGCATATCCTTTTTCAACAAGCATTACATTTAATAACTTATAATCAACCCACACCCAGGCAAGTAATCTTTTGGGATATGAATCATCATATAACGAATCAAATGGATCAGTTTGAAGATAAATGTTTTTAGCATATTTTAAACAATTGTCTGTAAAGGTTCTTGCTTCGACGGAATATAATTCTTTTTCTTCAGTATAGTACTCTGGAGTATCAACGCCAAAGAAACGAACTCTTACTGCCGCACCATCAATTAAAAAACATGCAGTGTCACCATCAAGGGTATAAATATACTCTACTTTTTTAAATCCACCACCTGCTGTATCATCATCTGTAATAAAATCTTGATTATTAAAGGCAAGATAAGGTCCATTATATTTCATATTATTAAATATTTCCTTTAAATATTTTCTTTACAATATGTTTAATTCTTCTAAATAAGCGTGTTCTAACACGTCTTTTAGCATATTTTAAATGGGCAGCATTTCGTGATTCAAAATAATTTTCACCCTTGTAATATCCTTCCATTACCCCTATAACCCAACCGTCTTTAACATATTTTTCAAGACCTACTTGATTATCGCCACAAAGTACATATCCTTTTTTAGTAATTTTTACAATTCGGTGAAGTACATATTTCCCGTTTGGTCTTCTATATAAAATAACATCATACTTCTTTAATGGGACAGTTACAGGAACAATCTTTACAGTATCTTTACCTTCTTCGATTAATGGTAACATTGAGTTTCCTGTTGGAGTAACTATACAAAAGCCAATTTCATCAATCTTTTGTTTGTAAGGGCAACTACTCAACAAGTTTAGCCTCCACTACTTTCTTGATGAATTTTTCAACATCAATTTCTGCTTGTTGTTTGTCTACTTCATATTCACCAAGTAAAGCTTCAACTAAAGTTGCTTTTGTTGCTTCATTTTCAAGACATTTCCAAAGAAATGCTCCACTTTCATTAAGAGTAATAAGCCCATTAAACTCCTTTGTTGCTTTTCCTGTTGCGACAACTACAAAATTTCCTGCAACTTCTCTTAATATAAAGCCTTTTTTTACTTTCATACGTTTCTCCTATTCTTTACAGATTATTGTTGAATCAACAAAGTCTAATTCTTTATTACAAATTTCCTTTGATGCGTCTTTATGCGTAACAATAATACATGTTAAATCTTTCATTTTCTTTAAATTTTCTAATAATTTAATTTCAGTATTTAAATCAAGGGCACTTGTTGCTTCATCTAATAATAAAATTGGTTTATTATTAAGTAATGCTCTAGCTATTGCAAGACGTTGGATTTGACCTTCAGAGAGTCCTAGTCCCCTTTCTCCAATAACAGTATCAATTCCATCATCTAATTTTTCAATAAAATCAAGGGCACAACTATTAACTAAAGCATTATGAATATCATCATATGAAACATCAGTTTTGAAGAAAGTTAAGTTTTCTTTAATTGTACCACTGAATACGAAATTACCTTGTGGAACATAAGAGAAAAGTCCTCTTGTTCCTTTTGATATTTTTATTTCATTATCATCTTGCTTAATAATTAAACTACCTTCTTTTGCTTCATATAAACCTAGTAATAGTTTTAAAAGTGTTGATTTGCCGATACCTGATGATCCTTTAATCAAAACAAAATCACCTTTATTAAGAGTAAATGAACTAGAATTAATTACTTCAAAATCATCATATTTAAAACTTAAATCTTCCGCAATTATCTTATCAAATTCATAAGATGAAAGTCTTTCTATTACTTCATCTTCTTTTAAATTGATAATTTCTATGATTCTATCAGCTGATGCTATCATTGAGTAATACTTACTAAATGTTCCAGAAAGTGAGACAAGTGGAGATCTAATTTGTGCAACAAGTTGAATTAAAGCAAGAATTGTTCCATAAGTAATTAAGCCTTCATCATATAATAAACACCATACAGCATAAACAATTGTTAAAGCATAAGCTAGTCTAAATACTAAGTTAAGACAAGCGTTAATACTAGTAGAGAATCTTAATTTCTTTATTTGAATATTTTCAGAATCTGTTTGTTTATTATAAGCTTTTTTAAATGTTGCTTTTTCACCTTTAAATGATTTAATAATTAACATTGATTCAATCGATTCTTGATAATAAGCTCTAACATTACCTTCTGCTTCTTGAACATTTTTATGTAGAGCTTTTAATTTTTTTCTAAATACAAACGACAAAGCAAATCCAAGAATTCCAACAAAAATAAAGAATAAACCAAGAATTGGTAATATATAAGTAATTACCACCATTCCAAGTACAAGTTTTGTAACCATTAATACTACTTGAGGAAGTAGTGTCGCAAGCGTTGATGACACAACTGATACATCACTTGTTAAATAATTCATTATTTTTCCACTATGAACTTTAGAAATTGTTTCATAGTCTTTATTAAAAATATTTTCATATAAATCAAGTCGAATCATTTTTTCAATTTTAATTGTATTTTTAGATTGAAAAAAAGTATTTATAGCGTTTAATAATATAATTGATGTAATAACAGAAATTAAAACAATCATATTAACAGTAAAATTATCTTTAGTTGAATCTACCATGTTTTGTGATGCAAAGGCCAAATAAATACTTACCACCGCAAGCACTAAACTAGTAAGAATAGAAATAATAAAATTTAGTAAATTTTTATTTAATACTTTAAATAAATAATTCATTTTATTAACTTTCATAAGTTTACCTATATTTCAACTTGTTTTACCTCATCAAAACTAAAGTTGAATCTTTCTATTTGTTTTTTGGCATTATCTATATTACCTGTTGTAAGAAATATCACACGACGCGAGTCTTTATTACTTAATTTATTATTATTTGTTAAATATACTTTTAGTACATCTGTTGTTGGCTTACCACTTGATACTAAGTTTTCTATATTTGATTCTTTTTTAATAAGTTTTTCTATAAAAGGAAAATGGGTACAACCAAGAATTAAAGTATCCACACCTTCTACTTTTTTTAAATGATTTAGAACTGCCGTTTTCATTTCCACACTTTCAATTTCACCATTTTCGATTAACGGTACAAAATCACTACATCCCTCACTTAAAACAGTTGCATCTTTTAAATACTCATTATAAATATTCGATGAAACTGTTAGGTTAGTAGCAAATACTCCTATAACTTTATTTTTAGAAGTATTATAAGCAAATTTTGCGGTTGGCTCTATTACACCAGTAATAAAACCATTACTATTATTTATTTCATCTATAACTGTAGAGGTAGCAGTATTACAAGCAATAACAATTGCTTTGGCACCAAGATTTTTTAAATATTCGATATTTTTCAAAGTAATCTCTTTAACTTGTTCTTTACTTTTGATTCCATATGGGCAATTAAGTGTGTCCGCAAGATATACAATATCTTCATTTTTAAAGTCTTCTTGTATCGACTTTAATACCGATAAACCACCTATACCTGAATCAAATAAAGCAATAAAATCTCTCATTTTAATCACATCCATTTATCTATTATATCATATATTTATTTTTTTTGCATAGAAAAAAAGAAAAATAGGTGATTATTCACCTATTTTAAAGTTACTGTTGTTGTTTTTATTGTATTAGTAGAACGACAATAATATGTAATTTCTACTTTTGAACCAATGAAATAATCATTTAAAGAATTTAAATATCCAGATAAAATGTTCATTCGTGTAAGTTTGACACTTCCAAATTGAAGAATTATATCATCAGCTTTGATACCTGATCCATCAACTGAGCCACCTTTTGTAACTTCTACAACGTATAAACCATAAGGAGTTTCATCTCCATAGATATCCGGAATTTCTTTCATTCCATTTGATGCAATAATTGCTGGAGTTAATTCTCTTACTTCTGATCCTGTAATACCAAGACGAGGTCTTACTACAGGTTCACCCTTTTCCAGGAAGTTTTCAAGAATATTTTTAGCAATATTAGATGGAACTGCAAATCCCATGTTTTCATAGTTATCTTTTACCATTTTTAATGTATTAATTCCAACCAATTTTCCATCAATTGTGAAAAGTCCACCACCACTATTACCTGGGTTGATTGCTGCATCATGTTGAATATACGCACCATTAAAATCATTTACACCATCACTATCTGTATCTTCACTAATATAACGAAGAGTACCACTAATAACACCAAGTGTTACTGAACCATAGTAATCAAATCCATCAGGATTACCAATAGCAAACACATATTCACCTTTTCTAATATCATCACTATCAGCAAATTCTACAGTTTTAATCTTTTTAGCATAATTAAATTTGATTAAAGCTATATCAGCTTTATCATCATATCCCATGATTTCCGCTTCTATTTCTAAATCAATATTTCCTAGATAAATATATGCAGTGTATGTATATTTTTCAGGATAACTTCCATTAATTACGTGACTATTTGTCACTACATAATATGTATAATCTACTACTTCATCTTCACTATCTAAATTTTCAAATCTTTTATAGATAACGCCACTTCCATAGCTTTCAACATCAGTTGATTCTACTAAAGTTCCGTTAATCATAGTTTTATGAGTGTATTTTAAACTTACACCAATTACAGAATCTTCTATTACTTCTACGATATCAGCAAGTTCGTTTGCATCAGATACAATTTTATCTGTTTCTCCGTTATTTTCAGAATTATTTGTTGTTCCCCCACCCGTAGTAATATTAATACCTGTACATCCAGCTAGAGTAAACACTAATAATATTGTTATTAATAATCTATATATTTTTTTCATTTTGTAATCCTTTCTTATAAAAATTAAAAAAATGGCACATAATACAAAGGAAGAATAATTAAAAAATTATGTGCCAGTATCTTATAGGCAATTTGAAGGAAAGTTTTCCTATAAAATACTCTTACATTATACCACTCATATGTGATATTATTGTGATATATTTTTAAGTTTTTGATTAAAATAATCTGATTATAAAATAATCAAATGTTTTTAATCTAATTGCTTTTTGATAGGCATCTTAAACCAGAAAGTACTTCCTTTTCCTACCTCTGATTCTACACCATATTCAAAATTATGGTATTCTAAAATACCTTTTACAATTGATAGACCAAGGCCTGAACCTTGAACTGAACGTTTATGTCCTTTATCTACTCGATAATATCTATCCCAGATAATAGCAAGATCTTCTTCCTTAATTCCAATACCATAATCTATTACAGAGATTTTAACTTGGTCTTTTTCAACTGTTTGAACTACCTCAATAATTTTATTGTTATTACTATAATTAATTGCATTATTGATAAAATTATAAATAACTTGATCGATCTTTATTTCATCAGCTATAACGTTAACTGATGTATCATAGATTAGTTTAAACTCAATCTCATTTTCATTAAACTTATTAAATCTGTCAACTATCTCAATTAAATTATCAGTAATACAATAAAATTGCGGATGAAGTTCAATAGTTTTAGATGAAAGACGCGATAAGTCTAACATATCATTAACCAGTACATTAAGTCTATTTGCTTCATCTACAATAATTTGCAGATTTTCCGGATTATTTTCACCTGGTAAATCTTTCATCATTTCTGCATAACCAGTAATCATCGTAAGCGGAGTTCTTAAATCATGTGAAACATTAGCCATAAGTTCTCTTCTTAATGTTTCTGTTTTAGCTAGTTCTGTTGTTGTATTATTAAGGGTATCGCTTAATACATCAATTTCTTTAAAGCCTCCACCTTCAAATACAACTTCATAATTACCTGTCGCAAGCTCTTTTGCGGCAACACTCATTTTTTGAAGAGGTTTAGAAATTACTCTAGATATGACAACAGCAATAAACAGAGTTAATATAATTACTATTGTAGCAATATACGCAAGTTGTAATTTTAATGTTGCAACCGCTGAATCTACAGGAGTTATTTTATTATCTAGTATTAATAAATACTGGCTTCCATCCTTTAATTTTACAAATGAACAACACATTATCGAATCATCTAAACTAGACAAATCTCTTGTTAATTGTCTTTTAGATGTATTAATATCTAGTACCTGAATTTTATGCATTGGATCGGGGTTAACCGATAAAATCGCATAAAATCTTTTTAAATGAGCATCAGATCCCTTTGTCCATATTGATTTTATTGTTGATGGTTCTAATTTATCAAAAGAGCCTCCCTTATTTGTTATATAAACAAGTTTATCAGGTTCAAGCACTGGATTTGCATATAAATAAACAGCCATTTCTTCTTTAGAATATAGTTCTTCTAACATATTTACTAGTTCACTGTCTTCAGAAGAAAAAACACTTAACTCCTGATTATTGACATAATCAGAAATTTCTGTAATCATTTCATTTGTTCTATTAATTTTATTATAACTATAAAAAGTTTCCAAGAGTCCTATTTGGAATACAATAAAAATGCCTGTAATTATACCAGCAAACATTAAAATAACAATAAACAATTGCCATTTTAAACTAATTTTACTGTGTATCAAAACGATAACCTACCCTTCTTAAAGTAATAATATTATCAGCATAAACTCCTAGTTTTCTTCTTAAAGATTTCATATGAGTATCTAGAGTTCTATCATCTCCATAGTACCCATACCCCCATACTTTTTCAAGCAATCTTTCTCTTTTCACCGCAATATTAGCATTCTTTGTTAAGAATACTAATAGTTCAAATTCTTTTGGAGTAAGTTCAACTTTTTCATCATCAATATAAACAATATGAGCAGTAAAATCAATTTTTAAAGTTTTATATTCCCAAACTTCACTAATTGCTTCTTCTTTTTTAATTCTAACCTTTGATCGATTAATTATCGCATTTACTCTCATCATTAATTCTTTTGGAGAAAAAGGTTTAGTTACATAATCATCAATTCCAAGATCGAATCCATATAGTTTATCATATTCTTCACTTCTTGCCGATAACATAATAATCGGAATATCTGATACTTTTCTAATTTCTTTTACAGCAGAAAAACCATCAAGTTCTGGCATCATGATATCCATAATAATTAAATCATATGAAAACTTTGTTGCTTTTTCAATTGCTTCAAGACCATTTTCTGCTGTATCTGTTTCAAAGTTTTCGAAATTTGCATATTTTTTTACTAGTTCTCTAATATAAATTTCATCATCTACTATTAAAATTTTAGCCATATTTTCTCCTTATTTTATACTAAACTTATGTCTATTATACCACAGATTTCATTATAATAGGTGAAATTTAACTGAAAAATAATCTTTTTTTATTTAATTTAGTATTAAGGCACATTTTTTGACTAAACAAAAAATTTAATGTATAATACTTAAGGTTTGGAGGTTTTATGGAAAATAATCAAAATATAACAAAAGATAACAAAATGAGGTATACTCCAGTAGGAAAGTTATTATTCTCAATGGCTATTCCTGCAATATTCTCAATGTTAATACAAGCACTTTATAATGTAGTTGACAGTTTATTTGTTGCTAGAATTTCTTCATCAAACGATGAATTAACTGCTCTTAACTATGCATTCCCTTTGCAAATGATCTGCCTTGCAATAGCACTAGGTATTGGAATTGGTACAAGCTCTGTAATTTCAAGAAAACTAGGCGCAAAAATGCAAAATGATGCAAATAATGCAGCAACAACAGGAATATTCCTATCTCTTTGTGCATTTGCTATAACTTTAGTTTGTAGTTTCTTCTTGCCAAGACTTTTCTTAAATATTTATAATGACTCTGCTCATATAAAAGATCTTGCAGTAAGTTATTTATCTATAACAATGGCATTCAGTATTGGAATGTACTTAGAAGTTACTATTACAAAAATTCTTCAAGGTACAGGCAATATGATTATTCCAATGTTATCTCAATTACTTGGTGCTATTACAAATATCATCTTAGACCCTATTTTCATCTTTAATCCAGGTGAGGGAATTGGCCTTCCATTTGGACTAGGATTAGGTGTTGAAGGTGCCGCTATAGCAACTGTAATTGGTCAATGTGCTTCAGGCTTATTCTGTGTAGCAATCATCTTATTTCAAAAGCATCACATATCATTTAGTTTCAAAAACTTTAAATTAAGAAAAGAAATCATTAAAAGCATCTTTAGTGTAGGTCTTGCTACAACAATAATGAATTCTATTAATGCTTTAACTACTATAATTCTTAACTTAATCTTATCTTCAAGTGGAGTTACAATTCTTGGAACATACTTCAAAGTTCAATCATTTATCTTTATGCCTGTATTTGGTCTAACTCAAGGTGCTCTTCCAATTATGGGATTCAACTATGGCGCAAATGAAAAAGAAAGATTTATAAAAACATTTAAACTTTCTATTTACACTTCGCTTACAATAATGACTCTAGGATTACTTCTTTTCCAATTTGGTTCAGGAGTTTTAACAAAAATGTTTAATTTAGGAGACATTAGCAACCTTGCAATTAGTGCATTTAGAATTATTAGTTTATGCTTCATTCCTGCAGCTATCTCAATCATAATTTCATCAATGTTCCAGTCTATTGGACATGGTTATAAATCTATGTTAATGAGTATATTAAGACAAGCAATTATTTTAATCCCTTGTGCTTTAATATTAAAACTAATAACTCAATCTGATAACGCAGTTTGGTGGGCATATCCGATATCAGAAGTATTATGTTTTAGTGTTTTTGCAATAGTAGCATTTAAAACAATGAAAAATTTATTCAACAAGCAAACTACTTTATAAGTCAAAAAGGCAACTTTTTGACTTTTTATTTTATATTACTTCCCAAAATATCGTTTTTTTGATATAATAAAAAGTGGAGGAAAAAATCATGAAAAATAATAATATTGAAAATACACGTACCTTGAAACTTAACGTAAAAAATACCCTATATATTGGATGTGCATTCTTTGCTATCCTAATGTTATGGCAAATGTATAATAACTATTGCCCACTATTCTTAGATTATTTAATAAGAAAACATAGTGCTAATCACGAAAGCAATGAATTCTTAATCGGTATCATAATGGCTGGAGATAATGGACTTGCAATCTTTATGTTACCTTTATTTGGTTCACTTTCAGATAAAACTAATACAAAATTTGGTAAGCGTATGCCTTATATTGTAGTTGGCATGTTACTATCTGCAATTTTATTTCCACTGATTGCGGTAATGTTCTACATTGAATCTTTAGTAGGAACTATCGTAATGATGGCAGTAATTTTAATTATTATGAATATGTATAGAAATCCTGCAGTTGCTTTAATGCCTGATGTTACACCAAAACCACTTAGATCAAAAGCTAATGGTTTAATTAACTTTGTTGGTTACCTTGGTGCAATCATAGCTGGCGCTCTTGCATTATTTTTAAAAATCGCAAAAGACTCTAAAGTTGGAGCAAACTGGGAACCTACTAATAAAGCTAACGCAATTATTGCTTTCTGTATTGCTAGTTTCTTTATGCTTCTTGCAATGTTTATCTTAATTTTCAAAATAAAAGAAAATAAACTTGTTGAAGAAAATAAAGAAGATATCGAATATGGTGAAAAAATTAGTGAAACTTTAAATGAAGTTGTTGATGATAAACCACTTAGCAAAGAAGATAAAAAGAATTTCTTTATACTACTTGCTGGAATCTTATTCTGGTTTATGTCATTTAATGCTATTGAAACATTTAACAGTTTGTTCTGTAAGAATATTCTACAAGATGAAGGAATCGGATCAACTATTGTAATCGTTATGACAGTATCTTCTATCATTACATTCCTTGCAGCAGCAAATCTTCCTGCAAAAATCGGTAGAAAAAATAGCGTATTAATCGGTATTGGCGCACTTGTTTTAAGTTTCCTTGGCATTCTTCTTTACTTCTACTTCTGTGGAGTATTTAAAGAAAGTTATGCAACAGAAATCGCTCTTGCAATTAGAAAAACTCCAAACCCTATTCCTGTTTACTTACTAATTGCTGTAGCCGGTGCTGGTTGGGCATTAATTAATGCTAATTCTTATCCTATGATGGTTGAAATGTCAAGCCAAAAAACAATTGGTAAATTCACTGGTTACTACTATACAACATCAATGATTGCACAAACCGTTACTCCTATCTTAGTAGGTTTAATAATGTACTTCAGCGATGCTAGTCTAAAACTATTATATGTTTACTCTGGAATTCTAATGCTATGTGCATTTGTTGTAATGTTCTTCTTTAAAGAAAACAAAAACAATCGCAAATCTATTAAAAAAGGATTAGACGCATTAGACATCGATTAAAAAACAAAAAAGAAATACATCAAGTATTTCTTTTTTTACACAATTTTTAATAAAATTTTAACAATATCTTCTTTTGTTTCTGTAGTGAAAACTAGTAAATAATTTTTAATACCTATACTATTATAAGTTTGATAATCTTTAACGTTATTAGTAATCTTATAATCTAATATTCTAATTGAACAATTTTTTGAATTTGTGAATATTGGAAAATAATTATTATATTCATCTACAATCTTATAATCATTCTTCAGACATTTTCCACACTTATTGTGATTAAAATTAAAATGTTTTGCTATCATACAATGTCTAGACACCATTAAATCATATCTACCATATAACATGATACCAATATTATTTAATTCAATATCTTTTAAATCTTTTAATTCTAATTCATTTGATAAATAAACTTTATTAAAACCAAGTATCTTTAATAATTCTATTGCATTATTATTTATAACATTAAAATAACTTGAAGCTATAGAATTTATCCCTCTTTGACCTAGCGAATGAACTATCGAGTTATTAAATTTATCTTTTGAATATCTTGGCGCATTCATCATATCACTTTCGTAATCAGTATAGATATTTGTAAAGCCTAACTCTTTACATACTTCATATTGATTTTGATTATGAACAATGATATCAAAAACAGTATCATTAGATGATTCATTTTTTACATCAGTATAAGAATAAGGTATATTTACTCTTCTAAATGATTCTAATCTTAACTGATTTAACTTATCTACTCCAAGCCTTCTTATTTCATTTAACTGTTTAACACTAACAAATGCTTTATTATCTGTTTGAACAATTAAACTTTCTAATTTATATACTGTATCTTTTAATTTATTAATTTTATCTTGTAAGAAATCTCTATTTTGAGGATTATTTGCTAGTTCTGTTAATTTATCAGTTTTTATGGTTACTTCTATATTCCCACATTTTAATGTTAAGGTTAATGGTTCATTATACTTAACAATTAGTTTTCCGAAAATGGAAAACTTAATATGTTCTTCATTTAAATAAGCATCTACCTCATCTTGAACACTCTTTGATAAAGTTTTAACAACTTCACAATTTTTAACAGATTCTATTTTTATTGGAAGTTTTACAATTTCTCCTGTATAAGCTATTTTTCTATCAATGCCATCAACAAACATTTTTTGTGCAGTTAATCCTATTTCTTTATTAGCAAGGATTCTTATACCATCATGTTGAAATAAAGGATAAGTTAATTTAATTTCAATAGCGTTATTTGTTTGGTTAATAACTTTACCTATCTTTAATCCTTGATGATTTACATTATCAATATTTGTAATTTGAGAATTTGTTTCATTGAATAAATAACCTTTTGTATAAGTTCTGTTAAACGATAATTTCATCTTTTCAGTTGTCGTATCATCAATTAAAATGCTCTTATTAGAACTTATACGATCGAGCTGTTCTTTATAAGCTTTAATAGTTATATAGACATACTCAGGACTTTTCATTCTTCCTTCTATTTTAAAAGAATCAATTCCAACTTCTATCAACTTATCAATATATTCAAGCGTATTTAAATCTTTCATTGATAAATATGATTTACTATGTGAAATAAATAAGTTATTTTCAATAATTTTATATTTCTTACGACAAGGTTGAGCACATGTTCCACGATTTCCACTACGCTTTCCTATCGAATAACTCATTAAACAATTTCCACTAAAGGCATAACAAAGAGCACCATGAACAAATACTTCAAGTTCAATGCCTAGTTCTTTGAATTTTTTTATATCTTCAAGCGGTGTTTCTCTTGCAAGAACTATTCTTTTAATTCCTAAACTTTTATATACTTTTAAAGTTTCTATATCGTATACATTTGCTTGTGTGGATAGATGAAGTTCAAAGTCTGGATATGTTTTTCTAATAAAGTGAATTAATCCTAAATCTTGAACAATCAAGGCATCTACATTTAAGTTATATAGTTCATCAATATATTTTGAAACTTCTGTAAACTCATGTTCATAAATTATAGTATTAACAGTCACATAAACCCTTACGCCTCTTAAATGTGCAAATGTAACTGCTTCTTTTATTTCATCAAGAGAAAAGTTTGTGGCAAAAGCTCTTGCGCCAAAATTTTTACCTGATATGTAAACAGCATTAGCACCAGCCTCTACTGCTGTTATAAAAGTATTATAATCTCCAGCAGGAGCAAGAATTTCACCTTTCCTCATATTTTCCTCCAAAATAATAATACCATTAGAAGCCTAATGGTATTTATTTTTTATTCTATTACATTTTCTTCTTTCTTAACTTCTTCATCTTTCATGATGTATAAAATACCAATTGTTTTTCTTCCACAGTGAGTACCGATAACACATCCTGCAACTGTTTCATATAAAGTTTCAATTTCACCAGTAACTGGTTCAATCATAGACTTGATATTTTCAGCACCTTCATAGTTAAAAGTATGAGTAATAAATACAAATTCTTTATCAATTTTTTCAAAATCATTTAAGAATAAATTTGTCATACCTTTTTCTGCTTTTTTAAGTGATCCTACAAATTTAGCACCTACTTGAAGAGATCCTTCTCTTACAACAATCATAGGCTTAATTTTTAATACTTTAGATGCAACAAGTGTAACTGCACTACAACGTCCGCCTTTATGTAAATAATCAAGCGTATTAATTACAAATTGTGATTTAACACGAGGAACAATTTTATCAACTTCTTCTTTAATTTGTTTTGCAGAAAGGCCTTTATCCCTAAATCCTGCTGCTTTTAGAATTAATAATCCAATACCTGTAGATAAGTTTTTACTATCAACTAAATAAACTCTTTTTTCTCCATATTCTTCTTCTAGTTCTTGTGATACAAGATAAGCTACTTGGAATGTAACTGAAAGTTTAGATGAAATACCACAATATACAATATCATATCCTTCATCTAAATATTTTTTGAAAAAATTTGTAATCTCTCCGTGAGAAGCAGCAGCAGTTTTCGGAAGTTTTCCGCTTTCTTCAACTTTTGCATATAATTGTTCAAGATTAATGTCAATACCATCATCATAAGATTCATTTTCAAATGTAACATGTAATGGGAAAGACTTAATATCATATTTATTTAATAATTCAACACCTAAATCAGATGTGCTATCTGTTATAATAACTACTTTATTACTCATATATTTACCTCTTTCTATAATTTAATAGTCTTATCTTGTTCTACTCTTTGAATTAGAATATCTCTAAATAATGTTCCATCATTTACAATATTATCTCCACTTAAAAATGGATTTTCTGGTTTATCGAAAATATAATCAATTGCGGCAACTGAATATACCTTATTATCATCTAACAATTCACCATTAATATAAATTTGGCCTGTAGCATTATTTACAAATACATTAGTACTTAAAATAAAATCACTTCTATTCACTAATATTCTAATGGCAGAGCCTTTCAAATCAACTGTTTTTAGGAAATTATCAAACGGCATAATTTCATGAATTCTTGAAACTGTAATAGATTCACCAACATTGATAGGGAAAGCTTGTGATCTAATACCGCCATAATTTATAACACCAATATCAGTTCCCGCATAATCATTTAAAGCGGTAGCAGCCCAATAAGCACCACTATTTCTATTAACTTTAACTGTTGCAACACCTAATACTCTTGCAAATACCGGTGCAGTTTCTTCAATTAAATCATCAAGAATACTATCAACTTTTTTATGTGAATAATCACCAACATTATATTTTACTTCAGCAGTTCCACCGGTTACAGTTTTCGTTTCTATATCTATATTTAAATTAACAACACCATATTTTTCCCCTGCACTACCTGCTTGAACATAAGGGACTTTGACACCATCAGGGCGTGTCAACGTTCCACTATATGTAGCATGAGTGTGTGAATTAACAATAGCATCAATTCTTTCATCACCAGTTAATCTTGAAAGTTGTTTATTTAAATCATTTCCTTCATGACCCACTGTAATAACAATATCAACATCTTTTTCATTTCTTAATTCACTAGTTAATTCTTTGATAATCGGCATAGGATCTACAAATTCATAATCTGCAATCATAGATTCTGCTATATCGCTTTCATTATTTTCGCCCATATAGCCAATAATCCCAATTCTTAATCCACTTTCTTCAACTATATGATAAGCATCGGTACCCTCTGGTAACTTTCCTGTTGTTTTTTCAATAATGTTACAACCAAGAAAAGGGAAAACGGCTTCACCATTTGATTTATCACCATCTTGATAATTTTCCATTTTATCATATCCCCAATCAAACTCATGATTACCAAGTGTCATTACATCAAAACCTATTTCATTCATTATTTCAATTGTGGTTTTTCCATAATTATAGTTTGAAAGAGCTGTTCCTTGAAACATATCCCCTGCAGATATAACTATAGATGCTTCTGCATTATTTACTTCAGCTTCAATTGCTCCAGCAAGTCTAACTATACCATATTTACCACTCTCTTCTTCAAAAGCACCATGGAAATCATTAACAGTAATTAAAGTTAATGTGCTAGGTATCTTTTTAACACAACTAGAAATAGATAAAACAGATATTATTGTTACGAAAAATATAAATAATTTATTCAACTTATTCATTTTTTACCTCTTATTCTCTTCTTATTATACCAAATTTTTGAAGATTTTTCAACATTATAGATAATACTATTGACACATTATAGATAATACTATTGTTGACACATTATAGATAATACTATTATTGACACATTATAGATAAAAAAGCAAGTAGGATTAAAACTACTTGCCTTATTTTTTTAATTATTATGTTTTTGATAGCGTTTCTTGAATATAACTTTTCTAAATATTATTAATGTATAAATTATAAAAGCAATTACAAAAACAACTAAAGTTATACATGCTTCTGTCAAGCCTCTAGGACAATAATCAAGCAACAGCAATAAAAAACCACCAAATGCTATTGCGGGTATACTTTGCATTACTAAATTTGTTGCCGCAGGAGTTTCAAATTTCGGATCGATTTCTCTTAGTAAAATCATACCATTACTAGCTGTACCAGTTAGCATTCCAAACATTGAGAAGAATCCCTCTTGTTCATATCCTTTATACAAATGATTAGAAGCTAGTCTTATAAATATAAATGTCACAATTGAACCAACACTACAAATAACTAAAATCGGTAACATCATAGTTGACAGTTCAGTTAAATCAATTGCAGCAACACCTGCAATAATCATCAAATCAAACATAAAACCACTAATTCTATCTAATAAGAAATTGTTAGTTAATTCTCTATGCATAATGTTCTTTTTCTTTAAAAAATTAAATATTTGTCTAAAAACAACTGCAACAATAGTTCCAAGTAAAAAATTAAATCCCCAAATTAAATCCATATTAATTAGTCTCATAATAGCATATACAACAGCGTATACAACTAAAACTAAAGATACATTAATCGTAAATTTATCTACAGATTCAGTAACAGGTATTTCGCCTTCAGAAACATAGTCATCTAACTTTTCTTCAACTCGAACATCTTCACCTGCAATTTTTAATTTACCTTTTTTTCGCAAAATATTCATATAAACTACACCAACAACACTAGCTACCATAAAGCCTATCGTTGCAATAGTTAAACCAAATGTTTCACCACCAACAAATCCATAATTACTTTCATAAAGTTTTCCATAATTAAGAGCTTGTCCAGTCCCTTGTCCAAATCCTAGTGCTAAAATTACTCCGCCACCTGCTATCATATCTGTGATAAATAATGAAAAAATAATTGTCAGCCCAATACCTACTATTGCTTGAATCAAATATGTTGCGCCAGTAACAAGACCCGTTTCAATTACAGTCTTGGTTGATGTGTTCTTTTGACCTTTTTTAGCAGTTTTTAGTGCTAAAGCAATAAATCCAATTCCCAAACTATGATAAGTAAGCATTTCCATAGATTCTACTTTAATTAAATCATTAAAAAAAGGGATTAACTTTAATATTAAAATTAATAAACCACCTATTAATGCCGTAGGCATTAAACTTCTTCTAATAAAAGGGACTTTTCTTCTTATTGTATTTCCTAAAGTCATTGCAACAACTAGAATAAACACTTGAGCCATAAAAGACCATACAAAATCATCACCAAATGATTTAATATTCGACGTTAAAAACATTTTTTTCTACCTCTTTTCATCTTAAAATCTTTTTCCTTCTTTATAATTTTATCACATTTTTAAAAAAAATACAACTAATTTTATTTATAGATACAGGATAAATTATTTTTTATAAAATAACAAAACTAAATTCATAAATAAAAACTAGTTAATTAAATAAATTATTAACTAGTTATATTCTATTTATAATATAAATTTTAAGGCTCTAACGACTTCATAATAATCATCACTTTCAAAAACAACGGTATTTGAATTAATTAATTTACAACCTGGATAAAAAGAAACACTATAAGCATCATTAAATTTTTTAAATTGAATTTCTACTTCAAAATGCTTTGGTAAACTAACTAAATTATTCTTTAAATCTTTTGAAAGAGAAAGTTTTACTTGATCTTCAATTTCTTGGTTTGTAACATTCGGATGACGACTTACAACAGCTCCATGATAACCTTCTTTTGTTGCAACTGTTACGATATTTGGGTTTTCTTCTTTTACAAGATTAGTTAATTCTTTATCACCACTTAAGAAAGCAACAGGTACTCCTAAATAACTTGCATATAATGCGTTAATATAAAATTCACTTGCAAGTTTTCCATTTATTTTTACATATTGATTTCTTAAATTCATAGTATGAGACAATGGATTACCATCAGATGAAGCAGGACTATGGTAACCAATAAAAATTACCGCATCAAAACTTTCATCAAGGCCTGCCATCATACTACATGGAGATCCTTCCCAACCTCTATGGAGCTTAACGAAATCAGGTAAATCTTTTAAAATTAGATTTCTTGCTGAATCATGAGCATCTTTAATAAGGATTTCTGTTGCGCCAGCTTCTTTTGCAGCATAACATGCTCTTGCAACTTCATCTGTCATTTGTTTTCTAAAATAATTATACTCAGGACTTTTATTATCTGTTTCATCCCAAGTAACAATATTATTTACTCCTTCTATATCGGCACTAATAAATACTTTCATAACTTTTTCCTCCATATTATTGTATTAATCTTTGTTTAAAATATCATTTAAAAATTCCTCTAAAATTTTTATTAATTCAGGTAGTTCTGAAAACTCATCATCAAAATCATCAAATGGGTAAGCATTGCACTTTTCTTCATAGAAATCTAAATCATCAATGATGAAAAATGATAGATCATTTAAATTGATATCATTACTCTTTATAAAATTATCAAATAATTTCTTATGTTCGATTGCACCAACTTTTTCTAAATATTCACTAACATATGGTGCAAAGTTTCTACTAGAATTAACGAAAAATTGGCATAAGCCTCCATTTTGAAACTCCATATCAAAAGTATACAAAACGTAAAATATCTTTTCATTATCAGTTAATAAAGAAATATCTTCATCTTGAATTTCTTCATTAAAACATTTTTCCAATAATTCATTATATTTTATCTCTATAGGACTTAAACTAAAATCAAATAAATTCATAAATTCTCCCTCCTAATCGATTGATCTATGATATTCCTTTTTATTACAATGAGGACATTTAATTTTATAATATTCTCCGAAATGACTTTCAAACATCACTTGATACCATTTCGGATAAAATTCTTTATTACACTGAGAACATAAAAATCTATGTTTTGACAAAACTATTCCTTTGATAAATGAAAAAAGTATGCAAAATGCAGCTGTTGGCACTAAGATTATTAATAAAATTTTTCCTATCATTTTTCAGTTCTCCTTAAATTTCCTTCCTTATCAAATTTAATAAAATGAATAATGAAAATTAAAGGAAGCGGAATTAAAGCTATTAACAAAATAATTAAACATCTTTCTATACTAGATAATGTTACTTGTTTTAATAATATTCTTATTGATAAAACTGAATAAGCAATACCTTCAATTAATAAACAAATCGCATAACTTCTTCTAGAACTAATTAGTGTTGCTTTATTCTTTTTAAACATTTTAATATCTAGTTTAAAAGCATCAGTACACTTTAATGGTTCAATTATCGCATAAATACTAACCCCAATTATAATAATGGGAAAAATTATATGTAATAATATAGACATTTTATACCTCCTCTAAAAAGAAAATTTTAGCTTATTCATACCACTTCTTTTGAACTTCATACATTTGCTTGTATAAACTATCTTTGTTCATTAGATTATCAGGTGAATCATCTTCAACAACTTGTCCTTGATTAAATACTAAAATTCTATCGCATTGTCTTGAAAAGCCTAATCGGTGAGAAATAAATAATATAGTTTTATCTTTTCGTAATGATTTAATTAAATTATATATTTCTATTTCTCCCATAGGATCTAAAAAGGCAGTAGGCTCATCTAATATCCAAATTTTGCTATCGTCTTTTGCTAAAAGTCTTGCTATGGCTAACCTTTGCCATTCACCTTTTGAAAGTTCCATACCCTTTTCTATTTGACCAAGCATTGTATTAATTCCATCTGGTAATGTTTTAACATAATCAAGTAAACCAACTTTATCGAGTATTTCTTCAATTTCTTCATCTGTAAATTCTTTATTCATATTTCCTAAACAAATATTTTGTTTAATTGTAAAAGAATACTGTAAGAAATCTTGAAAAATACAACTTGTGCTATTTTTTAAAACACCCATTTGATTATTAATAACTTCATCATTTACGATAACATCACCTTGATATTTTTTTGTAAGTTCAGTCAACAAATTAACAAAAGTAGTCTTACCACTACCGTTATAACCTACTACAGCAATTACTTCATTTTCATGTAATTTTAAATTTAACTTATTAAGTGCTTTATAATCTGATTGTGGGTAAGTAAAAGTAACATCTTTAAATTCTATATTGAATTTTTCATCTAATTCTTTGTTATTGTTTTCTAAATCTTCTTCTAATTCCATTAATTCTAAATAACTCTTATAAACATTATTATCTCTAACATCATATTGATATGCGTACCCTAAACTCTTTAATAAATAACTAAATGTTATTATATTACTAATAATAACTGAAAAATAACCGATTTCTTGATTTCCATTAGCGATTTCTAATATTACAAAAAATAATACAAACATGGAAATACAAGCATAAAATATATTCGGGATTAACTCAAATTTTTCTCTTAATAGACCTGCTTTTAATGATTCATCGTTCCAATAATCATTTAATACTCGCCACCTTTTAATAAAAGGTATTGTTAATCGATTCATTAAACTATCTTGATGGGTTTCTTTTGACTGAGTTGAAAAGTAAAAATAATTTCTTCTTTGTCTGGTAAGTTCTAATTCATCATATTTATTGAAAAGTTTTTTACCGAAACGAATACCAAGAATAACATAAAATAAACTAGCAATTATAAAAATTACTACTACCCACCAAGGAAGTCTTGATGTAAAGAAAACAAATATTCCGATTCCCGCAAAACTATAAAATAAGCTTTGCCAACTATATAAAGCAACTCTTGCGTAGATCCATGTACCATAACTTTTAACTAAATTAATTTTACTATCTACTTCTTGTGTTTCATAATTTTCAAAAGTCAACTTTGAAAGTTTCTTGTTAAATCTTTTAAAATAATTATAGCCTAATTTATAATTTAATTTTTCACTTAAAATATTATTAATATCATATAAAATTCTAAAAACCAATAAAACTAGTGCTAATAAGAAGATATGATTTACGGCAGGTAAAAATGTAGTTTCAGCTCCACTAATAAAATCATATGCTTTATTTGTTACTTTTTCTAATAATACATACCATAAAATTTCATTTGGAATATATAAAAGCAATGTGATAATCTGAAATATTACTATAAACGGGCAATCTTTAAAAGCGTTTTTAAAGGCTATTAACATTGTTGAAAAATAATTATACTTACTCTTATTTTTATTCTTCTTCATTTTCTTCACCATTATAAAGATTTTGTTGAGAAGTAAACAGTTCATGATAATAACCTTTTTTAGCTAATAGTTCATCATGTGTTCCACTTTCAATAATTCTTCCTTCTTTCATTATGATAATTTTAGAAGCTAGTCTTGCAAAAGCAATTCTATGAGAAATAAGTATTGCTGTCTTACCTTCAAGATTTACTTTAAATTCATTTAACATTCTTTCTTCTTCGATAGGGTCGATTGCGGCAGTAGGTTCATCTAACAACAATACTTCTGGTCCACCCATGTAAGCTCTTGCTAGTATTACTCGCTGCCATTGTCCACCACTTAAGTCTTGGCCTTCTTTATCATATTTCTTACCTAAATATGTATCTAATCCTTTCGGAAGAGTCTCAATAATATTTTGTAAATTAGTCTTCTTAATCGCATCATTTATTAATTCTTCATTATTTAATTCTTCAATTTTACCAAAACCAATATTTTCTCTCATTGTTAGTTCATATCTAGCATATTCTTGAAAGCCTACTCCAAAATACATTGACAAATCTTGTTGAGAAATTTCTTTAATATTTACACCATTTAAATATACATTCCCATTCGTTGGATTAAATAAACCCAATAATAGTTTAGAAGTAGTAGTTTTACCACTACCATTAAATCCCAATATCGAAACAATTTCACCTCTTTTAATTTCTAAATTTATATCTTTAATTGCATATTCTTCACTTATTGGATATTTATAAGAGATATTTTCCAATTTGATACTTTCAAATTTTCCATATTTTAAATCAAATTTAGGTTCTTCTAATTTCTTGATTTCCTTTTTCTCATCTTTAGTTAATGGAAAAATCATTTCTACAATAACTGGTGCAATCTCAACAAATTCTACAATTCTTTCAATTGGTTGAATAAAGTTTCTACCTATTTGAGTTGCAGATGAAAGTGCTGCTCTAATCATCACCATTGTACCAATATCAATTTGCTTATTATATACTAAGTATAGCATAAATATATCAAAAAATATTTTCACACCAAACACAATAGTATTAACTAAGCGAGTCATTATTGTTTCTTTTTTACTTATCTTATATTTTTCTTTTTCAACTATTTTAGATATTTCATCTTGTTTATCAAAGAAATAATCTTCTAGTCTATTGATCTTAGTTTCTTTGATAGTATTTTTTTGTGTTATTAATGAAACATAATTATTCTTTTTTCTTTCTTCATTATTAAACTTTTTATTTAAATCAACCTTTTTCTTTGTATAAACAATCGTATATACAATGTTAAAAATGAATAAACCTAAACTAATTAAACCTGCCCAAATATTAAACGAAAAAATTACTCCTAAATATATAATCTTTTGAAATGAGAACTCAATTACAAAATTCATTATATGATATGGCAATTGTTGAAAAACATATAAATGTCTATATGCAAAATTATATTTATCATAAGTCTCTTTATCATATAATTTTTCTTGAGATAATTTTCCTAGTTTATACATTAATATTATTCTAAAATATCTATCAGCATTCTTATAATAATAACTTTCTATTATATTTTCACATAGCACTAACAATGATTCAACTACCAATAATAAAACTAAATAAATACAGGTCATCATTACAGTTTGGTTTAATACTGCATTATTCATTACAACTTCTGCAACCAAATTAGTAGCATCTTTTAATACATAAAGCGCAACGACTCCAAGTAAAGTCTCTAAAACTTTTATGAGAATAAATAGCGGAAACAATACCGGTGCTGCTTTAAAAACACTCGAAAGCATAAAAAACATTGTTTTTAAAGTAAACTTTTGTTTTAACTCCATTTTTATCGCCTTTTCTAGTTAATTTACATTCTATAACATCTATGGTTCAAATAAATATAC
>CAYPEY010000005.1:0-65002 GCA_964409955.1 uncultured Staphylococcaceae bacterium
CATGATTATGAAAGTGTAGTAACTAATCCTACATGTGAATCACAAGGGTATACAACTCATACATGTACAAGATGTGATGATGAATATGTAGATTCATATACAAATGAACTTGGACATAATTATGGAACAGTAACATATACATGGTCAACTGATAACAAAACAGTTAAAGGAACAAGAACATGTCAAAATGATTCAACACATAAAGAAACAGAAACAGTAAATTCAGTATATAGTATAGTAAATAATCCAACATGTACAGAAAAAGGATTAGGTAAATATACAGTAACATTTACAAATGTAGCATTCACAACTCAAACAAAAGAAGTAGAAATAACTTCTTTAGGACATGATTATGAAAGTGTAGTAACTAATCCTATATGTGAAGAACAAGGATATACAACTCATACATGTACAAGATGTGATGATGAATATGTAGATTCATATACAAATGAACTTGGACATAATTATGGAACAGTAACATATACATGGTCAACTGATAACAAAACAGTTAAAGGAACAAGAACATGTCAAAATGATTCAACACATAAAGAAACAGAAACAGTAAATTCAGTATATAGTATAGTAAATAATCCAACATGTACAGAAAAAGGATTAGGTAAATATACAGTAACATTTACAAATGTAGCATTTACAACACAAACAAAAGAAGTTGAAATAACATCTTTAGGTCATGATTATGAAAGTGTAGTAACTAATCCTACATGTGAATCACAAGGGTATACAACTCATACATGTACAAGATGTGATGATGAATATGTAGATTCATATACAAATGAACTTGGACATAATTATGGAACAGTAACATATACATGGTCAACTGATAACAAAACAGTTAAAGGAACAAGAACATGTCAAAATGATTCAACACATAAAGAAACAGAAACAGTAAATTCAGTATATAGTATAGTAAATAATCCAACATGTACAGAAAAAGGATTAGGTAAATATACAGTAACATTTACAAATGTAGCATTCACAACTCAAACAAAAGAAGTAGAAATAACTTCTTTAGGACATGATTATGAAAGTGTAGTAACTAATCCTATATGTGAGGAACAGGGATATACAACTCATACATGTACAAAATGTGATGATGAATATGTAGATACATTTGTGAATAAACTTTGTCATAGTTATGAGAGTGTTATAACTGAACCAACATGTACAGAACAAGGCTATACTACTCATGTATGTACAAGATGTAATAATGAATATGTAGATTCTTACAGTTCAGCATTAGGACATATAGAAAGCGACTGGATTATAGATGAAGAAGCAAAAAAGAGAAAAGAAGGGCATAAACATACTGAATGCAATGTTTGTGGCAAGATTTTACGAGAAGAAGTAATTCCTGCAACAAGGAAAAAACTTTGTTCTAAAACAGATGCTACTCAACTTGTTTACTTCTTAAGCTTAACTATGAGCTCTCTAGCGCTTGCTTTCTTTAGAAAAAGAAAATAATTGTTGAGTAAAAAAACAAACCAAGCTTAATTGCTTGGTTTATTTTCATTATAGATACTTCCTTGTCTAGATTTAGGAAGTGGGTTATTCATAAAGTAATTTTTAATACGTTCAGTGTTTGCAAATTTAAATTTTGCGACTTTTTTAAGGGAATCCCAACCAAAAGATTTTACAAATGCAATAGCATTTCTATCAACTTCAGGTCCTGCACCTTTCAAGAAGTTTAAATCATATTCTTTAGACATCTTTGAAAGTTCTCTTAAGAAAGTAACTCTTGCAAGGATAGATGCTGCAGCAATACTCATGTGAGCTTTCTCTCCTTGCTTGATCATTGTAACATTTTCTATCAAATCTTTAGTTGAATGAAGATATTCTAGATACTTTTCTTTAGGTGTAAATTCATCGATTAGAATAGCGTCGCACTTTACATTTTCGATCTTTTTTAGTATACTATTTATAACTTTGTTGTGCAAATATGCTTTAACAAAGTTAAGATTGTCTTGTTTAGCAGTTAAAGCATTAAATTTAGATGGATCTAATATTACGATGGCATAAGGAATCATACTAGCAAGTTTAATTCCTAGTGGAATCATTTGTTTATCAGTTAAAAGTTTAGAGTCTTTTACTCCTAGATGGCGTAATTTTTCAGACATTTCCTGATCAACATAAGTAGCACATACTACAATTGGACCAAAATAATCACCTGTTCCAACTTCATCACTACCTACTGCATTTAACATTGAGATGTTATTATTAATAGGTGTTTCTAAAACGGCAGTTTCAAGTCCAAATTTTTCAGCCCAAATGTTGTATTCATTTGTTTCATCGATACCTTGAAATAATACTACATTAGTGCGGTAAAAAGTAATTGTACTGCTTGCAAGCTTAGCTCTTGCAATAATGTAATTACTTGCATTGTATGTTAGATAGCCTTGATAATATTCTAACATTTCATTGATTTGTTCGGACGTGGCATTAATTCTATGAGTAGTATTTGTTTGATTGTTCATCTAAATCACCTTCCAACTATATTATAACAAAAAATAAAAAAGTTTTGTTAAAATTTAATAAAAAAAAGTTTAAAAAATTTTTAACAAAAATTAGAAAGGAGTTCTCATTATGGATAATAAATTAGCTTTTTATAAATTACAAATGGATGTAATTTTAGAAAAACTTAGTGATTTTGCAATAATACCGAAGACTAAAAAGTTGATTGATAATTTAAAACCATCAAGCGATATACTAGGTATCAAAGAAGAACTAGATCATACAGATGAATGTTTAAGAATTTTATATCGAGTTGAAAGAGCTCCAATTTGTATAAGTTCTGATTACGATAAAATATTAAAACTTGCAAGTAGGGATGCAATAATCCCCGCAATCGATCTATATGAAACTGTTAAGCTGTTTCAAACTGTTAAAGCTTGTGAAAAACATTTAGCAAATCTTCAAAAAGAACAAATAGAATGTGAATTTTATGCAAGTTTAGTAGAAGGCTTAATAGTTCTTGAATACCTAGAATCAAAACTTGTGAAATCAATTGATGAAAATGGTTATGTCTTAGATGAAGCAAGTCCAACTCTTAAATCTATCAGACGAAAAATTGCTCAAATTGATGCTTCTATTAAGCATAAACTTCAAGAAATTATCGCAAAAGAAGGCGCAAAACTTAGTCAAACAAGCGTCGTGCTTCGAGATAATAGATATTGTTTAGCAGTAAGAAGTGAATATAAAAATCAAATTAAAGGGGTAGTGCTTGATACTTCCGCAAGCCAGCAAACATGTTTTATTGAACCACTTATTGTTGGACAACTTATGAGTGATAAAAATCGCTTATATGAAGAAGAAAAAGAAGAAATTAATAAAATTATAAAAGAATTATCTTTAATGATAAGTGAAAATGTAGAAATATTAGATGTTAATTTTCAAAATATTTGTAAAATTGACTATGTTTTTGCAAAAGCAATGCTAGCTATGAGTTATGATGGTAATAAACCAAATATTAACGATAATGCAAGACTTAATTTAGTAAATGCAAGACATCCTTTATTAAAGGTTAAAAAAGTAATACCTAATAATGTAAGTTTTGGTAAAGATTATTTAGGTATTATCGTAACAGGACCTAATACTGGTGGTAAAACAGTGTTATTAAAAACTGTTGGTTTACTTTGCATGATGGTAAAATATGGATTATTAATTCCTGCTGATGAAACTAGTGATGTGATGATTTTTGATCAAATATTCTGTGATATTGGTGATGATCAAAGTATCGAAAGTAATTTATCGACTTTTTCATCACATATGAATAATATAACTAACATTATTAATAATGTATCAAAAAAATCTTTAGTATTATTTGATGAAATAGGATCTGGTACTGATCCAGTTGAGGGAACAAATCTTGCAAAAGCAATACTTAAATATTTAATTAATAATGAGGTAAGCTTTATTACAACTACTCACTATTCAGAATTAAAAGCTTTTGCTTTTGAGAATCCTTTAATTATAAATGCTTCAATGGAATTTGATCAAAACACTTTGTCTCCTACATATAAATTAAATTTAGGTGTAACGGGTTCTAGTAATGCATTTAATATTGCAAGAAAATTAGGCCTTAAAAAAGAAATCATTGAAGATGCTAAAATGATGGCATCGACAAAAAATGATGATTCTAGAAGGTTAATTTTAAAACTTGAAAAACAATCAAAAGAACTTGAAGATATAAAGAAGGAATATCTTGCAAAGACAATTGAAGCTGATAATATAAAAAGAGAATTTACTAAAAAGAGTGAAATTCTTGATAAAGAAAAGAATAAGATTCTTAAAAAAGCTCAAGAAGAAGCAGACGAATTTGTCGATAAAGTTTCTAAAGAAGCTCTTGACATATTAGAAAAAGCTCATGATATTAAGAAAAACGATGCTAAACTTCATCAAATTATCGAAGCAAAGCATCAGGTTAATTCTATTAATACAACAATTAAAAAAGAAAAGAAACCAAAGAAAATAAATAATATAACACTAGATGTTGGTGTAGATGTTTATATTCCGTCATACGATCAATATGGTATAATTGATAAAAAGTTAAATAATGGTTCATATGTTGTAAGTGTAGGAAATATGACACTTACTTTAAAAGCAAATCAACTTGAATCAGTTGAAAAACAAGTAGAGGTTCAAAAAAGCCAATCAAATATCGGTTATTCAGTATCTAAAGCTCGTATTTCATTAACACTGGACTTAAGAGGTAAAAGATATGAGGAAGCTAAAGATTTACTTGATAAATATATTGATGATTTAATTGTTGCGGGAATTAAACAGGCTAATATCATTCATGGCTTTGGAACTGGTGTTATTAGAGAACTCGTTAGAAACTATTTGAAAAATAATAAAAATGTTGATTCTTACCGATATGGTGGAGAAAATGAAGGAGGTTTAGGGGTAACAGTTGTTGTCCTAAAATAATATGGATATAAAAGACATTCAAAATAGTAATATTGATTTACTTTTACAAAAAGATAAATTAATAATTTTAGAATTTTATACTTCTTGGTGTCCTACTTGTAAAATGGTAGCAATCACTTTAGAAGAATTTGAAGAAGAGAATCCTGATGTTTTTATTCTTCAAGTAAATGCTGATGAGAACAAGGAACTTGCATCTGTTTATAAAGTTAGAACAGCACCGACTCTTTTATTTATCAAAAAAGGAAAAGTTTTAGAAACTTATAACGGCTTTATTGATATTGATGAGTTAATAGAACTTGTAAATAACTTAAATTGAAAAAAAATTATATAATTGCTTCTCATTTTATTTAAAAAGTGGTATACTATTAGTGTATAGGAGGTTCGAGAGATATGAATTTACAAGAAAAAAGAAATTATGTATTAGAAAATGTAGGATGCGTACCGGCTGAGGAATTAAAAGCATTTAATTTTAATTTAGCTTGCGTATTAACAAAGAACTCAGTAGGCATGGAAAGTGGTAAAACTGCATCACTTGAAGAAGTTGTATCTATTATTAAAGGTTACAATGTAAAAGTTGATGAAACTTTAAAAAGAAGTGTTTACAACTATTATAAAGCCTATAATATGGTTCTTGAATATTTAGAAAAGAACGAAAATAAGGATTTAACAGAAGATTTCTTAAAAGATTTACATGCACAAATCATGAATGGTTTACTAGATGATGGTGGACTATATCGTAATGTAAATATTAAAATTAATGGTTCTAACCATGTTCCATGTGACCATATTAAATTATATGATCGTATGGCAAAATATTTTAATGATGTAAATGGAAGAGAAACTGATAGTATGGCTGAGATCGCTTATGCACACTTACAACTTGCAAAACTTCATCCATTCCTAGATGGTAACGGAAGACTTGCACGTCTTGTATTAAATTTCTTCTTAATTAAAAATGGATACTTACCAATTAGTATCAAGACAAAACGTCGTTTAGAATATTTTGATTTATTAGAAACTTTTAAAGTTGAAAAGAATCCTGTTCCTTTTGAAAACTTCCTTGAAGATTTAGTAAGTCGTGAATATGATCGATTAATTGATTTAATCAATCATTTCAAAAAATAATACATTTATATTTCTCTTAAAAATATTAAAAAACGATAATCATTTATAGTTGATTATCGTTTTTTTCATGCTCTTTAAATTAATTAATCGTTTTACTTTCAAAAAAATGGTAAATTTGATATAATATTATCAAGGAAAGAAGGAAATTATGTTAGATAACCAAGTTCAAATCATTAGTTACAAACATAATGGTGTTCTTCATAGAGTTTGGCAATGTGCTTATGTAATAAGACAAACAAGCGATGTTATTGTAGTAGTAAATGATCATACTAACGTAATCGATGGTGATGGTCGAAGATGGAAAACAAAAGAACCAGCAGTATGTTATTTTTTTAAAAACTATTGGTTCAATATTATTTGTATGTTAAGAAATAATGGAATTTACTATTATTGTAACCTTAGTTCACCTTATGTTAAGGATTCTGAGGGGATAAAGTATATTGATTATGATCTTGATGTTAAAGTTTTTCCTAGTGGTGATAAGATTATTCTTGACCGTGATGAATTTGAATTTAATAAAATTGATTATGGATATCCAGAAAAACTAGTTACTATTATTGAAAATGAATTACAAATTCTTTTAAAACGTATTGATAATAATGTACTTGCTTTTGATAAAGAAGTAGTTATGAAAGATTTTGAAATTTACCAAAACTTAAAAAAACAAATAGATCGTAAGAAAAAGAAATCTCCAAAACAAAAAAAATAATGTTGTCGCATTTGCAACTTATAAAATAAGTTGCTTTTTTTCTTGGCAAAAATTCGCAAAAGTTATATAATTTTTGCGAAGGTGTTATTATGGAATCTGTAAAAAAACAATTGTTAAAAAAAATTCAATCATTAAAATTTAAGGCATTTACATCTGCTGATTTTTTAGATATAGCTAACTATAAAAGTATTAGTAAAGCACTAGAACAGTTAGAAGATAAAAAAGAAATAAGAAGAGTAATTAGGGGTGTATATGATTTTCCTAAGAAAAGTGATGTATTTCAAATAGAGGAAGCTCCTAATATAGAAGAGATAGCTAATGCTATAGCTAGACAATATAATTGGAATATTTGTCCAAGTGGTAATTTTGCGTTAAATTTGATCGGTATTAGTACACAAGTCCCATCTAAATATATTTTTGTGAGTAATGGACCTTATAGAAAGTATTTAATTGGAAAAAATGTGTTAGAATTTAAACATTCAACTTCTAAAGAAATAAATGCATTACCTTATAATATATTATTAATTATTCAAACTTTTAAAGTGTTAGGAAAAGATTATGAATGTAATTCTTATGAAATGCAAAAAATGAAAAATGTTTTAAAAGGTTATGAAGATTTCATTAAAAATAATAAATATAATATTACATCATGGATATATGAAAAAATATTTAAATTGATTGATTAGAAGAATAAAAATTTCTCTTATATCTTTACAAATTAACCATTTTTTAGTATAATTGAGATACAATATAACAAACATTTACAGTCTTATTCATATCCCGTTTGTTACATAATTAAACGGGTAAAGAATAGGGCTTTTTTGTTTTTTAGAATAATAGGGGGGCTTATGTATAAATTTGCAAAAATTAATAATATCGAAAAGGATATAGTTTATGGAAAAGTTGCTTTTGAAAAGAATATCACAAAAGCAATAGTAGAAAAAGATTATTGGGTGTGTTGGTTTTTAGATTTAATTTTAGGCTAAAAACTTTTGGTATTGATGAAGAAGAACCATACATTAATAGAATTAATACAAGTCAAGACAAATATAATCAAAACATCAATAATAAAACTATAGAATTTATAAAAAATAAATTTATTTCTGATTTATTAAAAATGTTAAAAAAATTAATAGGTGAAAAAAATGATATAACAGTTGCATGGTTTATTTTTTTATTTAAACTTATTAATAACAAATGTTATAAACAAGTTCTTGACAGATTTTAAATTTTATGTTATAATTTATTAAACATGGGGGTATTTATAATGAAATTTAATGTAAGTGATGATTTAAAATGTATTAGAGAAGTATTAAAATTGTCTCAATTGGAAATCGCTAAAGAATTAGGGATAGAACAAATTACAATAACTAGAACAGAAAGCGGAAAAACTTATCCTAATTTAGAAAACATAAATAAAATTTATGATTTTGCATATTCAAATTTAATTAAACTAAATAAGATAAAAGAAATGTTTTATTGTGAAGAACTAAAAAATAACCATAAGCTTTTATTCCATGGCGCGAAAAATGAAATTAATGGTAATATAGATTTATCACTTAGTCGCTATAATAATGATTTTGGAAGAGGTTTTTATTGCGGTGAAAATTATGGTCAATCAGCGTCTTTTGTTTCAAGATTTAAAGATTCTTCAGTATACATACTAGATTTTGATTTGACAGGATTAAAAAGTGTAGAGTTTAATGTAAATAATGAATGGATGCTTTGTATAGCATATTTCCGTGGTAGATTAGAAAAATTTAAAAATTCTAGATTATTAAATGATATTCTAAATAGATTAAATGGTATTGATTATATTATTGCTCCAATAGCAGATAATAGAATGTTTCAAATAATAGATACTTTTATAGATGGTGAAATTACAGATGAACAATGTAAACATTGTTTAGCAGCAACCAATTTGGGAAAACAATATGTTTTAGTTAGTGATAAGGCAATAAATAACGTTAAAATCTTAGAAAGATGTTTTATTTCTAATCTTGAAAAGAAAGAATATAAAGAAAAAAGAAATGATGATTTGAAACTTGGTGATGATAAAGTTAAATTAGCAAGAATCCAATATAGAGGAAAGGGTCGTTATATTGACGAAATTTTAAATTATGAAAAAAATTGATAAAGATGGTTTGTTATTATGTAATATACAAGGAAGTTTATTTGAACAATCTTTAAATAAAACAAAGACTAGTTCTGAAATTTTTATAAGAAGATTTATGTATTCTGAGATATCGAAAGAATTCGATAATTTAAGTTTTTTAGATAGTACAAAAACAAATAGCAATATATATGAAGAAATAGAAATTGAATATGGTGTAAGTGATTATGGTAAAACAAGGTATAATAAAGAAGAACTTTTTTGGATAGGATATATTTATAGATTTTTTTGTTACACCTATAACCTTTCTTCAAAACAGGTATATAAAATTATTAAACCAAAAGAACTAAGAATTTTATATTTGCCATATCATACTATGGATTGTGCTCTAGCAATAGAAAGAATATTAGAAGAAAAAGGTTACTCTTTTAGTGAAGAAATAATATTAAAAAGAACTCTTGAAGTTTATAAAAAAATAAGAAAAAATAAATAGTAAGTTCCTTAGTTTTTTAAATAAAAAATTCATAAAATGAATAGTATAATCATAAATTTAAATAGAGGAGGATTCATTTTATGAGTAATAAAGTATTAAGAGATGTAATTACAAGAACTAGTGGAGATGTTTATATTGGAATAGTGGGTTCTGTAAGAAGTGGTAAATCATCATTTATTAGAAAGTTTATGGAGTTAAAAGTATTACCGCTTGTAACAGATGAATATACTTATAAAAAAATTCAAGATGAACTACCACAAAGTGGTGAAGGAAAAACGATTATGACTGTTGAGCCTAAGTTTATTCCTAGTAATACTGTATCTATTACAGTAGATAATGATGTTAATTTTCAAGTTAGAATGGTTGATTGTGTAGGGTATTTAATTCCTAGTGCTCAAGGATATTTAAACGAAGATGGTAGTGCAAGACTTGTTCAAACACCTTGGTTTAGTGAAGGTATTCCTTTTGAGGAAGCAGCAAAACTAGGTACAAAGAAAGTAATTGACTCACATTCAAATATTGGAATAGTGTTAACTAGCGATGGTAGCTTTGGGGAGTTTTCAAGAGATGACTATGCAAAAGTAGAAAAAGAGATTATTGAAGATTTAAAAGAACAAAATAAGCCTTTTGTGATCGTTGTAAATACTGTTAAACCGACTGATCCTATGACTTTAAGCTTAGTGGAAGAACTTGAAGAAATGTATAATGTCGGAGTAGTTGCAATTGATGTTGCTAACATGACAGAAGCTGATGTTGATAATTTATTAAAAGTTGCAATGAATGAATTTGATATTAGTGAACTAAATATTGAAGTTCCTAGTTGGGTAGATAAATTGAATGATAATATTAGTTATAAGAGTCGTTTTAAAGAATTAATTAGTGAAACAACAGGTAATTTTAGAAAAATGAAAGAAGCTTTTAGAATTCAAGATGTTCTAAAAGATAGTGATTTATTTTCAAGTGTTTGTATTTCAAGTATCGATGCAGGAACAGGTGTTGTTGATATTGAAATAGGCTGCTCTGATGAAGCATATAATGAAGTAGTAAATGAAATAATCGGAGAAGACGTTTGTGATAAAGGAGTGTTCATTGAAAATTTACAAAAGCTTGCTGAAGCAAAACGTGTATATGATGTAATAGGTAGTTCAATGGAAAGAGTTGAAACAGTAGGATATGATATAGCACTTCCAAAGGTGAGTCAAATGGAACTTGAAAAGCCAAGTTTATTAAAAGACGGTACTAGATTTGGAATTAAGATTAAAGCAACTGCACCGATGATTCAACTTGTTAAGATGTCAGTTTCATCAACTTTTGAACCTATTATTGGTTCAAAAGAACAAGCGGAAGAATTAATTAATCATATGATTGAAAATTATGAAACAGATCCAGAAAAACTTTGGAATAGTGAAATTTTTGGTAGAAAATTATGTGATGTAATTAACGATGGTATGAAAGCAAAAGTTAATGCCTTGCCTGAAAGTGTTTTAGAAAAGTTCAGAACAAGCATGGAAAAACTTGTAAATTATGGTAAAGGTGGCATTATTGCTATTGTTTTATAAAACTTTAAATTAGTTAAGTAAATACGCATAAAATAGGTCATTTTACTTGAAAAAAGCCTAAAAATTGTATATAATACTATAGGTGATTAAAAATGACAAAAAGTGAATTAATTAAAAAAATTCATAAAGAAAATGATCTTAATTATGTAGTAATTGAAAAGATTGTAAATGAAGTATTTGAAACTATTACTGAAGGTATTCAAAATGATGGTAAAGTAGTTTTAACTGGGTTTGGTAGTTTTGAAAAATATTATCAAGATGGCTATGATGGAATTAATCCATCAACAGGTGAAAAACTTTCTGTTAAAGGCGGATACAAAGTTCGTTTTAGTTCAAGTAAAAAATTAAAAGAATACATAAACTGAAAAAGTGTATTAGATAAGAACTAATACACTTTTTATTTTTATACTAAGAATAATGCAAGAACAGCTAATACGTTATTAAATAAATGAATTAAGATACTAGGAACTATATTGAATTTTGATCTATAATAAATATAACTCATTGCAATGGCTTGTCCTAAGTAGCTAATGATGTAAACTGCTTCAATGTAAAGGTCTGTTAGAGTAGAACCACCTTGCATTAAAATATCTAAAAGTATGTTTAAACAAGCAGGAACAACGTGAATTCCCGCAAAGATTATTGCAGAAATGGCAATAGTAAGGTAAGTTTTTTTCTTAAATAAACCAAATAAGCATTTTCTAAAAATAATTTCTTCAAGTATAGGCGCAAAAAATACAGTAGTTATGCACATAAGAAGAGCGTTAACAGTTCCACTGCCCATTAATTCTTCAATTACCTCTTGGTTTTCGGAAGAGCCCGAAGCATCTAAGTTTAAAGTTAAAATTTGTACTAGAAGATTTGCAAAAATTGATGTAGCATACATGATGCCAATACCTAGTAGCACATGTTTTAATGTTTCTTTTTTATCATCAAGTGCAATCTTTACATCTTTCTTCAAATATTTAAACATAAATGGTACAACAGCTATTAGTGCAACTACATAAGTTAAGAAATTTGACCATGATAATGTTGCATAATATGCATCAGGTGAGTCCATTATATTAGCTATTGAAACATTGTATTTTGACGCAAATATAACCATCAGCACTATTTGGATAAATGTTGCTATTACATAGAATGTAATTAAATAGCAACCAATTCCGATAATTGAAGCATTTCGTTCTTTTCTAAATTCTACTCTTTCATGTGTTGAATTACTTTCTTCAGTGTTCAACTCTGGAAACATGTCATTATTGTTCTCATAGAATGGATTATCAAAGTTGTTGTTCATAATTTCACCTCACTACAATTATATCATATTTTGTTAAAATGCACAAATTAATAATTAATAAAAGAGTGTTATAAGACGCTAAAAAGAATTAGAACTATAAAACATACATTATTTAATACATAAGTAACAATAAGAAACAAGATTGTTTTGACTCTATTGCTAGATTAAATTAAAAATAAAATATGGAATGAATATAGTAATGGTTGAAGTTACTATATTTATATTTTTAAAGACATATTGTTCCGCTGTATAACAAAAACTTATAATAAATAAAATTTAGATTCAACTTGTAAAAAACTTGCCTCAAAAAAATGTATCATAGAAAAAATAAAAAATAGTAATATATTATATGAAATTGAATAAAATTATGTGAGAGGTGCTGTATGAAAAAGAAAAAGATTAATATTAAATTTTTAATAGTTGTGGGGGTATTAGTACTTATTGTAACTCTCCTTGCAATTCCTAAATCCACTTATGAAAAATGGTTTTCGAATGAGCCCGATACAATTGATCCTATAACTTCGCCTACAACTTATCAAACTATTTTTGTAGTTGATGAAGAATCAAAACTTGTTGGTGTAAAAGTAGGAGTAGATGCAATAGAAGAAGATCAAATTATGCAAAAATGGAATTTACTTACTACTAATATGAATTTAATTCCTGCTGGTTATTCTACTCCAATCACACCATCAACAATGTTATACGATTATACTATTGATGGAGAAGTTCTAACATTAAATGTATCAGAAGATATTCTAAAATCTTCAGGAAAACTTACTGTTGATTCTCTTGCATGGACTTTTTGTGATAGTGAAATAAGTGAAGTAGTAATTAAACTTGATGGAGCAGTTGTAAAAGATATAAATGGATATAGTTTTAAAAAGATTTCTAAGAAAAATGGAACAAATTATACATATGAGACTTCATACTTATTTGAAGCTGAATATACTACTGTAGTATATCATGAGGATGATGTTATTAGACCAGTTACTTATTTTTATACAGGTAGTGAGACTTGTGCATATTTTATTGATAAACTTGTTGAGGCATCAAAAATTGAAGTTGATTATACTTTTGAGGTAGTAGAAGATCAAATTACAATTCAATTCGTTGAAGATATTGAAATTGATGACAATTTTAAAAAAGCATTAGAAGATACAGTTCTAATGAATATGGATGTTGAGGCTATTACTGTTAATGGCGATAGTTCAATGCTTTATCAAGCAACATTTGGAGAGATTGAATAATCTTTCTAAGTGTTCTTTTTTTGATTTTTTATAGGATATTTGATATAATATTGCTTGCGAGGTAGAATATGAAAATATTACTAGGTACAAATAACAAACACAAAATAATTGAAATGACTAGAATTATAAAAGAATATGAAGAAGAACTAGGCGTTTCATTTGAAGTACTATCGTTAAAAGATTTTGATTCTTTTCCTGAACCAATTGAAGATGGAACAACTTATGAGGAAAATGCGATTATTAAAGCAAAATATTATTATAATTTAACAAAGGTTCCAACAATTACAGATGACTCTGGAATTTATGTTGACTCACTAAAAGGTCCTGGTATTTATAGTGCTAGATATGCTGCGGACATCTATCATAATGCAACTAACGAAAATAATCGTAATAAAATGCTTAAAGAATTAAAAGGTGTGAAAGATCGAAGTGCCCATTATTGTTGTTCAGTTTGCTATTATGATGGTATTACTTTATTATGCGATGAAGGAAAAATGTTAGGATATATACTAGAAGAAGAAACTGGTACAAATGGTTTTGGATATGATCCTATTTTCTTTTCTACTTACTATAATAAACCTGCAGGTTACTTAACGGATGATGAAAAGGATAAAATTAGTCATCGTGGAATAGCCTTAAGAAAAGTAATGAAAAAAATTGTAATTAATCAAAAAAAATAATTCACTTTAGTTTACAAAATTTGCAAAAAAAGGTATAATATTAATGATAAAAAGGGATGGATGAAAGGGGTGAACTGGAATGCCAAAAACAATTGTTAGAGAAAACGATACATTAGATGAAGCTTTAAAGAGATTTAAACGAGATGTTTCAAGATCAGGAACCCTTGTTGAAGCCCGTAAACGCCAACATTACATGAAACCTAGCGATATTCGTAAAGAAAAGAAACGTGCAGCTAGAAAAAATGGTAATCGTTCTCATTAATTAGAAATAAGCCAACTAGAAATAGTTGGTTTTTCTTTTGCTTGTAATAAAAGATTGCCAGTTATAATATAATATTAGTGGTGATATAATGAATAATTTTTTAACAGATTTATTTGCTAAAAAAATAAATTTCATTAGAAGTACAGAAGATTTGATTATTCTTAGTAATTATCAAAATATCATAGAATACTTAGATGAAGTAATTATTATTGATGATATCCAAATTACAGGGAATAATTTGAAAATTAGTAAGATGGAAGAGAATAAAATTGAGATTACCGGTAAAGTTAAAGAAATCAAAATCAAATAAATATAGATTAAGGTATACCTTAACAATTGATAAAATATATTTATCTAGAATAAATGGTGTAGAAGTTTTTAATCTAAAACAATTAGATGAAAAAATTGTATTCGATTGTAACTCGTATAATTTCAAATTATTTAAAAAATTAGACATTCCTTATATTATAACAGATAATTATAAAACCTATTTAAATCACAATATTAATAAAAAGGTGATTTGTTTAATAGTAATTTTAAGTACATTGCTTTTGTTTTTAATAAACCAATTTATGATAAGGGAAATAGTATTTAGTGATGAGCGCTTTGAAACTAAAGAAGTATATGATTATGTGATTGACAATACGAAAAAAATAGGGCCTTATTATATATTATCGGATAGCATTGTAAGTGTTTCAAAGGAACTTAGAAATAAATTTTATCAATACGCATACATTGGTCTTAGTAAAAAAGGATCTAAACTAACTATAGAAATAGTTTGTCAAGATGTTCATGAAAAAGAAGAAGCAGGAGAAAAGTTAATAGGAGAATTTGTTTCAAAACATGATGCATACATTACAAAAATAAAGTTATCATCTGGTATTGTTTTAGTTAATACTAATATGGTAGTTAAAAAAGGTGATGTATTAGTTACTAGTAATACTCAATATGAAAATAATTTATACGATTTAAGTAAGTGTATTGAACTAAATGGTTATATAATTGGGAAGGTAAAAGAATATTTTGAAGTAGAAATACCAAAAGATTATTCTTATTATCGACCAAGTGGGAATATAGAAGAATTATATGATATTAAATTCTTAGAAAAAAGCTTTTTTAATAAAAATACAAAATTTGAAAATAGTTTTTTAAAGTCTAAAACCCTCTTGAATTTTAAAGGACTAGTGATAAAAAAAGAGTATCATTTTGAGAAAGAATTGATAGAAGAAAAGCTTTCTATAGATGAAGCGTATAACTTTGCGATGATGAAATATTATCAAAAATTCGAAGAAGAAAGAACTACCAAAGAGGAAAAAATTGTTTCAACAAATGTTGTTGAAACACATGAATTAACTAGCTCTTTTAAGTTTAAATTTATAATTGTATCGTATAAAAACATTTGCGAATATAAAAAATTTTAATTAAACAAAGAATTATTTTAACGTTAAAATAGTTCTTTGTTTTTTTAATTTTAAAAAAGATATAATTTAGTTTAAAAAAGTTGAAATTTATCGTTGACGATTTGATAAAAAAATGGTATAATAAGTAAGTAAAATGCAATAATATTGCTAAAAAGTGAAGAAAGAGGAAAATGTACTATGGAAATGACAATGGAAAAATTTGTAGCTTATTTAAAACAACTAGGGTTTGTTTATCAAGGTAGTGAAATCTATGGTGGTCTTGCTAATACTTGGGATTATGGGCCATTAGGCGTTGAACTTAAAAATAACTTAAAGAAATTATGGTGGAAAAAATTTGTTCAAACTGCACCAAATAATGTTGGTATTGATTCTGCGATCTTAATGAATCCACAAACATGGGTAGCAACTGGACATGTAGGCGGATTTAGTGATCCATTAATTGACTGCAAACATTGCCATACAAGACATAGAGCAGATAAATTAATTGAAGACTTTACAAAAGGTGAAGTAACAGGTGATGGATGGAGTAATGAACAACTTTATGATTATGTTGTTAAAAATGGAATTACTTGCCCTGACTGTGGAAGTAAAGAATTTACTGAAATTCGTAAATTTAACTTAATGTTTGAAACTCACCAAGGTGTAGTAGAAGATTCTAAAACAGTTGTATATTTAAGACCAGAAACAGCTCAAGGGATTTTCTTGAATTTTAAGAATGTCCAAAGAACAACTCGTAAAAAAGTGCCATTTGGTATTGGGCAAATTGGTAAGAGCTTTAGAAATGAAATTACACCAGGTAACTTTATTTTTAGAACTCGTGAATTTGAACAAATGGAACTTGAATTCTTCTGTAAACCTGGTACTGACCTTGAATGGTTTGCATACTGGAAACAATATTGTATTGATTTCTTAACTGGAATTGGTATAAGAGAAGAATTAATTAGATCTCGTGATCACTCTCCTGAAGAATTATGCTTCTATTCAAAAGCAACAACAGATTTGGAATTTAAATTCTTCTTTGGTTGGGGAGAACTTTGGGGTATTGCGGATAGAACTGACTATGATTTAAGTGTTCATCAAAATCACTCAAAGGTTAATCTTGAATATTTAGATCCTGAAACTAATGAAAAATATATTCCATATGTTGTAGAACCAAGTTTAGGGGTTGAAAGATTATTACTTGCAGTGCTTACTAGTGCATATGAAGAAGAACAACTTGAAAACGGAGAAACTCGTGAAGTATTACACTTTGATCCAAGAGTTGCACCAGTTAAAGTTGCAGTGCTTCCACTTGTAAACAAACTTAATGAAAAGGGGCAAGAAATTTATAGAATGCTTTCTGAACATTTTGTATGTGAATATGATACAAGTGGTAAAATTGGTAAGAGATATCGTAGACAAGATTCAATCGGTACACCATATTGTGTAACAGTAGATTTTGATACATTAGAAGATAATACTGTAACAATTCGTGACCGTGACACTATGGAACAAGTAAGAATGAGTGTAGATGAATTAATCGCTCATTTTCAAAATAAATTCTAATTAGAAAGGAGTTAGGCAAATGATTTCGCAAACAGTCAAAAACCAAGTTATAGACCAAACTAACATCGTTGAAGTTGTTGGCGAAGTAGTTAGTCTAACAAAAAAAGGTAGTAGTTATTTTGGACTATGCCCATTTCATAATGACAATCATCCTTCAATGAGTGTCAATAACGAAAAGAAAATGTTTAATTGTTTTAGTTGTAATACAAAAGGTAATGTAATTTATTTTGTTTCTAGATATCATAATATAACAATGGATCAAGCAACTATTACGCTTGCGAAACGTTTAGGTATTGAAATTAGTGAAGCTCAATCAAAAGAAGCATTAAGAGAAGAGCGTTTGCTAAAAGTAATGAAAGAAGCTAGTAATTTTTATCAATTCTATCTTCATAATTCTGAAGAAGGACGCCTTGCATTAGAATATTTACATAATCGTGGTATAGACGATGAAATTATTAATAAACTAAAAATAGGACTTTCTTCAAGTGAGCCAAATTATTTAAATCTTGCTTTAAATCAAAAGAATTGTTCTGAACTTGATCAAATCGAACTTGGACTTGTTAAATTAAATGATCGTGATAAAGCTTATGATGTCTTTAGAACAAGAATTATGTTTCCTGTTGAAAATAATTCAGGTCAAACAGTTGGTTTTAGTGGTAGAATTTATCAAGAATCTAATCAAGCGAAATATATTAATTCTAGTGATAATGCAATATTTCATAAAGGTCAAATCCTTTATAACTTTCATAATGCAATATCATCAATCAGGGAATCTGATAAAATAATTCTTTTAGAAGGTTTTATGGATGTAATTGCTTGTATGAAAGCAGACATTAACAATACAGTTGCGACGATGGGGACTGCTCTTACAACTGATCATGTTAAATCAATTTTACAAATTACTAAAAATATAACATTATGTTTTGATGGTGATGCTGCAGGGATAAAAGCAATGAAACGTTCAGCTGAACTTCTTGCAGGGTTTAATATTCTACCTAAAGCTGTGGTACTTCCTAATAATTTTGACCCTGATGAATTCTTTAAAGCATATGGGGCGGATGCTTTAAAGAAATATTTATCTGAAAACGAAAGAAGCGTTTATGAATGGCTATATACTCTTTCTAAAAAATCATTAAATATAAATGATATAGAATCTGTTGAATCATTCAAACAAGATGTTTTTGGCTTTTTAAAAGTTTCTAAATCTCAAAGTGTTGTAAATTATTATCTTAAAAAACTTGGTGAAGATTTAAATATATCATTAGATATGTTAATTTTAGACTATTCAAAAAATACAAGAATTTATAATGTTGAAGAAATAAATTTACCAATTGAGAAAAAAGAACCTCAACAAGAAGTAGTAAAAACTAAAAAAGTTGTTATCAAGCCTAAAGTATATATGGCTTTTGATATTTTAATTAAACATTTAATATCTTCTAAATCAAGAGTGCTTGAATATGTAAACACACTTGGTACTAATTTATATATAGACTCAAGTCTTGCTACATATTTTGAAATAATTAAGAGAATCGAAATATTTTATGCGGAACACGATATAATGGATAATGATGATTTTATCTCAATAATGAAACATTTAGATGAAATAAATACTTCATCTTCATATGAAAAATATGCGCATAAGATATTAAATGAAGTAATAGCTAATTCTAAAGAGGACAAAGAATTTCAAGATTGTTTAAAAACAATAATGAAATGTGAACAAGATGTATCGAAAACCAGACTTTATAATCGAGCTATTAATTCTGTAGATTATGAAGATATTAAAAAATTTGAAAACATTCGTAAGAAAAATGTTACAATAGTAAAGTCTAAGGAGGACTAAATGCTAGACGAAATTTTATATAAAGAACAATTAGAATTAATTAAAGAATATGTGAAAAAGCATCAATACATCTCTATTCCAAAAATTAATGAAATTTTTGAAAATAAATTAGATGATGATACTTTAGATGACGTAGTAGAATATTTAGAAAATGCAGGAGTTGAAATCACTCTATCAAAAGATAATGAAGAAACTCCTAATGAAGAAGAACTATTAGCTGATAGCATCGATGATGATTTTGAAGCATTTGTTGAAGATTTAGAAACAGATGATGAATTAAATGAACTAGCATCAGTAGTTGATAGTGAAATCAAGGTAGCTGATTTTGATGAAATTATAGGTTCAAATTATTCTGCAGATGATCCAGTTAAAATGTATTTAAGAGATATTGGCCAAGTTGAATTATTAACTGTTACTCAAGAATCAGAATTTGCAAGAATGTATCAAGAAGCTTTAATGTGTCAAGATAAAATTGAAGCTTATAAGAAAAATGGAAAACATTTATCTGATGAAGAATTAGAAATACTAAATGAAAAAATCGAAATGGGTGAAGAAGCTAGAAAGATTTTAATCGAGTCTAACTTAAGATTGGTTGTATTTATCGCAAAAAAATATATTGGACGTGGTTTACCATTACTTGATTTAATCCAAGAAGGTAATATGGGGTTAATGAAAGCTGTTAATAAGTTTGACCCTACCAAAGGATTTAAATTTGCAACATATGCTACTTGGTGGATTAGACAAGCTATTACAAGAGCTATTGCTGACTATGCAAGAACAATCAGAATTCCCGTTCATATGGTTGAAACTATTAATAAACTTGTAAGAACTACAAGACGATTAACTCAAGAAAAACGTAGAGAGCCTACTCCAGAAGAAATTGCAGCAGAAATGAAAATTTCAGTTGAAAAAGTACAAACTATTCAACGTATTGCACAAGAACCTGTTTCATTTGACGCAACAGTTGGTGAGGATGAAGATTCAAGCTACGGAGATTTCATTGCAGATAATGAAACACTAAACCCACTTGAATATACTCAAAACATGATTTATCGTGAAGAAATTGAAAAAGTATTACAAACACTTACTCCACGTGAAGAAAAAGTTATTCGTCTTCGTTATGGACTTGATGATAATCGTCCAAGAACATTAGAAGAAGTTGGTAAAGAATTTGATGTTACAAGAGAACGTATTAGACAAATTGAAGCTAAAGCATTAAGAAGATTAAGACATCCAAGTCGTTTAAAACGTTTAGAACAACATCGTGTAAAATAAAAATACAAATGTTTTATGCATTTGTATTTTTTGAAAAAAAGAGGATAATATGTTATCAATAAGATTAAGTAAAGTATTAGAGATGATAGATAGTGATAAAAAATTAGCTGATATTGGTTGTGACCATGGCTATCTAGCAAAAGAAGCTATAAATAAAGGGGTTTCTTTTGTTCAACTTGTAGATAATAAAGAAATGCCACTAAACGTAGCAAGAAAAAATTTGAAAGATGATGAGAAAAAAGCAACTATTGTATATACACTTGCTGATGGATTATCTGCAATAAATGAAAATATTAATGTAGTTGCCATTTGTGGGATGGGATCTGAGTTAATATCTTCAATTATAACTGATAATTTAGATGTAGTTAAAAAAATGGACTATTTAGTGCTTGAAGCTAATTCTAAAAACCATATTTTAAGAGAAACTTTATCTGATAATAAACTTGAAATTATCGATGAAGATATTGTTTTTGATAAAGGTAAATACTATGAAATTATAAAAGCAAGGTATAACCCTAAAATATCTGCTCTCACAGCAACTGAAATTTATTTTGGCCCATTGTTATTAAAGGAACGCTCTAAAACTTTCTTAAATTATCTAAATAACAAATTAGAAAATCTTAATAAAATTTTAAATCAACTAGATATTAATGATGAAAAATATCAAATTTTAAATAAAGAAAGAATTGAAATAATGGAGGTATTAAATGAAACAAACTAAAATAACTCATTATTTAGAAACTAAATATCCTGTTAGTTTAGCCTCAAGTTTTGATCTTGGTAAGATTGGTTTACAATTTGGATCAAAAGAAAAAGAAATTAAAAAGATTTTGATAGCTCTTGATGGAACTATGGAAGTAATTGATGAGGCATTAGATAATAATGTAGATTTATTAATAACTCATCATCCATTTATGTTTAATCCACTATTGAATTTAGATTATGATTCACCTTTTGGTAAAAAACTAATCAAAGTATTAGAAAATAAATTAAATATCTATTCTATGCATACTAATTTTGATACATCATGTGGAGGCATGAATGACATACTTGCAAGTATCATCGGATTATCTAATGTTCACTCACATAAAGAAGAATTAGATAATAGCTGTTTCATAAGAATAGGTAATGTTGATACTGTAATTCTAAAAGATTTTGCGAACGATGTATTAGAAAAGTTAGATGAACCATCAGGAAGAGTAGTTGGTGCACTTGATAAAAAGATATCTAAAGTTGGTATTGTTGGTGGTGCTGGTGCAAGCGAGTTAATGATTGCAATACGTCATAAATGTGATTGTTTAATAACTGGTGAGGTAAAACATAATCAAGCCCTTGATGCTTTAGATTATGATATTGCGATTATAGAAGTAAGTCATAGTGTTGAATGTTTATTTAAAGATTATTTAAAAAAGGAACTAGAACTTGAGTTCCCAAGTGTGGAAATAATATTATCTACTAAAGATACATTACCTTTTAAACATATTATAAAAAAATAAAATAAGACTCTAAGAGAATGCTTAGAGTCTTATTTTTTGATTCGTTAATTATTCTTCAACGATAGCTTCAACTGGGCAGTTACCTTCGCAAACACCGCAGTCTATACATTGATCAGGATCAATTGAATAGATATCACCTTCAGAAATACAGCTAACTGGGCATTCAGCTGCACATGTTCCACAAGCGATACAAGCATCTGTAATTTTTCTTGGCATAATTAATTCCTCCGTCTATTAAAATTATACTTAAATTATAGATTAAATTCATAAAAAAATCAAGAATATTGATAAGAAAAAAAGCAAAAAGTTAATTTCGCATATAAGTTGATAAAAAAAAGTTTTTTTGATATAATAGTATTAAAGAAGTAATCGAAAGGAGATTATATATGGTACATTGGGGATTTTTAGTAGGAGGAATCGTAGTTGCATTACTTGTTGGTGCTGTTATTGGTTTCTTAGTAACTAGAAAAATATTTGAAAAACAATTAAAAGAAAATCCACCTATCAATCGTGATATGATTCGTGCGATGTTCATGCAAATGGGAAGAAAACCTTCTGAAAAAGACATTACAAGAGTAATGAATTCTATGAACCAATATAAATAATAAAAATAGTACTTGGAATGCCAAGTACTATTTTTTCTTTTTAAATAATTCAGTTTTATTTTCTGATTTAGTTAATAATCTTTTAATATTAGATCTATGTTTTATTACAACTAAGGTTGATAGAATGCATACAACTATAATCATATAAGGATCATCTACGCCTAGTATCCAGTAAAAAGGAATAGTTAAGGTTACTGCTAAGATTGAGCCAAGGGATACATACTTTGTTAGAAGAAGTGTAATAACAAATATTGAAAAAGCAATAATTGCAAAAGGCCAGTAGTATACCGCAATTAGGCCTAAATAACTTGAAACACCTTTTCCACCTTTAAATTTTAAGAAGATAGGGAATAAGTGTCCGATGAATGAAGCAAGACCATAGAACATTGGATGAATCTTTAAAGTAAAGAAATCACTATCCCAAACAAGAATATATTTTGTTATGAATACAAATATCGTTGCTTTAAAAATATCAAGAAAGAAAACTAGAAAACCCCATTTTTTACCAAGTGTTCTTAAAGTATTGGTTGCGCCAATGTTGTGGCTTCCTTTTGTTCTAATGTCAATACCGTTTAATTTTCCAATCAAATATCCAAAAGGAATAGAGCCTATAAGGTATGCAAGTATTAAAAAAATGATAGGTAAAGCTGTGCCCATATAATCACCTCGAGTTGTTTAAATTATACCAAAAAAAGGATAATTTTTCAACCTAAAAGGCATTAAAAAAGAAACAAAAAAAATGTCAAATTTTGATTTTTTCCATAGTTTAGTTATATTTTTTAATTATTTTTCTTGCCAAAAAATAAAGTTTATGTTATAATAAAAAATGTAGTGTAAAAATTTTTAGAAAGTAAGGTGAAATCATGGCAAAAAATGTAAATACTTATAATGAAGATTCCATACAAGTCTTACAAGGACTAGAAGCCGTTAGAAAAAGACCAGGGATGTATATCGGGTCAACTGATTCAAGAGGGCTTCATCACCTCGTATGGGAAATTGTCGATAATGCGATTGACGAAGCACTATCAGGCTATGGTTCTCAAATAATAGTAAATATTCATAAAGATAATAGTGTTGAAGTTATTGATAATGGTCGTGGTATTCCAACTGGTATTCATAAAGTTGAAAAACGTCCGACACCAGAAGTAATCTTTAATACCTTACATGCCGGTGGTAAATTTGATGCCGAAGGCGGATATAAAGTATCAGGGGGATTACATGGTGTAGGTTCAAGTGTTGTTAATGCTTTAAGTGAATGGCTAACAGTAACAATTCACAGAGATGGTAAAATCTTTAATCAAACTTATCGTAATGGTGGCAAGATTATAGAAAAGCCAAAGAATCTTGGAGACACTAAAAGAACTGGATCTACAATTCACTTTAAACCTGATCCTAAAATCTTTTCAGTAACTATTTACGACTATAAAACAATTGCACAAAGGCTAAAAGAATCTGCATATTTAATTAAAGGGTTAAGAATTGAACTTAACGATTTAAGAACAAATAAATCAGAAACATTCTTATTTGAAAATGGAATTGTTGAATTTATCAAGAGTTTAACAGCTGGAAAAGAAGCTTTATATGAACCGGTATCTCTTTCTGGGAATATGTTGAAAATTAACATTGAAGTTGCAGCGGTATATTGTGAAAAGAGCTTTAATGAAAATATACTATCTTTTGTTAATAATATTAGAACTCGTGATGGCGGAACTCATGAAGTAGGTTTCAAATCAGCATTTACAAGAGCATTTAATGAACATGCAAGATTAATAGGCGCTCTAAAAGAAAAAGATTTAAATTTAGAAGGTGCAGATATTCGTGAAGGTTTAACTGCAATCATTTCAGTTCGTATTCCTGAAGATTTATTACAATTTGAAGGACAAACTAAGAATAAACTAGGTACAGCTGAAGCTAAGATGGCAGTTGAACAAGTTGTTTATGAACAAATGAAAGCTTATCTTGCTGAAAACGGTCAAATCGCTAGTAACTTAATAAATAGAGCTCTACGTGCTCTAAAAGCACGTGAAGCTGCTAAAAAAGCTCGTGATGAAATCCGAATGGTTAAACAAAAGACTTCTAAACCTGCTAACTTAATAGGTAAACTTACACCAGCTCAATATAAGAATCCAGATAAGAATGAATTATTCTTAGTCGAAGGGGATTCTGCCGGTGGTACTGCAAAACAAGGTCGTGATAGAACATTCCAAGCAATTCTTCCTTTACGTGGTAAAGTTGTTAATACCGCAAAAGCAAAACTTGAAGAAGTTCTTAAAAATGAAGAAATAATGTCTATTATAAATGCTATAGGAGGAGGATTTGGTCCAGATTTTGATTATACTAAATCTAATTATAATAAAGTTATTATAATGACCGATGCCGATACCGATGGAGCTCACATTCAAACCCTACTTTTAACTTTCTTCTATCGTTATATGAAACCTCTTGTAGAACAAGGAATGGTTTATATTGCAACTCCACCTCTATATAAGATTACTTATAAATCTAATATTGAGTATGCATGGACTGATGAAGAGTTAAGAGAAAAGATTCAAAAACGTAATGTTCAAATTCAACGTTATAAAGGGTTAGGGGAAATGAATGACCAACAATTATGGGAAACTACAATGGATCCTACAAGAAGAACTTTAATAAAAGTATTAATAGGCGAAGATGGCGCTGCAGAAAATAAGATGAACATTCTTATGGGTGATGATGTTGAGCCTCGTAGAGAATGGATTGAAAATAATGTTGTATTTGACAATGATGATAATTTCATTTTGGAAGGAGGAATGCTAGATGAGTAGTAAAAATAATCTTTCTAAAAAAATGGAAAAGTTTGTTGAAGAATTCTTAACAGAAAATTTTGAAGATATTATGGGAGATAGATTTGGAAGATATTCAAAATATATCATTCAAGATCGTGCTCTTCCAGATGTTCGAGATGGTTTGAAACCTGTTCAACGTCGTATCTTATTTGCGATGTTTAAATTAGGACTTTTCTCCAATAAACAATTTAAAAAATCAGCCCGTATCGTCGGGGACGTTATTGGTAAATATCATCCACATGGTGATACTGCAGTTTATGATGCAATGGTTAGAATGAGTCAAGACTTCAAAATTTTATTACCGCTTGTAGATATGCATGGTAATAATGGTAGTATTGATGGTGACCCTGCTGCCGCAATGCGTTATACAGAAGCCAGAATGAGTAAATACTCAGAACTTATGCTAGAGGATTTAGGAAAACATACAGTAGGTTTTGTTCCAAACTTTGATGATGAAGAACTTGAACCTATTGTCCTTCCATCAAAATTTCCAAATATCTTAGTTAATGGTGCTTCAGGTATTTCAGCTGGTTATGCAACAGAAATTCCTCCACATAATCCAGGTGAAGTAATTGATGCGACAATTTATAGAATCAATAATCCTGCTTGTACAGTTGATGAATTAATGCAATTTGTAAAAGGCCCAGATTTTCCAACAGGAGCTATCATTCAAGGATTAGATGGATTAAAGAGTGCATATGAAACTGGACGTGGAAAAGTAATTGTTAAATCAGATGTTGAGATAGATAGAAGTAAAGCTGAACCTAAAATTATCATTTCTTCAATTCCATTTGATGTAAACAAGGCTGTGTTACTTAAAAAAATGAGCGATTCTCTTCAAGCGAAAAACATTGAAGGCGTTAAAATGATTCGTGATGAATCAAGTAGACAAGGTTTAAGAATTGTTATAGATATTAGACGTGATGTTAATCCAGAAAACATTTTAAATTTCTTATACAAACAAACTGATTTACAAACAACTTATAACTTTAATATGGTCGCAATATCACAAGGCCGTCCAATGCAAATGGGACTTGCGGACATATTAGATGCTTATATTGTTCACCAAAAAGAAGTAATTACAAATAGATGTAACTATGAACTAGAAAAATCTCTTAAACGTATTGAAATCGTTCAAGGTTTAATCTCAATGGTATCTATCTTAGATGCGGTTATTACAACAATCAGAAATTCTAAAAACAAGATGGATGCTAAAGAAAATATTATTTCTAAATATGGATTTACAGAAATTCAAGCTGAAGCTATTGTTACTTTACAATTATATCGTTTAACTAATACTGATATATTTGCTTTAAAGACAGAATATAATGAACTTGAAAAAGCTATTAAACAATTAAAACATATCTTATCTAGTGAAACTGCTTTACTAAAAACAGTAGTTGCGGAACTTACACGTGTTAAAGAAATAGTAAATGTTGAAAGAAAAACAAAGATTGAAGATGAAGTTGAAGAAGTCGAAGTTAATACTGAAGAATTCATCCCTAAAGAAGATGTAATGTTAATGATTACTCATGACGGATACTTAAAACGTCTAAGTAAGAAAGCATTCCTTGCAACAACAGAACCAACTAAACTTAAAGAAGGCGATGTTATCACTGATATTTACGAAGTATCAACTACTGATACCCTTCTACAATTCACTGACTTCGGAAATTACATATTCTTACCAATTCACAAGATTCCAGAGTGTAAACATAAAGATCTTGGCTTCCATGTAAGTACTTTAATTGGTATGGAACCTAATGAAAAAGTAATATTCTCATTCCCTGTTGATGATTTCAATAAAGAACGATATGTATTACTTGCGACAAGATCAGGTTTAATCAAACGTATTCAATTATCTAGCTTACATGTGACTCGTTATTCTAAAGCATTAAAAGCTACCAAACTTAAAGATGGTGATTGCGTAGTTAGTGCTGACGTTGTAACAGGAAGTAACTATGAAGTAGTAATAGCTACGAAAGACGGATTCATGAACCGTTATGATGCTTCCGAAGTTAGTATTATAGAACCTGCATCATTTGGTGTTAAATCTATAGAACTTAAGAACAGACCTAATGACTATGTAGTAGGTGCTAAATATGTCAGTGAAAAAGATATTGTATTAATTCTTACTAATCGTGGTAATATTAAACGCTTAAGACCTGAAGAAATTAATAAGGGTAAGAAGAACAACGTTGGTAAGATGTACTTAAAAGCTGTTAAGTCAAATATGCATGAAGCAATTGATTTAGAAGTCATTCACGGAAAGAATGCAAATTCTGATCTTGCAAGTTATGTATTCTGTGATGATAACTATGTAGATATTGATTATACATTACTTAGAACTGCGATAGCTGATAACGGTAAAAAGTTTGTATCTAAAGGTAAACCTCAAGAAATTGTAGTTTGCCGAAATCAATTTGATTTAGAGTTATAAATGTTTGCAAAAATTTAGTTTAATTATTTAATATGTGATATAATATCACAAGTGAGGTAAATTAATATGTTTAAAATTGCAATAGATGGACCTGCCGGAAGTGGCAAATCAACAATTTCTAAAATCATAGCTAAAAAGTTAGGCTATGAATACATTGATACAGGCGCAATGTATAGAGCTATTACTTTAAAAGCTATGGAACTTGGTATTAATATGGAAGATGAATCAGCTTATTCATTCTTACAAACTACTGAACTTGACATTTGTAATGGACGTTTCATTATGGATGGACGTGATGTTAGTGAAGAAATCAGAAGTGTTGAAGTAACAAATAATGTTTCAACTCCTTCTAGAATCGGTGTAGTTAGAGATTATTTAGTTGACTACCAAAGAAAAATAAGTAATTCTAAAAACTGTATTATGGATGGTAGAGATATTGGTACTGTAGTTTTAAGAGATGCTTCACTAAAAATTTATTTAGACGCATCAGTAGCCTGTCGTGCAAAAAGAAGAATGCTTGAAAGAGCTGAAAAAGGAGTTATCTTACCACTTGAAGATACTATTTATGAAATAGAACTTCGTGATTGGAAAGATTCTACAAGACTCCATAGCCCTCTAAGATGTGCAGAGGATGCTATAGTCATTGATAGTTCCGATTTATCAATTGATGAAGTAGTTAGTCGGATTTTAAATTTAGTTATTGAGAGGACAAAGAAAATGAGTAAAAACACTTACTATGAAGGACAAAATGTCAAAGGTTGTATCGTAAATGTTACAAAAGAAGCAATCTATTTAATGGTTGGAGAAGATGAAAAAGCAGTAATCTATTCTAACGATTTAAAAGATTATCAAGAAAATCAAAAATTATACAATGTATATCATGAAGGTGAAGAATTTGTTGCAACAGTTAAAACTGTAACAAAAGATAAAAAAACTGGTGAAACTTTATACATTCTTTCAACAAAATTAGAAGATGAAAAAGAAAAATTATCATTATTTGAAGAAATCAAAGAAAATGATGAAATCATCCAAGCTAAAGTAGTTAAAGTTACAAATGCTGGAGCAGACTTAGAATATAAAGGGTTCAAATTATTCTTACCTATCAAATACATTGATGTAAAAGAAGAAGCTTTAAGAAGCTTAAGAGGTCAAACATTAGATGTTATGGTAGTATTTGTAAATAAAGAACGTTTACAAGTTACTGTATCTAATGTAATGGCAATGAAAAAGCAATACAGACTTGCTAAGGAAGCTGCTTATGCTGCAATTTCTGAAGGTATGGAAATTGAAGGTACAGTAGAAAATGTTCTTCCTTATGGAGCTATCGTTAACCTTGGAGAAGTAAGTGGTTTATTACATCAATCAGAAATAGATCATAAACCTGTTAGAAATGTATCTGCAGTTCTAAAAGCAGGTGACAAAGTTAAAGTTAAAGTATTAAAAATCGAAGGTCAAAAAATTGCTTTATCTAAAAAAGCATTATATGCTCATCCTTGGGATGTATTAAAAGGGCAATATTCTGAAGGAATGGTATTTGATGGAACAGTTGAAAAAGTAATTCCAGCTGGTTTAATTATCAAACTTACTGATGATTATTCAGGATTAATGCCAAGAAGCGAATATTCATGGTTTGCTAATGTTAAAGTAGATGACAATGTTAAAGAAGGTGATACTTTAACAGTTAAAGTTATGACAATTGATGATGCTAAACACAGAATTAGCTTATCTCATAGAGAAACTTTAGAAAATACTTGGAAAGATATCGAAGTTCGTCGTGGAGACAAAATTGAAGTTGAAGTAGCTTCAGTTAATGAAAAAGGTGCTTTAGTTAACTATAAAAATGTTCAAGGTTTCTTACCAGTTAATGAAGTAACTGCTGCTAAACGTATTTCAAAAGTTGATGAAGTATTCCCTGTTGGAACAGTTGTTGAAGTATTAGTTCAAGATTGTGATCCAAGTGTTGCTAAACTTCGTGTTAGTGCTAAAGCAATTGAAGTTGCAAAAGAAAGAGAAACTTTCGATAAATATTTAAAAGTTCAAGAAGAAGAAACACCTACAAATACAATCGGTGATTTACTAGGAAACTTTAAATTAGACGAATAATAAGGTTAAGTCTTATGAAAAGAGGTACAGTAGCGATTGTAGGGCGTCCGAATGTCGGTAAATCAAGTATCTTTAATAGACTTGCAGGTGAAAAATTAGCTATAACGGACGATCAAAGTGGTATTACACGTGATCGTCTTTATACTAAATGCGAATGGCTTGATCAAGAATTTTCTTTAATTGATACAGGTGGTATTGAGTTAAAGAACGTTGCTTTTATGGATGAAATAAGAGCTCAAGCTCAACTTGCAATCGATGAAGCTGATTTGATTGTACTAGTAACTGATGGACGTGTAGGAATAACAAACGGAGACCGCGATGTAGTAAATATCTTACATCGTAGTAAAAAACCTGTTATCGTTGCTGCAAACAAAATAGATGATGTAAAATTCATGGATAGTATCTATGAATTTTATAATTTAGGGGTAGATGAAGTCTTCCCGGTTAGTGCATTACACGGTATTGGGTTTGGAGATATGCTTGATAGAATCGTTCAACTTCTTCCAGAAAAGAAAGAAAAGAAATATGAAGATGCTATTGAGTTTTGTGTTATCGGTCAACCTAATGTTGGTAAGAGTTCACTGACTAACGCCATCTTAGGTACTGAACGTGTTATCGTAAGTGATGTTGCGGGGACAACAAGAGATGCAATTGACTCTAAATTTATTAGAGATGGTAAAAATTACGTAGTTATTGATACAGCCGGTATTAGAAAACAAGGTAAGATTTATGAAAATGCTGAAAAATATAGCGTACTACGTGCGATGAAAGCAATTGAAAGATCTAATATTGTCCTTGTTGTTCTAGATGGCACTAAAGATATCGAAGAACAAGATAAAAGAGTTGCAGGATATGCTGCAGAAAACAATAAAGCTGTAATTATTGTTGTTAATAAATGGGATGCAGTAGATAAGGATGAAAAATCTATGAAAGAGTATACAGAAAAGATTAGAGAGCATTTCTTATTCTTAAAATATGCTCCAATCGTATTTGTATCAGCTCTTAAAAATCAACGCATTCATACATTATTTGATGAAATTAAGCGAGTTAATGAAAACTATACTCGTAGAGTTTCAACTAATGTATTAAACGATGTTATCTTAGATGCGACGATAATGAGTCAAGCACCTATCTTTAATGGTGATAGAATTAGAGTATATTATGGTTCTCAAGTAGATACGATGCCTCCAACATTTGTACTATTTGTAAATGACCCAGTTTATATGCATTTTTCTTATCAAAGATATTTAGAAAATAAATTTAGAGAAGCATTTGAACTTGATGGAACTCCGTTAAAATTAATCTTAAGAAAGAAGGAAAGCTAATGTCTAAAGTATCTGTTATTGGTGCAGGTAGTTGGGGTAGCGCCCTTGCAAGAATTCTTGGAGATAATAATAATAATGTATTGTTATACGATACAGACGCTTCTATAGTAGATGAGATTAACAATTATCATACAAATAAATCTAAACTCTCCTCAGGAGACTTACCACTTAATGTTTTAGCTACTACAAATTTAAAAGAAGTAGTTAACTTTAGTGATATTATAATCATTTCTATTCCAACAAAAGTTTTAAGAATTGTTCTTAAAGATATTAATAGTATTATAGAAGAACCTAAACTTTTTGTTAATGCGTCAAAGGGTCTTGAACCAAATACTTTCTTTAGAGTATCTGAAGTTGTAAAACAAGAAATAGATAATGATAAAATTAAAGGCTTTGTAGCATTAACTGGTCCATCGCATGCGGAAGAGGTAATCCACCAACTTCCAACAGCAATTTGTTCTGTTAGTGAAAATGAAGACTACGCAAAACAAATTCAAACATTATTTAATAATAATACTTATTTTAGAGTATATACAGGCAGTGATTTAATCGGTTCTGAACTTTGTGGAGCTATTAAAAATGTTTATGCCATTGCATCTGGTATGCTATATGGTGCAGGGTTTGGAGATAATGCTAGGGCTGCGATGATAACAAGATCAACTGTAGAATTAAGAAGAATTGTACTAGCACTAGGTGGTCGTGAAGATACAATTTTTGGTTTAACAGGAATTGGAGATTTAGTAGTTACAACATCTTCACATCATTCAAGAAACTTCCAAGCAGGTGTTAAACTTGCTAAAAACCATGACCTTGAAGAAACAATTAATTCGATGACAATGGTTGTTGAAGGCGCAAGAACATGCGAGGCTGTTTATAAATTATCAAAAGAATTAAATATTGATACACCAATTATCGATGCGGTATATAACGTTATATACTTAAAACAAGATGTAAAAGAACAAGTTCATTTAATAATGAATCGAGTTGTAAAAGCAGAGTAGCTCTAAAGAGTTACTCTTTTTTTGATTTTTTAAGATAGTTTATGCTATAATATAATTGTTTAAAGGAGAACATTTTATGAAATATCGTAAATTACCTCATGGAACTGAAATGATAGGAGTACTTGGCCTTGGTCTTGGTGGTATTCAACACACGCCAAGTGATGAAATAGAAGCAATAATAAAAAAAGCCATTAGTAATGGTATTAATTTTTTTGATTTATGTGCAGGAGGCAACGTTTATAAACCTTTTGGAAGAGCTATCAAAGGAAATCGTGAGAATATTTATATTCAGTGTCACTTCGGTGCAGTATATGATGAAAATGGAGAATATGGTTGGTGTAGAGACGCTGAGATCATAAAGAAAACGTTCTGGTGGGAGTTAAGTGAACTAGAAACCGATTATGTTGATTTCGGCTTCTTACACTGCGTAGATGAGGATGAAGATTTTGATAAACTAGTAGAAATTGGCATCTTTGACTTTATTAAAGAATTAAAATCAAAAGGTATAGTTCGCCACATCGGTTTTTCTTCTCATACTCCATCGGTTGCAAATCGAATTATCGATACAGGTGTAGTTGATATGATGATGTTTTCTATCAATCCTGCCTATGATGCTGAAGTAGGTGATGAATATGGGATCGGAACTTTAAAAGAAAGATATAATTTATTTAAACGCTGTGAAAAAGAAGGTATTGGAATAAGCGTTATGAAACCTTTTCATGCAGGAATATTACTAGATAAGGAAAGATCACCTTTTAAAATTGCTTTAAACCATTATCAATGCCTTCAATATGCACTTGATAGACCTGGAGTAATGTGTGCAGTACCAGGAGTTCAAACTATGAAACATCTAGATACTCTACTTGGCTTTATTAATGCAACAAAAGAAGAAAAAGATTATTCAATTATTGGAACATTCAAAGCTGATGCAATTGTAGGGACTTGTGTATATTGTAATCACTGCGAACCTTGTCCTGCAGGAATTGATATTGGGCTTGTTAATAAATATTATGATCTTGCAAGAGTTGGTGATAGGCTTGCTAAAAATCATTATGATAAGTTATCCATAAAAGCAGATGCTTGTATCAAATGTGGTCATTGTAATGATAGATGCCCTTTTAAAGTAAACCAACAAAAAAGAATGGATGAAATAAATAAATATTTTAAGTAGATAAGGGGTAATAATATGAAAGTATTTTATGAAGAACCAAAAGATAATCGCCATTACTATAAATGGATGGATAATGATGGCGTACATAACATTTGGTACGAAAACACAACAATAGTAATTAATTATAAAGATATGGATATTCCTACAGAACTAAGAGATTTTTTAGACAAATGGAATAAAAAAATATTAGAATACAAAGAAGAATACATAGAAATGTATCCAGTAAAGCTAGCAAAAATCGAATTTATCTATAAAGATGTAGTTTATGCCATTTATCCTAAAACCGTTTCAGCAACCTATATGACTGATTTTTTAAGAGATGAGCCATATGAGGCATCTTGGGATTCTTTATTCGAATCATATCAAAGAGAAATTAGAGATGATTTAGAGGGTAGTCTTGGTGTTATTTACTCACATTATATTGGTTTTTTAGATTAGTTATAAAATTATAAATTTTGCAAATACTATAAAAATGGAAAATAGGAGGAATTTAAAATGATAGATTTTAATAATAATGGTTTTTTTGCAAGACTAAAAAAAGTTGACTTAAATGAATTTGACAAAATGGTTAATGAATTTTTCATAGTTGATGAAATTGTAGTTGGCGCATACAAAAGTGTTAGAGATGGAGTTTTATTCACTAATAAAAGAATTATCGCAATCAATGTTCAAGGCCTAACAGGAAAGAAAAAAGATTTTACTTCACTTCCATATAGTAAAATTTCTACTTTCTCATTAGAAACAGCAGGAACATTTGATATGGATGCAGAACTTGAAATTTATTTATCTGGTGTAGGTAGAGTAAAGTTTGAGTTTACTGGGAATACTAATGTAAAAGAAATTTGTAAACAAATTTCTACTTACGTTCTATAATTAAATAAGGGTTGCTTTAGCAACCTTTTGTTTTTGAAAAATAACCGATTATATTAATTTCGTTTACTAAAATAAAAAAATATGATATAATTTTATAGAACAAAAGAGGTATTATATGGAAAAAGTAATAGAAATAAATAATCTTTCAAAAAGTTATAAAGACTTAAAGGCTGTAAACAATTTATCCTTTTATGTTAAAGAATCTAGCCTTTTTGCTTTTTTAGGAGAAAATGGTGCTGGAAAAAGTACAACTATATCAATAATTTGTGGTTTATTAAATAAAGATGCAGGAACTGTAATAGTTAATGGACATGATATAGATAAGGAAATGAACTTAATTAAAAATGATTTAGGCGTTGTTTTTCAAAATAGTGTTCTTGATAAACAATTATCTGTTCGTGATAATTTAAAACACCGAGCATCACTATATGGAATTATCGGTAATAAGTTTGAAGAAAGATTACTTGAACTTGCAAACTTATTTGATTTTACTGATTTTATAGATCGCCCAATTATGAAATTATCAGGTGGTCAAAAACGAAAAATCGATATAGCAAGAGCTTTAATTCATAAACCTAAAATATTAATATTAGATGAACCTACAACTGGACTTGATCCACAAACTAGAAAGAACGTTTGGGACGTTCTTACAAGATTAAGACAAGAAGAAAAGATGACAATCCTTTTAACTACCCATTATATGGAAGAAGCAAGTGAAGCTAATCATATTTTAATTATTGATAAAGGTGAAATGATAGCAGAAGGTACTCCTATTGAATTAAAAGATAAATATGCTAATGATAATATCTTTATCTATGATGTAACAGAAGATGAAATAAAAAAATTAAATGTGCCCTATGTTAAAATTCCAAGTGGTTACAAAATAGAAGTAGAATCAACAAAAGATGCAACAAAACTTATTTCAACTCACCCTGAACTTTTTAAAAACTTTGAAGTAATAAAAGGTAAAATGGATGATGTATTCTTAAATGTTACAGGTAAGACATTAGAAGAGGTGGAATAATGAAAACTTTAACTCAAATAATAAAAAGAAACATCTCATTGTTTTTTAAAGACAAAGGATTATTCTTTACTTCACTTATTACACCTTTAATTTTACTGGTTTTATATGCAACATTTTTAGCTAATATTTACGAAGATAGTTTTACAACAATTCTTTCTGAAATCGGCCTCACAGCGGATGAAAAAATTATTAACGGACTTGTGGGCGGTCAACTTCTCTCATCGCTTTTATCAGTGAGTTGTATAACAGTATCATTTTGTTCTAATATGTTATCGGTTCAAGATAAAGTTACTAAAGCAAAAGATGATTTACTAATGACTCCTTGTAAAAAAGAATATTTTGCGATAGGATATTTCGCATCTACATTTATTGCAACATTAATAATTTGTTTAATTGCACTTATAGCCGGACTTATTTATTTAAGTATTATCGGTTGGTATTTAACTTTAAATGATATACTAGTGATCCTTTTTGACGTAATAATCTTAGTTCTATTTGGTACTACATTATCTTCATTTATCAATCATTTCTTAAGTTCGCAAGGACAAATTTCTGCTGTGGGATCAATTGTTAGTTCATGTTATGGTTTCTTATGTGGAGCTTATATGCCAATATCACAATTTAGTAAAGGCCTTCAACAAGCATTAATGTTTTTTCCAGGAACTTATGGTACATCACTTATGAGACGTCATGCTATGGGAAGTGCATTTGATGCATTAAAAGGTGAAAATATTCCCGATGCATTAATTAATGTGATGAAAGATGTAGTCGATTTTAACATTTATTTTGATGATAAATTTGTAGAATCATACGTAATGTATTTAGTTTTAATTGGTTCGACAATTATCTTTTTAACAGCTTATATTTTAGTACATAAATATTCAAAAAATAAGAAAAAATAGAAATTTTTAATAAAACACCTCATATAATAATGTGAGGTGTTTTTTATGAATTTTAATAAAGTTATGAACTTTATAACAGAAAATAATATTAGTCCAGAAGCTGTTTTTACTCTGGTAGAAAAGGTGAGAACAATGGATTTAAATAATGAAGAAAGCATAAGAACTGTGATTAAAGATGTTTCCATTTTGGCAGGTAAAAACTTAAGTAAAGCTGATGAAAATAAACTAGTTAGAGAAATAATGGACAACGGAGTTAATGAAAACCTTTTCAACGTTTTTAAATAGCAAAATCACTTTATTTTTATCTTCAATAATGGTATAATTATATTACCTAAGGAGGTAGAAAACATGAGTGTAAATCATAAAGAAATGTTTGGAATTAATGAAACTTCCGCAAAATCTATTTTAGAAGTATTACTTTCTACTGGCGGAGAATTTGCAGAAGTATTTATGGAAAATTCTACAAATGAAGTATTTTCAATGAGATCAGGAATTCTTGATCGTATAAATTTATCTAAAAATAAAGGTGCAGCTATTCGTATTATCAAAGGTAATACTGAAGTTAATGCATCAGTTACAGTAGCAACTTATGAAAATATGCTTGCAAAAGCTAAAATTTTAGCAGCAAGTTTTTCAGGAGAAAAAACAACTGAAGTAGAACCTTTTGTTGAAAAGAAAGTAACAAAAGTAGTAGATCCTAAATGCGTTAGAAAAGATAACAACGATTATGAAATTGAATTATTAACAAGAGTATCTAAAGCAGCAAAAGAATATAGTCCAGAAATCGTTCAAGTAATCGTTAACTTAACAAAACAAGAAAAAGAAATCTTTGTTTTTGCAAGTGACTCTACTTGGCAAACTGACTATAGATGTAATACTCGTATTAGTTGTAATGCAATTGCAAGTGATGGAAAATCTATGCAACCTAATGGAAGTAGCTTTGGACGTAACCAAGGTATGGAAATGTTTGAAGAATTTAATCCTGAAGAATTTGCAAAGGAAATTGCTCACGATGCAGTGAAAATGCTACATGCTGAAGAAATTCAAGGTGGAGAAATGCCGGTTGTAATCCATAATGGTTTCGGTGGTGTTATCCTTCATGAAGCTTGCGTTCATGGACTTGAAGCAACTTCAGTTGCCAAAGGTATGTCTGTATTCTGCGGTAAACTTGGTGAAAAAGTTGCTAGTGATATTGTAAACGCAGTAGATGATGGAACTAATCTTAATGCTTGGGGTTCAATTAATGTTGATGATGAAGGTACTCCGTCACAATGTAATGTTTTAATTGAAAACGGTATTTTAAAATCATACTTAGTTGATAAACGTAACTCTAAGAAAATGAATCATCCTATTACTGGTTCATCAAGACGTGAATCTTACAAATATCAAACTACATCTCGTATGACAAATACATACTTTTTAAATGGTACTTCAACATTTGAAGAAATTATCAAAAATACAAAAAAAGGTTTATTTGCTAAACAAATGGGTGGAGGAAGTGTTCAACCTGCAACAGGTGAATTTAACTTTGCCGTAAACGTTGGATACTTAATCGAAGATGGAAAAATCACTAAACCTGTTAAAGGGGCTACACTTATCGGTTCAGGTAAAGATGTATTACTTAGAATTGATATGATTGCTGATAACCTAGCTTGTGGTTATGGTGTATGTGGTTCAGCAAGTGGATCTGTTCCAACAATTGTAGGACAACCTACAATTCGCGTATCAAGCATGACAGTTGGTGGAAAAGGAGGTAACAAATAATGACTTTAGAACAAATCATTGAAAAAGGTTTAGCTTTAGGCCTTGAAGCAGTAGAAGTATATGCAAGTTCAAGAGAAAGCAACACTTTAAAAGTTAATGATGGAAACCTTGAATCATATAATATGTCGGATTTTCTAGGTATCTCAATTCGAGGCTTACTTGATGGTAAAATGGCTTATGTTTATGTTGAATCATATGATGAAGAAACAATCAATACAGCTTTAAAAACATTAATTGATAATGTTAAAGTTATTGGCGTTACAGAACCTGAATTTATGTTTGAAGGTGGCGCAACTTATCAAGAAGTACCTGCCGTTGTATCAGACTATAAAGAACATACAACAGAAGAAAAGTTAGAATTATTAAAAGATATTGAAAAACAAATTCTTGCAAAAGATAATAGAATTGTAAAGGTTGGTTATTGTCAATATTCTGAAGTATCATCTAGTGTTCAAATCATGAATTCTAAGGGGTTGAATTTAAAAAGAGCTAATTCTTATATTTCAACTTTTGCAGGAGCGCTTGCAACTGATGGTAAAGACACTTACACTGGTTTTTCTGGAGATGTTAATTTTGACTTTGGTAAGTTAGAAAAATCAAGAATTATCGATGAAGCAGCAACTCTTGCATTAGAACAAATAGGTGCTGGATTCGTCCAATCTGGACATTATCCTGTAGTATTAAAAAGAGATGTAGCATCTGAAATTATTGGTGCTTTCGCATCAGTATTTGTAGGAGATTCTGCAATTCGTAAAATGACTATATTAACAGATAAAATTGGTGAAAAAGTATTTGGAGATAATATCAATTTAATCGATGATCCATTCTGTAAAAAAGCTTTAGTTCACTCATCATTTGATGATGAAGGTGTACCTTGTTATACTAAATCAATTGTAGAAAATGGTGTATTTAAAGGCTTTATGCATAGTTTAAAAACTGCTAATTTCTATGGTGTAAAACCTACAGGTAATGGTTTTAAAGCTGGTGCTGCAGGTGGTGTTTCAACAAGTCCTGTAAACTTATATTTACAAGAAGGTGATTCTTCAAAAGATGAAATTATCGCAACAGTTGATAAAGGTATCTTTGTAACAGAAGTAGCAGGTTTACATGCCGGACTAAATCCAATTTCTGGTGACTTCAATGTTCAAGCTAAAGGCTTTATGATAGAAGATGGTCGTCTTGGTGCTCCTATTACATTATTCGTAGTATCAGGTAACTTCTTTGAAATGATGAATAATGTTGAAATTATCGGTAACGATATTGAAGAACGTTTCAATGGTGTTGCATCCCCTACTTTAAAAATCAAATCATTAGCAATTTCTGGTAAATAAAATGTTAAAATCGCATCATTTTGATGCGATTTTTTTCTTTTTTACAAAACATTAACATTTAGAAAATAATAATTTAACATATAAATAGTAAAATATTATTGCAATAAACGAAGGAGTTATTGTATGTTAGAATAAATAAAAATTAGGAGGAATAAAAAAACATGGCAAATTTATTAAAAAAAGCATTTAATGATATGAAAGAAAGTGCAAAAGCACAACATGAAGTAGATAAAGCAAATTTTCAAGCAGTAAAAGCAGAATCAAAGGCAGACTTTGAAGAAAACAAAGGTTCTAATACTTATAAAAAAGCAAAAGCAGATGCTAAAAAAAATTGGGATGAAGCTCATATGACACCTGCAGAGAGAACTGCTAAAGTACGAGAAGAACAAAAGAAACAAATCGAAGAAGCAAATGCTAGAACTGCTGCAGCAAATGAAAGATATAATAACGCTAAAGTTACAAAAAAATAAATAATATATTTAATTTTAAAGAAACTTTTTATTGAAAGTTTCTTTTTCTTTATTTCATTAAGTGATTAACTTGTAAAAAACTAAAATATTTGCTATAATATATAAGATGAAATTATATAAAAAGAAGGTATTAATATGAAAGCAAGTAGAATGTTAATTGCAACATTAAAAGAAGCTCCAAATGAAGCTGTTATTTCAAGTCATATCTTACTTATAAGAGCTGGTATGATAAGAAAACTCGTAGCTGGTGTTTATAACTATTTACCACTAGGTTTAAGAGTTTTAAATAAAATAGAAAAAGTTATTAGACAAGAAATGGATAATGCGGGAAGTTTAGAAATTTTATCTTCAGCAATCCAACCAAAAGAACTTTGGGAAGAATCAGGACGTTGGCAAAAATATGGTCCTGAACTAATGAGATTTAAAGATCGACATGACCGAGATTTTTGTTTAGGTCCAACTCATGAAGAAATCTTTACAGACCTTGTTAGAACAGAAATTAAGTCTCGTAAAAACTTACCTATTAACTTATACCAAATTCAAACTAAATACCGTGATGAATTAAGACCTCGTTTTGGCCTTATGAGAGGGCGCGAATTTATTATGAAGGACGCTTATTCATTTGACCTTACTACAGAAGGGTTGGATGAGTCTTACAAAATTATGCATAAAGCTTATGAAAATATTTTTACAAGACTTGGTATCAATTATAAAATCGTACTTGCTGACACAGGCGCAATCGGTGGAACAGGATCTCATCAATTCATGGCATTATCTGATGTAGGTGAAAGTAACATCATTTACTGTGACACTTGTGGTTATGCAGCAGACGAAGAAAAGGCTGAACATAAGCTTAAAAAAGTTGAACTTGATGAATTTAAGGGTATAGAAAAAGTAGAAACTCCTAGGAAAAAATCAATTGAAGAAGTAGCTGAATTTTTAGGACAAACTGCTAAAAATATCGTTAAATCAATGGTTTATAAGAACTTAACTGACAATAGTTTAGTTGTAGTACTAGTGCCAGGATATCGTGATGTTAATGAAATTAAACTTGTAAATCATTTAGGAATTGCAGAACATGAAATTGCTCTTGCAACATTTGATGAAATTGCAAGCCTTAACTCTTTTGAAGGATTTGTTGGACCTGTTGGACTTAATGCTCGCTTGCTAGTAGATGAAGAAATTCCTACTATGTCTAACTTTACAGTTGGTGCAAATGAAAAAGATTGCCATTTAATTAATGTTAACTATGGAAGAGACTTTACAGGAGAAGTAATTAAAGTTGCTACTACCCTTGAAGGTGACCTTTGTCCAATTTGTGGAAAACCACTATCTATGGAACGTGGTATTGAAGTAGGTCAAATCTTCAAACTTGGAACTAAATATTCTGAACCACTAAACTGTGTATACCAAGATGAAACAGGTAAAAATATACCTATGGTTATGGGATGTTATGGTATCGGTGTTACTCGTACAATGTCTAGTATCATCGAACAAAACCATGATGATAGTGGTATAATTTGGCCACTTAATGTTGCTCCATATCATGCAGTTATTGTACCAATCAATTATAATGATCCTGATATGAAAAAAGGTGCCGATGAAATGTATGAAGTTTTAAAACAAGCAGGCGTTGAGGTTATCTTAGATGACAGAGACGCAAAACCTGGTTTCAAATTTAAAGACTGGGAATTAATCGGTATTCCATATATTATTACAGTAGGTCGTCTTGCAAAAGATGGTATTTGTGAATTCAAAGAAAGAAGAACTTTAGAAAAAGTAGAACACTCATTTAGTGATGCAACTTCAATAGTAATCGAAGCAGTTAAAAATATAAAATAATAAAATAATGAAGGTTTTAGGACCTTCATTATTTTATTTTTGTCTAAAAGTTATATAATTTTCTTTTGTAAAAATTCTCGCACCATAAACATCAGTTTTAGCATTTACAAAGACAATTTCACATTCATTAATATACTTCACAATCTTTTTAGGCTTAGGTGAAAAAATAACAATTTTTTCAATATCTTCATCAAAATCTCTTCTCATAAACGATGAAACTTCAGTTAAGTATCTTTTATGCGGTTGAACTTTCCCAGGAGTGTTTCCTGCTCCATATTTTACTTCCCAAGTTGATTGGTTATTTATTTGAATTTCAGAATATGCAGGAACTAAAACTACTTTAATCGCAAAATGATGATTATTTATTTTTAAGTCGATTTCGTGAGTATCATTTTCAAGATAGGTTAAAGTATACTCCTCATTATAACTTTTTAAGTATTCATCTACACTATGAAGTAAATTTTTTGTTGCTTTTTTTGTTAAAATTGCATTAGCAATAACAACCCCAATAACAATAACTACGATACCTATTACTACATATTCCATAGCCTCACCTCGCGCTTAATATAACATAAAAAATTTTTTTACACAAGCAAAAAAATCTTAAAAATTTCTTTTTTATCAACAAAAAAATTTGTCAAAAAATAATTAGTATTTTATTTGAAAAAAATTAAGGTTTAAGATATAATTTAACTACTCACTTTTGAGAACAAATTTAAAACTGGTAACAATTGTAAATAAATATATCAATATAGGAGGAATTATTTTATGGTAAAAAAGATCATCAAGCGTGACGGAAGACGCAATGTATTTAATGAGAAAAAAATCGAAATGGCTATTTATAAAGCTCAACTTGCGTGTGGTGCTGATGATATTGAGCTTGTTAAAATGATAACTTCTAAAGTAGTAGAAAAAATTAATGAGACATATGAAAACAACGTTAAAGTTGAAGAAGTTCAAAACATTATTGAAAATGTATTAATTGATTCTGGGGAACATGAAATTGCAAAAACTTATATTAAATATCGTGCAGAACGTACTAAGGTTCGTGAAAGAAAAACTAACCTTATGAAATCTTTATATGACATTACCTTTAAAGAATCAAAAGCAGAAGACTCAAAAAGAGAAAATGCTAATATCAATGCCGATACACCAATGGGTATGATGTTAAAATATGGTAGTGAATCTGCAAAACAATTCTATTTAAATGATTTAATTAAACCTGAGGTTGCAGCAGCACATGCTCGTGGTGATATTCATATTCATGACCTAGATTTCTATGCATTAACTATGACATGTTGTCAAATTGACTTAGTTGAATTATTTAAAGGCGGTTTTTCTACTGGTAATGGTTTCTTACGTGAACCTGGAGGAATTAGAAGTTACGCATCACTTGCTTGTATAGCAATTCAAGCTAACCAAAATGACCAACATGGTGGTCAAAGTGTTCCTAACTTTGATTATGCTATGGCAATCGGTGTTAAGAAAACTTATAAAAAAGAATTAAGAAAAGCTCTTGTTAAAATGTTAGCATTTAATGGTTATAACACATCAAATGATGAAATGAAAGAAATCTTTGCTGAAATGGAAGTTGCTAATAATTTTGAAATTAGAATGAACTCTGATGTTGTTAAAGAAGCAATTTATAATACTTTAACTAATAAATTCGGTACATTAAATGATAAATGGTTCGATATCGCATTTGATCAAGCATATGATGAAACTAAAGATGCTACATACCAAGCAATGGAAGCACTTGTTCATAATTTAAATACAATGCACTCTCGTGCTGGTGCCCAAGTTCCATTTAGTTCATTAAACTATGGTACTGATACTTCAAATGAAGGTCGTATGGCTATGCATGCATTACTTGATGCAACAATGGCTGGTCTTGGAAATGGTGAAACTCCTATCTTCCCTATCCAAATCTTCAAAGTAAAAGAAGGTATCAACTATAATCCAACTGATCCTAACTATGATTTATTCAAAAAATCAATGTTGTGTTCAAGTAAGAGATTATTCCCTAACTTCTCATTTATCGATGCTCCATACAATCTTCAATATTATAAAGAAGGAGATTATAGAACTGAAGCAGCATACATGGGTTGTAGAACAAGAGTAGTTGGTAACACTTATGATCCAGAAAACGAAATTGTTACAGGTCGTGGTAACTTAAGTTTCACTTCTATCAACTTACCTCGTATTGCGTTAAAACTTTCAAAAATTAAAAATACAGAAGAAAAAATCGAAAAATTCTATGTTGAACTTAACAATATGTTAGAACTTTGTGCTCAACAATTATTAGAAAGATTCGAAATTCAACAAAACAAATACGTTTATAACTTCCCATTCTTAATGGGGCAAGGTATTTGGCTTGGAAGTAAAGATTTAAAACATGATGATAAAGTATCAGAAGTTATCAAACATGGTACATTAACTGTTGGTTTCATTGGACTTGCAGAAACATTAAAAGCATTAATCGGTGTTCACCATGGTGAATCAGCTGAAGCTCAAAAATTAGGTCTTGAAATCGTTGGATTCATGAGAGAGAAGATGGACAAATATGCTAAGAAGCATAAACTTAACTTCTCATTAATCGCAACTCCAGCTGAAGGTTTATCAGGTCGTTTTGTTAAAATGGATAAAGAATTATTTGGTGAAATTGAAGGTATCACAAATCATAAATTCTATACAAACTCATTCCATATCCCTGTATATTATGACATTTCAGTATTTGATAAAATCAAACTTGAAGGTCCTTACCATGCATTAACAAATGGTGGTCATATTTCATACATTGAAGTTGATGGTGACATTGCGAAAAACATTGACGCATTTGAAACTATCATTCATGCAATGAAAGAATCGGGTATTGGTTATGGTGCTGTTAACCATCCGGTTGACCGTGATACAGTTTGTGGATATAATGGTATTATCGATAATGTATGTCCTAAATGTGGTCGTGAAGAAGGAGATATTCCTTTTGAAAGAATTAGAAGAATCACAGGTTACCTTGTTGGTACACTTGATAGATTTAATGATGCTAAACGTGATGAAGTTGAACATCGTGTAAAACATATGAAGGCTAACAATGAAAATTAATTTATCTGGTATCGCTTTAGAATCAATTGTTGATGGTCCTGGAATTAGATTTGTAATCTTTACTCAAGGATGTCCTCATCACTGTCCAGGTTGTCATAATCCTGAAACTCATGACTTTAATGGTGGGACAATTTATGAACTTGACTACATAATTGATGAATTTAAAAAACACCCATTTATGTCCGGTCTCACAATGAGTGGTGGTGAACCATTTTCTCAACCAAAAGAAGTTCTAACTATTATAAAAGAGTTCAAAAAATTATATCCTCAAAAAAACATTATGATTTATACAGGATATTTATTTGAACAATTATTAGGTATGAATAATTCTGATATAAATGAAATCTTAAGTTTAACAGATTATTTAGTTGATGGCCCTTTCATTCTAAATAAAAGAGATATTTCTCTAAAATTTAAAGGAAGTTCCAACCAAAGAATAATTGATCTAAAACAAACATTTATTAATAATCAAGTAGTAGAAAAGGAGTTTTAAACTCCTTTTTTTCACAATCTAACTGTTTTTTACATAAAATGATAGTGGTGATAAAAATGAAATTAATAATTGGCAATATGAACCCCAAAATGCGGGATTTTATCAAACTTAATAACTTTACTGATAAAATACTAGTCATCAATAAAATGTGTAACGTTAAAACTATCAAAGAAAAAGTAGATATTATCATTCCTTTTGGTGTAATAGGTCCTAATGGTCTTATAAGTAATACTCAAGTTCATATGGAAGAACTCTTAATGAGTGTTGATGCAATATCCATAAAATATGGATCTCATGCAAATACAAATATTTTAAAAAAATTAAGTGGTATTTATCAAGTTCCAATAGAATTCATAAATTTAAATAACAACAAAAGACTACTCTTATAAATAAAACTACTTGCAAAAAAACAAAAATTAATGTATAATATCATAGTATAAAAAATTCAAAACCGTTTTTTGAGCGTTCGAAATAAAAAAAGATAGCCAAATACCCATTCAAACTCTCAGAAATCGATTTTATAAAGGTAGTAAAAAATGAATATTCCAACAAAAGAACAATTATTAGAAAGACAAAAACATATTAGAAATTTCTCAATTATTGCTCATATCGACCATGGTAAAAGTACACTTGCGGATAGAATTTTAGAGAAGACTAAAACCGTTGAAACAAGAGAAATGAAGGAGCAATTACTAGATTCAATGGATCTAGAAAGAGAACGTGGGATTACAATCAAGTTAAATGCTGTAGAATTAAACTACAAAGCAAGCGATGGAAAAGATTATATTTTTCACTTAATTGATACTCCTGGGCATGTTGACTTTACTTATGAAGTTTCACGTAGTCTTGCCGCATGCGAAGGAGCTGTACTTGTTGTAGATGCTGCACAAGGGATCGAAGCACAAACTCTTGCTAACGTTTATCTTGCAATAGATAACGATTTAGAGCTTTTAACATTAATTAATAAAATCGACCTTCCTGCTGCTGATCCAGAGCGTGTAAAAAAAGAAGTTGAAGATGTTATTGGACTAGATGCATCAGACGCTGTCCTTGCCAGCGCAAAAGAAGGTATTGGAATTGAAGAGTTACTTGAAAAAATTGTAACTACATTCCCAGCACCAACAGGAAATCCAGATGCACCAGTACAAGCGTTAATTTTTGACTCATTCTATGATCCTTATCGAGGAGTAATTCCATCAATAAGAATCTTAAATGGGACTATTAAGCGTGGAGATAAAATCAAAATGATGTCAACAGGTGCTGTTTATGAAGTAGTCGAACTTGGTGTAAACACACCTAAAGAAAAGAAAAAAGATTTTCTAACAGTAGGCGATGTTGGTTGGGTTGCAGGTAGTATTAAAGAAGTTCAAAACGTAAACGTTGGGGACACTATTACAACTATTGAAAATGAAGCGTCTATCCCACTTCCAGGATATCGTAAAATGAATTCAATGGTTTTCTGTGGTATCTATCCTGTTGAGCCTAATAAATATGAAGACTTAAAAGAAGCTCTTGAAAAACTACGATTAAACGATGCTGCTTTAGTATTTGAACCTGAAACATCACAAGCCCTTGGATTTGGTTTTAGAACGGGATTCCTCGGATTACTTCATATGGATGTAATTCAAGAAAGAATTGAAAGAGAATTTAAAATCCCTTTAATCGCCACAGCACCAAGCGTTGAATATCACGTTTATTTAACAAATGGGACAATGGTAAAAGTAGATAATCCAAGCGAACTTCCTGATTTTACCACTATTAAAAAAATCGAAGAACCTTACGTTGAAGCAACCATTATGGTTCCAAACGAATATGTAGGTTCTATTATGGAATTATGTCAATTCAAGCGTGGTACATTCGTAGGAATGACTTACATTGAAGAAACTCGTGTATCTATTAGATATGATATACCACTTTCAGAAATTGTATTTGATTTCTTTGATCGTCTAAAATCATCAACTAAGGGTTACGCATCACTTGACTACACTTTATCTAATTACCGTGAATCTAAACTTGTTAAGATGGATATCTTATTAAACGGTGAAAAAGTTGATGCTTTATCTGTAATCGTTCATAAAGATTTTGCTTACGGTAGAGGTAGAGCTTTAGTTCAAAAATTAAGAGGTTTAATTCCTAGACAACAATTTGAAATTCCTATTCAAGCTGCTGTTAATAGTAAAATCATCGCTCGTGAAAATGTATCAGCTCTTAGAAAAGACGTTCTTGCAAAATGTTATGGTGGCGACGTTTCTCGTAAAAAGAAATTATTAGAAAAACAAAAAGAAGGTAAAAAACGTATGAAACAAGTAGGTAGTGTAGAAATACCTCAAGAAGCCTTCTTAGCAGTACTAAAACTTGACGATGATAAATAATATCAATAAAAGTTATAGAATTTATTTTCTATAACTTTTTTAATTTCATTTGTAAAAAATAAAAAACTATGTTATAATAAATTGAAATATGTTTAAGGAGTAAAATTATGTTAGGTCTTTATATTCACATTCCTTTTTGTAATAATATCTGTCCTTACTGTGATTTTACAAAAACCGTAAGCACAAGTGAACGTAAAAATTCTTACATAGAAGCGCTCTGTCGTGAGATGAAATTAAAAAAACTGGATAATTATTCGTTCAAGTCCGTTTACATCGGGGGCGGAACACCTTCATCACTTGACTTAAACAAGTTAGATTATTTACTGACTTCCTTAAATAATTACATAAATTTATCAGATCTTGAAGAATTTACAATCGAATGTAATCCTAAAGACATAACTTTAGATTTTATTAAATTAATAAAAAAACATCATATAACTAGAGTAAGTATTGGTGTTCAAACTCTTAATCCTAAACTTCAAAAAACTATTAATCGTTTTGTGACAATTAACGAATTAGATGAAATCGTAAATAAATTAAGATTAAATGGAATTGAAAATATTAACATTGATTTAATGTATGCCATACCTGGTGAAACCCTAGATGATCTAAACAATGATTTATCAGAAATTATAAAACTTAATGTTCCTCATCTATCAGTTTATTCTTTAATTTTAGAAGAAAAAACTATTTTCTATCACTTATACAAAAAAGGAACATTAGATTTAATATCTGAAGATTTAGAAAGTACCATGTACAAAACAGTAGTTTCAAGATTAAAATCTAACGGTTATAATCACTATGAAACTAGTAATTTTTCTAAAATTGGTTATGAATCACGTCATAATCTCATATATTGGAATTGTGATGAATATATTGCCATAGGTGCAGCTGGTAGCTCATATTTTGAAAACAGACGTACTACTAACACAAAAAATATCACAAAATACATCAATAAAATTAATAACTTTATTATCGAACTAGATGAAGACGAATTTATATCAAAAGAAGAAGCTATGAATGAAATGATTATCCTAGGACTTAGAAAATGTTCAGGTATCAATACAAGTGAATTTCTAAAAAAATTCGGCACTGAAATAACTGAACAATTCCCAAAAATTCATGATCTTATTAAAGAAGGTTTATTAGCGTTTTCTAATAATCATTTATTTATACCAGAAGAACACATCTATATTAGTAATCACATTATCGTAAAAATACTTAATTAGGATGATATAATTTGTTAAAAAAGACTATAAAAAAAACTAATAAATTAATATTTAGTATTATATTATTTTTAACTATTGGAATAATAATAGGTGTAATAACAACAAATAATTTAAAAGGTATCGATTATGAAATTGTTAAAAGTGACAAGAGTTATTTAGAAATATTCCTTAATTCTTTTTCACTAAATTATTGGTATTTATTCATTATTTGGTTTTTTGGACTTGTTCCAATAGGCTTTATTATCGATTATTTTATTGTCTTTTTTAAAGGATACATTCTTGGAATTACCATAGGTGTTGCTTTAAAGAGTGTATCAGTTATAGGAATTTTTATGTTTCTAAAATTCAGTTTTTTAGAAATATTAATAATTATACCAACTCTTATTTATCTAGCTAATAAAAGTATAAAAAACTCATTTGTTGGCAGAAGAATTCTTGAAAAAAGTAACGAAAATTACTTTAATGTTTTAGTTAAAGTAACCATTATTATCATAATATTTGCAATATTAACATGTATAAAATTTACCACATTGGAGGCACAAACATGCATGATTTATTAGTAGAATACCAACATTACCTCATCTCAGAGAAGATGAAAGGTGAAAATACTGTAAAATCGTATTCAAGTGATTTAGAAAACTATCTATATTACCTAGAACAAAAGTTATTAATTGATGATGTGAGCCTTATTACAACTGATTCTATAAAGAAATTTTTAACTTATCTAAAAAAACTAGGTTATAGCGCATCATCATCTAGTAGAGCACTAAGTGCAATTAAAAGTTTTCATAAATTTTTATTTATAGAACACCATACAAAAACTAATCCGGCAACATCTCTTTCTAGTCCAAAACTTGAAAAGAAATTACCTACTGTTTTGTCAATAGAAGAAGTATTAAAGCTACTTGATACTCTTGATTCATCTACGCCCTATAATCAAAGAAATCAAGCAATGATTGAGTTAATGTATGCAACAGGTCTACGTGTATCAGAGCTAGTTTCTCTAAAATTAACTGATTTACATCTAACAAATAAAATGATTTCAACTACAGGTAAAGGAAATAAAGAACGTATTGTTCCTATTAACGACTATGCTTCTAAAATTTTAAGAAATTATATAATAGAAGCCCGTCCAAAACTCGTAATACCATCACGTGATGAAGGTTATGTCTTCTTAAACAACCAAGGTACAGCAATTTCTCGTCAAAGTTTCTTCCTTATTTTAAAAGAAATAGCTAAAAAAGCAGGAATTTCTAAAGAAATTTCACCTCATACCTTAAGACATTCGTTTGCAACTCATTTACTAGAAGCTGGAACAGATCTAAGATTAATTCAAGAAATGTTAGGTCATGAAGACATATCAACTACCCAAATTTACACACATTTAAGTAATAAAAAATTAAAAGAAATTTATAAAGGAGCCCATCCTCATGAAGAATAAATTTAAAAGAATATTTGTTATAGTTGCTGATTCACTAGGGATTGGTGAGGCAGATGATGCTAGATATTATAACGATTTAGGTGCTAATACCTTTGGCCATATTGCAAATTTCTCAGAAAATTTCGAAATCCCAACATTAAAACGTCTTGGAATCGGTAATCTTTGTCCAAATCGTAAAATTTCTCCAGTTTTTCCACCACTTGGAGTTGTGATGAGACTAAAAGAAACAAGTGTTGGTAAAGATACGCTTACAGGACACTTTGAAATAATGGGATTAAAGGTAGATAATCCTTTTCCATCTTTCACAGATACCGGTTTTCCTCAAGAATTAATCGAAAAAATCGAAAAATTTAGTGGAAGAAGAGTTATTGGTAACATCTCAGCAAGCGGTACCGAAATAATCAAAGATTTAGGTGAAGTTCAACTTAAAACTGGAGCATTAATAATCTATACTTCAGCTGATTCAGTCCTTCAAATTGCCGCAAACGAAGAAATTATTCCACTTGATGAACTATATAAAGTTTGTGAATACGCAAGAAAAATCACAATAGAGAACAAAGAATGGCAAGTTGGGCGTATTATTGCCCGTCCATTTGTTGGAAGTTCAAAAGAAAACTTCAAAAGAACGACAAATCGCCACGATTATGCCTTAAAACCATTTGATAAAACTGTTTTAAATCATTTAAGTGAAGAAAATTATGATGTAATTGCTATTGGAAAGATAAATGATATCTTTGATGGCTATGGAATTACTAAAGCACTCAGAACAGTTTCTAACCATGATGGTATGGAAAAAACAATTTCTATGATAGAAGAAGACTTTACCGGGCTTTGTTTTACAAATTTAGTTGATTTTGATGCTTTATACGGCCACAGACGTGATTTAGAAGGTTATAAAAACGCTATTGTTGAATTTGATGCTGATTTAAATAATTTTATTTCTAAAATGAAAGATGATGACTTGCTAATGGTTGTTGCCGATCATGGAAATGATCCAGTTCATCATGGAACTGACCATACTCGCGAAAACGTACCATTAATAATCTATCATAAAAATATCGTTGGTAAGATGTTACAAGATCAAAATTCATTTGCTACCGTTGGTGCAACAATTTCCGAAAATTTTAAAGTGAAGATGCCTAAAATTGGAAATTCCGTTCTAAAGGAACTTTAAAAGGCCTTCTCAGAGCGTTCGAAACTTTTTTTGACGATTAATTATTCATTCAAATTTTTTTAGGAGCCCTTATAAGTGATTCATTTATTGAATCACTTTTTTATTTTTTAAAAAATTATAAGTTTTCTATAAACAAACGAAATATCATAAGATGAATAAGTGATTGCTCGTTTACTAATAAAATAATATTTTTATAACAAATAAGCTTCGTCTAAAAGGGTGAAATAAAATTATATGAATAAATGATTATTTATTAAATAATAAGCTTCTAAAATTGACCCATTCTGTAAAACGATGAAATTAAAAAAGACAAACGATTAACCATTCAAATTATAAACGATTTAAATAACATAAATGTTGATAAAAATACAGTTATAAACAGTTATTAACATATTTAAATTTTTATTAATTTTAGTCCTTTTTACCTTTGTTTTTTATCGGTTAACATAATATATATTATAGGAAGTTAAACACAAATATAAAAACTAGTTCAATTAAATAAATAAACTAGTTCAACTCGTATAGATTAAGCGTTTATTGGTTAATTTCTACTTGTTTTTTAATTTAAACTAACTCAAAACCACTGCCTATGACTATATTTATTTTCTCGAATTTTGATGGTTCTTTTAAAATTCACGATATATCGTTTTAAACCGACAACGTTGACATTTATTCGTTTTGTTGATAAAAATCTTATATTCGCTTAATTTTAGCCCCAGATTACCATTTAACTTCTACTTCTTATCCCCTCTGTGAGCGTTTGAAATTTTAAAACCTTAACAACCAATTGTTCGTTTTATTTAAAAGCAACAAAAAAAGGACTAAATTTTGTAATTTAGTCCTTCTATTTTGTCTACCGGTTCAAGTCCGATTTTTTCTACTATTTCATAAATATATAAAGTGTATTCATCTTGAATTCTGTTAGGTGCGTGTGCATCATCATTAATCATAACTTTAGCGTTCATCGATTTTGCAAGTTCCCAAAACTCACGTCTTGGATACGCAAAATTAATTCCTTTATCATCGTAAAATTCTTTTCTTTGATAAAACGAATTTCTAACACCATTAACATTAATTTCTAAGATTACGTTGTTTTCGATTGCAGAGGTGATGATTTGTTTTGATGCTTCTATTACTTCATCATTCCATTCTCTAATGTTCCACATAAAGATTTCTGGATGTGCTACTACCTTAAATAAGCCACTTTCAATCCCGTCAACAATCGTTTGTGCATAAATTTTAATTTCGTCAGCTGTAAGAGGTTGATAAATACTCTTATAACCATCTTTTACTTTAATGTAATGTTGACCAAGTATCATTAAATCTAAATCTCTTTGAAATTTCGGATAAATCGGTTTTAGTTCATCTAAGTATTCGATTTCAACACCTTTAAAGATATTAACCTTATCACCTAGATTATTTTTAGCTCTATTTAAATGATCTAAGTAAATTTCATCATATTGTTCCATTGTCATTCGACGAGATTTTAACTTCTTTTGAAGAAATTTTGGAAAAGGTCCATGGTCAGTGATTGCAATAGAATGATATCCCAACTCTATAGCACGTTTTACATAGTCTTCAACATCACCTATTGCATGTTTGCATAAAAATGTATGAGTATGATAATTTGATTTAATCTTTGTTTTCATATTTTACTCCAAATAACATTTTTGGGTCATCTTCTTTCATTATTTTCATCCAACGAGCACTTCTTCCTTTTCCAAGTGGCATAATTACGCCCATGTCACGCAGTTTAAATAAGCTTCTATTAATTGTAGAATCGCTCGCATCAGGATGATATCTTCTCACATCGTCTTTTGTGAAAAACTCAGGAACTTTATGATAGATAGTTTCTTCAATAACATCACTTTTAAACGCATGTGATTGAAAAGCATAATTTTTTAATACTACATCAAGATCATCATAAGCTTCTTGAATCATTTTAAACATAAGTCTAACAAGACCACTCGCTTGAAGATAGTTTTCTGTATAATTCAAACTCCCCAGCCTTACCTCTTCTTTTATTTTTGTTAAATTTTTATATAATAACTCAAAAAAACTCACATATCTAAAGGCTTCAACTTTTGAATACAACATCATATAATACATCGCAAGATAGGTTGCCATTTCATTATAGTTTGTATATGGTTCAATGTTAGTCATTTCCATAAAAGCAATAACAGATAAAAATATCGGTTCGAAAATTCGATTATTACTAAAATTAAAATATTCTTCTAAGACTTTTTCATAAACCAACCTTTTACTTATTGGTTTAATGTTTTTCTTTCCTTTAAACATATCTTTAGAAAAACTAACTTTACCCTTTCCAAAAATAATATTTAAATAATCTTGAACATCACTGCCATTAAAAGGCAAATTATTAGTAGTATCTCTTGTGATTAAAGTTAAGACTTTTTTAATTCCTACTATCGCTTCTTCTTGCTTATTTTTAGGAATAGAATCTTTTGTTATCAAAAGTCTTAATCTATTTTCAGTGATTTCAAGTCCTAATAAACAAGCTACAAAGAATGTATCTTTATCAAGAGTATCTTTTATTAAAACATCTTTTTTATCACCTATTTTTATTAAATATTCATTATTCATTCCAAGGAGTTTATAAGTATCTAACATGTCCATTAACACATCCGATGGAATGCTGTAATGTTTTAAAACTTCAAAATTATTCATAGTACTAACCTCACTTGTAATTATATCTAAAATCAATATTTTTCGCAAGTAATTTTGTAAAAAAAATAAGTAAACAAGAGTTTTAAGAGACTTCTTGTTTACTTTATTTATTTATTTTTTTTATTTTCTATTTTATTAAAAACGAGTGGTGCTAAAAAGAATCCGCCAAATGCAATTAAAAAATGCATAACGAACACAAAGAAATAATTACTATGAATTGGATCTGGAATTAACGAATACACTAAATAAAATCCGCCAACTATTACTAGTCCGATCAAAATTCTTATAATTCTATGTTTTGTATTTTTAGTATCATTAAATTTCACAAATCTTTTTTCTAAAAGATTCCCAATAACATATCCTTCTAGCATTCCAATACTTTTCATACCATCTTTTTCAAGTCCAAAGAAAAGACATACTAAAAAGAATATAGCAAGCACTAAAAACATAATATCTACTTTATCTTTTAACACATCATATAATTTGTTTAACCCAATTGTCACAAGCACTCCAAGAGTTACACCTACAAGCACATCACTTGGAAAATGAACTCCAAGATAAAGTCTTGTTAATGCGATAGTTACGATTAAACATATTAAAAGAATTCTAACAAATTGATTTTTACCCTTATAATTAATAAAAAGACCAGAATAGAGACTTGCGGCATTTTGAGAGTGTCCGCTAGGAAACGATGAACCTGTTGCGCCATCAGATAAAGATGTATCCGAAAGACTTCTTAAATACTCTTTACCCTCGTGTTCAAAAGGTCTTTTTCTCATTATTAAACCTTTTAATAAATTATTTAAAGACATCGAAACTACAAGCCCAAGTCCAAGACGGCGTCCGGTTTCTTTATTTATAATCCAATATGTTACAAACATTATAACAACTAGTGTGATACCACCAAGAATTGTTGTTAAGAAATAATTTAAATAATCCATAAATGGCGATTTAATTTTTTCAAATAAATCAAGTATTTTCCATTCGATTAAAAGTGCAGCCATATTTACCTCTAATTATAAATACGATATTTTCTAATATTCTCACGTTTTAAGATTTTTGATGCTTTAGAAAGTTCGATTAGGGTTTTAACCTCATGAACAGTTAATTTTCTTACCTCTCCTTCTTTTAAAGTACCAAGTTGAATATTCCCAAATCTAATTCTTGTAAGACGTTTTACTTCATGTCCTACCGCTTTAAACATTTCTTTTACTTGATGGTTCATACCTTGAGTTAAAGTGATTCTTACAAGCGATGAGTTGTTAGTTTTATCTAAGTCTTCAATATCTACAAGGCATGGCAGGGTCACTTTATTTTCAACCATAACGCCTGTTTCTAATTTCTTAACAGTTGCTTGATTGATCAAACCTTTAACCCTTACTAGATATTCTTTTTGAACACCGCTCTTAGGTCCTGTCATCATATTCATGAATTCTCCATCATTTGTTAGAAGGATAATCCCTTTTGTATCATAATCAAGGCGTCCTACCGGATATAGCCCCTTACCTTGAAATTCAGTAGGTAAAAGATCAATGACCGTTTTCCTTCCCACTTCATCTGAAACTGATGAAATAATACCTCGTGGTTTATTTAATACAATATAAAGTGGACTTTGTTTTGTAAGTAATACTCCATCTACCATAACATCATCTTTAGTTGATACTTTTGTTCCAAGTTCGGTTACAACTTCATTATTTACTTTAACACGCCCTTCAAGTATTAATTCTTCAGCTTTTCTACGTGATGCAACACCGCTTGATGCAATTCTTTTTTGTAATCTTTCCATAAAAGTCTCCTTGCTATAAAATCATCTTTAATTATACCAAAAATAACATTTTATAGCAACCAATAAACACAAGATTTGCGGCGAAATTTGGGGGTGTTTTTGCATTTTTAATCAAAATTCAAGTATTTATTCGTATTCGTTTTATTTAAGTAAAAACACGCTTTTTTAAGTTTTATTAAAATTGTTACATAAACATAATGTAATATATTGGCATATACACTATTTTACCTTTTTGAACTACATTTCTTTCATTAGATAAAACAAAAGCTTTTTTTATTTTATATTCTTCATTTATAATAAAATTATTCAAGGCACTATGAACATTATAATCTTTACCTACTTTTACTTCAATAAGAACTACAGATAAACTATCATAATCATCAATTAAATAATCTACTTCTCCTTTATTTCTATTATCATAGTAAAATAATTTATGATTATGGGCAACTAACTCACTAGCGACAATCGTTTCATATACCGAACCTAAATTTACGCTTTTTTCATTATCTAAAACTGCTCTAATATTATTTCCATACAAAACATTAGTTAAAAGCCCTACATCATTTAAATATAGTTTTAAAAGATTTTTACTAGTAGATTCGACCAAAGGAAAAACCGGATTAGAAATCGCCTGAACATTAAGCGCGATTCCTGCACTTATTAAATATTCAAACTCGTCAGAATAATCATTAAAAGTTTTACCTCTTTTATTTTCAATATTTTGGACAACAACGCGCTTTTTCTTATTTTCCATATTTGAAGGAATAAGATCATAAATCTTACGAATTTTAAGTTTTCTTTCATTATCATATTTAGAAGCATCCGCTTTATAGTACTCTTGAATTTCAGCTTGAATTTCTCTAACCACTTTAATATTTTTCTCTTTTAAATACGCATTTACCGCATCAGGAAAGCCACCCACTAATAAATACTTGCAAAATAAATCCATAATTTTGTTATGCACATTTTCATCTAAAGTTTCCATCTTCTCAAACTTAGTCTTTAGTGAAGAAACAGTTAATTGATTCATCCCGTTAGCATACAAAAATTCTTCAAAATCCAACGGAAACATTCTAACCTTTCGAATACTTCCCATTGGAATGGATGGAGTTTCAAACAAAGTAACCCCTAGTAGCGATCCGCTTGCAACATATTTGAAACGATCATCTTTAACCAAAAATTTTAATAAAGTAAGTAAATGTGGATAAGCCTGAATTTCATCAATAAAAATAAGCGTATTTTCTTTTTCTTTCATTTTATCGCCATAAATCATACTCACTTGAAGATAAAAATCTTCTACTGTGTTTACTTTTTCAAATAATCTCGGACCAATACTGTCTTCAACCATATCTATTTCGATATAATTTTCAAAAAGTTTAGTTCCTACATGACGAATAATATAGCTTTTTCCTATTTGACGTGCTCCATCAATTAATAAAATTTTTTTAGAATCAGATTTCAAATGATTTTCTATTAAACTTTCAATTTTTCTAAACAGCATAACACTATCTCCTTACTTTTCAATATGATATTGATTATATTTTTATGACTTTTCAATAAAAATAATAAATAAAAACGTGACTTTTCAATATTTTTTATTCTTTTCTAGTTGATATGTATTTATTAAACGATTTAATTCTAAGATATTATTCCATAAAAACGCACTTTTTTGCGATTAATTCATTTTCAAGATAATAATTTATAAAAATAGCTTCATCTGTTTCTATAATTTCATAATCTATAACTTCATTTTTTAAAACAGGTAAAAGCAGTTCACTCACATCAACCTGTTCATTTATACTTGTTGTAAGATACAAATCAAATAAAGAAATTACTTGAACCATTTTATATTTATTAAAAATATATTCTTTTAAGTTTTGATGAAGAGTCCAATCATCACTACATTTAAAAGTTACAACAACAATTTCAAAACCATCCTGCTCAAATAAACTAACCAGCGTTCGATGCGCACTTTTCGTATAACCTGTTTTTCCAAGTAACGCAACATTGTTTCTAACAAGGCGATGTTTATTTACAAAGTACATCTTCTTACCACTTGCGATAGTTGGATAATATTCTTTTGTACTAGCAATTTTTTTAAACTCTTCATTTTTAGATGCGTACGATGTAAGCAATGCCATATCATAGGCGGTTGTATAATTTTTGGTTTCTTCATCTAAACCACTGGGGTTATTGAAATAAGAATTCTTCATCCCAATCTTTTTAGCAGTTTTATTCATTAAATCAATAAAATCTGATTCTTCTCCAGATAAAACAAAAGATAGCACCTTCGCCGCATCATTTCCACTACATAGCATAAGTCCATATAAAAGATCTCTAATGCTAATAACATCACCACTAGCTAAATATATTGAGGAACCATTTGTTTTTATCATTTCATCAGTTACAACTACAAGACGATCTAAATCATAATTTTCAATTGCAACTATACAAGTTAAAATTTTAGTAATGGATGCGGGGAGAAGTTTTTCATAAGCGTTTTTCTCATATAAAATTCTACCTGTTCCAACATCCATAACAATTGTACTTCTTGCGTTATCATATATTTTACTATTTACTACCATTTCCGATTTTTCTGTAATTCCAGAAATTATTACAATAATTGCACAAGCAAGTAACACCAACCATAACCATATTTTTTTCAAGATCATCACCTTATTCATTATAGAAGTAAAGTTTTATTTTTATAACAAAAAAAGATAAAGAACAAATCTTTATCTTCTAAAAAAAGGAACCTTTCGGTTCCAAAATTAATATTATTGGTTAAAATCTTCATCCGTTACTTCAATGCTTTCACTACTAATTAATAAATCAATTACCCTATAAATAGTTTCATTAGTATATTCTTTTACTGCCCTATTGTTTCCGTCAACAATTATATATACAGCATTTATATGAATTGTAATATCGCCTTCAAGTGTAATAGTATATGCACCAAGCCATGCAGGTTCTACTAACTTATTTTTTGAATATAGCTTATATTCAATAGTGTCAAGCATCGCTAATGCTTTATCTTGAATATTCTCTTCAGCAGGATCTAAATAATGTCTTTCCCCAGTACTGACTTCGTATAAAGATATTTTAACATCTTCTAAATTTCCTAATTTATCTAATTGCTTGGATAAGGATTTCGGCATTAACGATGTAAACAAAATAATTGTTGTAATAATTAAAACAACTAAAGCAGATGATAAGGAGATATAATTGCTAATGAATATGAAACTAACATTACATTTTTAAACTTAATTGATAGTGTGTCAGCCACCGCAAGTTGAGTATTTTTATTAATAGGTTCATTAGATTGTAATAATTCATCTAATGATATTTCTAACGCTTTACTTAATTCAACTAATATGGATGTATCTGGTACACTTTTACCAGTTTCCCATTTAGAAATAACCTTATCGCTTACAAATAGTTTATCAGCTAACTCTTGTTGAGTTAATCCTAATTCTTTTCTTCTTTTTGATATTATATCTTTCATTTAAATGCACCTCCACATTAATTATATAATATGACTTTATCATTACCTATCTCCATAATGTGGAAATACTCTACGTTTTATTGAATCTCCTTAATTATTTCTTTAACATTTTCATGTGTGCATTTTTCGATAAATTCTTCTTTATCCATCCATTGAACGGATACCATTCTTTCTTCTTTAGGAATTGGATTACCTTCTTCTTTTACTTCAAATAAAAATGGTACGATAGTTTTTCTAATAAGTTTATTTGATGGAGTTAAAAACTCATAAGAATATGAAGTTAATTCTTTTACTAAATCTTCTTTAGAAACAATAATATTTGTTTCTTCATAACATTCTCTTATAGCAGTTTCAATTATAGATTCATTTTCTTCTTTATGACCTTTAGGTAAAGATAATGTTTCTTTTCCATAAATTATTTCATTTGTTGAAAGAATTTTACCATTACACATTACCACTGCCATAGCACTTAATTCTACTTTTGCTTTAGTTGGATTAATAAATTCATCAATCATCATTTTTAATTCATCAACTTCTAAAATTGAATCTTTTAATTTTAAATTATACTTATGTCTTTCAATACCTAACACATGATTAGTATACTTTGTATTTTCAAACCATTTTTCAAAGCAAGAAATAAAATCTGGTGATTTTTTTGAATCTCCATAAATTCCAATAATAAAAAGTCTTTTAACAAAATTTTCATATTTATCTCCATTATGCATAAAGAAATCTTGGCATCTTTCATTAAAGATAAAATATGATGAGGCTGGATTACCACAATACATAGGAACTATTAATACAACTTTTTGATAATCAGTCATTCTCTCTAAAAGATTATAAATATCATCATTACGATACTTACAACAATTATCAAAACATTCATAATCACAATTATTACAACTATGAATATTTAAATCTCTAAAATATATAATTTTATCTTCTTCTGTTGCTAGATATTTAGCAATCTCATCACAATTGCCATCTTTTCTAGCGGAAAAACTAATAAATAATCGCATAAATTATGACCTCCATAATGTATCAATGTATTATTATTCAAAATAAAATATTAATAATCCCTTCTCACTAAAGAAGCAAGGAATAAAACTAATAAAAAGAAAACTATTGAACATATTGCAAAGATATGACTAGCAACTTTCATGTTCTTATGTTTAATAAAAAATGATAATATGCAATATAAAATAGCTATGCATATTAATGCTACTGATATCCAAATCCACCCAATTGGATCATATTTTAAATTATCTACAATAGAATAGTAATGATCTCCCCTAATAGTTACCATATTACCTTCAGCATCCATACCAGGAATGACTGATACCTCGTGAAATAATTTAACATGAAATAACGGTAGTAACGATAAATTAATAAAGATTTCTATTATAGATAAAATATTATGTGTTTTTCTTTTCATAGCATCACCTTTATTTCTTTCTTAAATCTACAATCTTTTTAGCATCTGCTTCAGTTTTATAAAGTCTAGATTCTCTAACTTTATATCCACCACTACTATTAGGATATTTTATTAAATACATACCACCCACAAATTTAACTACAACTACTTCTTTAATAAAAATAGTTGATTCTATAATATAAGCTTTATCTCCTGGATTAAATTTAGGCATAGTATTTTCCTTTCGTAAATGCGGTTAAAGAGATTGAAACGAATAAATGTCCATTTAAATAATTTCAACCTCTTAAAATCAAGTTTTAAACATCATCAATAAGATAAACGATAATTTATTTGTCTTAAAATATATGATTATATCTAAAATTGTCTAACTAATTTTACCATACTTTTGAGAAAAATACAAAAATAATAAACAATTATTCGACATATTTTTAAGACTTTTATAAAACTTTTTTGAGAAGCAAAAAAATCTACCCAATGATATTCTCATTAAGTAGATTTTAAATTGCTTTTTTCTAATTTACAAAACTGTTTATAGCAATAAGATATGATATCAAAAAAATAAAAACAGAACTAACTATAAGCATAAAATTTAAAATTAACATTTTTCTTTTATGCTTTTCTTCTATAATTTTAACTAAACTGAATATAGAAACTACCATTAATAAAAAATATATTAAGAAGAAAGGAATAATTTTAAGTTTTAACAGATTAGCAATTGAAGTTATAATTAAAGGCATAATAGCAGCTCCTCCATCAGGAGCAGAGTAAGTTACCTCTATGAACCCCATAAAAGATACAAAAAATAATACGATTGAAATAGAAATTCCTAAAATTGAAGTAAGATTAATTTTTTTGTTTATATCATTAAAACAAATAATTTGTTGTTTTAGATCTTCTCTATCCAACAGCCATTCTTCTTCTACATTAAAAAATTCACATAACCCTTCAATGTTGGGATCACTTGGAAATCCGTTTCCCATCTCCCATTTGCATATTGCGGATCTTGAAACATGAATTTCTTTAGCCAATTCTTCCTGAGTCAACCCTTTCTTTATTCTAAGTTCTTTTAATCGTTCGTGAAACATTGGACTCACCTCTTTCTTTGGTATCTATATTTTATCATAGTAATTAAAAAATTCCTTGCTACTTGTTTGCTACTTTTATTGTTTTTACAACGAAAGAAAAAATCTAGCTATTGCTAGACTCAATTTTATTGATTTCTACAGGTGTTTTTCTTAAACTAAAAGTAATAAGAATATGAGGATAATATATCAATAAATCCCATATGATAAGATGAAGAAAATAATTATCAAGAAAATATTTTTCATCGTTTTTAAGAAAGGCTCGTTCTTCTTCAAAAGGAGTTAATCCCTTATCTTTTATTGATTCAAATAATTCATATGCTTCTTTTAGATTATTATAATGTTCTTCAGGAATATATTGTTTTATAATCCACATATCTCTTAGCATTTCTGAATTATTACCTTTAAACTGATTAAAGTAAAATACATGTCCGTGACTCATTGCATTACAATAAGTAACTAATTCATCTAATGGCGAATCTAATTTTCCCATTCTCCATAATCTCCACATCTTGTTCCATTTTTTAATTGTCAAACTCTCTATTTTTCTCATATACATTTCCCCTTTGATTTGTCATAGTATATCAAAAAAAATAAAAACCTACCAAACAATTATTTGATAGGTGATATTAGTAATTATTTCTTTTTAGAAAAAATTTTAATTGGTATTATTATCCAAAAGAAACATAAAAAGAAAAACGCTTTAAAACAAATCTTGATAATTTGCCATATAGCCCAATCGGATGTTTTCATAGAAGAAACTATTCTTTCTCCATTTTTTAACCTTGTAGTTCTATAAACTCTTGAACGATAACTCATTTTTTATGACTCCTAATTATATTTTTTATCTTCATATGGTTCTGAAGATAGACCTTCATTATTTAATTTATCAACAAGCTTATTTAACCTCTTTCTCCAAAAGTTTTTAAACCATTTTGTTTTTCCAAACATTTTAACAGCTAATGGACTAAATAAGTAATAAATTTTAATAAAAAGTCTTCCAAAACAATTGTTTGATAATTTATAATCTCTAAATCTTCTTAATGTCCACACTTCTGGACAATCATATGAACCATAAACTGATGTTGCAATATAACATCCACTTTTAGCTCCTCTTCTTGCTCTTTTTGGGTCATAGCCCAATCTTCTCATATGTCTATATCTTTCTCTATAGCCCATTAAAAACACCTCCATTTTATTCATCTATTATTACAATAGGAGGTTCAAATAAGCATTATTATTAAGCGTTTATATTGAAAATCCAATAAAATTATTATATAATTTTAACGGAAAGTAAAAAAAAGACCATCTATTGTAATAATAGGTGGTCCTTTTCGTATATAAAGAAAACACTCTATATTGCAAGAGTGTTAAACTTAATTTATAGTTTATGATAATGAAGAACAATTTTCAAAAGCATTTTCAGCTATAAGTTTTACCTTAGATAAATCAATATCAGTTAATTTATAACAATCTTTAAATGCGTAATTTCCAATTGAAACCACATCATTTAAGTCAACTGTTGTTAAATTTTCACAACCGATAAATGAACTACCAGCAATTGCATATACACTATTGCTTACACTAAATTCAGAAACAGTTTTATCCACAACATCATATAATATCCAACCATTTGTAAATTTAACTAATTTGCCATTATTGTCTTCAATATAAGTTAATCCAGTACATCCTCCAAACACATGGCTACCAATTAAAATTCCATTTTGATATGAAATAAAATCAATTTCTGTAATTGAACTACAATTATAGAATGCATAATCAACAATTTCGCTATCATATGTAATAACTTTAGTTAATGAACTAGGTATTGATTCGTTCCATACATAATCTTCTTCATGTGGGCGTTTACTATTTTCAAAATAATATCCTAATGGATAAGTAGTTAAAGAATTTCTTGGTAAATACAATTCTTTTAAAGAAGTACAACCTTTAAAAGCCGCCGCTCCTATTAATTCAACTCTATTACTTGTTCTTGAATCGTTAAATACTTCTAAAGAACTACAATTTTCAAAAGCATAATTTCCAATAGATTTTGCCATAGCAAAACTACCATATGTTGGATTTAATGACGTACAATTTTTAAATGCTCTATCTTCAATAATTGTATCATCTATTATGTTAATATTTTCTAGTGATGTACATCCTTCAAACGCTCCTTCACCAATAGTGAAAGCTTTATTTCTTCCTTCAATAATTACCTCTTTCAAATTTGTCAATTCACTAAAACCACCTGCTCCAATTTTAGTTATTGGATAATTCCCCATATAATCAGGGATTGTTAAAGTAGTAATATCCTTTTTGCTACCAGTAAATCCTAAGCTTAAGCCTACTTCAAATTCGCCTTCTTTATATTCACTAAAATATAATATTGGTAATGTTTCAGAATCTGTATAAGAGTCTCCACATTTATCACATGTATGCGTTGTATATCCGCCAGTTGTTTCCGTTGGATTTGTGACAACATCGATATAATTATGATTTGTAGGTTCAATATAATTCTCTTCTATTTCTCCACAAGCACTACATTCACGTATTTCTTTGCCATATAAAGTACAAGTTGCTTCTTCTACTAAAGTCCAATCGCCAAATGAATGTCCATTACCTCCAGTTTCTGAAAAGCCTTCGGTTTTACCGCAAAATATACAACGTTTATATTCTGTGTGTCCTATAGTAGTACATGTTGGTTCAACTGCTTCAATTGTTTCAAAAGCATGTGCATAATCAGTTTCTCTTACTTCTTCTTTTCCACAATAATTACAATGACGTGCTTCCTTACCTTTTGTATAACAGTCGCCCTCTTCCATTATACTCCACGCACCAAATTGACATTCATGCTCATTACCACCAGAAGGTTGAACTTTGATGTCTGATGAACTATCCCCACATCCAACTAAAGAAAACATTGATACAAAAAGCAATGATAACACTGCTAAAACTTTAAATTTTTTCATTATTTTTACCTCCATTTTAAGCCATCTATTTGGATAATAGA
>CAYPEY010000006.1:0-58702 GCA_964409955.1 uncultured Staphylococcaceae bacterium
CTGGTTCAATAGATAAATATGATGATTTAAATGAATGGTTAAAAAGTATTAATGATATAGAACAAGGTAAAAATGAAAAATTAGTACCAACGACGTATTATTTAATATTGTCAGATGATGAAGTAGTGGGTACAATTTGTATGCGTCATTATTTAACAAAAGACTTAGAAGAATTTGGTGGACATATTGGATATAGTATTAAACCAAGTTCAAGAAGAAAAGGATATGCTAAAGAAGCGCTAAGATTAATATTAAAGTTATACAGAGATAAATATGATGAAATTTTAATAATGTGCGAAGATGATAATATTGCATCTACTAAAACTATACTTGCAAATGGTGGAGTACTAATTAACCAAATTGAAAAGTTTGGTCTAAAGATAAATAGATATAAAATTTATTAAAACTTGGAGCTAAACATTGTCATATCCAAATGAAGGTGAAAACTATCGTAAATATGGTATAGTAATAATCGAAAGTTATTATAATACACTAGGATACACAGTATATGAATACAGAAAACCAACAATTAAAGAAAGACAAGAAATAATATTAAACTATATAATACAAAACAATAATGAGACAATTGATTTAATATATTTATCAAATAAACTTTGTGTTTCAAAAAGAACAATCCAAAAAGATATTAAAGTATTACAAAGTAATAATCTAATAGAAGTAATACCTAATTTTACACAAGGATCTCAAAGAAGAAATATAATTAAATATATTGGTCCACAAAAAGATATAACAGGAAAAGACTTAACTTTAGAATTATTATATGATTTAGATAATCCATATGGATTTAGAGACTTTGACTGGGAAGAATTTAAGATGAATCCTAGTTTAGATAAAAGAACTTTAAAAGAACAATATGCGATTTTAAAGAAGGAGAAATTAAGATTACAAAGAAAAAAAGAATTATTCTTCTCTAAAAGCGATTAGTAAGACATGTCAAGAAAATGATATGTCTTTTTTTGTCGGACGATTTATTAAAATATTTTTTTAAAAATACCTAACTTTTGGGGTGAAAAGTAGTATAAATGGCGAAGGGAGAATAGATATATGGAAGATATTAAAAATAACTATCAAAATGAAGATTTAAAACCTCAAATTAAGGTTACAGAAGAGTTTAAAGGAACAAAGACATTAGAAGATATAATCAAAGAATTAATCGTTAAAAGCTTAAATTTAGGGTGCTTAGGAGGATTAGAATAATGGACAAACTATTTAATCTATGCTATAATAACATTGTTCAAAGTGATGTTTGTTTCACAGGAGGAAACTAGTGAAACAAATAGAACGTAAAAACACAGCGATATATTGTCGTTTATCGCAAGATGACGGAATGGTTGGTGATTCATCTAGTATTCAAACACAGAAAATGATGCTTGAACAATTTGTGAAAGATAATGACTTTGTATTATATGATATCTATGTTGATGATGGTTATACTGGCTTAAATTATAATAGACCAGGTTTTGAAAGACTGATACAAGATATTGAAAATGGTAAAATTGATATTGTTGTAACTAAAGATTTATCAAGACTTGGTAGAGATTATATTATGACTGGATACTATACTGAAATATACTTTCCAGAACATAATGTAAGATACATTAGTGTTAATGATAATATTGATACTTTATATGATAATAACGATATCGCACCATTTAAAAATATCTTAAATGATATGTATGCTAAAGACATATCAAGAAAAGTTAAAACAGCTAAAAGACAAAGAATGTACAAAGGTTATTATATCTCTTGTCAAACACCTTATGGTTATAAAGTAAATCCAAACAATAAAACTCAGTTAATAGTTGATGAAGAAGTTAGAGATAATGTTAAGTTAATATTTGAACTATCTTTAATGAATCTAGGAAGTAAAAGTATTTGTAATGAACTTAATAGAAGAGGAATACCTACTCCTGGAGCTTATAAAGCTAGTTCTGGTGAACAACGATTTATTAACTTACTTGAATCAACTAAATCATCAAGAAGAAATTATGATGTGAGACTTTGGAACACAAATACACTTAATAAAATCTTAAAAGATAGAGTTTATGTTGGTGATATGGTTAATCATAAATATGAAGTTAAAAACTATAAGACAAAGAAAAGAACAAGAGTTCCAGAACATGAAAGAATAATTGTGAAAGACACTCATGAAGCAATCATATCTAGAGATGATTTTGAAAAAGTTCAATTAATGATTAGTAATAGAAAATGTGAAACAAGATATGAAGTTCCTAATTTATTTAAAAGTATTGTTAAATGTAAGAAATGTGGAAGAACATTAACATTTTGTTACAACAAAAGAAATAAATCAGGAATAAGAGTTTATAAGTATGCTTGTATGGGAAGATACTTAGGAGATAAAGATATTCACGAAAGTGTTGCTATTATGTATAAAGATTTAGAAGAGATTGTAACTTCTAGATTAAGATCATTGATGGAATCAATAAAAAATAAAGGCGATGCCTTTATTGAAGATATTATTTCTAGTATTGATATAGATAGTGAAAGTAAACAATTAGATGTTCAAAAGACTAAAATTGAATCAAGACTAAATGTTATAACTAAATCAATGAAGAAGTTATATGAAGATAATGTATGTGGAAGAATTACAGATGATAACTATCAAATCTTACTTACTGATTTTCAAAAAGAACAAAAAGAATTAATTAGTAAGTTAGAAGACTTAACGACAAAATCTAACAAGTACAAAACTCAATTTGAAAGAATTAAAGAGTTTAGACAAGTAGCTGATAAATATCTAAACTTTACTGAACTTACAAATGAGATTGTACATTCACTTATTGATCATATTGAAATTGATGTCAATACGATTGATAATAAAAAATTAAAAGAAATTCATATTGTTTATCGTTTTATTGGATAGACAATATTAAGGATAATCAAGATTATGACGTCGAGACGTCATTATTTTGGATATCCTCAAGGTATTATTCAACAGAACTTTGTAGGTTCATCAGTCCAGATTCTGTAGATTATCTTGATCCAAGTTCTATTAATGGATTGAATTTATACGCGTATTGAAACAACGATCCAATAAATTATGCCGATCCATCAGGCCACATTGCAATCTCTACAGGCTTATTATTGGCTATTGGAGGAATTGTAGGAGCTGGGATTGGAGCAGGTGCTAGCGTGGCAGGACAATATTTAGCAAACGGGTGTAGTTGGGAAAACTTTAGTTGGGGACAACTTACTCTAGATACAGTCTTAGGTGGAGTTAGTGGAATGTTATCTATGTCACTTTTAGGATTGGGAGCAATGGTTGCTGCAAATGCTGGTTTAGGATTTGTAGGAGCTGTAGGCAGACATTTAATTAATGGAAGTGATTTTTCTAAAGGATCAATATGGTTGGATATTGGACTATCGACTGGATTAGGCGCTTTGGTAGGATTAATTTGCGGAGCGGGAGCTTTAAATGTCGGTTATTTAAATGTCGCAACACAAACCGCTGGTTTTATTAGAGCTGCTGGATTATATGACGATGTTTTAACAAAAGCCATAACAGGTTACTATAGAGCTCCTGGTATTGCATCAAATGCTTTAAGACTATCAAGTCAAAATTTAGTTAAACAATGGAATAAAATGGTTGTAGATCAAGCAGGTAAAGCATTAACAAAAGCATTGGCATATGGTGGTACTGCATTATTAATTGGAATTGTAGGTAAAGGATTGCTATATGATTGGTATAACGATTATTTCTAGGAGGATAAACTATGTTAGATAACATTTTGATAGTATTGATTTTGCTTTCAATAGTATTAAGTTTCTTTATAGTGAAGATTTGGAAGAAAAAATATTTTGTCAAAGAATTATATATTGGTGAAGGAGTATCAGTTGCACTCTATCTTATTACAATTGCAATTACGATTGGCTTACTAACTATATATTGTATATCTTCAAAAGGATTACCATATAGCTGGTTATATTTGTTAATTGTGTTAATGTTTGATTTGGTGTTATTGTTTGTATATTGTTTTGGTGCTACTACTTGTATTTATTTAAAAGACAAAACACTGATTAAAAAGAATATTATTAATTCTAAACAAATCTTACTTAATAAAGAAATAAAAATAATTGAAAAAATTGATAAAAGAATTATTAAATCTAGTGAAAAATCAATTTCTATTAGTTCAAGGTATCTAACTGGAAATATAAATAATTTAATGAATAATGTTAAAATAATAATTAATAAATAAATGGACTTTTGACAAAACTTATTCATTTTATAATGAGATAGAAATATCTCATTTTTTTGTTATAAAAAACAAATTATTAAAATAAACTATATTGTATCGTTATAAAATCTTAGTCACAAGTTTTAATGCTCTTGAATATATTATATTGAGGAGGGATATAATGAGTGAAGTTCGCGAAATAGTAACCAGAGCCGTACTCGCTAAAGGTAGAAAAACGTTTAGAATAACTGAGGAGGCAACAACTCCAAATACACCATATAGTATTCTTGGCTGTTGGGTAATAAATCATGATTTTGAAGCAACTTTAAATGATCATCAAGTAAAAGTATGTGGAAACTTTGAAATTGATATATGGTATTCATATGATAATAATACTAAAACAGATATTGCAAGAACCTCAACTTCTTATGAAGGAATAATAAAGGTTAGGGACATTATATGCGATGCCACAACTGATAATCCAGATGTAGTCGTAAGAATTTTGCAACAGCCTACGTGCACTAATGCATGTATAAATGATGGCAATATTGAAGTTGAAGTTGTATTTGATGCCTTGGCAGAAATTATTGGTGAAACTAAGATGATGGTTAACGTATATAATTGTAATGATACATGTGATGCCATCGATAATTTTGAGAATGAAATCAATGAAGATTTCATTACAGAAAATTAAAAATCGTTGGTGTCCAACGATTTTTTTAATAGGTGATAAAATGAATACACATATTGTTAGAGTAAATGAAAAAATTGAAAGAATTGCTAATATTTATAATTTAACTGAGGATGAAATTAAAAAGATAAACACTCATATTTTAGATTGGTCTCACTTAGTACCAGGAACAAAGTTAAGACTTCCAGAAATTCCAGAAATTGTCCAAACTGAACTTGATAATACAGAACCTTTTATAGAAGAATATTATCCGAAAATATCTAGCGAAGAATTAAACAAAATTAATGAAAGTCCATATAATGTAAAAGAAGAATTAGTTGAGAGTCCAATACTTCATAAACAACAAAATGTAACTTCTTCAATTAATAAACAAAAAAGCCATTACTATAATCCTTATTATCCAAGTTATGGTTATTATAATTCTGAATATTATAATAAATACATAAGAGGAAAAAATAAGAAAAAAGAGAGTTAAAAAAGAGATTGTTTTACAATTTCTTTTTTCTTATAAATAGTAAAAATAGGTATTAAAAAATAGTTGCTAAAAAAGCAAATAAATGGTATAATATCTCATGAGGTGGACTATGAAGAAAATAGTAAGTTTATTAATAGTATTGTTATTTTTCTTTACTCTTACTAGTTGTAAAGAAAAGAATAATTTTAAAACAAAAGAAGAAATATTAGAGTCATATAAATACTTTAATGCAAATGTAGATATTAATGGTAGTGTATATAATTTAGTGAAAAGTAGTAGTGGCTATTTCATGGCGAATACTACATCTAATGTATATTATTATTATAATATAGAAGAGAATAGAAGCTATAGTTTAAATGTTTCAACAAAACAAAAAATACTACTTGAAGGAAATGGTATTTTTAATAATTATTTAGATAATGTTTATTATGTACTAACTTCCCATTTAGAAAAAGATTTTTCAGTATATGAAAAATATACAAAAGAATACATTGGGCAAGATGTAACAGTTTATTCTTTTTCAAAAGATGGTGTGAAAGAAGAATATTATATTGATAATGTTACAGGAGGATGTTTATATTTTTATATTAATGATGGAACAAAAAGTATAACTTGTAAGTTTGATTCTATAGAGTTAGAAGATGTGAATTTAGAAGCATATAAGTCTTATACAACCTTAACTAATGTTAACAAATTACAATTAAGAACAAAGGAAGAACTACTTACATCACTGAATAAATTTGATGTAACTTTTAAAGTAAATGGTATTACAATTAGAGTTGCAATAGATGATTTAGGTATGTATTATCAATATGATGAAAATGATCCTTTATTATATGTAAATAGTGAAGAAAAATGGTATTCAATAAATGCATCTACATCTTCTAGAAGTGAATATATTTTTTCATCTTCTAAGAAATCTATACTTGAAAGTACATATTCTTTTTTAATAGGATATATTGATAATATTAATGATGCTTTCTATGAAAAATCAGGTGATTCAATAAACGGCATAGATGTTATAACTTATCAAAAAATTTCAATGAATGAAATATATCAAGTTTCAAAAGAAAATGGTATTTGTTTAAAGAGCTATATAAAAGGAACTGAAGTTGTTGAATATGAAATAATAGAATTTAGTAAAGATGTAAATACACAAACGTGGTTAGATTATAAAGTTACAGAAGGAGTTAAAATTTATAAAGATTGGCCTGAAAATCATAAGTATTTAGAAGGTATAGCTAAATTTACATTTGGTAGCTTTGATATTGCGACTGAAGATGAAGATGGATTGACTTTGTACTATGAAATGATGACAGAAAATAATTTTAATAGTGTAAAAACAATTTTTACTGAAGCAGGATTTGATCAAAATGTTGTAGTTGATAAAAACTATACTGGTAGTTATTATTTATACTATATAATTGAGGCAGAAAATAGTTTAGGATATAAATTAACTTTAAGCTATTATGGAGCAGATTTTGAACTGATTATTAATATTACAGAATAAGGAGATAATATGGCAAAGATTACTAATGTAACAATAATAAACGAAACAACACTTAGACTTGAACAAGATGCTAAATGTGGTGATGAAATAGATTTACTTTCTCTAAATCAAATTAATCAAAAAGAAATTATTAAAAAAATAGAAGAAGGTAAAGATGAAATTTATTCGAAGAAATTAACTGAAGAAAAAAAACTATTGGAGATTAAACAAAAACAAGCTTTAGTAGAACTTGAAAATGAGCTAAAAGAAGCATATAATAAAAAAGAGCAAGAATATCTTCTTCAAATTAATAATTTAAAAAATAATGAAGAAAACTTAAAATCTACATTAGAAGATAAAGTAAAACTTGCATCTATTGAGGAAGTTCAAAAATTACAAGCTGAAATTTCAGAACTTAAGAATAAAATATTATCAGCAACACTTGAACAGGAATTAAAAGAAACTAAACAAAAAGCAGAATATAAAGAATTATTACAAGAAAAAGAAAGTTTACAAAAAGATTTTGATTCTAAACTAGAAATTGCTTTACTTAAAAAAGAACAAGAATATAAAGAAGTTATTAATGAAAAAGAACAAGAAATTAATAAACTTAAATATGATAGAACCGTACTTAATAGTAAACATATAGGTGAAGATTTAGAAAAATGGTGTGACAACGAATATAATGCGTATGCATTAACAGGTTTTCAAAACTGTACTTGGATAAAAGATAATATCGCAATAAAAGCTGAAGGTGAAGAAAAAGGAACAAAAGGAGATTTTGTATTCAGAGTATTTGCAACAAGTGAACATAAAGCTGATGAAGAACTTGCATCAGTATTATGTGAAATGAAGAGTGAAGACCCAATGACTAAAAAGAAAAAAACTAATGCATCTCATTATTTAAAATTAGATAAAGATCGTATTAAGAAAAACTGTGAATATGCATTACTTGTAAGTGAGTTAGAACAAGAACAAGTAAATGATATTCCAATTAGAAAAGTTACAGAATATGAAAAGATGTATGTAGTTCGTCCACAATACTTTATTGCTTTCTTAAGTATCATAGAATCATTTGGTAAAAAGTATCAAGAGTTATTACTAACTGATAAAAAAGAAGCAGCTAAATTTGAAAAAACTAATGTTATTCTTGATAAATTTAATGCATTTAAAGAAGACATTTTTGATAAGGTAGTTATTAAAATTGAAACTGAAGTTGCAATTATTAATAAACAAATCAAAGCTATTGATGATGCCAGTGATAAAATCAAAGATGCTGCATTTAATATTGTTGATAAACACTTAAATAATTTAAAAAAGAAAATTGAAAAGTTTGAAATTACTAAAATAAATAAAGCGATTGATAAACTCGAAGATTAAAAAAAGGCGTGACTTAACTTAAGTCACGTCTTTTGTTTTATTTTTATTAGCTTTTGGAGTTATTTCATTTATAAGTGTAAAACCTAATATTAAGATACCACCTAATGCTTGCCAGAAAGTCATTTTTTCACTTAAGATAGTAACAGAGATTACTACTGCAACTAAAGGATCTATGTAGCTTAAGATTGCAGCTTTTTGACCTGGTAATTCTTTAAGTGATGAAAAGTACATGCAATATGTAACTCCAGTATGAATTAAACCAACAATTAATAAAAATATCCATCCTTTACTATTTAAGTTACCTAAATTAATTCCAGAAGTCATTAGAACATAAGGAATTAAGATAATAATTGCGGATAAAAATTGTAAGAAAGTTCTATGTATTCCTTCAACTTTTTTTATGAATTTATTAAGAATAATAACTGTGGCATAAAAACATGCAGCACCTAGTCCAAACAATATACCTATTAAATTATTATTACCACTTGAATCGGTAGTACCTGTAATCATTACAATACCAATAGTAGAGATGATAAAACATATTATTTCCTTAATGGTTAGTTTTTCTTTAAAAAGAATCGGGCAGGCAATCATAACAATGACCGGCGCAAAATAATAACTAAGAGTTGCAATCGATACAGTAGTGTATTTATATGCTTCAAATAAAAGAATCCAGTTAATTCCCATAGCCATACCTGATATAAGTAGTAGAGGAATTTCTTTTTTGATATTTTTAAAAGGTATTTTTTGTTTTGTTACTAGTAAGAAAACACCAATTAAAAGTGTAGCTAAAATTGCCCGATATAAAGCAAGTTCTCCTGATGTTACCTCAATATTTCTAACAAAAATACCAATTGTTCCAAATATTATCATGGATGTAATTAACATTATTTGGGGGTTAAAAAATTTTTTCAAAATTATCACTCACAATCTGTTGACACTAAGATGAATTAAATATAGTACATTATAATATAAATTGTATACTATGTCAAATATCTTTAATATTAAATTTTGTTTTGATAAACTTAAAAAATATATTACTTGAAAATATTTTTTAAATTTTGTAAAATAATTAAGTAGGTGATTATTATGAGTGCAAGACAAGGTATTGAGTTTATTGAAATAATAAATAATAGACTATTTAATATATATAAAGATGCTTATATTGTTGAAGAGTGGTTTTTAAAATTATTGTTCATTAAGTATGCTGATGCAAGAAATATTTTAACTAGAAGTGTAGATTATACAAATAAAGAAAGTGTTGAATCTTATTGGATTGAATTAAATAAAAAGTATCCTGATATTTTTAAAGATTTTAATAATTTATCAAGTGAATATATATATGATAGTAAAGTAATAGAATTATTAAATAAGAATATTGAAAAAGATTCAAATATCAAAGCTTTAGGAAGTTTCTTTGAAGAGTTTAAAACGCTTGAAAGAGCTGTTAATTTTACATCTACAAATCGTAATAGTAATACACTTGTTACTGATAAAAACATCACTACAGTTACTCAAATTTTTACACCAAAATGGGTAAGTAAGTATATGGTAAATAATACTTTAGTAAATCTTGATTCTAAGTATAATTTAACAAGTAATGTAGTTCAAGATTTTAAAACAATAAAAATCCTTGATCCATGTCTTGGCACTGGGTATTTATTGATAGATGCGTTTAAAAATTTGGTTTATAAATATCAAAAAAATACAACATTAACTCTTGATGAGATAATATTTAATATTTATCAAAATCAATTATATGGTTTTGATATTGATAATATTGCTATAACAATTGCAAAATTTACTTTCTTAATACTTGCAATTGATTTATCGGATACTTTCAAAGAATTTAGCAATATCAGGCTTAATTTTCATCATATTAAGAGTTTTGAAAATGTTGTGACAAATAATCCTGAGGTAATAAGATTAAAAAAATATTTTGTTGAAGCATCGCTTTATGGTAGCTTAATTAAAACACCTAATATTGAATATGATAAAATTAAAACTAGTAGTTTTGATGAAAAAAGGATTGTAACAGTAGCTAAATTATTAAATTATAAATATGATGTCGTTATAACTAATCCTCCATATATGGGAAGAAAAGTACTTCCAAAGAAATTATTAGAATATTTAAATAAAGAATATGTTTTGGGAAAATCTGAGTTATATACAGCATTTATTCAAAGATGTATTGAATTTACTAAAGATGGTGGAATGTTATCGATGATTACACTTCACACATGGATGTTTATAAAATCATTTACAGATTTAAGACGTCATATATTAAAGAATTATCAAATTGAATCACTTCTTCATCTTGGCAAAAATACTTTTTCTGCCCTTAATTCTTATAATGCCTTAGCAATGTGTTTTGTTTTAAGAAAAGTACTTCCAAGTAAAAAAACTACATTTGTAAAACTTGATGATTTTGATAGTATTGAGCAAAAAGAAGTAGAATTCTTTAAAGATGTAAATTATTATAATAAAGCACAAAATCAGTTTTTAAAATTAAGTGATGCGTCAATGGTATATTGGTTAAATGATATAGAATTTAAACATTTGACTAATACTCAAAAACTAAATGAGATTGTAACTATTAGACAAGGATTAGCAACAGGTGATAACGAGGAATTTGTAAGATATTGGTATGAAGTAGACTTTCAAGATATTGGTTTTGATAAAGAAAGTATTGATGACTTTTTAGCAAGTGGTAAAAAATATGCGCCATATAATAAAGGTGGAGATCAAACTAAATGGTATTCAACTAGTAAAACAGTAATTAAATTTGATAAATACCATTTCGAAAAACTTCAAAATCAAGGTAATCACTTACCATCAAAGAAGTACTATTTTAAAGAAGGTATCACATGGTCTTTGTTTGGGTTTAATAGTTTTAACGTTAGATTCAAGGAACTTGGGTATGTTTTTGATGTATCTGGGTCATCTTTGTTTACTGATAGTAAGTATTTAAAATATATTTTAGCATATTTATCAAGCGATGTAGCTTTTTACTTTTTATCAAGTATTGCGCCAACAGTTAATTTTCAAGTAGGTAATATTGGAAATCTTCCTATTATTATTGATGAGACTAAAGTGGATGAGATTAACGCGATTGTTGATGAATTAATTGAAATAAGTATGATATTTGATAAAGATGATGAGTTATCATGGGATTTTAAAAAGCCATTAGTATTAGAACAGTATGATGTGAATAAAAGTTTTTTAGATAATCTAGAAAGTTATAAATCATATATAAATAGTTTGTATAAAGATATATTAGAAAAAGAATCTAAATTAAATGAAATTTTTAATTATATTTATAAAGTTAAAAGAAGCGTTAATCAATCAAGTATAACTAAAAATTTAGATTCTAAACAAATAGTAAAAGATATTATTTCTTATGCTGTAGGAGTAGTGTTTAATCGATATAAAGAAAACATATCTATAGATAATATTGATAAAAGTGATTTTGTAAATATAAATGATGTGATTAAAGAAATAAAAAAAGTTATATCATATTATGTTGATATAACAGAGGTTGAGAGTGTTTTAAAAATGACAATTGATGACTATATGATAAAACATTTTGGTAAAGATCATATAAAAAAATATTTACATCTACCACTATACTGGTACAAACAAGTTGAAGATAAAATATATATTGGATATTACCATACTTTAGAAAATTATAATATTAATAAAGATGATGGTATTAAGAAAAATTATGAAAAAAATAATTTATTATATAAATTAAAATAAACCCAATAAGTTTTAAGACTTATTGGGTTTTGTTTATCTTTCATTAAATCTTTTTAAGAATTCTTGAGTACGTTGATTTTTAGGATTATCAAAGATATCATTTGAAGTTCCTGTTTCTGCAACTACCCCATCATCCATGAATACAACTCTATCACTTATTTCTTTTGCGAAAGCCATTTCATGAGTTACAATAATTAGTGTCATTCCTAAAGATTTTAAATTTTTAATTACATCTAATACTTCGCCAACCATTTCAGGGTCCAGTGCAGATGTTGGTTCATCAAAAAGAAGAACTTTAGGATTCATACACAAAGCTCTTGCAATAGCAACACGTTGTTTTTGACCACCAGATAAACTTCTTGTGTCAGCATTAATAAAATTATTAAGCCCTACTTGATTGAGGTATTCTATCGCAATTTCTTTAGCATCATTAGCATTTCTTTTTAGTACTTTAGTTTGGGCAATGGTACAATTATCTAAAACATTTTTATTTTCAAATAAATTAAATGATTGGAACACCATACCTATTTCTTTTCTAATATTATCGATATTTACTTTTTTATCGATAATATTTTTTTCTTCAAAGACAATTTCTCCTGAAGTTGGATATTCAAGAAGATTTATGCATCTAAGAAGTGTGCTTTTACCACTACCAGATGAACCAATTATTGATATTACTTCACCTTTATAAATGTCGAGGTTAATGCCTTTTAATACATCAAGATTACCAAAAGATTTATATAAGTTATTAATTTGAATTATTTTTTCCATATATATCACCTAATTGCAACTTGGTAATGGTTTAGCTACTAGATTCATTTTCTTTTCTAGTAAACCAAGTAATTTTGAAATACTAAATGTTAATGTTAAGTAAATGATTGCGGCGATGAATATTGCATCTTGGCTAGCATTTTTACCGTTAATAGAATCGACAACAAAGAATAAATCCATTACACTAATAACGCTTAATACCGAAGTATCTTTAATGTTGATGATAAATTCATTACAAATTGCTGGAAGAGAATTTTTAATACCTTGAGGTAATATAATATGAATCATAGCTTGACTACGAGTCATACCTAGGCTTCTTGCTGCTTCCATTTGACCTGAATTTAAAGATTCAATACCTCCACGAAGAACTTCTGTAAGATATGCTGTTGTATTTAAACTTACAGTAATAAGACCAGCAACACCTACTGATAAGATGTTATTTAATACTTGTTGATCAACACCAAGTAATCCTGATAAAATACCAGGTAAGAAGTAGTAGATGATGATGGCTTGTACCATCATTGGTGTACCTCTAAATACCGTAACATATATTTGAACAAAGATGTTAGCTATCTTTTTTAAAAATGCAACAAATTCATTATCTTTAGGAGTAATCTCTAAAGTTCTTAATGTGATAAATAATAGACCTAAGATAAGCCCGATAATAGTGCCAGCCATACTTAACCATAGAGTTGTCCACATACCTTTTAATATTGCCGAATAGTTTTTAATACAAATATATGCGATTCTTATATTTAAAGGATCTAATGTGGAAGGTCTTTTAGTAAGGTTTAAGGCAGTTATAAAACTTCTTACAATGCCTAATAAAAGAAAATCAGCGACAACAAAACAAAATAATATAATTGTTATAAAATAACAAATTCTTTTTATAAATTGATTTTTGTAAATAAAAATGAAAACAACACCTAAAATTATTAAAATTGTAGAAAAAGCTATCAATACATAACCAATGGTATTAGAACCAAAGATTCTAATACCATTTAGAGTATTTGATGTAGCAATTATAATCCCATAAACTAAAGATGCAATTGCATATAATAAATAAAGACAGTTTTCAAATTTACCAACTTTATTAAATAACTTCATATTATTCAGCACTATCACTGATAGCTTGATTCATTATAGCAGTTCTATCAGCTTCAGTGATTGTATTTAATACGCTATCAATTTTTGCTTGTAATTCGCTATTTCCTTTTTGTACAGCAATAGCAACACAAACATCTTCTTCAGAAACATTGAATCCACTTGTTAATTTAATATAAGTTAAATTAGGATTAGTTTCAATTACACCTTTTGCAACAGGTTCTTCTAAAATAGTAATATCAGCTCTTTTAGAAGTGATTGCAGTGATGATTGTAGGAACATCTGCAAGCGGTGTTAAGTGATTAACTCCTACTAGTTGATCAATTAAACTATCATATAATGTTTCAATTTGACCTACTACATTAGCACCAGCAAAATCATTTAAAGTATTTCCGTTAATGTATTTAGAATTGTTTTCCATTACTAATACATGAGTTGAACGATAGTATGAAGTAGTAAAATCAACATTTACACGTCTTTCTTCTGTATTACTCATACCTGCAATAATTGCATCAATTTGACCTGATTGAAGAGCAGGAATTAAACCATCCCATTCAATAGCTTTGATAACAAGTCTATAGTCAAGTTCATCAGCAATTTTTTTAGCAATTTGCACATCATATCCTTCCGCATACATAGATGTTCCATCGATTGGATAGTTAGTATCAGATTTTACATTTTCTGTCCAGTTGAATGGTGCATATGCGCATTCCATCCCAACAGTAAAAGTAGGTCGATCATCGGTGTTGCTGTTGTCACAACTTGCTAAACTAAAAACTAGTGTTAGCGATAATAATAATGTTAATAATAATTTTTTCATTTTCTTTCTCCTTTAATAATTTTTAAAAAACAAAAAAGCGCATCAAGACGCTTTTTACTAATCAAAATATGTAAATCAATTAGCGCCTCTACAAAATGTAGGAGTGTTATAAGTATTTCTTATAACCCCATAAATATCTTATGCCTAAGATACTTATTCGGCGATGGTTACCTTTCGCATATTTCATTGCATGCCTGCTCCATATGTTACTCATTTGCACCGCAACCTCTATTAACTTTTTTGTACATATATATTTTATATTATATTAAAGAAATAATCAATAGTTATACAAATGTAAACGCTATTATTTTATCGCTGTATAGTATGTTCATAAGTTGGTATAATAGGATAAGGATAAGGGTATGGATATGGTTGAGGATAAGGGTAAGGGTAAGGTTGTGGGTATGGGTAAGGATAACCTTGATTATTACAACAGTTATTTCTGCCACCTAACCAAAAAGGTGCAGTAATGATTGCGGCACCAGCTAAAAGAGGTAGCCAAAGTCTGGTTTGATTAACATACGGCATATTATATTGATACATTATAATTCTCCTTCCTTATTATATAATATGAAAGAAAAATAATAATGTGCTAGCAAATTTCTACATATTTGAAAATATATTCTTCTAATGTGATATTCTCCTCATAAATAATTTTAGCAATACTCTTTCCTACATACCTGAAATGCCAAGGTTCATAAGGATAACCAGTAATATGTTGTTTATCTTTTGGATATCTTAAAATAAAACCATATTTATAAATGTTATTTATTAGAATATCAAATTCTATAGAATTCTCAAAATGAGTAGTTAGACCATATTCTTTTGTTGAAATATCTATTGCATATCCTGTTTGATGTTCGGAAAAACCAGCTTTTGCCACATAGGATTTATCAACTGCATTAATATAGTTTTTTTCTTGTGTAAGGTAAGAACGATAAGCAGAGAAAATAAGAAGTTTGGGATTACTTCCAATACACTCAGTTAAGAATAATTCATACATATATTGAGTGGTGTTATTTATTAACATTATTTCATTTTTTCTATGAATTTTATAAGTTGTTACTGGTACTAAAGACTTAGGTGTAAAGTCATCATCAAGAAAGTATTTAGGATTTACAAAATATTGATTATTGAATTTAAAAGATATATAAGTTTCTTCAAAATTAAAAAAGTCTGGATGATTAATAGAATTTAGTGATAAAATAATATTATCAGATTTTAAATATTCTTCGTAATATTTATCAAGTTTAGTTTTATCATAACTTTTGTATTTTTGAATTTCTTTTATAAAATCATATGGAATATTACTAGTTTTGATAGCACCTAGTTGCAAAGTTGTAAATAAAAAGATCAAAAATATTAATAATACTTTTTTCATAAAAAATAACCCCAAATTATTATTTGTGAAAAAAATAACTTATATACTTTAGTTTTTTCTTATTTTGTGGTAAAATAAGTTAAATAAAATAAAATTGTAAGGGAGGTTATCCTTTTGAAAAAATTAATATTATTAGATGGAAATAGTATCATGTTTAGAGCTTATTATGCTACGGCATATACAGGAAACTTAATGAAAACATCACAAGATTTATATACTAATGCGGTATATGGTTTTGTTAATATGATTCAAAAAATTTTAACAATTGATGAATTTACACACATCTTTGTTGCTTTTGATAAGGGCAAAAAAACTTTCCGTCATCAATCTTATAGTGATTATAAAGGTGGCAGAAAACCAATGCCTATAGAATTTGCAATGCAAATACCATATATTAAAGAATATTTAGATGTACTTAATATCAAAAGACTTGAAACTGATATGTATGAAGCTGATGATTTAATTGGTACTGCTGCAAAACGTTTTGAAAAAGATTTTGATGAAGTTATTGTTATCAGTGGTGATAAAGACTTACTTCAACTTGTTGGTGGTAATGTTAAGGTATGTTTAACTAAAAAAGGTATTACCGAACTTGAAGAATATAACGAAAGTAACTTTAAAGATTTAATGGGTTTTGATGCGAGTCAAATGGTTGATTATAAAGGGTTAATTGGTGACTCATCAGATAATCTTCCAGGTATTAGTGGTGTAGGTCCCAAGACTGCAGTTAAACTTTTAAATGAATATAAAACTTTAGAAAATATTATTGCTAATGCATCAAATATTAAAGGTAAACTGTCATCAGTAATAGAAGCAGAAAAAGATACAGCACTTAGAACAAAAATGCTTGCAACTCTTGAAACTGCTGCTGATATAGAACTAACACTTGATGATATATTATATAAGGAAGCAAATTATTCGGAGCTTAGACAATTTTACGAAAAGTTAGAATTTACATCATTTATAAAAAAGATGAATGTTCATACTGTAGAATCTAATCAAAAGAGTGACGTAGAATATTTTTATAATGAACTAGATATTACGCTTGACGCAATAAAAAGTGCTAAAACAATGTGCTTAGAAGTAGAACTTGATCAAGATAATTATCATAACGCAAATGTTATAGGGCTTAGTATTGTAATTGATAATAAAGGTTACTTTTTAAAAAAATCTTATTTAGATAATAAAGAATTAATATCTTTATTAAATTCAGATATTGAAGTATTGACGATAGATGCAAAGAGAACTTATGTAAGTTTATCGCATTTAGGAATAACTTTAAAGAATGTAGTATTTGATGTTGTTCTTGCCGCATATGTGATTAACCCATCATATAGTAATGCTGATATTAAAAGTGTATTTGAACATGTAATTACTACAACTCTTCCATATAGTGAAGAAATTTATGGAAAGAAAAATATATATACTATTCCTGAAGAAGAAAAATATGCTAAATATAGTTTAGATAAATGTAGTTATATAAATGAATTTAAAACAAAAGCAGATGTTATATTAAAAGAACAATCCCTTACTAATTTATTATATGAAGTAGAAGTACCTCTTGCAATAGTACTTGCAAGAGTTGAAATGAACGGCTTTAAAGTTAATCAAATGAAACTTCAAGAAATTGGTAAATATTTCTTAGAAAAAGTCAAGGATGCCGAAAAAGAAATATATGAGATGGTTGGCTTTGAATTTAACGTCGCATCTCCTAAACAACTTGGAAGTGTATTATTTGAAACATTGAATTTAGGAAAAGGTAAAAAAACTAAAACAGGATATTCAACATCGGCTGAAGTTTTAGAAAACTTAGCGCTTATTCACCCAGTTCCTAAAAAGGTGTTAGAATATAGAAAATATGCTAAGCTGTATTCGACATATGTTGCGGGGTTAAGTGAAGTTATTCATAAAGATGGTAAAGTTCATACAATCTTTAAACAAGCACTAACCCAAACAGGACGTCTTTCTTCTACTGAACCTAACATCCAAAATATCCCAGTTAGAACAGAGGAAGGCAGAATGATTCGCGATGTCTTTATTCCAAGTAATGATACTAATTATTTAGTAAGTGCCGACTATTCACAAATAGAACTTCGAGTTCTTGCAAGTGCTTCTAAATGTAGCGCGATGATTGAAACATTTAATAATGGTATTGACCTTCACGCTTCTACTGCAGCTAAGATTTATAATGTTCCCGTAACAAACGTAACAAAAGAACAACGTCGCGTCGCAAAAGCTGTAAATTTTGGAATAGTATATGGAATGAGTGATTGGGGACTTGCTGAAGAACTTCATATATCACCAATTGAAGCAAGTAATTTTATAAAAAAATATTTTGAAGTATTCCCAGAAATTAAGCCATATTTAGATGGTTGTATAACTTCTACAAAAGAACTTGGATATACTACAACATTATATAATAGAAGAAGATATATGCCAGAAATTAATAGTTCTAATGGGGCACTAAGAAAGTTCTCAGAACGTGCTAGTATGAATGCTCCAATTCAAGGAACAGCTGCGGACATCATGAAGATGGCGATGGTTAATGTTCAAAAAGAACTAGATCTTCATACTACTGCTAGCTACATTGTAGCACAAGTTCATGATGAATTAATAGTGGATGCAGATTTCACAGAACTTGAAATAGTTCAAAACATTTTAAAAGAAACAATGGAAAGTGTTGCCAAACTTGATGTTAAATTAAGTGTTGATGTTGAGTTTGGAAAAACTTGGGATTTAAAATAGGAGATTTATATGCCAGAATTACCAGAGGTAGAAACAGTAAGAAGAACCTTACTTAATCAAATCTTAAATAAAAAAATTACATCTGTAAATGTGTTATATGACAAAATGTTAGAAAATACTGATAAAGATAATTTTGTTAAAACACTTATAAGTAAAACTTTTAAAGACATTAAAAGATATGGAAAATATTTAATATTTATTTTTGAAGATTGTTCTGTTATAAGCCATTTAAGAATGGAAGGAAAATTCTTCATAAAGAATACTAGTGAAGAAATATCTAAACATGAACATATTGTTTTTACTCTCGATGATGCGGTTAGCTTTAGATATCATGATACAAGAAAATTTGGTAAAATGGCACTTTTAAATACAACAGAAATAAACGAAATAATGAAGTACTCTCCACTTCTAAAACTAGCAAAAGAAGCAAATGATGAATCATATTCAAGTATAGAATTATATGAAAAAATAAAAGATAAAAATATTCCAGTTAAAGCAGCACTACTTGACCAAACAATTATTTGTGGTCTTGGTAATATTTATGTTGATGAAGTTTGTTTTTTAGCAAATCTTCACCCATCAACAAGTTGTAAAAAACTTACTATTGATGATGCTTTAAATATACTTGAAGCATCTAAAGTAGTACTTAAAAAAGCGATTGAAGCGGGGGGCACAACAATAAGAAGTTATACATCGAGTCTTGGTGTAACTGGTCGTTTTCAACTAGAATTATTAGTTCATTCAAAAGAAAAACAACCTTGTCCAACTTGTAATACTTTAATTACTAAGATAAGAGTAGCTGGACGTGGAACTTATATTTGTAATAATTGTCAACGTATCAGAGGTGCTAAAGTAATAGGGGTAACTGGTACTATTGCTAGTGGTAAAACTACTGTTACTAATTATCTTATAGAAAAAGGATATGAAGTAGTAGATGCTGATGAGATAGTGAGAAATATCAAAGCTAAAAATAAAAGTGGTTATATTACTTTAGTTAATGAATTTGGTAGGAAAATTTTGAATAGCAATAATGAAATTGATGATAAACTTTTAGCCTCAATTATCTTTGAAAATGAAGAAAATAGAACAAAAGTTAATAGTTTATTACACCCAATAGTAAAAAAGACAATTATCAATAGAATTAAAAATACAAAAAATGAAATCATTTTTATTAGTGTACCACTATTGTTTGAAGCATCTTTTGATGATTTATGTGATGAAATTATTGTATTAAAAACAGATGAAGAAGTTTTAATTGATAGATTAATGAAAAGAAATAATATAACTTATGAGATGGCAAAAATAAGAATTAACTCTCAAATGTCAACTGATGAAAAATGCCAAAAAGCGACCTATATTATTGATAATTCTTTTGAATTATGTTATACTATTAAGCAAACAAATGAAATATTAGAAAGAATAGGAGGGGAATAATGGCTATTAGTGATTTATTTAAAAATAGTTTTGAAACACGTGATGTAACACAAGATGCAAGATTAAAATGTCATTATTATGGCAATGACTATCAAACTTGCCAAAATGCAATTAGTAGTGCTATGAGTGGAATTGGATATAAAGTTATGGGTGTTAATGATAAATATTTGGAAATGCTTTTTGAAAGCAAAAAAGCCCAAGCTATCATTACGCTTACAAAAGTAACTTTATATGAAACACGAGTAGATATAAAAATAAACACACATTATTTAATACCACTTGGTAGAGGAATAAAACATATAGAAGAAATATATGCTAATATAGATAGACGGTTAACCCTTAAATATAAAGGTGGCAGTGGTGAGTAATCAATATCCATTATCGAATTTAAGTGATTATGAAATAATGATCAGTTCTCCATTAAATGATTATGATCGTAAAATGTTAACAGTTTTATATATGCCACTTGTTGGAGATAAAGCAATATCTTTATATCAAACTATGTATACAATTGTTCCAGAAGGAAAATATGAATCTGAACTTGAAAAACATGATAAAATAATCAAATTAATGAGACTTAGATCTATTGCACGTTTTAGTGATTTAAAAAGTAAATTAGAAGCTGTAGGATTGTTAAAAACGTATTATAAAGATGGACTTTATATATATGCACTTAAGAAACCGCTTTGTGCTGAAGCATTCTTCACTGATGAGGCTTTAGCAACTCTTCTTGAGTATCAAATCGGTAAAGATGAATATATGAAATATTTTATTGAACTTGCGGTAAGACGTCTTGATATTAATAAGTTTGAAAACATTACATGTTCATTTGATGATATATATAAAATTGAAGATAGTGATGATATAATGTTATCACAAGCAAGTTTTAATAATATTAATAATGGCATTTATATTAGTAATAAAGAATTTAATTTTGAAAGATTCTTGATATTACTAAGTGCTCATGAAATAATTCAACCTATTTATTTTACAGATGAAACATTCATTAATAATGTTAAACGCTATAGTTTTTTATATATGCTAACTCCTGAAGAAATGAAAGATGCTGTAATAATTGCAACAAACCAATATAAAGAAGTTAATTATATAGACCTTGCAAAAGCAGCAAAAAAAATATATACAGATAAAGGTAAAAAGCTTGGTATAGTTCCAAAAACTGTAGTTAATCCTACATCCAGTAGTAATGATAAATTAGTAAGATTTTTAGAAAAAACAACTCCTAGTGAATTAGTGCGCCATAAAACGGGAACTGCTTTAATGGCAACAGAAATTGAAATGTTTGATCAACTGTTAAAAGATACAAATATTACAATCGGAGTATTAAATGTATTAATTAACTATGTACTAGAGAATTTAAATGGTGAAATTCCAGCATATAATTATTTCTTAAAAATAATTAATACTTGGAAAAGAGCAAAAGTTAAATCTACTGAAGATGCTATTGCATATATTAATAATCGTGATAAAACAAAAGCGTCAAAACCAATAAATAAGACTAAAAAAGATGTTCCAAGTTGGTATAACGATTATCGTGAAGAATTGAATAAAGATATTACTAAAGATAATAATAGTAAGAATACAGAAGGTTTAGAAGAATTAACAGAATTCTTTAAACCTATCGGTAAGGAGTAAACATGGAAACAAGTTTTGAAAGAAATCAATTATTAAAAGAAGCCTTAAATAATGAAACTGTTCAAAAGATAGTAAGTGATAACAATATTTCTATAGAAGAACTTGATAATAGTTTAAATGTTGTTTTAGCTTATACTTTAAAAAGTAAGAAATGTCTTAATTGCAAAGGATTAGAACACTGCCTTCAAGTATCAAATGGATATTGTCCTTCCCTTGATTATGATGGAGTAAGACTTGATTTAAATTATGTGCCATGTTCTTATTTAAAAGAACTTGAGGATATTGAATCTAAAAATAAAAACCTTAAGTTATTATCTTGTAATATTAATAATTTTGATTTCAATGATATTTTTATTAATCCCAAAAGAAAAGAAGTGCTTAATCAAATTAAAGAATGTTATTCTAATTATGAAAAAGGCCTTGATACAAAAGGGTTATATATACATGGTAGATATGGATGTGGAAAAACCTATTTACTTGCATATTTAGCACAACAATTTGCAAATAATGATCATCAAGTTATTTTCGCATATTATCCAGATTTAGTTCGCTCTTTTAAGAGTGCTATTGGTGATGGTACTTTAGAAGATAAAATTGATGAACTTAAAAATATTGAAATTTTGATATTAGATGATTTTGGTGGTGAAACGACTACTCCATTTATCCGTGATGAAGTATTAAGTGCAATCTTACAAGATAGAATGACTAATAATCGATTAACGTTTATGAGTTCTAATCTTAATGAACAATTATTGATAGGACATTTAAGTGAATCTCAAAAAGATGTTGATCAATTACGTGCATCACGTGTTCATGAAAGAATTCGTGCTTTAATGAACTTTGTAGAACTTGACGACCAAAATTATCGTAGATAAAAAAAGTTGAATTGTTTTAAAAAAAGTGTTATAATATACGAGGATATTAAATAACTGTGATCAGGATATGATAATTAGAAACTGATTTATTAGTGAGGTCAGATAGTGAAAATGACTAAATTAAGACTAATTGTTACTCCCTGTGAGTTGCTTATAGAAATATAAGCCGTATACTTTGCGTTATAAGGTGTAAAGGGCAAGAATTATTTTCTTGAACTAAGGTGGTACCGCGAAAACCAAATAAAAGCCGTTTGCTTTTTCGTCCTTAGATGAGCGTAAATTTTTACGTTTTCTAAGGCTTTTTTTATTGAAAGGAAGAAGATAATATGATTAAAATTACATTTCCAGATTTATCTGTAAAAGAATTTAATGAAGGAGTTACTCCACATGAAGTAGCAACAGGAATTTCATCAAGTCTTGCGAAAAAATGCCTTGCAGCAAAATTCAATGGTGAAATCGTTGACATGAGTGCAAGTCTTAATGAAGATGGTGCTATTGAACTTTTAACAGCATCATCAACAGGTCTTGAACCTTTATTAAATCACTCTTGTGCTCACTTACTTGCACAAGCAATTAAAGAATTATATCCAAATGCAATGTTTGGTGTAGGTCCAGCAATTGAAGAAGGCTTCTATTATGACATGGACTTAGGTGATGTTAAATTAACTGATGAAGATTTAGTTAAAATTGAAAAGAAAATGACAGCTCTTGTTGCAAGCGGTGCACCAATTGTAAGACGTGTTGTATCAAAACAAGAAGCACTTGAATTATTTAGTGGTGATATTTATAAAACAGAATTAATCAATGAACTTGATAGTGATGCTGTTATCAGTGTTTATGAACAAGGTAACTTCCGCGATTTATGTAGAGGTCCACACGTAAATAGTACTAAATGGTTAAAGAACTTTAAACTATTAAGTGTAAGTGGAGCTTACTGGAGAGGGGATGCTAAACGTAACCAACTTCAAAGAGTTTATGGAACATGTTTCATGAACGAAGCTGATTTAAAAGAACATCTTCATAATCTTGAAGAAAGAAAAAAACGTGACCATAGACGTCTTGGAAAAGAACTTGATTTATTCATGATGAGTGAATATGGTCCAGGTTTCCCATTCTGGCTTCCAAATGGTATGATTTTAAGAAGAAATTTAGAAAACTTCTGGTACAAAATTCATACTGAAAATGGTTATCAATTTGTTCAAACTCCTATTATGTTAAATAAAGAATTATGGGAAGTATCAGGACACTGGTATAACTATAAGGAAAATATGTATATTTCTGAAATCGATGAAAAAGAATTTGCGATTAAACCAATGAACTGTCCTGGAGGAATGTTAGTTTATAAAAACGATATCCACTCTTATCGTGATTTCCCATTAAGAGTCGGGGAACTTGGACTTGTTCACAGACATGAGGCAAGTGGTGCATTAAATGGTTTATTTAGAGTTCGTAACTTTACACAAGATGATGCTCACATCTTTATTACTGAAGATCAAATTGAAGAAGAAATCGGAAGATTAATTGACCTATACGATTATGTATATAGTGTATTTGGTTTAAAATATCATATTGAACTTTCAACAAGACCAGAAGATAAATATATTGGTGAAATATCTACTTGGGATAAAGCCGAAACAGCTCTTGCAAATGCAATGACTAAAAAAGGTATTAACTATATTTTAAATCCTGGTGATGGTGCATTCTACGGTCCAAAACTTGACTTCAAATTAAAAGATTCAATGAATCGTATTTGGCAATGTGGAACTATCCAACTTGATATGAATTTACCAGTTAGATTTGATTTAACATATGTTAGTGAATCAGGTGATAAAAAACGTCCTATTATGTTACACCGTGCATTATTCGGTTCAATTGAAAGATTTATTGGTATTTTAATTGAACACTTTGCTGGAGCATTCCCATTATGGCTTGCACCAAAACAAATGGTAATTATTCCTGTAAATAACGAAATTCACAAAGATTATGCAGAAGAAGTATTAAGTATTTTAAAAGCAAAAGATATAAGAGTATCTGTTGACTATCGTGAAGAAAAAATGAATTACAAGATTCGTGAAAGTCAAACTAAGAAAGTACCTTATACTTTAGTACTTGGTGATTCAGAAAAAGAAAATCGTACTATTACATATCGTCATCATGGAACTAACCAATCGGTTACACTTCCTCTTGATGAATTTGTAAATATGATAACTTCAGAAATCGAAAATCTAGGGAAATAAAAAACAAACCTATAATCTTTTTTAGATTATAGGTTTTAATTTTAAAAACTATTGACTTTCTATTGTTTATATGGTATAATTATACCATAATAAAGATAGAAAAATGGAGGGAGTTATGCAAATTTTACCGAGAATTCTACCGATAAATGAACTTAAAAACACCGCAAATATTTCGAAAATTTGTAAAGAAAGTAATGTACCAATTGTTATTACTAAAAATGGGTATAGCGATATGGTATTAATGAGTGTTGAGCTATACGAACAAACAATAGCAAAACTACAAGCAGCAATATTAATAAATGAAGCATTAGATAATCCAATAAATGATGAAGAAAAAGAAGATTTAGATTCATTCATTAAGAGATTAACTAATAATGAAAAATAAATATTCAATAAAAATCAAGAAATTAGCTAAAAAGGATTTAAGGAGTATCTATAACTATATTTCAATAGAATTGGTTAATCAGAGCGCAGCAAATAAATTGATGCAAAAGATAAAGGCTACATTTGAAAAAATAGCTTTGTTTCCTAAAAGTTCACAAATGGTAGAAAATAATTTTGTTAAAAATAAAAATTTGAGAAAAGCGTTAGTAAACAGATATGTGATAATATATGAAATAAATGAAGAAGAAAAAGAAATAATTATATTAAGAGTGATAAGCGGTTTACAACAATATTTTAAGATACTATAAAAACCTATAATCTTTTTTAGATTATAGGTTTTTAATTTGATAATTTCTTTTTAACTTCGTTTAAGTTATTTATTATTTTTTCTAATTCTTCTATAGTTGTATCTTTTTCTATAATTTCAACATCTTTAAGACCTACTATATAATCAATACTAACGTTAAATAGTAAGGCTAACTGAATTATTGTTGAGATAGTAGGTTCAGTTTCTCCTTTTTCGTATCTTGCAATAGTTTTAGCATCAATTCCTAAGTAACTACCTAGTTTTTCTTGTGTCATATCGTTATCGATTCTTAAATCTTTAAGTCGTTTATTCCACTTCATAAAATCACCTTTTTGTCCTGTTTATAAATATTATATACTTTTTTGTCCATATTATTTGATTTTCGGACAATATTGTGTTATAATTTTGAATGTAAGACAATGTTGTCTTACAAAAGTCCCTTGCTGTAAGTTATTAATAAAGTTGATGATTTACAGGGGGGGACTTTTTTTCACATTTTTTAGGCTTTCTCATATAATAATGTGAGGAGTGATAAAATGAATTATAATGAACATGGTTTAAGAGTTGAGTATGTTGAATATACCGTTCAAAAAGGGGATTCTCTTTATATGATTGCGGAACGATATAATACAACCGTATCAGAATTATCTGATATTAATATGTTAACATCTAACACTATTTTTCCAGGTCAAGTATTATTAGTGCCAAAAAATAGTGCAGGTACAGCTGATTATTATTTTGAAAATTATGTTGTTAAACAAAATGATACAGTTAAAAATATAGCAGAATCACTAGGCGTAGATCCGGTGTTAATAGGTTTATATAATGATTTTGCAACATACAAAATAGTTCCTGGCCAAACCTTAAAAATTCCAAGAAACAATACATATATTGTAAAACAAAATGACAGTGTAGATTCTATTTTAAAGTCAACTAATCGTACAGCAGAACAAATTTTAAGAGCAAATGCTAGTACATGGTTTAAAACTGGAACTAAAATTTATTTGTAAAAAACAAAAAATGCCGTTTGGCATTTTTTATTTTTTATTATTTTTGAAAAAATCTTCAATTGCATTGAAAGTGACATCACTTAAGTCATGTTCAATCTTACAAGCATCCTCTTTAGCAATTTCCAGTGGCACACCAAGACTAACAAATAAATCTGTTAAAATATGATGACGTTTATACATTTCACTAGCCACATTTTTACCTTTTTCTGTTAATTCAATATAGCCATTAGAATCAATTGTTATATATTCACTTGACTTTAAATTATTGATTGCACGTGAAATACTAGCACGAGAATAATTGAAAGATTGAGCAATATCGATAGATCTAACTTTATTATCGTTTTGAGTTAACATGAGAATTCTTTCTAAATAATCTTCTGCAGATTTATGAATAGCCATAACAGTACCTCCATCAAATATATTATATCAAAAAAATAAATAAAAGCAAATAAAACGATATGTTAGCATATGCTAACAAAAAAAGTGCAAATAGTTTGCTATATAATAAATATTAATGTATAATATTATTGTTAGCATATGCTAACAATAAATAAGAATAAGTTTAACTACTATACTATATTAATAATTAGTCATAGTTTCTTTCCTCTGTTTATATTAATATTTACTAATTATTAATTGTTAATGAGATAGAATAGTTAAATTAAACATACTAATTCTTATTTATTATAAATTCTTTTTATGTGATTAATTTGGGCATATTAAATTACATAAATTAGAATATTCCTTTAGACATATTAATTCTTGAATTATAAAGTGAAAACACCAATTTAACAAGAATTGGTGTTTTTTCTTTGTAATTTTTTAAAAAAAAGTTTAAAGAGAATATGTTACTTGCTAAAAGATAATTTTTTTGATATAATGAAAAAGTACTAGGAGGTGTAGTAGATGAAAGTAAAACTTAAATTATGTTTATTCATAAGTGCTCAATTTGTTGCGGTAATAATAATTATATTACTTGTATTATTTGCTAATAAAAGTTATACTGTTAAATTTGATTTAAATGGTGGAACTTGCATCGATGGAAATTTAGTACAAACAGTTGGAAAAGGAAAAGCTGCTATTGCTCCTGTGGTAGAAAAAGAAGGATCATATCTGCTTGAATGGAGTGAAAGTTTTGACTACGTGACAGGTGATATGACAGTTGTTGCGGTATGGGATTATATAACTTCTTATGGAGTAGCATTTGAAATAGTGAGTAATAGTAATTATTGTTTAATTACGAGTTGTTATACAGATTATTCTGGAAATGTTTATATAGGCTCATATTATAATGGTTTTAGAGTATTAGGAATAAAAGAAAGTGCATTTAAGAATTGTTCTAGAATTACAGGAATATATTTACCTGAAGGAATTATTTCAATAGGTGATCAAGCATTTTATGGTTGTACAAGTTTACAAAACATTGTAATTCCTTCATCTGTTGAAGTAATAGGGAAAAATATTTTAAGAAACTGCAATAATTTAGAAAAAATAACTATTCCATTTATAGGTAGTTCATTTGGCTCTAGTTCGTATGCTTATTTTGGCTACTTTTTTGGAGCTTATAGCTATATGTATAATAAAACCTATGTTCCAGAAACATTAAAAGAAGTTATAATAAATGGAAGAGGAGAAATTCCAAATAAAGCTTTTTATAATTGTATTAATATAGAAAGTATTAATTTGTCTAATGAAATCACAAAAATTGGCGATGATGCATTTAGAAAATGTAGCGGGATAAAAGAAATCATTATACCTGATGCAGTTACTGAAATTGGTGCAACTGCTTTTGCAAATTGCACAGGGCTTGAAAATGTTACGCTTGGTAAAGGGTTAATAACCTTAAATGATGCGGCATTTGCTAATTGTACTTCTTTAAAAGAAATTGTAATTAACGATGCAGTAGAGTATATTTCACCGAATGCTTTTCAAAATTGCATTAATATTGAAAATTTTATAGTTGATAATAATAATCTTCACTATAAAAGTGAAAATGGAAAACTAATGATTGAAGGCGAAGATGGAAGAACTAAATATATAATTGAAGAAATAGAATATACAGATGATTTTGTTGATTTAAATGATATAGTTTTAAAACCAGGAATTTTATATGAACCAACTTTTCCAAGTATTGGGAAAGATGATTCAATAATCATTGATCCGGAAAAAGAATTAGAATAAAAACAAAATTGAAAGGAGGTATTGTATATGCCAATGATGACAATGTTAATAATATGTGTAGTTATTTATTTTTCTATGTTAATAACTATATTATTGTACCATAAATATATGAAACCAGAAGTTACTAATTTAATTTTTATTATTGTAAACACTGTTCTGTTTATCGGATACAATATTAATGATTATTATCGACATGGTACATTTATCCCACTAACATTTGACCAAATTTCACCATTTACATTTACAATGTTACCTCTTTCATATTTGATGAATGATAAAATTAAAAGTTATTTCTTTAGTGCAGTTTCTTTTTTGTCAGTAGGTATGTTTATTGCGATGTTAGTTAGTCCACAAGAAGCATATCTTTCATCTAATAGAGTTGAAGCAACTATGTTATATGTATTAGATACTTTAGAACATTTGAACTGTAGTTTATTTGGAATCTATTTAATAACAAGTGGACAAATTAAATTAAATAGAGAATGTTTGAAAAAAGCTTTTATCTTTATGTATTCTGTTATAGGATTTGTAGTTTGTTGTAACTTTTTATTCCATACAAATTATTTTGGTATGGGACCTTTTAGCAATTTTGGAATATATATGTTTAGGTTGTTTGATTCTTATTGGGCGAACTTGCTTGCTTATTTATTAGGAGTAGCATTAGTTCTTTCCATAGGTTTTGAGTTTAACTATATTCTTAAAAAGTTAAATACACAAAAAGTAGCAACAAAAGAAGAAATAGAAGAATCAAAAATTGCATAAAACTATACCTCACTATTGTGTAATATACGATGGTGAGGTTTTTATTTTTATAAAACATTACAAAAAATGTCGAAATAAAAAAATAAAAAATTATTTTTTTGTGTTATGTTAATGATAGCATATTATTAAGTATATAAAACATCGATTACACTAATAAAAAGTGTTAAGAAGAAGGAGAATGAAAATGTACCAAATAATTAGTTTTGCTAGTACAATATTATTAGTTATATTAATGTTGTTATTATTCAAAAATAAATCTAAAAAATCTTTTTCTATAACTTTAAAAGTTTTAACAGTGATTTATTGTGCAATGGGATTTTTCAGATTTATGTTATCTGATTCTTTTGTGCTTGTCATTAATGGTGGATATTATAATGGAGTATGGTATGAATCAAAAGATATTTTACAAAGTATCTTAAGATGGGGATATTATACAAGTTATGCGGTAGTACCGATGGCAGTATTTTTTGAAAACAGATTATTTAGAAATTTTTCAAGTTATATATGCTTACCATTTGCAATTCTTTCTGTAGTATTTATGAGTGACTTTATGGAATATTTCCTATCTCCAAAAGGATATGGAATAAAACTCGATGAATGGATGCGTTATGCATATTTTATTGCAGAACTTGTACTTGTAATGGTAATAGAAATATTAATTCAAATAAAATATAAACATGTATTTAATGTTAAGGATAAAAAAGAATGGGTTAATTTTTTAGTGGCACTACCTTTAATTCTATTACAAGTAATGCCTGTTTATTTACCACAATCTATTTTTGGTTATACAAAGATAAGTATTCACATGCCATGGCTAATTATTATAGCAATAGAAACTATAGCTTTATATTATTATTTTAGATTTAAAGATTATAATACGAGATATCAACTAGTAATATTTTTAACAATAGTTTTATTCTTTCACTATGACTCTTTATATTTGATGGGATTTAGTATCAGAAGATTACCTGTTCAACTTTGTAATTTAGCGTCATATTTATATATGATAGCATTAATATTTAAAAGAGAAAAATTATTTAATTTCTGTTGCACAGTTAATATTGTTGGGACATTAATTGCAATACTTGCTCCAGACTTTAGTGGAGGATCACTTGGTTTTTGGAACATGCATTATATTTTTGAACATATGTTAGTATTTATTATTCCGGTTCTTTCAATGGGATTAAGATTATTCAAAAGAATCGATAGAAGTGCAATTAAACATATGTTAGTTGGTTTTGCTATATATTTTAGTTTCTGTTTAATATCTGGAACTTTACTAAACGCATATGTAACAGATGAATATACTAGTGTTAACTATTTCTACTTATTCGATTTAGATAAAGCTATAGATTATGTACCTTTTATTAAATATGCTAATAGGCTTCCTATTTACATAAATGGCTATGCAATTTATCCGATTTTAATTGTTGTAATATTGGCAACATTCTTAGCGCTGTGTTTTGTTTGGTATTGGCTACTACAAAAAATATACATTATGAATGATGATCATTTCGAACTTAGAAAAGCACGTATTGATTTATATGAAAAGATAACTGGTAAAAAATCAAAATCATTAAGAGAATATCAAGATTAGAGGTGAAGTAGATGTTAGAGATTAAGAATTTGACAAAGATATATGGTAACTCTACGATAAAAGCAGTTGAAGATTTGAGCCTGGAACTAAGGGCTGGAGAAGTGTTTGGCTTTCTTGGACCAAATGGAGCAGGTAAGAGTACAACTATAAAAAGTTTAGTTGGGATTTATCCTTTCCAAGAAGGTGATATTTTAATAGATGGAATATCTATCAAGACCGATCCTCTTCATGCCAAAAAGAATATAGGTTATGTTTCTGATAACCATGCTGTTTTCGAAAGATTAACAGGTCGTGAGTATGTTAATCATATGGCTAATTTATATGGTGCTAATATGGATGAAGCAAGAGAACGTAGCGAAGAGTTAATGAAAATATTTCAATTAGAACAGTTTATTGATCAACCAATAAAAAGTTATTCACATGGTATGAAACAAAAAGTTTCTGTAATTGCTGCACTTGCGCATAATCCTAAACTTTGGGTATTAGATGAGCCTTTAACAGGACTCGATCCCCAAAGTGCTTATCAACTTAAAAAAGTTATGAAATTACATGCTAGTAAAGGTAACACAGTATTTTTCTCTTCTCATATATTAGATGTTGTAGAAAACCTTTGTGATAGATGTTGTATTATTAAAAAAGGTAAATTACAAGGTGTATATGATTTAAAAGAATTAAAGCAAAAAGGCGAATCATTAGAAGAGTTATTCATGAATGTTATTTACGAAGATGGGGAAGTTGGCGAAGTATAATGAAAGAAATAATTAAACTTTTAAAACTTCAAATTGATAATCGAACGGATATTTTAAAAACTAAAACATTAAAGAAAATGTTTATAGCTATTTTTCAAAGAGTATTATTATTGATTGGATTGGTTATTGGTGTAGGCTATGTAACATTGAGAATCACTATTTTAGGGTTTCAAATAAATGCAGAGTTTTTAGCCTTAGTTTTATTAGTGCTACAATTAATATCACTTATTTTTGGTATTGGAAACATTATAAATAATTTATATCTTAGTAAAGATAATGAAATGTTAATGGGGCTACCTGTTACACCAAATCAATTATTTATATCAAAAATTTTATTAATTTATTTAAATGAAGTTGCGGTTAACGCAACTATCTCAATACCTTTATTTGTTTCATTTGGGATATTTGGTACTATGGGACTTGAGTATTATTTAAGTATTCCACTATTTATATTAGTACTTCCAATATTACCATTAGTTCTTGCATCACTAATAAGTATACCTGTTATGATAGTGTTAAAATTTTTGAAAAAACATTCGATTTTATCAACAGTATTATTATTAGTATCAGTTGTTGCTGTGTTGACAGTGTATATGGATATTATAGGAAATGTTGCAGGAAGTTTTGAAATAGCATCAAAACAAGTTGAAACAATTATAAAAGTAAATAATGTGGTGCTTGATATTGGCAAACGTATTTATGTTTATTATCAACTTGGTCAAGCTATGATAAATTTTGATATGTGGCTATGGATATTAATATATTTTGTAGCTAGTTTAGGACTAATGATTTTAACGATTTTATTTATTAAACCGCTTTATTTTAAAACAGCTATGAGTAGTTTAGAAAATACATTTAAGGTTAAGGCAAAAAAAGAATTTAAAAAACAATCACCTTTTGTTTCTTTGCTATTAAAAGAAATTAAATGCGTATTTAGATCACCAGGTAATATATTTGAATATTTCTTATTTACATTGCTTATGCCATTTATTGTTTTTTCTTATGATAAATTATTATTAACAATAACAGTAAACCAAGCAGGACAAAATATGATAGGTGGTTCTCATTTAATGATAGTTGCAATTCTTGCAATGTTATCAAATATAATATCTGCATCAGCAATATCTAGAGATGGCGGTAATTTTTATATTTCTAAAATAGTTCCTGTAAATTATTATGTTCAAATTGCAGCAAAACTTGTATTTAATGCAATATTTACTGTTTCGGCTGTATTTGTGACAATGTTTATTTCTTTTATTTATCAAAATCCATTACAAGTAATCTTAGGTACATTTGCAGTAATATTTGCATCAATTGGTCATATAGCAATGAGTATTGATATGGATATAAAAGATCCGGTATTAAACTTTCAAGGGAATGAAGATAATTCCGCAATGCAAAAAAATACTGTAAAAAGTACGATTATTGGATTAATTATTGGTATTGTGATGGGAATGATAGTTATTTCTTGTGCATTTATGCAATTAAAAATAGTACCTTATATTTTATTATTTATTGCGGGGCTTGCATTTGGTATATATAGAGTATATATGTTAGTGTTAAGAATTCATTTGCAATATGATAGGATAGAAATGTAGGTGATGAGATGAAGAAGTTTGTGATAATTTTATTAACTATATTACCAATATTTTTAATTGTTGTAATATCTTTTGCAGGAAGAATTATAGCTGAACTCAATCCAGTTCCTGTTGAAAGTGTTAGTTTTGTAGATGCATTAGAAAATAAGTATGATGAAAATCATATTATAAAAATAAATAAAGGAGATACTTATCAGACAAAGATAAAGATATATCCTGAACTTGCAACTAACAAGTTAGTCACTTATACATCAAGTGATTTAGATGTATGTACTATTGATGAAAATGGTCTTGTCACTGCGATAGGAAATAAAATTGCCACTGCAATAATTATAGTAAAAACTTTTGATAGTGATAAAGTAGCTAGGCTTTTAATTTATGTTACAGATGAAAAAGTATCAAGTGTAGCAATAGAAGATAGTTCTAGTAATTCCGTAGAAGAACTAGAACTAAATGTTGGCGATTCAGTTCAATTAACAGCAAGTATAGAGCCTTATACTGCTATTAATAAAAAAGTAATATGGACATCAAGTGATTCATCTGTAGTATCAGTTGGCCATTATGATGGAGTTTTAACTGCCAAAAAACAAGGTACAGTAACAATCACTGTAACAACAGTAGATGGTGGATTTACTGATACATGTGTAGTCACTGTAGGTGATGGTAAAGCAAAACTTGCGTTTGATTTTAGTGATAATGATAATATATATCCTAAAAATGATGTTTATATTACAAAACAAAATAAGATAAGATTAATAGATTTTATATCTTATGACGAAAGCATTATGTCTTTAGAAGATATAGTGATTACTCTTGATTCTGGACCAGCAGAATTAGATGAAACAACAGGTATTTTAACAATTAATGCTATAGGACCTGTTACTATTACGGCATCGGTTAACGATGGCTCTGGTATTAAAATAACTATAACTTTATTCTTAGAAAGTTAAAAAAGGAGAAGGAAAAATGAAGATTTTTAAAAAGACAAAATTATTAGTTTTATTATTGGCATTTGTTTGCGCACTTACAGCTTGTAACACACCTAATGCTAATTATGCTTTAAATTTAACAGCTGATAAAACAGTTGCTTGTCCTGGTGAAGTTGTTAATTTCACAACAGAAGTAATTGGGGATAAAATTAGATTAGATATTGTATATGATATTATTGAAGGTAGCGAATATGCTACAATCACAGAAGATGGTGTTTTAACTGTTAATTCAAATGCTATTGCAAATGAAGTTATTCAAGTAATCAGTAAAACTACTGAAAAACCATCTAATGTTGTTTCTATTACAATAGGTACATCTTTAACTGCTATTGAAGCATCTGCAAATAAATCAGAAATTATTCAAGGTCAAAGTGCAGAATTAAGTGCTGTATTACTTCCTGAAACTGCTAATACAGGTAAAGTTGAATGGGTTATTGTTGAAGGTAGTGAAGCTTGCACAATTACATCAAATTTACTTGTTGTAAAAGAAACTGCTGAAAAAGGTGCTAAAATTAAAGTAAAAGCTGTATGTGATGGTATCGAAAGTAATGTATTAGAATTTACAGTATTAAGTGCTAAGAGTGAAAAATTATTTTTAAGTGTTGCAAATTCTTTAGTAATTGATAAAAACTCTAATACTTCACCTATCTTACAAGCTACTATTTATGATGCTGAATATAATATTGTAACAGATCAAATCCTTGATTATGAAGTAATTTCTGGTGCTGAATATTTAGAAGTAACTTCTGAAGATAATGTATGTTCATTTAAAGCTTTAGGACATGGAACAGCTACAGTTAAAACTACAATTCGTGGAACTAACTATACAGCTACAACTACTATTGATGTAATTGTTCCTCCAACAGCATTAAGTATTCCAGATGTATTTGCACAAAGAGTAAATTATCAATATAATTTCTCAAAAGTAGATAGCCTTCCTTTTGTTGTAACTGCTCTTGGTGATAATGTATGTCAAGATATTGAAGTAACATTTATGGATCAAACAGGTTCTATGGGTGCATCAGTTGCAACATATGAAAATGGCCAAATTACATTTAATAAAACAGGTTTAATTACTGTTGTTGCAAAATCTGCATCAGGAAGTAAAAATGAAGTTTCTACTTCATATACATTTAATGTTAATAATGGTATTAATGTTTACACATTTGAAGAATTACAAACTTTACTTGCTAGTTCAACATATAATGGTCAAATCGTTAACATCGTTGTTTTAGAAAAACCTACAACAGATGCATATGAATATGGTTATGATTTAGTACCTGCAGTTGCGTTAGATGATCAATCAAATCTAACATTTGCTGATATTAATAGTCGAGCAAGTATTGCAGCAAATAATAAGAGTGTTTATATAAATGGTAACCAACATAACATTGATGCTTCACAAGTAAGAACATTTGGTGCTGATGATTTTGGCGCAAATTATGGACATGCTAAGGAAAAGCAAATAAAACCGGTTTTATCTATTAGTGCAACACAAAATGGTTTAGCACTTGATGTTAAATTATATGATTTCTCGGTTATTGGAAACTGTCCTATTAATTATGGTGCAACATCTGAAGGGACACCTGATTCACAATATATAGAAGATAAATACGCACTAGGTGTATATGGACGAGGTATTCAAATTGGTTTTGAAGCGATTGCAGTAGGAGTAAATATGAAAACTGCATTCTATTTAGATATGCAAAATGTTTCAGTTAGTAAATGCTATACAGGTATTAGAGTATATCATGTTGTTAATAATGGTTTAATGAAAAACGTAAAAGTTGATAACTGTTTCTCAAATGGTATTGAATTATATTCAAATGTTATTACACTTGAAGATATGACATATGGTTTATGTGGTGCTGCAGGTATTGAAGTTTGTCCTTCACACGATATGGAAGCAGGAGTAACATTTGATCAACCACAAAGTGTAACATTTGCAGGAACTATTACAACTACTAACTATACTAAAGGCGATAGTTTATATATGCAAAATTATACATTTAGTGGTGTTGGTGTATCAGCTGTAATTCAAGGTGTAGTTAGTGCATATGGAAGTAACCCTGATGTGTTAAGTAATCTTCAAAACGCTAATGGTGAATTTGTATTTATTTCATTTGTATTTAATGATTTAACAGGTACTACAGAAGCTGATATGATGAATCAAGCATTAGTTAATTATAAAAATGTTGATGGTGCAGGAATTATCAATGCTAATGATTTAATTGGTGTTGATACTACTCACAAATATATTCAAATTGATGTAGTTTATTCAGGAATACCAATTGGTACAGTATTGCTATATAACTTAAATTATCAACCGCAATAAAATATAAGAAGTGTTCATTGAACACTTCTTTTTCTATTTAAATTTTTGTATTTTTTATAATATTATGATATAATAAGAAATAAGAAGGTGAACAATATGAAAGAAGTAATAGTAATAGGAGCAGGACTTGCGGGAAGTGAAGCAACATATCAACTGGCTAAGAGAGGCTTTAAAGTAAAGCTATATGAAATGAGACCTACGAAAATGACATCAGCTCATAAGACAGAAGGATTTGCAGAATTAATTTGTAGTAATTCATTACGTGCTGCAGGCATTGAAAATGCAGTAGGATTATTAAAAGAAGAAATGCGACTTATGGATTCTTTAATAATGAAAGCAGCTGATGCGTCAAAAGTTGAAGCAGGTGGAGCACTAGCTGTGGATAGAGATGTTTTCTCTAAATATGTTACAGATTATCTTATGAATATGGAGAATGTAGAAATTATTAATGAAGAAGTAACAACAATTCCAGATGGACCGGTAATTATTGCAAGTGGTCCTTTAACTAGTGATGAATTACATATTAATATTGCTAAACTTTTAAGTGAAGAATATATGTACTTCTTTGATGCGGTGGCACCGATTATTACATATGATTCAATCGATATGAATAAAGTATTTTTAGCATCTCGTTATAATAAGGGTGAGGCTGCGTATTTAAATTGTCCAATGAATGAAGAAGAATTTAATAAGTTTTATGACTTTTTGATAAGTGCTGAAAAAGTAATTCCTCATGATTTTGAAATGAAAGTATTTGAAGGATGTATGCCAATTGAAGAAATGGCATTAAGAGGGCGTCAAACTTTATTATTTGGACCAATGAAACCTGTAGGTTTAGATGATCCAAGAACTGGTAGATGGCCTTATGCGGTAGTACAACTTAGACAAGATAATCTTGCTAAAAGTTTATATAATTTAGTTGGGTTTCAAACACATTTAAAGTTTGGAGAACAAAAGAAATTATTATCTTTAATTCCAGGACTTGAAAAGGCGGAAATCGTAAGATATGGAGTAATGCATAGAAATACTTATATTAATTCTAAAAAACTACTTAATAATGGTTACCAAATGATAAATAATTCAAATATCTTTTTTGCAGGTCAAATGACAGGTGTTGAAGGATATGTTGAGTCAGCTTCAAGTGGAATGATTGCAGGAATTAATATGGCAAGATATTTAGAAGGAAAACCAAATTTACCTCTTGATTCTACTACCGCAACAGGAGCACTTGCTAATTATATTTCTTATCATGAAGGTATTACCACACCAGATACATTTGATCCAATGAATGTCAACTTTGGTATCTTTGATGCTCTTCCTGGCAAAGTGTATAAAAAAGAAAGAAAAAAAGCTTATGCTATGCGTGCTTTAGAAAATATTAAATTAATATTGCAAGAATTAGAATAGAGGTTTTTATGGCTTTAAAAAAGACAGTTAGAGGTAAAGCAAAACCTAGTATAACTAAAAGCAAAGTAGTAGGTAAACCTGTAGTCCAAACCGAAGATTTAGTTGAAAAAGCGTTAAAACAATATCGTACTTATTTAGAAACTGAAAAAAATTATTCTCATTATACGGTATCAAGTTATTTTAAAGATATTGAAGATTTTAAAGTGTTTTTACAACTTGAAAAATATGGAGACTTGTTAAATATAAAAAGTGAAAATATAGCAAGATATTATATTTCATATTTAATAAATAATGGATATAATAAAAAATCTTTAGCTCGCAAAATATCAAGTTTAAGATCGTTTTATCGATATTTGGTAGTTGAAAACATTATAGAAAGATCTCTTTTTGACAATGTTGAAACACCTAAGATTGATAAACAATTACCTAAATTTCTATATCAAAATGAAATAGAAATGATGTTTAATAGTATTGATAAAACTACATCAATTGGTATTAGAGATTATGCATTGCTTGAACTACTTTATGGATCGGGTTTACGTGTTAGTGAAATATGTTTAATAGAAGAAAAAAATATTGATTTTGCAAATGAATTAATAAAAGTTTTTGGTAAAGGTAGCAAAGAAAGATATGTTCCGATTAACTCAAGAACAGTTAAAGCATTAAAGGAATATATACATGTAGCGCGTCCTGAACTTATTAGAAAAATAGAAGTAGATGCTCCGACTGTACTGTTTGTAAATCATCGTGGAGGGGCTCTCACACCAAGAGGTGTTAGAGTAATACTTGATAATATTATTGAAAAAAATCCAGAATTATCTCATGTATTTCCACATATGATTAGACATACTTTTGCAACTCATCTACTTGATGGCGGAGCTGATTTAAGAAGTGTACAAACAATGCTTGGGCATGAAAATTTATCAACTACGCAAATATATACTCATGTATCAAAAGAACAAATTAAAGATGCATATATGAGGAATCATCCTAGACAAGATAGGAAATAATAGATTAGTAAGAAAATGGAGAAAGTATAAAAAATGTTAAAAATGATGCTTGCAACTATTGAAGATGCTAGTGAATTATTAAGAGTTCAAAAAGAATCATTTGAGATTTATCGTGATAAATATGGCGATTTTGATAGCAACCCATACAATATGGATTTACATCGTATGGAGTTTAATGTTAAATATCGCTTTGGACAATATTACAAATTAATGATTGAAGAAAAAATAATAGGTGGATTATTCGCTTTTGAATTAGATGATCCAAAAGTATTGAAGATTGCACAATTTTACTTCTTAGAAAAATACCAACATTTAGGTTATGGTAAACTTGCATTAAGCAGTTTATTTGAAAAGAATCCTGATGTTAAAATGTGGTATGTTGATACAATTTTACAAGAAGAATATAATGTAGAATTTTATAAACATATGGGGTTTGTTATTATTGATGAGGAAGAAGAACACGAGGGTTTATCTTTTGTAACTTTATTAAAGAAAAATAGTTAATAAAAAAGGTTTAAATAATTTGCTAAATAATGCTAATTGTGGTATAATATTTAATGGCCTATAGCCAAATACACATAAGAAGGAGTAAGCCGTCTCGTTTATAATAAAAGGCGTGCTTATGTTGATACTCTTAGAGGCCAAAAAACAAAATAAAATGGAGGATTTAAAAACATGGCTGTAATTACAATGAAACAATTACTAGAAGCTGGCGTTCACTTCGGTCATCATACTCGCCGTTGGAACCCTAAAATGAAAGAGTATATTTTCAACGAAAGAAATGGTGTTTACATCATTGACTTACAAAAAACTGCAGATAAGATTGAAGAAGCTTATGCTGCAATGGTAAACGTTGTTCGTAATAACAACAAAGTATTATTCGTTGGTACAAGAAAACAAATTCAAGACATCATCAAAGAAGAAGCTACTCGTTGTGGACAATATTATGTTGATCAACGTTGGCTTGGTGGTACAATGACTAACTTCAAAACTTTACGTAAATCAATTGCTAAACTTCACAAATATGAAGAAATGCAAGAAGATGGTACTTTTGAAGTATTACCTAAAAAAGAAGTTATTGGTATCAAAAAAGAAATGGAAAGATTAGAATCATTCTTTGGTGGTATTAAAAATATGCAACAATTACCAGGTGCATTATTTGTAGTTGACCCTAAAACTGAACACAACGCAGTTGCTGAAGCAAGAAAACTTCACATCCCAGTATTCGGTTTAGTAGATACTAACTGTGATCCAGATGATGTTGATTACGTTATCCCTGCAAATGATGACGGTGTTAGAGCTGTTCGTTTAATCGTTGGTGTAATGGCAAACGCTGTTCTTGAAGGAAATGGTGAAGCTGTTGAACCTTATACACTTCCTGAAGAAGAAGTTAAAGAAGAAGCTCCACGTGCACCTCGTGCTCCACGTCCTGAACGTAAACCTCGTCCAGATCGTAAACCACGTGCACCTAAACCTGAAGCTGCTCCTGCTCAAGAAGCTCCAGCTGAAGCACAACCTGTAGTTGAAGAAGTAAAAGCAGAAGAAACTGCTGAATAATTAAATTAAAGGAGAATTAAAAATGATTAGTGCATCTTTAGTTAAAGAATTAAGAGAAAAAACTGGCGCTGGTATGATGGACTGCAAAAAAGCTCTTACTGAATGTAATGGTAATTTAGAAGCAGCTGTTGACTGGTTACGTGAAAAAGGTATTGCAAAAGCTGCTAAAAAAGCAGATAGAATTGCAGCAGAAGGCTTATGTGATGTTGCTATCAGCGGAAATAAAGCATACTTATATGAATTAAATTCAGAAACTGACTTCGTTGCGAAAAATGAAAAATTCTTAGCATTACTTGCTAAGATTGGTGAAATCTGTGTTGCTAATGATACAGCTTGTGAAAAATGCGCAATGACTGCAAGCTTAAATGGTGAAACTACAGAAGAAATCTTAGTTAGTGCTACTGCTACAATCGGTGAAAAAATTAGTTTACGTCGTGTTGTAAGAATTGAAAAAGCTGATGATGAAGTATTTGGTGTTTACAAACATAATGGCGGAAAAATCGTTGTTGTATCTGTAATCAAAGGTGATGATGCTCTTGCTGCAAAAGATGTTTGTATGCATGTTGCAATGTACAACCCTCGTTATTTAGATGAATCATCAATCAATCCTGCTGACTTAGAACATGAAGCAGCAATGATTAAAGCTGAAATCGCTAATGATCCTGCTAATGCTAGCAAACCTGAAAATATCATTGAAAAAATGGTTATGGGTCGTTTAAACAAATTCAAAAAAGAAATTTGTTTAGTAGACCAAGCATTTGTTAAAGATCCAGGAGTTACTGTTGCTCAATACTTAAATAGTAAAAATAGTAAAGCTGTTAACTACGTTCGTTTCGAAGTAGGTGAAGGTATGCAAAAGAGAAATGATAATTTTGCAGAAGAAGTAGCAGCACAAGCAGCAGCAGCACAAGCAGCAGCAAACAAATAGTTTTTAAAAACTTTGGAGGTACCATGAATCACGTAGTATTATTAAAACTAAGTGGCGAAGCCTTATCAAAAGTTGATGGCATCGGCATAGATATGAAAAAAGTAAAAGATGTAGCTTTAGAAATAAAAGAATTAGCTGATACTGGTGTTTCACTTGGAATCGTTGTAGGAGCAGGAAATATGTGGCGTGGACGCGATGCCCTTGAAAATGGGATGGATCGTGTATCTGCTGACCAAATGGGAATGCTAGGAACTGTGTTCAATGCAATGGCTCTAAATGGTGCTTTTGAATCAATTGGAATAAAATCTCGAGTAATGAGTTCTTTCCCTGTTGGAAATATTACTGAACCTTTTAATAGAAATCATGCAAAAGAAGCTCTTGCAAGAGGGGAAATATTAATCTTCGGTGGAGGAACAGGAAGTCCATTCTTCAGTACTGATACAACATCTGCACTACGTGCTGCAGAAATAGGTGCTGAATATATCTTAATGGCAAAAAATGGTACTGATGGTGTTTATGATAGTGATCCTCGTAAGAACCCAAATGCTATGCGTTATTTAAAATTAACTTTTGATGAGTTAATCAATAAACGTTTACAAGTAATGGATCTTACTGCCGCAACTCTATGTCATGATAATAATATTAATATTATTGTATTTGATATGGGTAAAAAAGGTAACATTAAACAAATTATCGAACATCCTGAAATCGGTACATTAATCACAAAATAAAACAGTCGAAAAGACTTAAAATCGGAGATCAAAATGCCAAAAGAATTAATTAAACAATGCGAAGAAAAAATGATTAAATCAATTGATGCGTTAAAAAAAGAATTCGCAACAATTCGTACTGGAAAAGCTAACCCTGCACTGTTAAATAGTGTAATGGTTGAATATTATGGTTCACCAATGCCTATTAATCAAATCGGAAGTGTATCTGCTCCAGAAGCTCAATTAATCGTTGTAAAACCATATGATAAATCAATTCTAAAAGGAATTGAAAAAGCAATTCTTACTGCTAACTTAGGATTAAACCCTCAATCAGATGGTGAAGTAGTTCGTATTGCAATCCCTCCTCTAACAGAACAAACTAGAAAAGAATTAGTTAAAACTGCTAAGAAGGTTGCAGAAGAAAATAAAGTTGCTATAAGAAACATTAGACGTGATACTATGGATCAATTAAAGAAATATGAAAAAGAATCTTTAATTTCTGAAGATCAATTAAAACGTCATAGTGATGAGGTTCAAAAACTTACTGACAAATATATCGAAAATATCGATAAAGTTGCAAAAGAAAAAGAACAAGACATCATGGCAATCTAACAAATTTAGTCCACATTTATGTGGGCTTTTTTTATTGTTTTTTTTGACAACTAGTATTTTTTTTATTATAATGAAAGATAGTATATTATTGTTCAAGGAGGAAATGTATGAAAAAAATATTTAAGTTTTTTACAATGGTATTTTTATGCTTTTTGTATTTAACATCTTGTTCTAACGATATGGAATTAAGTGTGCAATCATTTAAACTAATTGAAACGAATTTAGATTCAACTATGGAAAACTATGAGTATGTTTTAAAAGAAAAACAGGAAGTAATCCCATTAGAGATAAAGGTGAATAATAGTGAACAACTAGATATTAAAGAAATTCATTTATATATTTCTTACTTAGATGAAATAATTAAAATTACAATTGATGATGATGTATATAATTGTGTTGAAAAGATAAAAAAAATAGATGGAGAATGGGTAACAATAGTTACTTTAGAAATTCCAATAAATAGTTGTCAAGAAGCCAGACAAGAAATAAGATTAGAAAAAGTTGTTTTTTCTAGATATATGTATTTTTCTTTAAGTGCAAAAATACAAGAAGAAGTTGATGAGGTTATAGTTTTTCATAAGCATGAATATAATTTAATGGATTTGAGTTTAAAATATTTAATACGTGAAGCAACACATCATATTCCAGAAACATATGCATATTCATGTGTATGTGGAAAATGGGGAACAAATTCATTTGTTGTTGGAGATCCGATACCACATGTGTTTGATCAAAAAATAATGAATCAAGTTTATCTACAAACAAAAGGAGATTGCTTGACACCTTCAGTATATTATTATTCATGTGTATGTGGGGAAAAAGGCAGTGAAACTTTTGCGGAGGATTTTGGAGATGATAAACAAAATCATGATTATTGTGATTTTGTTTATGATAAGAATGGCACTGCTACATATGGTGGGACAATATCTAAAACATGTAAAAAATGTGATGATAAAGTAGTCGTAGAGGTAGGAAATGATAAAGGAATTCCTGAACCCATTTATGTAGATTTAAGTGATACTACATGTGCATTAATTGGCATATCAGGAGATCCATCTAATTTAACATCATTTGCTATTCCCGAATATTATAATGGAAAACAAGTTGCATCTATAAGTAGTAGTATTTTTGAAAAATGTACAAAAATGGAAAACATTACAATTCCTTTTTCAGAAATTCAAATAGGAAATTATACTAAAACTGTTATACTTTTGATGATATTTGGAAATGAAATACCAGCTACATTAAAAGAAGTTACAATTTTAGGTGGAACAGATATAGATGATAGTACTTTTCAATCTTGCGAGAACGTGGAAAAAATTAATTTACCAGAAACTATCACATTTATTTCTGGTAAATACTTTGAAGATTGTCTTAATTTAAAAGAGATTACTATAGATGAAGACAACCCTATATATGATTCAAGAGACAATTGTAATGGAATAATAGAAACAGCAACAAATGCTTTAGTGGTAGGGGCAACAAATACAATTATTCCAAATTCTGTAGTCTCAGTTAACTCTTATGCTTTTATTAACCGAAAAGGTTTAACAGAGATTATAGTTCCGGATAATGTAACATATATAGGTCATTCGGCTTATTATGGATGTAGTAATGTTGTTAGCGTAACAATTCCTTTTATTGGAGAGTATGCTGATGGAAGTGGGAAAAATAGATTCACACATATATTTACGAGCAGCACAAATACATTAGGATATGAACCGATAACTCTTAGACATTTGATTGTTACAAAACAAAAATATTATTATGATTATTCACTATCAATATGTAGATATTTGACTTCAATCACAATACCGAAGGATTTTGAATATTTTGAATCTTGTTTTTTTGATTGGGATAGTCTTGAAAATATATATTATAATGGCACTTTAGAAGATTGGAGTAAACTTCAGTTTGAAGATTACAATAATATACCTATTAATTGCCCTATAAATAGAGCCGCACATTTTTATTTTAAAGATAATAATGGAGAATATTATGAAAATTTAGAAATAGTTATTCCTGATAATATTACTTCATTAGATGAAGTAATATTAGGAGGTAAAGTAAAAAAAATAACTATTCCTGATACTGTTATTAGTATGAGTAAAAGAACATTTGCATTGTGCAAGGAGTTAGAAACTTTAATTATAGGTGATGGTATAACAACATTAGAAAGAGATATATTTGAAAATAGTAAAAACTTAAGTAATATAACTTTTGGTAGTAGTATAAAAAATATGGAGTATAATGCTTTTAGTTGTGGTGAATTAGAAAATGTATATTATAATGGAACTATAGAAGATTGGTGTAATATTGTTTTCACAAATGAGTTTTCTACTCCTGCAGGACCAAGTGGTAATTTTTATATACTTGACAATAATAATGAGTATAGTTTAGTTACTGAAATTGAAGTTCCTAATACTATAAATAAACTTGGTTCATATCAATTTTATGGTTTCAGTCAAGTAACAAGTATTATATTACCTGATACGATAGTAACGATTCCTAGAGGATGTTTCAAATATTGTCATAATATGAAAAGTATTAATATTCCAAAAAGTGTAACAAGTATAGAAGCATATGCTTTTGAAGGATCTGGACTAGAAAGTGTAATAATACCTGATAATGTAGAAACATTAGGAGAATATGCTTTTGCTCAGTGTTTTTCTTTATCAAATATAAAATTGTCTTCTAATATCAAAAAAATATCGGCACATTGTTTTTATAACTTAGTGAGTTTGAAAGATATAGTTATACCTAGTGGAGTTGAAGAAATAGAAAGTTTTGCTTTTTCTAGTTGTTATGACTTAGAAAGTATTACTATTCCAAAAACTATGACTATTATAGATGCTGATGCATTTAGTGGTTGTAAGGCTTTAAGAAATGTTTATTATGAAGGAACACAAGAAGAATGGTTAAATATATATATTTCTGTAGGAAATGATTATTTAAATGTAGCGTTAAGAACATATGAATATGTAAATTAAATATTGAAAAGATTTAGTCCACATATATGTGGACTTATCTTTTACCTGATATTTATAAAATATACAAAATGTGACATAATAAATATATAAAAATTAGGGGGGACTATGAAATTATTACAAAAATATTACCTATAAATGAACTTAAAAATATAGATATTATTATAAAAACATGTCAAGAAAGTCAAGTGCCTCTAGTTATTACAAAAAATGGATATGCAGAAGCAGTTATGATGAGTGTTAAATTATATGAAGAAATAATCGCAAAAGTACAAACTACATTACTTATAAATGAAGCTTTAGAAGAAGCAACAAGCGGTCTAGAGCCTATAGGTGCAAAAGAATTTTTCGATGCGATGAGAGCTAAATATGGTAAATAATATTATATTGTAAAAACTATAAATAATTAACCAACCAATCGGTTGGTTTTTATTATATAATTTAGTTATTTATATAAGTTTATTAATTGGTAAAAAAAGAGAATTTGTAGTATAATAAGAATGGTGATAAATATGAAAAAAGATGAACTGTTAAATGAGATATTAAAAAGACCAGTTCCACGTCATATAGCTTTAATATTAGATGGTAATGGTAGATGGGCAACATCTAAAGGATTACCTAGAAATATGGGGCATCAAAAAGGGGCAAACACGCTTGAAGAGGTAGTAAAAGCTGCTAATAAAATAGGAGTCAAATATATTACTGCTTATGTGTTTAGTACTGAAAATTGGAGTCGTCCTAAAGAAGAAGTTGATTTTATCATGAAAGAAGTTATTAAACTTTGCAAAAAGTGGCAAAAACTGAAAAAAGAAAATGTTAAAATTAATGTAATTGGATCAAGAGAAAATGTTCCTAGTGATGTTTTAGTTGCAATAGATGAGGCAACGAGTAATACTAAAGATTGTACTGGCGCAACAATTAATATGGCATTTAATTATGGTTCTAAACAAGAACTTGTTAATGCAACTAAACAAATTGCAACTTTGGTAAAAGAAGGAAAAGTTGAAGTTGATGATATTAACGAAGAATTAATAGGTAATAATTTATATACTAGTGGTATGCCTGATGTAGATTTATTAATCAGAACAAGTGGAGAGATACGTATTAGTAATTATCTATTATGGCAAATAGCGTATGCGGAAATGTATTTCACAAAAGTATATTGGCCTGATTTTCACGCTAAAGAATTTTATGAGGCTGTTTATGCATTTCAAAAAAGAAATCGTAGATATGGCGGATTGGAGAATAAATAATGAAACAAAGAACAATTACAGCAGTTATTATGGCTTTAATACTTGTTCCAATATTAATATTAGGTGGATGGTTTTTTAACACACTTGCTATGATTTTAGCTTATGTTGGAACATATGAACTTATTAATATGCATAGTACAAAAAATAATATTCCTCGTATTACTAAATATGTACTACCAATCTTTTCTAGTATGATTGTATTATGTGGATGTTTGTTTTCACAAAATGATTTGATTTATGTATTCTTAGTAGAAGTAGTGCTTTTATTATTACTACCAATTTTTAATAAAAATTTTAAAATGACAGATATAATGTTTATAATTTTTTCTATAATATATAGTGGTGTTACTTTTTATTTATTTACAAAAATTAGAAATTTAGATTTACATTTTGGATCAGGAATAAATCATAGCTTTCCTATGGAAATATTTGGTATAAATATTTATGGATTTGGATTAATTCTTGTTGTCTATATGTTAGTTACAACAATGTCAACAGATATTTTTGCATATATTTTTGGATGTAAATTTGGGAAACATAAACTTTGTCCAACTATTAGTCCAAAGAAAAGTGTAGAAGGTGCTATTGCAGGAACAGTTTTTGGATCAGTACTTGGAACTATAGTTTTAATGGTTTTAGTATATACTTTTAAAGGACCAAGCTTTTCTTGCATTATACCTGGACCAATGGAAGTATTTGGTATGTGGCTTGGTGCTTTTGCAAATAGTGTATTATTAAGTGTTGCAGGTCAACTTGGAGATTTAATTGCATCTAAAATTAAAAGAGAATATGAAATCAAAGATTATGGTAATTTATTCCCAGGTCATGGAGGAGTACTAGATAGATTTGATAGTAGTATTTTTGCATCACTTGTATTCTATATTATCTTAATGATAAGTGGGTTATTCTAATATGAAAAATGTATTATTACTTGGTGCAACAGGTTCTATTGGAACACAAACTTTAGATATTATTAGAGAAAATAGTGAATATAAGCTTGCTGCATTTAGCTTTGGAAGAAACACAGAACTTGCTAAAACGATTATAGAAGAATTTAAACCTCTAATGGTTTGCGCAATGGAATATTCAGATATTGATATACTAGAAGAATTATATCCAAATGTTGAATATGTAGTAGGAGATGTTGGACTTCAACAAGTTGCAACATTTAATGTTGAAAATCCGGTAGTTATTAATGCACTTGTAGGTGCAGTAGGTTTGATGCCTACAGCCTGCGCAATAGAATGTGGTCGTGATGTACTTCTTGCTAATAAAGAAACTTTAGTTATTGGTGGAGAAATTATAGTAAATAAAGCAAAAGAAAAAAATGTTGAAATAATACCAATTGATTCAGAACATAGTGCTATTTATCAATTATTACAAGGAAAAGATAAAAAGGAAATAAGAAGACTTCTTGTTACCGCAAGTGGTGGTTCATTTAGAGATAAAACAAGAGAAGACCTTGATAGCGTAACAGTAGAGGAAGCTTTAAACCATCCTAATTGGAAGATGGGAGCTAAGATTACAATTGATAGCGCAACAATGATGAATAAAGGTTTTGAACTTATTGAGGCATATTATTTATTTGGAGTAGACATGGAAAATATTATCCCTGTTATGCATAGAGAAAGTATCGTCCATTCAATGATTGAATTTAATGACGGATCAATTTTTGCTCAACTTGGTACATCTGATATGCACTTACCTATTCAATATGCAATGTATAAAAAACATCTTGAAAATGAAATATTAAAACCACTAGATATTACAAAAGTTGGAAGCCTACATTTTAGTGAAGTTGATTATAATAGATATCCACTTGTTAAGTGTGCTATAGATTCGCTAAAAAAGGGTAAACTAAATTGTACAATTATGAACGCGGCAAATGAAGCTGCAGTTAAGCTGTTTTTAGAAGGAAGGATTAAGTTTTTAGATATTGAGACAATTGTTATGGAGGCACTTGATAATCCAAAATATTTAGTGTTTAATGAAGGTGACATAAGTATTCCAAAAATAATGGCACTTCATAATATTGTTTACAATGAAATTATTATAAAGTTTAGTTAAGGAGTTTAGATATGGAATTATTATGGATTCTACTAGGCCTTGTAATCTTCGCTATAGTTATGAGTGTGCTTGTAATTGTACATGAAGGTGGACACTTCCTAGTAGCAAAAAAAGCTGGTATCTTATGCCATGAATTTGCTGTTGGTATGGGACCAGTAATTTATCAAAAGAAAAAAGGTGAAACGGTATATTCAATCAGAGCTCTTCCTATTGGTGGTTATGTATCAATGGCTGGTGAAGAAGTTGAAGAGAATATCCTAAAAGATGTAAAACAAGTTAAGCTTGTTATTAAAAATGATATTGTTGAAAAGATAATAGTTAATCTAGAAAATCCAAAATATAAAGATTTACCAGCATATGATATTGTTAAATATGATTTAATTGGAACTCGTGATGCACTTTCTGATGAGCTATTTATAGAAGTAAAAGATGGCGAAGGAACTATTAGATATACAGTTGCAAGAGATTGTTTAGTTAACTTTGAAAAGAAAACTGAAATTCAAATAGCACCATACGATAGAAACTTTGTAAATAAACCTTGGTTAAATCGTTTCTTAAGTGTGTTTGCAGGACCATTTATGAACTTTGTTTTAGCAGTTGTAATTTTCTTTATTATAGGTCTTTGTACTGGGTATGCTGATACATCATCAACTACAATAGGCGCAACAACTGCAGTAAGTGGTTCGAACAATACACTTGTTGCAGGAGACACATTAACATATATTAATAATGATGAATTAAGTGATTGGGCATCAATATCTAAGGCTCTTAATAAAATTGCACAAGGTGGAAGCAACTTCACTCCACAAATTAAAGTTACAACTGAAGATGGAAAAGTTGTAGTAATTAATCCGAGTGTATTTGTTTATTCTATTGAATTACCATTTAAAGTTGATGGAACAAATGAAGCAATTGTTGGTAGTTATTCATCTGCATCTAGTAATGAACAATCTAAAGTATATGTTGCAGGACTTCGTGAAGGTGATAGAATAGTTAAAATTACAGCTGAAAAAACAAGTGAAGTATTGATTAATCCAACAAAAGCTGATATTCTTGCATTCTTTAATAAAGAAGAATTACAAAAAGAACAAAATGTAGTTATTACAGTTGAAAGAAATGGAACAACTGTTGAATCTTCTCCAATTGAAGTTTATGATAAAGATATTCTAGATACTCAAAGTGTTCCAGCAACTAAAGTTCAACTTGGAATTGAAGCTGATACAAAGGTAGATTTTGTAAAACTTTTATATATGCCTTTTGTTCAAGCTGCTGATGCATTTACATTAATCTTTAAAACACTGGGGGCTATCTTTACATCTGATGCAGTAGGAGTTGATGATTTAAGTGGACCTGTTGGTATTTTTGATCTATTCAAAAATGCTGCACAACAAGACGAGGCTCTACTTGTTATCCTTAATTGGACAGCAATTTTAAGCGTTAACTTATGCTTTGTTAACTTGCTTCCACTACCTGCTCTTGATGGTGGACGTATTTCATTTATGTTATATGAAGGAATCACTCGTAAAAAACCAAATGCTAAAGTAGAAAATATAATTCATACAATAGGTTTCTTACTACTTATGGGATTAATGTTATTTGTAACATTTAATGATGTACTAAGATGTGTAGGAATTAAATAATGAAGAAGATATCATTTCTAATTGTAACACTAATCTTAGGATTAACTCTGACTTCTTGTAAAAAGGAAGTAGAATATCATTATGCTGGTGTATATGTAAATATCATGAATTTAAAAGAATTTTCAATGGAAGATGCAAATTTAAAATTCTATTATGATTTTGAAAATAAGTTAGTAAAAGATTATAATAAAATAACTGATTATCGAGTAGAAACTGGGGCATTTTCTAGTGATATAGATTTAGTTAATAAAAAGATAATTAATTTATCTATAGTTTATTCACTAACAGATATTTTAAATAAAGTAACTGATATTTATATATATCCAATTATTTATAAAAATAATAAATATGAAATATTAGAAACAGAAAAAAAAGAAATGAGACTTGTTAAAGGAGATACAATTACTTTAACTACTCAAAAAAAATACATCTATGAAGATGAAGAATATCAATTTCAAACAGTAATAAAAATATTTAAAAAGGAAGTATAATTTATGAAAGCATACAAAAACAGTTGGGTTCTAACAGAAGAAGGACTAGTAAAAACAAATTTAGTATATTCTAATACTTTTGAACAAATTGGATCAAATGTAGAAGATGGTGAAGTATTACCGGAAGATTATGTTATTGTTCCAGGTTTTATTGATCAACATATCCATGGTGCTGCAGGAAGCGATGCAATGGATGGTACAATTAGTGATCTAACAAAAATTGCAAATGCCGTAGCAAGTGAAGGAACAACAGCATTCCTTGCAACTACAATGACACAAAGCCCTGAAAATATTACTAAAGCATTAAATGCAGTAAAAGAATATAAAGCATCTGGTTATGAAAATGGTGCAGAAGTACTTGGTGTTCATTTAGAAGGACCATTTATTTCAAAAGATTTTATTGGTGCACAACCTTTAGAATACGTTGCGACTCCATCAGTTGAAGTATTCAAAAAATATCAAGATGCATCAGGTGATTCAATTCGTATTGTATCTCTTGCCCCAGAAGAAGAAGGAGCAGCTGAATTAATTAAATATTTAGTTAGTCAAAATATTGTTGCATCAATCGGTCATACTAATGCAAAATATGCAGATGTTGAAAAAGCAGTAGCTGCTGGTGCTAGCAACTTAACTCATACATATAATGCTATGAAACCAGTTCACCACAGAGAAATTGGAACAGTAGGTTCTGCATTCTTATTTGATGAATTAACTTGTGAATGTATTTGTGATGGAATTCACGTAAGTGGACCAGCAATCAAATTATTACACAAAAATAAACCAGCTGATAAAATGGTATTAATTACAGATGCTATGCGTGCTAAACATATGCCTGATGGTATTTCTGAACTTGGCGGTCAAGTTGTAATCGTTAAAAATGGTGAAGCAAGACTTGAAAACGGAACACTTGCAGGAAGCGTACTTAAGATGAATAATGCAATTAAGAACGTTATGAATTTCTTAAATTTATCACTTGAAGAAACAGTAAAACTTGCAACTATCAATCCAGCTAAAAACTTAAAAGTAGATCATTACTTAGGAAGTATTAAAGTTGGTAAACGTGCTGACTTTGTAGTTTTAGATAAAGATTTAAATGTTGTTAAAACTGTAAGAGAAGGTAAAGTAATTTACGAAAGATAATTAAAAAGGCCTATGACAGATGTTATAGGCCTTTGTTTATTTAGTCTTTGACAAATAAAGAAATATATAGTATAATAGTAATAATTTGGAAGGAATGATATAGATGTTAAAAATTGTAAATTATTCAAAATCTTATAATAATAAAAAAAGTTATGCGGTTAAAGATTTATCGCTTGAAGTAGAAGCGGGTGATTTATTTGCATTTATCGGACATAATGGTGCTGGGAAAAGTACAACTATTAAATCAATAGCAGGAATTTTGCCTTTTGATGAAGGTGAAATTTACATTGATGGTGTATCAGTAAAAGAGGATCCAGTTTTATGTAAAAGTAAGATAGCATATATTCCTGATAATCCTGATCTTTATGAATCTTTAACAGGTATCCAATATTTAAACTTTATTGGTAATGTATTTAAAGTAAGTAGTAATGATAGAAAAACTATTATTGAAAAATATGCAAAACTTTTTGAAATATATAATGATTTAAATAATTTAGTAAGTAGTTATTCTCATGGTATGAAACAAAAATTAGCTTTAATTTCTGCATTTTTACATAAACCAAAATTATTAATTTTAGATGAACCCTTTGTTGGGTTAGATCCTAAAGCATCATTCATTGTAAAACAAACGATGGCTGAGTTCTGTAAAGAAGGTGGTGTAATCTTTTTCTCAACTCATATATTAGAGGTTGCGGAAAAATTATGTAATAAAATTGCTATTATTAAAAATGGTCAAATAATAACATATGGTAAAATGGAAGAAATAACAAAAGATTCTAGCTTAGAAGAAGTATTCATGGAGTACGCTAACAATGAATAATATCTTTTTACTAGTTATAAATTATTTTAGAATGTTTTTCACTAGAATGTTTAAATCTAATTCTAAAGGGAAAGCATTATTGTTAATATTGGCATTATGTTGTTTAGTGTTACCAGTAACAATAACAATGATGTCATATGTTACAGTAACTTCAGCATTAAAAGTAGGCATGCCTGAAATTGCCTTACTTTCTTTTGGTATGACAGCATTCATGTTTATTTTTATGCTGATTGTAACAGAATCAAGTCCATCTAAAAAAAATAATGATGAAGAAATGGTAATGAGCCTTCCAATTAAAAGAAGTCATATTATTATAGCAAAGTTATTATATTATTTAATCTTTGATTTTGTTGTAATGCTAGTGTTACTTTATCCAAGTTATATTGTTTATTATGCTGTTGTTGATGGTACATCTATTTGGTTTTTAATAAGAGCATTCTATTTTGTATTAATTGTTACATTTATCGCTAGTGCTATTTCAAGTTTGTTGGGACTATTTATTACAAGAATTTCAAGGAAATACAGATATAGTAATATTATTCAGTCTACAATTAGTGTCTTTTTAATGATTGCGTTTATTATTGTATATATATTGTTTGCGATAATGAGTGAAGATGTAGCAGCAGCATCAAAGATTTATGATGTGCTTCCGTTACAAATGATTGCTGATTTTATTTTATATTTTGATGTAAAGAGTTTCATAATTTTAACAGTAGTAACAGTAGTGTTGTTTACGGTTGCAGTAGTAGTAAAAAGTTATTTTCTTGGAAAGAACCAAAGTACATATCATTCTACAAATACAAATGTAACTTATAAAGAAACAAGTATTAAAAAAAGCTTATTTGTAAGAGAACTGAATAAATATTTTTCAATTCCGATCTACGTAACAAATACTTCATTTGGTCCGTTATTTCTCATAATGATGGCGTTGATTATTTGTTTTATAGGTAAAGATTATTGTATGACAATGATAGTATCTGTGATTAGTGCAGGATATGAAGGTGGTGCACCTATAGATATAATTGAAGGTATAGATAATTATTTTAATATTGGAATTATTGTTATGATTGCTTTATTATTAACTGTATCACCAACAACATCATCTGCTATTTCTCTTGAAGGAAAAGAACTATGGATATTAAAAGCACATCCAATTAGTTATAAAGATGTGTTTGCATCAAAACTATTGGTAAATATTACAATATGCGGAATTCCTGTTATAATTGCTGCAGTATTAATTAGTTCAGCAATTGGTTTTATATATCTACCTTTTTTACTATTAATTCCTCTTGTTGCAATGCTATTTAGTAGTATCATAGGATTATATAGTAATTTATTGTATCCTAAATTTGAGTACGAAAGTGAACAAGAAGTTGTAAAACAAGGGATTGCAGTACTTGTATCAATGGGATTAAATTTAGTTACAGTAGTGATTCCGATAGTTGTAGTATTCTTACTTAATATTAGTAATCAATTTTTAATATTAACATTAGTTTTTGTAATATATTTAATATTAACACTTCTATGGTATTTTATTCTAAATACACATGGAAAAAAACTATATAGAGCTTTATAAAACTAGCCTGAAAAGGCTAGTTCTTTTTAAAAAAAATAAAAAACGTAAAAGCTAAAAATATAACGTATTATATAATCGAAGGGGGTTATAAAATACGTTATGAAAACAATGATTAAAATTAATTTATGTGTGTGTTTATTGGGGATAATGATGATACTTATAGTACCGTCTCGTGCAGCATCAATTACAGGTCATGAGGAATATCAAAAGATTACCTTTATACATAATGACTATGGAGAATTGATTGTTAACATGGACGCTGAAGTAAAACAAAAAGTACTTGATAGTGTTAAAAGAAAATTTTTTGGCTGGAGTGTAAAAACTAGATGCCATAACAGTAAAGTAATGTATGAGGCAGGTTCAATTTTTTCTAGATCAAATAATACAAAACAAGAAATTGAATTGAATTATAATACTAATTCTAAAACAACAAAGCAGCTGAGTATTAATGTTACAGGAGGTATAACATTAAAACTATCGGGTAAAATTGATGAGGTCAGCGCATCCTTAGATAATCAAATCAGGTCTGAAATTGGGGTAAAAAATGAAGTGGTATTTCAAGAGGAAATTGACTTTACAATAAAGATTGCACCGGGTAAAAAAGTATCTCTTCTTGTTAAAGGGATAGCAACATTATCTAATGGTGCATCTAAATACTATGTATTTGGGATACCTGTGAAAAAAGGATACTGGGAATATGTAGATGTGGAGAATGAATATTATGAACTTTATGAAGAAGATATTCTCTATTAAATTTCAAATTATTATAGGTGTTTTTTTAGTTATATTGTTTATTCTGTTGATTTTCATAATATCTAAGAAAAATGACGATGTATATAAATATTTGATTAATTCACAAGATTATTATATTGAATCAAAAGAAGAATATTTAAATTTAGATATATATTCTAATCATTTAAAAGATTATTATCTAGAAGAAGATTCAATAGTTGATGCTTATATTATATCAAATACAAATGATTTTAAAACTTCAATTATTCTTAGAAAAGTAGAAGAAAAAAAAGAATCCATAACTTATAAAAATGATGAATATCATTGCTATAAATTAGAATTTAAAATTCCTTTTAATAATATAGATTTAATGCAGATTAATGATGTTACTCTTAGGTTTAAATATCCATCAAATGAATCATTGGACTTTTTTATCGGTAATATTATAATGTATAAAAATAAAGAAAATAGTGCTATTAATATAAAACATCTAAAAGGTATTGTAAATAATATCAATGATGAATCCATATTGGTTGGCATAGGTTTAACAATAGAAAGTAACAAGGATTTAAAGATTACTAATATTGTTAGTTTAAATGAAAGAGTGATGTTTCAAAAAAATAATATTATGAAAATATCTGATACTAGTTATATTAACAATATAGAAATATCAACACTACTTGGTTATAAGTATGATATTACTTATTTTGATGAAGAACCATTTACGCTAGATTTGATAAGTGAAGAGGTTAATTCATTTATTATACCTCTTTCTTATATAGAATTGTCTAAAATAACAACTCTCGCATTTGATATTGAATATAAAATAGATGGAATAAGCTATACGCAAACAATTAGTCCTTTTAAGTATTATAAAAGTTTAAATCAAGATTATCAAGAGGTTATATATGATCCAAATAAAAATTGAAGGATTAACGAAAAAATATGACAAAAATGTAGTATTTGAAAATTTTAATGAAATACTAGAAAGTGATAGTTATGTGTTTTTAAAAGGAGAAAACGGAAGTGGTAAAACTACTTTTATTAACTGTTTGTTATCACTTGTTTCGTATGAAGGGATAATAGTGAAAGATGATTTATTGTTTTCCTATACTCCAGAAAAAATAAGTTTACCGGATTATATGACAGTTAGCAATTTTTTATATTTGATAGCATTAAATAAGAAGAAAATGCCTAGTCAAATAAAAGAAGAAATTAGAACCTATTTAGAAAAATTTGAAATATTAGAATATGAAAAAGCATACTTTTATAAATTATCAAAAGGTACTAAACAAAAAATTTTACTAATCCAAAACTTAATGAGTGATTCGGATGTTCATATTTTTGATGAGCCACTTTCAGGTTTAGATGAAAAAAGTAGGAAAGTATTTGTATCTGAACTTAGAAATATAAAAAAGAAAAATAAATTGATAATTATATCAACTCATCATCTTGATGAGTATAATTACAAAAAAAAGAAAATTATAAATTTTCCACAAGGAGACTTTTTGAATGTTAAAAATGTTAAAGCTGATGAAACTACATAGGAATTATTTGTTTAATAAAGTAAATATTGTTATAATTTTGTCGTTCCTTTTTATCACATTAAGCTTATGTTTGATAGTAGCTAATCCATTAGAAAACTCATATACATCATGGTTTAATAGGGAAGCTAGACAGATAAATTATGAATATGCTTTTATGTTCTTTATTAAAATTATGATGGTATTTGTTAGTTGTTTTTTGTTTATTATGTTTTACAATAAATCAAATGATAATTATTATTTATTATTTGCAAGCTATTTTAAAAAAGATTATTTTTATATTACAAAATTAATAACAATTTGTAGTTTTATTTTTTTGTTATTAATTAGTTTATTTTTAATATATATTAGTGTAGGAACTTTTTTTACTAATTGGTTTTTTATAAAAAGTAATCTTATTAAATCATTTATTTGTATATATTATTCGAGTTTAGTGTATGGAGTGTTTAGTTTAGTTTTATCCAGGATATGGGATAGTTTATATGTTTTAATTATTCCGATTAGTTTTTTCTTTTTGTGTGAGTTAACTCAAGATATTGTAATGCTAAAAAATATTAATCAATATATTCAATTATTTTTTCCAACCGTAATTATTTCATCTACTATTGATCTGTTTTATAATATTTATCAAGTTTTAATAATAATGTGTCTTTATAGCATGATTGGTTATGTATGCTATGTGAAAAAATAAATCATATTGCTTGCAAAAATGTATATTTTCTAGTATAATATGTGTGAAATAAATAATGAGTGAAAAGAAGAAGTCCCACTTCTCACCTGATTGATAATTAAGTCGATGGGTAAAGAGTCATGAAGAAAGAACCTAATAGGTTAAAAAATTACTTCAAAGATAACAGTGGGCGACCGCTGTTTTTTTCATGCTTTTCGCACATATTTATTAAAAATTTAAAAGGAGTTGAAATTATTAGTAAACCGGGCGAAAAAAAAGAAAATTTAGTTAATGAAGAAATTGAAGCTGTTGAAGTGCTTGTAATTTCTGAAACAGGCGAACAACTTGGTAAAATGGATACTGTTAAAGCATTAGAAATTGCAGAATATCGTGGTTACGATTTAGTATGCGTTGCTCCAAATGCACCAGTTCCTGTTTGTAAATTAATGGATTACAGTAAATTCCGTTATGAACAAAATAAAAAAGCTAAAGAAGCTCGCAAAAACCAAAAAGTCATTTCCGTTAAAGAAGTGCGTTTAAGTCCTACTATTGATGTTGGCGATTTCGACACTAAACAACGTGCTGCAAGAAAATTTTTAGCTGCTGGAGATAAAG
>CAYPEY010000007.1:0-56660 GCA_964409955.1 uncultured Staphylococcaceae bacterium
ATTTTAGAAAATGAACATCCTGATGTAGCGATTGTAGTACGTGACTCAATGGCTGTATCGTTTATCAATGTCGCAAGAAGTTTACACATTTCAATTCCTGATGAAATGCAAGTTATCGGTTTCCAAAATACTAAGTATGCGGAACTTTCTCGTCCAAGCCTTACTTGTATTAACACACCTATTTATGAAATTGGTGAAGTCGCAATGGATATGTTAACTGATTTAATGCATGAAGCTGAGTATGAAGAAAAAATGGAATATGATGAAACACTTGAAGAACATGCAGAAATTGAAATTAATAAAAATGTAGATTATAGTATTGTTTGGAGACAATCTACAAAATAGTAAATTATTTATTAGCAAACGAAAGAGATTTACCTATTGGTGAAAGGGTAGACAAGATAAATAATTGAATTACATCGGTAAGGGTAAAACCTGTTATATTAAAAATTAAAGTCGCAAGATACTTATCTTGAATTAAGGTGGTACCGCGGAACAAAAAAGTTTCGTCCTTAAGTTTTCTTAAGGACGTTTTTTATTTGAAAATATAAGAAAGGAAAATATATATAATGAATTTATTTGAAGAATTAAAGTGGCGTGGATTAATCCACAATGTAACAGATGAAGCTGTTATTGATAAAATTAATGAAGGAGGACTTACATTCTATCTTGGGACTGACCCAACAGGAGATAGTTTACATGTAGGTCACTTACTAGTATTTATTTTTGCAAAAAGACTTGAAGCACATGGCCATCATCCGATATTCTTAATTGGTGGTGCAACAGGTTCAATTGGAGATCCAAAACCTACAGCAGAACGTAAACTTTTAACTCGTGAACAAATTGATCATAATGCTTTATGTTTACACAATCAAGTTAAAAACTTATTTGAATGTAAACTTGTAAATAACTATGATTGGACACACAATATTGATATCTTAACTTTCCTTAGAAAATACGGAAAATTCTTTAATGTTAATTATATGATTAATAAAGATACTGTTAAATCAAGACTTGATAGTGGTATATCATATACTGAATTTTCATACCAAATTTTACAAGCTTTAGACTTTGAACACTTATTTGCAACAGAAAATTGCGTAATGCAAATTGGTGGTCAAGATCAATGGGGTAATATTACAAGTGGACTTGAATTAATTAGAAAAATTCATGGTGCTGACAAAGTTGCATATGGTGTAACAGTGCCATTATTTACAAAGAGTGATGGAACAAAATTTGGTAAAACAGAAGGTGGAGCTGTATGGCTAGATAAAGAAAAAACATCTCCTTATGCATTCTATCAATTCTGGATTAATACACCTGATGCTGATGTAATGAGAACATTAAAACAATTTACTTTCTTAACAAAAGAAGAAATCGAAGCATTAGAAGTATCATTCAATAATGAACCACACAAAAGAGAAGCTCAAAAGGCTTTAGCTCGTGAACTTACAACTATGATTCATGGGCACGATGCATATCTTCAAGCTGTTAAATTAAGTGAAGCTTTATTTAGTGGTAAAATTTCTAATTTAACAAAAGAAGAAATTGAAATGGTATTTGTAGGTGTTCCAACAGTTGAGCTTGCAGAAGATAAACTTTTAATTGATACACTAGTAGAATTAAAAGCTGCATCTTCAAAACGTGAAGCTCGTGATTTCATCAACGGTGGTGGTGTTCTTGTAAATGGAGTTCAAGAAAAGAGTCTTGAATATGTTGTAACTAAAACAAATGCGATAGGACAAACATATACAGTTATCCGCCGAGGTAAAAAGAATTATTATTTAGTAGTACACAAATAAAAACCTAGGTTTCTAGGTTTTATTTTTTAGGGAAGAACTTATGAAAAAAATAAACGAACTAGAAAAACTAATAAATGAATATATTGATTTGGGTGCTTTCCCAGGATGCGTATATTCAATTGTAACAAAAGAAGAAACTTATATGAATCATCTTGGATATAAAAGTTTGATTCCTAAAAAAGAGGTTAATAGCATTGATACAATTTATGATCTTGCATCTATTACAAAAGTAGTCGCAACAACAACCGCAATCTTAAAATTATTAGAAGATGAAAAAATTGCGCTAGATGACAAAGTATCAAAACATCTTCCAAGATTTCTACATAAAGAAATTACATTATTAAATTTATTAAATCATACATCAGGACTTCCTGCAGGAGTATATGGTTTAAAAGATTTAAAGACCAAAGAAGAAGTTGTAAATAAAATATATAGTTTAGATTTAATATATGAAACATCTTCAAAAATAGTTTATTCAGATGTTAATTTTATTTTATTAGGTTTTGTTGTTGAAAGTGTAACGGGACTTTCTCTTGATAAATATTTAGAACCGATTTATCAACAAATGGATATGAAGCATACTTGTTATAACCCTAAAGATAAAACTTTATGTGCACCAACCGAATTAAGAGATGATGCGATTTATCAAGGTGTAGTACAAGGAACTGTTCATGATGAAACTGCTTATTTATTAGGCGGAGTATCAGGCAATGCAGGATTGTTTTCTACGATAAAAGATTTATCAAATTTCATTTTAATGTATCTAAATTATGGAGTATATAATGGGGTTAGAATACTTAAAAAAGAAACAATTGATATGATTTTGAATTATAAAATTTCATATATAAATGAAGAAAAAAATACTTCTACAGTTAGAAGTATTGGTTGGTTGATTGCAGGAGTTAGAGAACCGATAGGCCAGTTTGCAAGTGAAAAGACCATTCATCACACAGGATTTACTGGTGGAAACTTGTGGATCGATTTTGAAAATGAGGTTGGTTTTTGCTTGTTAACAAATCGAGTTCATCCTACGCGCGACAATTATTTACACATAGAAGCAAGAAAGAAATTTGCTAATTTTATATTTGGAAACAAATGTTTTAAATAGGAAAAATTCGAATAAAAAACAATAGATGGAAAATATTGTTTTTTAGCATAAAGGACTAAAACCTTTGCTTTTATTTAAAAAATAAAGTATAATATATTTGGTGATAAAATGAAAATATATGACACACATGCAGATATTATGCATAACATCTATGAACGCACCTTAAATGGTGAGAAAAATGTTTTTGAAAGATATCATTTAAACAATTTAAAATCAAGTAATGTTGTAGGTGGTATATGGGTAATTTACGGAGATTCGGATTTTGATATCCATAAAGCATATGATATTGCCTTTAAAGAATTTGAGCCATATAAAAATGACTTCGATGTATTGTATGGACTTGAAGGACTTCGTAATGTTAAAGATGTTGAAGATTTAGATAAGTTATATCAAAAAGGAATTCGACATGCTTCACTTACTTGGAATGAAGCAAATCACTTTGCGACAGGGGTTGCGGGAGAAAAAGATAGAGGTCTTCAAAAAGCTGGAATTGAAATTTTAGATTATATGAATAAACATAATATGGTTGTTGATGTATCGCATTTAAATGTAAAAAGTTTTTATGATGTATTAGAACAAAAACCAAAAATTTTGATGGCATCTCATTCTAATGCGTACTCTTTAAGTGAACACAGAAGAAACTTAAATGACGATCAATTAAGATGTTTAAAAGAATTAAATGGTTATGTGGGAGTTAACTCTGCTCGAAATTTTGTATCGAAAGTTCCTGATAAACAAAATATAAATGGCTTAATTGATCATATAATTTATCTTGGGGAACATATTGGGATTGATTACGTTATGTTTGGCCTTGATATGATGGATTTCTTAGATGACTTTCCAAACGCTAATTTAGATGATTTAGTTACTCATAAAGACGCATCTAAAATAATTGAGTTATTGCAAATGCGTGGTTTTAAAAAAGAAGATATTGAAAAAATTAGCTATAAAAATTATTTAAAAGCAATAAAAGATGTTAAGTAAAAGAAAGAGGAGAAAAAATGAAAAAACAAATTAAAATTTTTACATTAATTGCAATATTAGTTTTGATGTCTTTTACGGTAAGTGTTGCTTCAAATGCTGCTGTTGGAGATTATTTTTATAAAAGTTATAATGTTGTTGATGAAGAATTCCGTGCTGTTTGGGTAACAACTGCTGATAATATTGATATGCCGAAACAAGATGGAACAAGTGCAGAAGCTATACAAGAATGGAAAGATTTTTATTTATCAGTTTTAGATACTGCAGAACTTTATAACATTAATGCTATTATCTTTCAAGTAAGACCTAATAATGATGCATTTTATCCATCATTATATAATCCTTGGAGTAGATATTTAGTAGGTTATGGACAAGATCCAGGATGGGATCCGCTTGAATGGATGGTTGAGGTAACTCATGCAAGAGGTATGGAATACCATGCGTGGCTTAATCCTTATCGTACATCAGGTACTGTTTCAAGTAGTGCGATTTTAGAAGGCGTAGATACTGATAGCCCTAAAGTAAAAGAATATGATGATGCTTTAGTGCAAGCTGATAAAGCTACATACTTTTCTAGTTTAAAAGCTAGTGCTGGTAAAAACTATGAAGGTAATGACTATAGCAATCCGATATTTGCAACAGGAGATGATTTAAACGATAATGTCGTTTTAGGAACAGAAAATAAATATATTTTAAATCCTGCTAATCCTGAGGTTATAACACACATAGAAAATACTGTTAGAGAAATTGTTGAAAATTATGAAGTTGACGCAATTCACTTTGATGATTATTTTTATCCAAATGATTGTCAATATTCTAGTAGTGGAAGTAATACAAATTATAAAAACAGAGCATTCTCAGTAGAACCATATATAGAAAAAGCTGATTATGAAAAATATACTGGCAAAAACTATGATACATCTTCACATTTGGAAGTCTATAATTGGAGAAGAAATAATGTTGATACATTAATTAAAAATTTAAATGATATTTTAGTTGAAGTAAATGCAACTCGTGAAATTCCTTGTGTACTTGGTATTGCACCAACAGGTAACTGGGCACCATCAGTTGAATCTTGTGCAGAAACAACTGTTTGGGAACGTGGTGCTGAAGGTGGTATGGAAAATGCAGTTTGTGGTGGATATTATGCTTATTCAGATCTTTATGCGGATACTTATAAATGGGTAAAAGAAGGCTGGATTGACTATATGCTTCCTCAAGCTTATAGTGATGGAGCTACATATTCTAGTACAGTATCTTGGTGGAGTAATGCAATAAAAGATACAAATTGTAAGTTATATATTGGTTGTGGAATATATAAATTAAACGACGAATTTAACAGCACAACAATTTTTGGCGAACAAATTGAAACAAACCAAAAATATAAATATAATATTGATGGTTATTCGATATTTACTTATAGAAATTTCTTAAGTGGAAATAGTAAAACACAAATGAATATGTTAAAAGCTTATATGTGGAAAACTAATGCATTAACTCCAACTTATTCAAAATATGCTAGTATGTATAATGCAACAGTATCAGACAATGCGGAAGTAACAAAAATTGAAGAAGTTACGAATAATAAAATCCATATAGAGTATACAGAAGTTAGCGACGCAAAAGCATATGCTTTATATAAATTTGATTCAAGTGTTACAGATTTTGCTTCAAATTTAACAGCTGATAAAATTGTTCAAATGAATTTAAAAGGAAAAACATATTTTGAAATTGCATCAATTGATGAAAGTGCAAAATATGTAATTGTTACATATAGTCAAAACAATACTGCTTATAGCGATTATAATGTAATTGATTTTAGCAAAACAATTTATAATGTTGCGCCTGTTATTGAAATGACTTCAACAATGCCTGATGAAGTTGTAGCGCATCGTAGTGTTAACTTAGTGTTTAATGTAACCGATGACAACAATGATGTAATGACTTATAAATTATATACGGTTTACGGTAGTAGAGAAACAGAGATTTTATCTGGTGAAATAACTAACTATAAATTAGAGTATACTTGGTTTGAAACTTATAATTATCCAACAAATGGATTAAAATTTAAACTTGTTGTGACAGATGGAAAAGATGAAACAGTTTATATAACTTCATCATTTAATATTGTAACAGCATGTACTGCTCACAATTATAGTGACGCTACATGTGTGAATCCACAAATTTGCACTAAATGCGGTTCAACAACAGGAAGCGCTCTAGGGCACTCAATTGCTGGTGCAACTTGTACAGAAGATGGAACTTGTTCTATATGTAATACAAAAATTACAAACTCAGCTTTAGGACATAATTGGGCTGAAGCAACTAAAAAAGCACCAAAAACTTGTACAGTTTGTGGCGCAACAGAAGGCGAAAAATTAAAAGGATGCTCTTGTGCATCAGGAACTTTAATCGCATTCTTATCTCTTCTTTCAGCAGGAGTATTAATCATTTTTAGACATAAGAGGTAGCTATGAAACTTAAAAAATATACAGAAGACGAATATGTAAAATATTGGGATACTAAAGAAGAAATTGATATTCCAGAATATGTGTTTGATGAAAAACATGTACGTGGTGTATGGATATCAAATGTAGGCAACATTGATACTAAAAAAACCACTAACCCTGATGAATATAAACAACAACTAATCGATATATTAGATAATGTTGCAAGTTACAATATGAATACAGTTGTCTTTCAAGTAAGACCTACATCAGATGCATACTACAAGTCAAAACTTAATCCTTGGTCAAAATATATCACAGGAGTTGAGGGGCAAGATCCTGGTTTTGATGTATTAGAGTTTGTTATTGAAGAAGGAAAAAAACGAGGTATTAAGGTGCATGCTTGGATGAATCCATATCGTGTTTCAACAGATGCAGTAGATACAGAAAATAAGAGTGTAAAAGACGCAATCTTAGAATATGTAGATGCTCTTGATGATTTAAATTTTGCAAAACGCTATCCTGAACATGTAATAGTTGATGGTGCTAATAAATTAGTATTTGCTCCATCTCACCCTGAAGTAATTGAGTTTGTTACAAAGTCAATTATGGAGGTTGCGGAAAACTATGATGTTGAAGCTGTTCATATCGATGACTACTTTTATCCATATGCAAAAATACCAGAAGAAATTGAATATGATGATTATTTAAAATACCGTATAAGTTCTGATCAAAGTTTAGATGATTTTAGAAGAATGAATGTTGATAAGATGATTGAAAGCGTCCATAACGAACTGAAAAAATTGCTTAGCAACAAAAACAAAAAAGTTGAATTTGGTATAAGCCCTTTTGCAATTTATAGGGCCCATTCTTCAATTGTTGAAGGTGGATGGGATAAAGGTTCATACCATGCACCAGATGCATTGCAATGTTATGAAAGATTATACTCAGACATTTACAAATGGATGAAGGAAGGCTGGATTGATTATGTAGCCCCCCAAGTATATTGGCCATTTGAAAGAATTGATGTAACTTATCATGATATGGTAAAATGGTGGCACTATATTGCTAAAGAAACAAATACTAAACTTTATATTGGACAAGCAATTTGTAGGATGGGACATGATGAAATATGGATGAATCCTGAAGAAATTGCTAATCAGTTAAAATTTAATTGTCAGTATAATCAAGTAACAGGAGTAATTTTCTTTACATATAGAGATATGAAAAATGATGCTACTGATATCAAAAAACAAGCATTAGCTGAGGTTAAAAAACTTTGGGTTAAATAAACAAAAAAGGTCAAATTTCGATTTTAGGAAATTTGACCTTTTTAATTTAGCTTTTTTCTAAAATTTAAATAGTCTTTTAATTGAATAAAAACGTTTTCTTTGGTATAATAAGATAGATAATATGGATATTTATGCAAGTTGCGCACTAAAAAAATGAAAACGCTTTTATTGTAGGAGATGATTATTTGAAGATTTTACCAATTCCAAAGGTTATTAATAAAACAAATAAAATGCTTTTAGATAAAAAAATGAAAATAATAGAAAATGATTTTACGCTCAATTTGTATAATTTAATTAAAAGTGATTTTGATATATTAGAAAATGCTGAAACGCTAGTTTATGTTAAAAAATGTGATTTTGAAAATACTGAAGCTTACAAAATAATTATTGATGAAAGAAGAATAACAATAGAAGCTGCCTCAGAAAAAGCTGCATATTATGGATTTATAACGCTAAAACAAATTTTTGAAGAAACGATTGTACAAACACAAGAAATATTCGATTATCCTGATTTAAAGATTAGAGGAGTTTTACTTGATATTAGTAGGAGCAAAGTGCCAAATGTAGATACTCTAAAGAGTTTAATTGATTTGTTCTCGAAACTTAAAATGAATCAATTGCAACTTTATATTGAGGGATTAAGTTTTGAATATGATAATTTTAAGGATTACTTAATAGATAAAAATTATATTAAAAAAGCTGATTATTTAACTGTTCAAGAATATGCCAACAATCATTACATTGATTTTGTTCCTAATCAAAACGGATTTGGACATATGAGTGAATGGTTAAAAATAGATGAGTTTAAACATTTAGGAGAAGTAGAAGACAAGTTTTATATGTGGGGATGCTTTAGAAATCCATCCACACTTGATCCAACAAATCCTGAATCAAAAGAATTTGTTTTAAAGTTATACGATGATATGTTGCCACTTGCAAATTCAAAACACTTTAATATGAACTTTGATGAACCATATGAACTAGGGTTTGGCAAGTCTAAGAAAAAAGTTGAAGAAACATCGGTCGAAGATGTTTATGTAGAATACTTCAATAGTCTTGCAAAAGTTGTACAAGAAAAGTACAAGAAAATTCCTATGATATGGGCTGATGTACTAATTAATAATTCAGATGCTATTTCCAAGATAAACCCTGATACCATTTTTATTGATTGGGGATATCATAAAAATTATCCATATGAAAGCCATGCTAAGGTTTTAAATAGTTTAAAGGTTAAATATTTGTTTGCGCCAGGAACGTCGAGTTGGGCATCGATTACAGGTAAATACACAGATATGATAACAACTATTAAAAATAGTACAGATATGGCAAAAGCTTATAATGGACTTGGAATAATAGTAACTGACTGGGGAGATGTAGGACATCTACAATATCTTCCATTTAGCTATTTAGGTTTCATCTATGCAGGACTTGCTTCTTGGTCAAATTCTGAAATAGATGATGCAATATATTATTTGCAAAAATTCATAAATGATACCTATTTAACTGAAAGTTTATTAAAATTATCACAATACTCTTTGCTTGAAGGAGATTATCGTGATTATGGAACAAGATTGTTTAGCACAATCTTATGGGCTGAACATAGTGTGAACCAAGAAAACCCAGTAGACTTTTTCAAAGAAAAAATAAAGCATAACTTAATAGATAATGAGAATCTAGAAAAACTAGATAATTATTTTGCTGAAATTTATAAAACTTTATGTTTATCTAAATCGTCTTTGATAAAAGATGAAGCTGAAAATAGTTTAAATTTATTAAAAACCTTAAGAAGTATCCATAAGAAACTTCTTAATGATTGTAATGATTTTGATGAGGAAATCATGCAATTGCAAAATTATCTTACTGAACACAAACGATTATGGTTTGTGAGAAATATTATAGAAGGATATAAACACAGCGCTTGTCGCATTAATTGGCTTATTGAGATTCTAATAAGACTAAGTAGAAAGGAGATTATATGAGAAAGGCCAAAAAATTATTCATGAGTTTTGCCATTTTAGTTATCAGTGCTTTAATGGTATTCTCGTTATCTTCTTGTAAAGAAGAAGAAATTGATATTACAATTGATGATATCGAACTTGCTCAAAGTGAATATCAACAATATGTAAATTCAAAAGAATATATTGCCCCAACAATTGATCCAATTGTAATTGATGGTGCTAATTATTCTAGTGCAACACAAGATCAACTTACTGGTAAGAAAACTAGTGTTAAAGAAATTGATGTTACACAAAATGGATTAAATCCTGCAAATGGAAAAAGTAATCTAACATCACTGATTGAATGTTTCATTGATATTGATGAAGATGGTTATACTGACATAGAATATCAATATTTATATGAACAAATCTTTGATGATGTAGCTGATACTGTAACAATTACTGATGCTACAAGAAAAGCTGCTTTAGATAGTCTAGTAGTTCAAAGTAGAAATCTAATCGAAAATCGTGCCAGTAGCAAAGATAGTAAAGTACTTATTCACTTAAGTACAGGTGAAATCACTTGGACTGTAAATGTTCCTGAAGCTGGTTTTTATAATTTATATTTAGATTATTTCACAGTTACAGGTTATAGTTCATCAATCGAAAGAACATTAAAAATCAACGGCGTTGTTCCTTTTGATGGAGCTGATAGCTTTACATTCTCAAGAATTTGGAAAGATTCAGAATCATCATTTGACGAAGATGGTAATCTTAAAGTAGATACAAATGGTAATGATTTAAAACCTCAACAAGTAGAAGTATATACTTTTAGAGAAAGCTATTTCAAAGATGATATGGGATATACAACAGATCCATATATGTTCTATTTTGAAGCAGGAACAAATACAATTACTCTTGCATCAATTAAAGAACCTGTTTTAATTGACCAAATTGAAATTAGATCAATTGAAGACACTGTAACATATTCTGAATATTTAACAGCTCTTCAAGCGGAGTTTGGAACAACACAAATTACAAATCAAACAACAGGTAAGATTCAAGCAGAAAAAGCTCTATATAAATCTTCACCTACTTTATATCCAATAACTGACAGATCAAGTTCTAATACAACTCCACATAGTTTAAAAGTAACTAAGAAAAACGCTATTGGTGGTGACCAATGGAAAGTTTTAGGAGATTGGATTAGTTGGGAATTTACAGTTCCAACTAGTGGGTACTATAATATTTCAATGCGTGCTCGTCAAAATTTAGTTCGTGGTATGTATTCAAGCCGTATCGCGTATGTTAATGAAGTAACTGAAGCAAATACAATTTTATTCGCAGAATTAAGTGACGTTCAATTCCAATTCTCAAGTGATTGGCAAAATGTAACACTTGGTAATGAAGATGGAGCTTATTTATTCTACTTTGAAGAGGGCAAAACTTATTCATTTACTCTTGAAGTAACACTTGGTAAATATGCGCCACTTGTTGAACAAATTCAATCAACAATTGATCATTTAAGTAAAATTTATAGAACAATCGTTTCTTATACAACAACTTCTCCGGATAAAAATCGTGACTATGAATTAACATCAAAATTCCCTGAATTATTTGATCAAGCTGATGGTACAATTGGTGAACTTCGTGAATGCTACAATCAACTTGCTGCAATTTCAAATGAAATCGCTGAGATTTCTGGTACTGAGTCTGATAAAACTGGTGTTATCGATTCTATGGTTCGTCAATTGGAAGAATTTATTGAAAAACCTCGTTTAATTACTCAAAAATTGAGCTCATTCAGTAATAATATTTCATCACTTGGTACATTATTAACTGAATTAAGAGAATTACCTCTTGCAATTGACTATATAGAAGTTCATACACCTGATGTAGAACTTGGAAAAGCAAACGAAGGATTCTTTAGAAAAACATGGAATGGAATTTGCTCATTCTTCTTATCATTCTTTATTGATTATTCATCAATTGGTGAAACTTCAGATGGTGCAAATAACAATTCTAATGTTGTAGAAGGATGCGCTGAAGAAATTGAAGTGTGGATGACTCTTGGACGTGATCAAGCTAACGTTGTTAGAAGTTTAATTGATACAACATTTACAAAAGATACTGGTATTAAGGTTAACTTAAAACTTACAGGTGCAGACGTATTATTAAAAGCTACGCTTGCTGGAATTGGTCCAGATGTTGCGTTAAACGTTGACTCAACTCTTCCTGTTAACTATGCGCTTCGTAATGCGGTATACGACTTAACACAATTTGATGATTTCTGGGATACAGTTTATTTGATGCCAGAAGATACAATGACATGGGATAATTCTTATGACAATGTATATCATGCATCAAGTTTAAGACAATTTAGTTTTTATTCTATTACTAATGAAGATATTGCAAAAGCTGAGGCTGGAGATGTAACTGCAAAGGCTAAGGTTGAAGCTTATTATGCTGTTGAAGAATATTGTGCAAAACAAGGTATTTCAAAAGAAGATTTATATGATAGCTCAACATATTTAAATAAAAATCACCCTGATTATCAATTTGTAAAAGATAATATTCATGGTATTTACGCTCTTCCAGAAAAACAAATTTTTATGGTTATGTTCGTTCGTGATGATATTTTTGAGGAAAATGGCTGGACAGATATGATCCCTACAACTTGGGATGGTGTTATTGATTTAGTAGCAGAACTTCAAACTCAACAATTACAATTTTATTTACCAGTTAATGATGCTGGTGCAATGGCATTAAACCCTGTATTCGTATCAATGTTATTCCAAAATGGTGGTTCATTATATGTTAACGATAATAAAGAAACTGGACTTATGAGTGATGCAGCAATGAGATCATTCGAATTCTGGACTGAATTCTATACATTATATTCATTCCCTAAATCAGCTTCATTTATTAACCGTTTCCGTTCTGGTGAAATGCCAATTGGTATAGCTTATTATGAAGCTTATAATACATTAAGCGTATTTGCTCCTGAACTTAAAGGTAAATGGTCTTTCTACTTAATTCCTGGTACAGTACAAGAAGATGGTACAATTGATAACACATCTACTGCTAGTGGTACTGGTGCTGTTATTATGAAACAACCTGATAAATTATCAGAAACTGAAAAACAAGCTAAATACAATGCTTCTTGGGAATTCTTAAAATGGTGGACAGGCGCTGAATCACAAGCTCAATTTGGTCGTGAAATGGAAGGTATCTTAGGCTCTGCTGCTCGTCATGCTACAGCAAACGTTAAAGCATTCCAATCACTTGCTTGGCCTCAATCAGATTTAGATAAATTAATGAAACAATGGAGTAAAGTTCATGAAATGCCACAAGTAGCTGGTAGTTACATTATTGGACGTGAAATTGAAAATGCTTATCGTGAAGTAATTAATAATAACTATAATGCTCGTGAAGTATTAGTAGAATACTGCGGAAATATTAACGATGAAATTAATCGTAAACGTAAAGAATTTGATTTACCAACTTTAGATGAAGAATAGAAAGGAGATATAAGTATGGGTCAAAAAATAGCTGTAATTATAATGTTAGTTATCACTGTTTTACTATTAGGATACTTCTTCTTTCTTGTAATAACAGGTGGTAAAAAGGATAAACTTCCTTTTAGAAAAATGAAAGAAAAAGAAGTTTCTCCTGAACAAAAAGTAATAGATCGTGAACAAAAAGCAAAAGAAAAAGCAGAATTAAAAGCTGCATTAAAAGAAAAGAAAGCTGAATGGAAAGCTCAAGATGCAGAATATGATGCTCAAGTAAAAGAAAATATTGTAGCATTTAAAGCTGAAGTTGAAGAATGCAAGCCAAAAGTTGCTGAAGCAGAACTTAAATATAAAGAAGCAAAAGCGGCATTTGATGCTTACTGTACAGAAAATCCGGATTTTTGTCCTGATGAACTAGACGATGATGAAAAGCCAGAAATTCAACTTACAAAAGAAAAAGCAGAAGCTGATTATTTAGCTCTTGCTAAAGAATATGAATTATTATGTTTAAAACTAAGAATTGAAAAAGACCGTGCGTCATTAGTAAGAAAACTTGATCGTTGGAGTAAACGTGGAAGCAGACTTCGTAGGGAAATTTTCGTTAAGAGACAATACTATTATTTAGTTGCTCCTTATACAATTTTATTCTTCTTGTTTACTGTTGTTCCAGTACTAATGTCATTACTACTTAGTTTCACTTATTTTAACTTACTTGAATTCCCAACATTTGTTGGATGGGAAAACTATAAATCTTTATTCGTAGATGATAAAGTATTTATGATTGCAATCAAAAATACAGCAATTCTTGCTGTTATAACAGGACCTGTAAGTTATATAATGGCATTCGTATTTGCGTGGTTAATCAATGAATTAAGACCAATGATGAGAAGCTTTATGACACTAGTTTTCTATGCACCATCAATTTCTGGTAACGTATATTTAGTTTGGAAATTAATATTTAGTAGTGATAACTATGGATATGCTAACTCGATTTTAATGGAATTGAATATTATTCAAGAACCAATTACTTGGTTACAAAATTCTCAATATATTATTTGGATTTTAATTATTGTACAACTTTGGATGTCGCTAGGGGTAAGTTTCTTATCATTTATCGCTGGTCTTCAAGGTGTTAATAAAGAATTATATGAAGCTGGTGCTATTGATGGTATTAAGAGCCGTTGGCAAGAATTATGGTACATTACACTTCCTCAAATGAAGTCACAATTAATGTTTGGTGCCGTAATGCAAATTACATCAAGTTTAGCAATAGCCGAAGTTTCGACGAACATTGCAGGGTTCCCGTCAGTTGAATATGCTGGGCATACGATTATTACTCACTTAATGGACTATGGTAATACTCGTATGGAAATGGGATATGCTTCTGCAATTGCAACAATCTTATTTATTATAATGATTCTAGCTAACATATTAGTTAAGAAAATTTTAAGAAGGGTAGGTGCTTAATAATGGCTGAAAATAAAATTTTAGTTGATGATGATCAAATAGCTGGTGCGCCGCTTTCTAAAGAAGAAATAAAAAGGCAAAAACGTCAAGCTAAGAAACTGAAGAAATTTGGTTTAAAAGATGAATCTACAATGGGCAAACTGGAATTGTTCTTCTATAAGATGGAACAAAAACGTCGTATTAAAAAACGTAAAAGAGTAAGTCGTAGTTTAGCTGGGGATATTTCGTTATTTTTGTTATTAACGTTATTTGGCTTATTTAGTGCTTATCCGCTTGTATATTCATTCTGTGCTGCGTTTAAACCACTTGCTGAATTATTTATTTACCCGCCAAAATTATTCTTCCAAAATCCAACACTTGATAACTTCAAAGACTTATCAATGTTATTGGAAGATTCATGGGTACCTTTTTCTAGATATTTCTTTAATACAATTTGGATTACACTTGCAGGTACTGTAGGACACGTTATTGTTGCTTCTATGGCTGCCTATCCGCTTGCTAAACATAAGTTTCCAGGATCAACAATTATTTTCTCAATGGTAGTATATTCATTAATGTTCGCAGCGCAAGTTACTGCAACTCCTAAATATATTATCTTCAGTTTAATAGGATTAATTGACTCGCAACTTGCTATTATTATTCCTGCATTCGCATACTCGTTAGGGTTATATTTAATGAAACAATTTATGCAAGATATCCCAACAGAACTTATTGAATCTGCAAAAATCGATGGTGCAAATGAATTCCAAATTTATTGGAAAATCGTTATGCCACTTGTTAAACCTGCATGGTTAACTCTTATCATCTTATTATTCCAACAATTATGGAATAACGATGGTGGTTCATTCATTTATAGTGAACAATTAAAACCTTTATCTTACTCACTTCACCAAATCGTTGCTGGTGGTGTAGCAAGAACAGGTACTGCCTCTGCGGTTATGTTAATAATGATGATTGTGCCTATTACCGTGTTTGTCTTATCACAAAGTCAAATCATTGAAACAATGGCTCATTCAGGTATGAAATAGGAGGCAATTTATGAGAAATAAAATATTAAATATTATTAGTAAATCTACAATTGTCTTAATTTTGGCAATAATGGTATTTGCTCCAAATTTATTAGTATCAAAAGCTACAAGTTATACATATGACTTTTGGCAAAATGTAATACCTTCTGCCGAAGGACTTGCGTATCGTGAAACTTATTATAATAATGATATTAAAGATATTAATGGTGAAACATTAACAGGTGAAGATGCATTTACATATGATGCATTAACAGATATGGCTGTTTATGAAGATTTGATTTATGTTCTCGATTCAAAGAAACTTACTGAAACTGTAGTTACTGCTGGAAAAGTATTTAATGGATATAAATATAGCGAAATAAAAGGTACTGGTATTAGTACAATTTACTTATTTAATTCAAACTTTAGATTAGTAGAAGCGTTAAATGAATTTGTTATTACCGATGAAGTAAAAGAAATTTTAGATGATTATTATGATTTTGATTATGAACTATATCAAATTTCAACTTCAAATTTAACTGCTACAGAGCTTGTTGATTACTTTACTTCTACTGTATATGAATATACAATAAATGCAAATAGAACATCTGTTGTAGTTCCAGAATCTGACTTTGTTTATGGAATATATGAAAATGGCGTATATACATTTTCAAGTAATAGACTAAATGTTTATCTTGATGATAAGTTAATTGATAGTGATTTATGGGATTGGGTTCATACTGAAAATGGTTATGAAATTGTTTTAGATGGTACTTTAGTTAGTGCTTCTAATCAAACTTTAAAAGCAGAACTTTGTAAAGTTCAAACTTCAGGTAAAGCACCATACTTTACTTATTCACAAGATTATTCAAAAGCTGCTATTCGTTTAAATAATGCATCAGGTATTACTGTTACTGAAGATGGTATATTTATTGCTGACAGCGGTAACGCTCGTATTATTAGAGTAGTTAATCAAAATGGTACATGGGTTTGCGATAAAGTATATTTAACACCAGATGATACTGTTTTCTATCAAGTATCTGATGGTAAAAAGATTATCGACACAACAGATAGAACTTTATTTAATCCTCAAAAAATAGCTGTAGACAATACTGGTAGATTATATTGTATAGCTCAAAACGTATATGAAGGTATTATAGAATTCAATACAAGTACTACATTTAACCGTTTCATTGGTAAAAATGAAGTAGTTGCTAACCCACTTAAGAAATTCTGGTCTAAGATTTTCTCTGAAACTCAAATATCTTCACTGGAACTTGACTTGCCACCAGAATTTACAAATATTTGTTGTGATACTGATGGATTCTTATATGCTACATCTTATCCTGATGCTGATGACCCTTCTTCAGCAAAAATGGTTAAAAAGATTAATAATGCTGGTACAGATATTATGAGACGTAATGGTTATGTTACACCAGATGGTGATGCTGTTTATATTGGTTCAAGTACTGAAGAAGGAGTTATCACAGGTGCTTCTAACTTAGTAGGTGTAACAGTAAGTAAATCTAATAACTTTACAGTTGTAGATGAACTTCGTGGTCGTTTATTCACTTATGATAATGAAGGAAACTTATTATATATTACAGGTGAACAACCTGGTGGTATTAGCTCAAGTAGTTCATCAAGTATTTCAAATAGTATTATTGAACCAGTTGCTATTAGATATTTCTATCGTGATTCAGTTGATGTTGATGGAAATGTAATAGGCGAAGAAGAAATTTTACTTGTACTTGATGCATCTTCAAAGAGCATTCTATTATATGAAACAACTGAATTTGGTGCTGCTGTAAATAAAGCTACAGAATTATATCAAAACGGTATTATTGAAGACCAATATTTAGTAAATGAAGCTGGAGAATATGTACTAGATTCTGAAGGCAACAAAATTGTTACTCAACTAGGTGCAGAAAGTTATTGGCATCAAGTTCGTAAGATGGATACAAACTATGAACTTGCATGTCTTGGTATTGGTAAAGCTCTACATAGACGTGGAGAATATCAAGAAGCGATGGAATATTTCAAACTTGCTCACAATGCAACTTATTATTCGAAATCATATGCTGAATATCGTGATATCGTATTAAGTAGAAACTTCAACTGGATTATGACAGGTGTTATTCTTTTAGTAGTATTATGGATGACTTTAAAATATAAAAACTATTTAAAGAATAAAAACTTACGACTTGCTGCACAAGCTGCATTAAATGAAGAAAAAGCTGCTATTTTAAGCGGTAAAGCTGATCGATTTAGTTTCAACGCCATAAAAGAAGAGTCTGTAGAAACAGATGAAGAAATTATAGATGTAGAAGAAGTGGTCGAAAAGAAAATTACATGGGCTAAAATAAAAGCTGGTATTAAGTATTTCTTCCAAGAAACTGTAAAATATCCACTATACTTGTTATCTCATCCAATTCAAGGATTCACTGAATTTAAGACTGAGAAAAAAGGTAAAGCTTGGGTTGCATGGGTTATAATATTTGAATATGTTTTAATGACAATTGTTAAATTCCAATATGCTGGTATTGTTACAAATACAAATAATCCTCAAGATTTCAACAGTATTTTAATGATCGTATATGGAGTGCTTCCTCCAGTAGTTATTGCTGTTGCTAACTGGAGTGTTACAACTCTTCTTGATGGAAAAGGTAGGATGGGTGAAATATTCAAGATGATTGGATATTCATTATTCCCAGTTATGATTTTAGGATTCTTTAATGTTATTTTAAGTAACTTTGTTACTGCTGATGAATCACAATTCATTATGCTAATTGACATTATTGCATGGGTATTAACTTGTTATATGGTATTTATGGGATTACTTGCAATACACGAATATGGCATGGGAAAAACATTAGTATCAATTATATTTACTGTTGTTGCTTTATTAATTATCGCATTCGTAGCGTTATTAATTTTTGACTTAGCACAACAAATGTATGGATTTGTATATTCGTTATACAAAGAAATTACAACGAGATTCTTCTAGGAGGTAAACGTATGAGAAAGAAAAGTATACTTTGGACATATATTAAACGTACTTTATTAATCGTTATTGGCGTACTTGTAATAACTGTAGTTTCTGTTTATTTCCTAGATGTTTACAAAGCAGCTTCTGCTGAATTTGAAAACAAATATGATGATTCTTATTGGAACAATATTGAAGCTAATGGTTTTAAAGGTTACGAAGAAATAAAAGAACAAATGGCAGCTGATGAAGCGACTATTAATTATAGTTCTGCAACTTATATAGTACCTTATGCTGCAGATGCAACAGATGCAGAAAAAGTTGCTTCTGCAAGATATACAGAAGAATTAAGCAAAATATATAATTCTATAACTAATAAGACTGCAGAAGTTGAAGCTGCATATGAGGCTAAAGTGTTAGAGTTAAAAGAAAAAGCAGATTTGGTTGAATCTAAAACTGGCTTTGATTTAATTCAATTTACTTTAGAATATAGAAATACAAATTATTATAATAAAGAAGTGTTAAATAACGGAAAATATCGTTTGTTATTTAATATGATTGAAACAACGTTTACATTAGAAGAATTAGATGATAATGGGAATGTTGTTAGTAGTTGGTTATCGAATCCATCTGATAAAGATACTGCAATGAAATCGCAACAATCATCAATAATAAATGTTACATTTGTTAATGGTGATAAAACTGCAACTATTTCACCAATCACTTATAGCAGTTACGCATACTCAATTCTTGAAAATGCGAACAGCCAAGTTATTCCTAATTATTATGTGAAGTTAGTTGAAGATGAAAATGGCAATGCAACTGCTCTTCAAGTGTATTATATAATGGAAGAAAGAGGAATTAATTATGGTTGGTTCCCAGAATACATTACAGAAGAACGTATTAAAGAATTAATTGAGCGTTGTAACAAGTTAGTCGCAGAATATTATGATGAAAATGGTGAATACCAAAAAGATAGTAAAAATGCTTTAATTACAGGGTTAGGTTACAAATCTGATATCAATAACTGTACAGCTGCTGCTAAACAATTATATAGCTTTGTTATGAATGGCCAAGCTTATAAAATACATGATAATGTAACAGCTGCATATGGGTCAGATGTTTATTATTTACCAAGTTATGAATATATAACAGGTAACCAATTATCTTACTTATATCGTTTCTTCTATGAATGGTGTGGATACACATTAGAAGACTTAGAACAAGATTTACTAACTCAATATGCGATTGAAGAAAAAATGGGTGTTAAAGAAGAAGATAGAGTTGATACTTCTGTTGAGTCTCTTGGAACTTCACCTCGTGTAGAAATTGCAATTGAATATACATTAAATGAAAATGGCTTAGGCGTTCTTGTTCCTGGTAATTCAGTAAAAACAAATACAAACTCTAATGGTCAATATTATGAAGTAACTACTATTGATGTTCTTCCATATTTGACATCTGTTAAGAGAAGTGAAAACGCTGAAGGTTATGCTGTAATTCCTGATGGAAGTGGAGCAATCTTAGAATTTGATAATGATAAAGCTAACTATCCTTCATATAGTAAACGTATTTATACATCAGATGTTACGTTTACAAGTTATACATTAACAACTTCAACAACAGATATATTACTTCCGATGTACGCTTATGTATTTACGGGAGATGAAACTCATACATCTAAAGCAATGGTGGTTGAAGCATTAGATGGTGCTGCTCAAGTAACATTAAAAGCTGATACATCTAACCGTGGTAAAAATACATTTAACTGGGCTTATTATAGTATCTCATTCCGAGAATCACAACGTATTGTAATTGGTACATCTAAATACAATCGTAATGCAACTACTCAATATACAAAAAATGCTGTAACTTGTGACTATATATTTAACTATATGTGTTTAGATAAAGAACAATATGAAGTTAATTATACTGGTGTTGCAAAATTCTATCGTAATTTACTAATCGAACGTAGTAAAAATGAACAAGGTGTAGCATCACTTAGTACTGCAAATGATTCTACAGATAGTGTAGTATTAGATTTAACAGTACTTGGAAGTTATACATTCCATGATAATTTCTTAGGTGTTGGCTTTACAAATGAAGATTCATTAACTACAACTGAACAATTACAAACTATGATTGATGAAGTACTTGGAATTGATGAACAAAATAATAAAATGAATTTAAATATTTATTATATGGGATGGCGTGAAGAAGGATTAAAAGATGTTTCATTTGAAACAATTAAAGTTAGTAAAGAAATTGGCGGTAAGAAAAAATTATTAGATTTATTAAATAATACAGCAGATAACGTAACAATTTATCCTTATGTTGAATTCGTTGAATATCAAGAATATCAAAAATCATTTGGTAAAAATCATTATACAGCACGTGATGTTGGCGGATCATATTCTGTTAAATATCCTTATGAATTAAACAGTAATGTATTTAATACAAAATTAGATCAAATTATGGCTTTATCTCCAGCTTACTATACTGCATTTGCTTCTAAACTTGCTAAAAGTTATCAAAAAGTTCTTGGTGCTGATGTAATTGCGATTAATGGTTTAGGATCAACTTTATCAGGAAATTATCGTAAAAACAAAGAAGTATTTAAAGTTAATGCTGTGGTTGAACAATTAAAATCTTTTGATATTTTAGAAGAATCTGGAATTGAAAACTTTGCTATTAAAGCACCATATGCTTATGCATTTGAATATGTTAAAACTGCATATAATGTTCCTTATCAATCTACTCAATATGAAATTTTAGATTATACAATTCCGCTATATCATTTAATCGTAAATGGTTTATTCGATTATAGTGGTGAAGCTATTAATGCTAATATTGAAAAGGGTATTGACGAACAATTAATGAGATGTATTGAAACTGGTTCTAATTTAGCATTTACATTTACATATGATGATTCAGCTGAATTAATTCAAACTAACTATAATAATTACTATTATACATACTATAGTCGTTGGTTAGAAGATGTTGAGCATTGTTATAACACATTAGAAAATTTAAACATTTATGATTGTGAATTAGTTGCTCACGAAAGATTAGATAACAATGTTTATAGAGTAACTTACGCAAATGAAACAGGTAAAACTGTAAATATCATTTTAAATTATCAAAGAACAACATGGAATATGCCTGGCACAACTTTAAGAGTTCCTGCTAAGTCATATCATGTAGAATAGGAGGGAAAACATGAAAGTTTTAGAAATATTTAAAAATGAAAAACTATTAAAAGTTTTCTCTTATATTAAAAAAGGTATAGATTTCTTATTATCAAATTGGTTATTTGTTTTCTATCCTATTAAGATTTTCAAAGAATTAGTTTATGATAAACTACGTTATGAACAACAAAAGGTATTTGTATCTTGGATGTTCTTAGCTCCTACAATTTTAGGGTTCTTGCTATTCTTTGCATACCCACTAGTTATGTCTTTAATTTATTCATTTAGTTCAGTAGAAAATACTGGTGTATTCCACTTTGGACAAGTATTCCCAATGAATGGTGTAGCTTATGACTATACAGCTACACCTACATGGGATTTATGGCATAACTACAAATACGCTCTTCGTGTAAATGTAGATTTCCCAGTTAGCTTATGGAATACAGTAACTACAACAGTTGTTGATACTGCGGTTATTACAATCTTTAGTTTATTAGTTGCGGTTATGTTAAATGGTAAATTTAAAGGTCGTACATTTGTAAGAGCGGTATTCTTCTTACCAGTTGTATTTAACTCAGAAGCTATTAATGCTGCTCTTGAAGCTGCAGAAGGTGTTGAATCAGTTTTAAATGCTGCCGGTGGGGATGCTCTAACTCAATTATTTGACTTAGAACAATTCATGTTAGGACTTGGACTTCCTAAAGGACTTGTTTCTTTCTTGTCTAATATTACATCGACAATTTATAGAACAATTTCTTATTCAGGTATTCAAATCTTAATTTTCTTAACAGCTATTCAATCTGTTCCAAGACACTTATATGAAGCTGCAACAATTGAAGGTGCAACTTCATATGAACAATTTTGGAAAATTACTCTTCCAATGGTATCACCAATGATTTTAACAGTTGTTGTTTATACAATAGTTGACTCATTCTTAAGATCAGAAATTTGTGATATTATGGACAAAGTTTATAATAACAGTGAATATGGATATTATGCAGCAATGTCATGGCTTTATATCTTGACTTCTGCATTAATCATGGTTATTATTGTAGGAATTTTATCGAAGGTGGTGTTCTACTATGACGAAAAGAAATAATGAACAATTAGATAATCAAGTTGTAGAACAACAAGAACAAGTTTCTAAACTTGCAAAATTAAGAGAAATTAGTAAACAAAAATATGAAGAACTTTTAGTAGACTTAAAAAATCCTGTTAAAAAGGCTGTAAGACGTCGTAAGACTGGTGAAAAAATTATGTCTATTATGAGAGGATTTGTATTTATTGGTTTATGTTTTGTTATCATATTTCCAATTTTCCAAGAAATTTCACTTGCTTTTAGACATCCAGTAGATTTAAATAATAAACTTGTTAACTGGATCCCTGAAAACTATAGTTTAGTTAACTTTACGATTGCTATAGAACTTATGAAGTATTGGAAAGGATTATGGTGTAACTTACAAGTTTCAACTATTTCAACAATTTGTCAATTGATTTCAACTTCACTTGCAGGTTATGCTTTTTCAAGATTAAAATTTAAAGGTAGTAATGTTATTTTCTGGTTAGTAATGTTAACGTTAATTGTACCTCCACAAGCAGTATCATTATCAAGAACATTCTATTTAGAAAAATTTGATATCTTCTCTTTCTTTGGAAATCCTGGTTTATTTGAATCATTATTTGGTGCTCCACTTAAACTGAAAGGTGAAGGTAAAGCTATAGTATTCTATATTACTTCGCTTACTGGTCAAGGTATTAGATCAGCGTTATTTATCTTCTTGTTTAGACAATTCTTCCGTGGAATTCCTATTGAACTTGAAGAATCTGCTCAAATCGATGGTGCTGGTGTAGTTAGAACATTCTGGAGTGTAATGCTTCCGAATGCTCGTGGTGTTATCACAACAGTTGCATTATTTGCATTCGTATGGCAATGGAATGACGTATATTACACTGGTATGTATGCAATATCTGGTGACTCATTCCCAATGCTTACAAGAAAACTAATTACTATGAGTGAAAACGTTCAAGGTTTAATTTTAAGACCTGAATATATTGACTTCGTAGAACAAGTTGGTGAAGGTATCGTTAAGAACCCATTGTTCATTCAAGTATTATTAAATACTGCGGCGTTATTAATGTTAACTCCACTTCTAATTGGATACTTATTCGTTCAAAGATTATTCATTGAAGGTGTTGAACGTTCAGGTATCGTAGGATAATAAAATAAAAATTAAGGAGAATGAAGAGATGAAATCTAATCGAATATTTACTAGTAAAATTTATCGATTTTTAGATTATGCATTACGACTTGTTATATTAAACTTAGTTGTAATTATTCCTTCATTCTCTTTCTTTATTATAGTATCTAATATTATAGAGGATCAAAGTCATCCTTTGGTATATTTATCTTTGATTCCGACTTTGTTATGGTTATTACCTAGTGTTGTTAGTTGTACAGATGTTGTAAAACAATACGAAATAGATAAAACTAATACGGTTTTCAAAGATTTCTTTAAAAGCTTAAAAAAAGTATATTTAAAATCAATACTGCTTACAGTGTTAGGAGTAGCTATTGGATATTTACTTATCAATAGCGTTAGTTTCTTTTATAATTATGCAAGTGAAGGAGTAATTTATTTATTAGGTCTTGCCTTATCTATATCATTCTTCATAGTGTTTTTAATGGTTTTGATACATTGTATTCTTTGCCTAGCTTATTTTAAACTAGGAATTATTGAAACGATTAAATTGGCTTGTATAATGGCTTTTAAAGACATAGTTATAAATATCGTAATTATAATATTAGTGTTGTTAATTATTAGTTTAAGTTTAGCAATTTATGTGGTTATGATAACTTGTTGTTTTTCTCTAATAAGTTATTTAATGGTGAAATTATCTCTTAAAAATTACATAAGACTTTATCGTAAGTTTGAAGAAAAAAATATGTAAACAATAGAAAGGAAAAAATATTATGAAAAAAGTTAGTGAAATGACATTGAAGGAAAAAATAGGTCAAATGATAGGTCTTGCTTTTTCTGGAGACAGTTATAGTCCTGAATTAAAATTACAAGTTGAAGAAATTGGTGCAGGTTTGATTATCTTCTTTAAGGATAATTGTGTATCTCCTCGTCAAGTATTTGAATTAAATAAAGAAATTATGAAAAACGCAAACATTCCTCCGTTTATTGCTATTGACCAAGAAGGTGGAATGGTTGCACGTGTAACAGAAGGAATCGTTCAATCACCAGGTGCTATGCCGATTGGCGCAACTCGTGAATTATCACATGCGTACAACCTTGCTAAAAACATGGGGATTGAACTTAGACATTTAGGTGTTAACTTTAATTTTGCACCAGAAGCAGACGTAAATAATAATCCTAAAAACCCAGTTATTAATGTAAGATCTTATTCAGAAGACCCTGAGATGGTTGCTGATTATATGTATGAAGCTGCTCGTGGATATCATGATGCAGGTCTTATGACATCAGTTAAACATTTCCCAGGACATGGTGATACTGCTGTTGACTCTCATATTGGACTTCCGATTGTTGATTTCGATCGTGAAAGATTGGATAAAATTGAACTTGTTCCATTTAAACGTGCTATTGAAAAAGGGTTACCAGGCATTATGGCAAGCCATGTATTATACACAAAATATGATGACAAATTTCCAACTACCTTATCAAGTAAAGTAATTAAAGGATTGCTTCGTGAAGAACTTGGTTTTGATGGGCTTGTTGTAACTGACTCTTTAACGATGTCTGCTGTATTTGATAACTTTACAATTGAAGAAATTGCATACTATGGATTTAACTCAGGATGTGATATTTTACTTCTTTGCGGAGCACGTAGAGTAGAACTTTCTAAAGCATTTGCAGAAGCTGCATTAAAACTTGCAGAAGAAGGAAAAATTCCTATGGAAACAATTGATGCTTCTGTTGAGAGAATAATGAGATATAAGGAAATGTATCACGTTGGTGAAATGGCTGATAAGTTTGAAGATATTGAAGGGGATTTGGAAAATCCTGAAAGAATGGCACTTGCTCAAAAAGTAGCTGATGATTCAATTACTTTAGTAAAAGATAAAAAAGGACTTCTTCCGGTTAAAAAAGAAGAAAAAGTATTAGTTGTATTCCCTCAAATTAAGGTTGTAACACTTGTAGAAAATGATGATAGCACATTAAGTTGTTTAGCAGATTATATGCCGTTTGGAGTGGATAAACACTATATGTCAATAGCTCCAACTAAAGAAGAACAAGCTGCATTACTTGCTAAAGTTGGTAACTATGATAAAGTAATTTATTGTAGTTATAACGCTAACTTTAATCCATCTCAGGCAGATGTAATTAATGCAATTGATAAAGAAAAGTTGATCGTTGTAGCTGTAAGAACGCCTTACGATATTAATGTGTTAGATGTTAATACATATCTTTGTGGATATGAAGCAAGCGTGTTAAGTTTTAAAGCTTTAGCTAAGGTTTTAACGGGTCAAATTAAGGCAAAAGGAATATTGCCTGTAACTATAAATAAATAGAAAGAAGGAAAAGAAAAATGAAAATTATTGTAGTAAAAAATTATGCTGAAATGAGTAAATTAGGTGCGGAAATAATTGCTGATACAATTAAGAACAATCCTGCTTGTACATTAGGTCTTGCAACAGGAGGAAGTCCTGTTGGAACTTACCAAAATTTAATTAAAATGTATGAAAATAAAGAAATTTCATTCAAAAATGTAAAAACCTATAACTTAGATGAATATTGTGGAATTAGCCAACAACATCCTCAAAGTTACTATTATTTTATGCATGATAACCTGTTTAATCATGTTGATATTAATGAAGAAAATGTTCATATTCCTGCAATCAAAAACTCAAGTTTAGAAGAAGATTGCAAAGCTTATAATAACGCATTAAAAGAGGCTTCAATTGATTTGCAATTACTAGGTATTGGTGGGAATGGTCATATTGGATTTAATGAACCAGGAACTCCATTTACACAAGAAACATTTATTGTTGAATTAACTGAAAAAACTCGTCAAGATAACAAACGTTTCTTTAACTCAATAAACGAAGTTCCAACTCACGCTATTACTATGGGTATTCATAATATTATGCAAGCTAAGAGAATTTTAATGTTAATTAGTGGTGAATCTAAAGCTGATACAGTTGTAAGATTGTTAAATGGTGATATTGATACAGATTTCCCTGCATCAATTTTAAATGAACACGCTGATGTTACTGTAATTATCGATCAAGCAGCATATTCAAAAATGTAAATAATATTAGCTATTTTGAAAGGAAAAAGCCCTTCAAAATAGCTTTTTTTTACAAATTATGGTGTATTTGTAAAAAAAAGTGTAAGCGTTTTTAAAAAAATAATTTATTCTCTTGCAACTGAAAAATTTTTATGTTATAATATAAGAGCAAACGCTTTCAAAGTATATAAAAAGGAGGACAAGAAATATGAAAAAAGTTTTTGCTTTTCTGAGTACATTATTACTCACAATCGCATTAGTAGGAATTTCTGCAGGTAATGCTGCAAAAGCTGCTAGTGATAAATGGACAACTGATCCAACACTTGCAGATGATGAAATTCCTGTATATATAATGGATAGTATAATGTCAACTTTCCCTAATTTCTACGATAATGAAGCAGTTTCAGATGCTAATTATAGTACAGGAAGAGACTATCCATGGAATGAAACTCGTTTAAGAGTTGCTCAATTTGATGAAAATGGTAATCCTACTGGAAAATATTATGCAATTTATTTTGCAGGTTCATCTGTAGCTATTAATCCAACAACTGGTAATCCACAATCTGGTGCTGGAAAACTTGTTTATGCTTGGATAAATGATTCAGAAACTGGTGAAGTTGTATCTGGTAGATATGATGAAGGTAAATTTACTCCAGCTGATATTTCATCAATTTCACTTAGTTCACTTTCTCATATGAGAGTAAATGCATCTGATACAGATGTTGTTGTTAATGAATATGTTGATGGTGTTGCTCCAACAAAAGTTGATACAACTTACTTAATCAGATCTGCTATTTTTGATGCTAATGGTAATATCGTTCGTGCATCAGGTTCTTCTGCAGCTTATGATTTAGAAACTTCAACTACTATTAAATTAGCTCCTGAATATTGTTATGTTAATGGTGAAGTAGCAAAATATACTAACTCTAGTCAATGTGACGTTGTTTGGGAACAAGCTGTAGATGCTGATGGACAATTATTATTTGAATCTGATGGCGTTACACCAGTATTAGAAAATAAAGGTCCTGACTATGTAGCTAATAGATTCGTATGGCAATATTTTGAAGAAGAACCTACAAACGTAAATACAGTTCCTTACCTTTCTGCTGGTTGGGATTATAATTTATGGGATTATTGCTATCCAGAAGGTGACGGATATATTGCAATCGCATTCTGCGGTGCATCATATCAAAACGCTCTTGCTGAAGATGCTCAAAAATATGAAATGGAAAAATTAATTGCTGGTGGCATGGATGCAACTTCTGCGGATACTGCTTCTAAAGCTATTAACCGTCAATGTACTACTGAATTTACAGTTCCTGCTGGTGGTATGATTTATGTAAATGGTTACTTAGATCAAACAGCTATGAATACAGAAGCAATGAATGCAATTGCTATTTATGGTTACAAATATGGTAGAACTGCTTTAACTGATGAACAAGGTAATGCAACTCCAATCGCATCTGTTAAAACTTATAACTTCTCTGTATCTGGATTATCTTTCTATGATAAAGTTTTAAATGAAACAAGCTATCAATTATTAGAAGGTCAAAATACAGTTGAAATTATGCAAGGAACTAAATTTAATCCATATCAAAACATCCTGTATGATGGTGTTATGAAATATTGGTCAAACGCTGATGATATTACTTCTTATAAAGCAGATGAATCAGTAATGGAATTCTATATCAATGCAGGTGCTAATGGTGCTAACCAAATTCCAGTAGTTTACCCTAATTCATATAAAACTTTTGAAGAAATGAGAGATGATTTCTTAAAAGACTTTAATGCGTATTTAATTCAAAGAGGCAAATACACTCTTTGTGAAGATCAAACAAGCGAATATTATGGTAAATATATTTATGTTAACCCTGATGATGAAAGTGTAAAAGTATATACTGAAGTTACTGTTCCTGAAACTCCTTCTACATCTATGCCTTTATACAATAATAGATATGAATTAATTCATGATACAAATGCTGAGTATGATTCTTTCTGTGCTAATACATCATTCTTAGTAGATGGAGAACAAACTTGCTGGGATAAATGGAGTTGGCTATTTGAATATATTAATATCCATTCTTCTAAAGCAGGTTTAACTATTGATTCAAGCAAAAAAACTCTTTCTGGTTCTATTGGTAGTTTTGCATACTGTTTCTGGGGCTTCTTAGCTGAATCACCATTAATTGGTGGATGGCCAGGAACTAAAGTCGACTGGGCAGCTAAGGCAGAGGGAACTGAAGTTAGTCTTTCTCGTGGATGGATTGATACAAGAACATCATATGAAAAATGGTGTGATTATGAAATCGATGCTACAACTGCAATGCCTGGTGATAACTGGATAGTTACTTATAAAGCAGTTAATACTGAAACTAACAAAGATTCTTCAATAACTATTAAATATGTAGTTGTTGATTCTTATACTCCAATTATTAAAGTAAACGAAGATTTATTATATGTAACTCCAAAAATGGATGGAGATAAGAAAGTTATTCCTACTATTGATGAATATACACTTGTAAATGCTTACAGTGCACAATATAATGGTGTTAGTATTTTAGGTAATGATATTACTCAAAATGTTGAATTTGATACAGTTTTAGATTTTGACAACCCAACTGAAGGCGTTCATGAAGTTGTTGCTACTATTTGGAACAATTCACATACTAAAAAAGCAAGCGTTAAATTTAACGTTACAGTTTATGATATTACATCTCCTGTGTTAAAGGTTCGTCCTGTTACAATTAATGAAGGCGATGATTTTGATTTCCGCGATGCTATCATTTATGCATACGATGCTGTTGATGGTAACTTATTAGAAGCTGTTTATGACTGGTATCTTGTTGATTCAGTTGTTACTACAGGATTAAATGGTAAAGAAAAAACTCAAATGGTTAAGATTGCTGTTTATGACAAATCTAATAATGAAGCTAAAGCTACAGTTAAAGTAACTATCGTTCCTAAGACTCATGTAAATGACGGATTTGCTTCTGCAACTACAGTAGAATCATTAAGTCAAACTGTTGCTGAAATCCAAGAACAAGTTGCTGCATTATCTGCAAACAATGCTGCATTACAAGCTTCTGTTGCTACTCTTTCTGAAACAGTTGATTCAGTTGTAGCTAACACAGAAAAAGTTTCTAAAAATGGTACTGTACTTGCATTTGGTATTATTAATGCAGTATTAGTATTAGGTGTTGCTGGTGCTGGCGCATACTTCTTATTCTTTAAGAAAAAACCTGCACAAGCTCCTGAAGCTGAATAATAAAATACATAATTAGGAGGTGGAGGATACTCCACCTCTTTATTGGAAAAAGATGAAATATTTAGACTTAAAAGAATTTACAAATTATCAAGAAATTTGTGATTTGTGGAATAGTGCTTATGGAGCGATATATCCTATCACAAAAGAATTATTATTAAGAAATTTATCTAATGCTTTATTAGACAAATCATACGCTGTTTTAGATGATGAAGATAAATTAATAGCTTTCATTATTTACAAAGAATATGATGAAGAATTGTTTATTCCCCTATATGATAAATTAGGGTGGATTAGTTTATTTTATGTAGATACAAAATTCCGAAAACTTGGGATTGGTTCTAAATTATTAGAACTTGTAGTTGAGAATGCGAAAAAGAATAAAAAGGAAAAATTATGTTTAGGCCGTGACTGTTATAATTTCTTTCCGGGTTTACCTGTAGATTTAAATAGCAGTTCAAAATGGTTTGAAAAAAGAGGATTTGAAAGGCCAAATGATACCTATGATTTAGTTAAAGAAGTATCAAATAAAGTTGAAGCTGTTCTGAAAACAAAAAATAATAAAATTGAATATCGAGTTGCAACACTTGCTGATAAAGATAAAATAATTGAATTGATGGTTAAAAATTGGCCTGGTCGCTGGGAAAAAGAAACTCGCGATTATTTTGAAAACGGTGGGAGTGGTAAAGAGTATGTAATAGCGGTAGATGGAGATACAGTTTGCGGTTTCTCAAAAATCGGTTATCCTACTACTGATACTGCTCTTATTAGCTATAGCCTTACATGGCGAAATCGTTTTAAAGCACTTGGAGGGATTGGTCCTCTTGGTGTAGATATCTCATATCGTAAACAAAATATAGGATATGATTTAGTAGTGGTTGCTAATAACATTTTAGTAGAAAATGGAGTTAGTAATATTATTATTGATTGGACTGGATTACTTGATTTTTACAGACTTATGGGATATGAAGTTTTTAAGTCATATGGATATATGACAAAGCAAATTAATTAAAATATAGAAAGGAAAACAAAATGAAAAAAAGATTTTTTGTAATTTTATTAACTTTAGTTGCAGTATTTTCTTTAACTAGCTGTGGTAAAAAATATACAGTTACATTCGACTCAAATGGTGGAACGACTGTAGAATCACAAGAAGTTAAGAAAAATAAAAAAGTTGACAGACCAACTGACCCAACTAAAGCTGGATATTCATTTGTTGCATGGCAATTAAATGGTTCAGATTATGATTTTGATACAAAAGTAACAGAAGATATTACTTTAGTAGCAAAATGGCAAGGCGCTCAAACTGGTGACTATACAGTTACATTCAACTCTAATGGTGGAAGTGATGTTGCTGATGGTTACGCTAATAGCGGCCAAGTAGTAGGAATGCCTAGTACACCTACTAAGGCAGGTTATACATTTGATGGTTGGTATTCTGATGAAACTTGTACACAAGCTTATGATTTTACTACTCCTGTAACTGGAAATATTACATTATATGCAAAATGGAAATCTACAGTTGCTTATCAACCAAGATGGACTTTAGGTCAAGAATCACAATTAGGTTATACATTTGATGGTAAAGGTATGGAAATTAAAATTAAAGTTTTACCAGTATCAAGTTATGACCCTTGGGATAATGACTACACAGGTGAAAGTAAAGACATTATGAGAGATCACCAACGTAAAGTTGAAGCTGCATATAATGTAAAAATCCTTTACGATGCATGGGGAGATGATGCTTCTTGGGGTCCTAACCGTATTACTAATATCAAAAATGGTGTTGCTACAAAGAGTTATGCTAGTGAAGGTGTTTATATTGTAAATATTACATCAAGCTGGATTCCTACTCTTGTTAAAGAAAATTGTTTAGCTGAATTATATGATGTTGTTAATGGAACTGGTATTTTCTCTGAAATTGGATATAATATTGATGCTAATGGTGATCCTGATTTAACTACTGTTGGTTACCAACAAGATGAAACTACATCTGCTACAACTACAGTTAATAATAAAGTATATGGGTATGTTCAAGGGCAAGCAAGACCTGACTATTTCTTATATTATAATGCGGATTTAATTGCTGAAGCTGGTGAAGAAGATCCTGCAACACTTTGGTTAAGAGGTGAATGGACATGGCCTAAATTTGAAGCGTATGTAGCAAGATTACAAACTGCATTATCTGCTAAAGGAAGCAATTATTATGCTCTTGCAGTAAGAAGTGCTGAATTTGTAATTGGTTCTACTGCATCTACTGGTACACAAATTGCTACTATCCAAGGTAGAGCATCACTTAACTTAACATCAACTGCTGTTACAGATAGATTCTTAGCTATTCAAAACTTATATGCTAAAAAATATTGTGATACTGATGAAGCTGATACTCCACAATCATTCTTAGAAGCTCGTTCTGCAATCGTTCATGGTGCTCTTTGGTTCATTGGTGCATCTAATCGTTTCGACCCAGCTAAATGTAACTTCAAGATTGGTGCTGTTCCTTATCCAACAGCTGAAAACCAAGGTGGTACTCCAATCACTACTTTAAATGTTGATGAAGCTATTCTTGGATATAATGACGAACCAGTTGAAACTGCTGAAGGTAGTGGTGTATATATTAAAGGTGTTGATATGAGTAATTCTTCATATTTAATTCCTTATGATACTACTGGATGTTATTCAATCATCAATACTGAAAATGGTACTAATGGATTAAATAACAAAGTATTATTCGCTATTATGTATGACTTATTTGAAGGTTTAGGTGATGACCCTAACGTTGCTGATGTTGATAGTGATACAGCTTATCGTAACTCATTACTTGCTAAGTTTGACCATGAAATTTATGCAGACGTTATTATGTCAATTCAAAATAAATCTTACTATGAATTAATTACTGTATTATCAATGACAGTTGGTGGTGGTTCTCACTATGGTACAAATGGATTCTATCCACTTGCTAAGAAGATTTGTCAAGATTCTTCAATCACTCCTGCATCTCAATTGAACTCTGTTGTTCAATCTTATAAAGATGCAATGACTTCTATTGGTTACACAGTAGCATAGTTAATAGAAAATTAAAAGGTTGTCAATTGACAGCCTTTTTTCTTTTGGAAAAAATAAAAAATTAAATTCACATATCATAACACAAAAAAAGCAATATGTGGTATAATAAGTATAATAGGGGAGGTTTGTATGGATATTCAAACAAATCAATTTGAAAAAAAGTATACTTCTAAAACATATCGTTTTTTTAATACATTATATAAATTATTAGTTATTAACATTATGACAATAATTATGTCGTTACCAATTGTTACAATGTTTCCAATGATAGTTGCTGCAACAGCAACTATCAAAAATGATTTTGATAAAAATGGTGTTTTTAAACCACTATTTATTAATTTTAAACACTACTTCTTTAAATCATTTAAAATGGGAATTTGTTTGTTGCTAGTGTATGCTGTAGGCATATATGCAATTTATTTTTGGGCTACTGCAACAACAGAATCTAATATCGTAGATGTTATTATGCAAGTTGCGATAGTGGTAGTTCCAGTATGCTTATTAATTTTTACATTTATGATTGTACACATTCCACTACTCTTAATTACATTTGAAAAATTAACTAATTTTGAAATTTTTAGAACTGCATTATTTGTATCTATTAGATATTTTTTAACAACACTTTTAATGCTGTTTGCGGCGCTTTTTGTTATTGGAATGTTTATAATGTGTATGGTAGTTCCAGGACTTCTTGCGGTATGGATGATTCTCGGAATTAGTTTACCGCTATTCTTAGTTGTAAAGGTTACTATACCAGTATATTACCGTTTTGCAAAAATTGACTTTAAGAAAATTGAAGAAGAAGTTGAGGAGGATTTAAAAAATGAGTAAAACAATTTTAGGGATTGAAAGAATTGATGAATTCAAAGAAATTTTTGAAAATAAAAGGGTAGGCCTTATTACTAACCCTACAGGTATTACATCTAATTTTAAAAGTTCTATTGATGTATTAAGAGAAAAAACTAATCTTGTTGGATTATTCTCTCCAGAACATGGTGTAAGAGGAAGCCTTCAAGCTGGTGTAAAACTTGAAACTTATGTGGATGAAGCAACAGGTATTACAGTGTATAGCCTTTATGGTGCGTCAAAAAAACCACCAAAAGAAGTAATGGATAATGTTGATATTATGACAATTGATATTCAAGATTGTGGTTCTAGATATTATACATTTATTTATACTATGGCATATTGTATGATGGCATGTGCTGAGTATGATAAAGAATTTGTTGTATTTGATAGACCTAATCCAATCAACTGTAGTGAAGTTGAAGGTAATCTTGTTGATATTGAAAAATATCGTTCATTTGTAGGGTATTATCCTATTTGTCAACGTCATGGTATGACAATGGGAGAACTTGCACAAATGTTTAATAAGGAATTTGGAATTAATTGTAAATTAATAGTAATTCCAATGAAAAACTATGAAAGATGGATGGATTTTGAGGATACAGGTCTTCCTTGGGTAACTCCTACTCCAAATCTTCCAAAAGTAGATACAGCTTATGCATATAATGCTACATGTATTTTTGAAGGTACAAATGTATCAGAAGGGCGCGGGACAACTACTCCATTTGAACTTTTCGGAGCACCTTGGCTTGTATCAGAAAAACTTGCAGAAGAATTAAATGCGTATGAATTACCAGGAGTTCATTTTAGACCACAATACTACACACCAACATTTTCGAAATACGAAAAAGAATTATGTGGTGGTGTATTTATGCATATAACTGATCGTAAGAGTTTTAAAGCTATTAAAACTAGTTGGACGCTTTTATATCATATTAGAACTCATTATAGTGAACATTTTGCATTTAATAAACCATTTGTAGAAGGACGTCCAAGAATGATTGATTATGAAGCTGGTGAAGATGCAATCATTTATAATACAATTCCACTTCATGAACAATATGCTAATTTAGAAAAGACATCAAGCGATTTTAAAGTTATGTCGAAAAAATATTATATATATAAATAAGGATATAAATTATGGTTAAAAATGGTGTTTCAGTTTTCTTAGGATTAAAAGAATATAGCCTTGATGAAAATATCAAATATTTAGAATATGCAAGAGGACTGGGATATGAAATGGTATTTTCTTCAATCCATATAAGTGAAGCAGATAGTTCGCTTGATGAATTTAATAAAATGATTGAAAAAATAAATAGTCTTGGGATGAAGTTATCTTTAGATATTTCAAAAAAAGTATATGATACGATTGATCTTCCTAAATCTATTTATGCGTTAAGACTTGATTATGGTTTTACAACGGATGATATCGTAAAAATGTCTATAGAGTCGCCTTACTTAATTGAATTAAATGCATCAGGTATTGATGAGATACGTTTAAAAGAATTAGTTGACAAAGGACTAAATGTGAAAAATATTCGTGCATGTTTTAACTATTACCCAAAACTTCATACAGGTCATTCTATCACTTTTACAGAAGAAAGAATTAAACTTTATCATAGCTATGGTATTAAGATTGCAGGCTTTGTTCCATCACGTGTAAATTTTAGACCTCCAATGTATGAAGGTCTTCCTACTGTTGAATCTCATAGAAATGGCGATTTAAGTGTAGCAATTGAAGAATTAAAAGTTGCTGGAATTGATGAAATATTCTTTGGTGATGCATACGCAACACATGAAGAATTAGAAATTCTTGCAAATCATAGATGTGATGAAATATTATTAGAAGTAGATACTTATAATGATTACTTAGAAACAAGACTAGTTGATCCGTTTAATGTTAGGGTTGATTCTAATGAAGAAATCTTAAGGTTTGGTAAAAGAAATGGCGACTTTAAAATTGTTCCATTTAATACAGTTGAAAGAAAAAGATTTGATTTAACTGTAGATAATGAATTGTTTTTAAGATATATGGGAGAGGCAAATATTGTGCTTAGCCCACTAGAAAGAGATGAACGCGTTAATGTTATAGGTCATGTTAACGCTAGTGATTATTTAATTAATAAAATAAATTATCGAAAACGATTAAGATTGGTAAAAAGATAATATGAAAGAAAAATTAATTATTTGTGTAGATGCAGGAGGAACTTCAGTAAAAGTTGCAGGGCTTAATTTGAAAAAAGAAATTATATATAAAGCAACAAGTGGCACAGGATCTCCTGCTGTTGATTTTCACAATTGGTATTTAAATATCGATAAAGGAATTGAAGATTTAATTAGCCAAGTGGATCCAAATATTTACGAAATTATTAAAATTCAAATGGGTGTATCTGGAATTAGCGCCATTTCAAATAAAGAAGAAATTATAGATTATTTTAAAAATAAATATCAAGTAGAAATTGATATAACAAGTGATACAATGACAGCACTTTATTCTATTCTTGAAAAAGGTGAAAAGACAGGAATTATTGTAATTGCTGGAACTGGTGTTGCAATTTTTGGTATGAATAACGATGCTACACGATTAATAGGCGGATGGGGTCATATTATTAGAGAAAGAGGAAGTTCTTACTCATTAGTTAGGGACTTTAGTGTTAGAATCATTGATAAATACGAAGATGGAAGCCTATATACAGATTTAGAAAATGATTTTATTAATTATTTAGGATTAAAAGATGTTAGAGAATTTAATCATTTATTCTATCAACATACAAAAGATGAAATTGCAAGACATTCAATCTTCTTTAAAGAAGCATCAAATAAAGGTTCAAGTGAAGCTGTTTATGTATTAAAGAATGAAGGAAGAAAACTTGCAAAGCAAGTTGAAGATTTGATGCGAATATTGCGCCTTCCAGGTCATACAGCTATTGGATTAACTGGTGGGCTTCTTGAAAAAGACGGAAAATACGTAATTTCTGGCTTCAAAGAGTATTTGGAAGCACAAGGAATTGTTTTAACATATAGAGATAGCGTAGATCAATTATATGGGGTATTTCACTTTGCTACAAAGGATATGGATGTGTAGATATGAAAGCAATTGGAATAATGAGTGGTACATCGCTTGATGGTATTGATGTATGCTTAGTTGATATTAAAGAAATAGATAATTCTTATAAATATTATATAGATTCATTTGGGACTTACCCATATGATGTTCTTACCCTTGAAAGAATTAAAGATGCAACAAGTATTTTGACATCCAACGTTCAAAAAGTTTGTAGCTTAAATTTTGAAGTAGCACATGCTTATGTTAAAGCAATAGAAAGCTTCATATCTGAATTTAATGTAGATATGAGTGAAGTTGAGTTTATTGCAATCCATGGGCAAACAATATGGCATAATCCTGATCAAATGGATGGGTATGCTTCTTCAACTCTTCAAGTTGGTGAACCAAGCGTTATCGCATATCATTTTAATAAAAAAGTAATAAGTAATTTTAGGTGTATGGACATGGCAGCAGGTGGATGTGGTGCACCGCTTATTCCTTTTATAGACTATTTATTATATAAGGATAGAGGTAAAAACATTGCACTTCAAAATATTGGTGGTATTGGTAATGTTTGTTACATTAAAAAGGATGCGACAATAGATGATGTAGTTGCTTTTGATACGGGACCTGGTAATATGCTTATTGATGGTGCTATGCAAAAACTATTTAACTTATCATATGATGATGGTGGTAGTTATGCATTTAAAGGTAATGTTAATCAAGAGGTACTTGATGAACTTATGAAAGATGAATATTTAGATATGCCTCTTCCAAAAAGTACAGGTCGTGAAAAATATAATGAGGAATTTTTAAATAATGTTATCAATAAAGTATTTGCAAATGGAGGAAGTAGTTATGATGTTATATCTACGCTTACTGCCTATACTGCATATACAATTGTTGATCAATATAAGAAGTTTTTAGGAGATATAGACTTAGTATTTATTTCTGGTGGTGGATGCCACAATAAATATATAAGTAATGTAATACTTGATGAATTAAGTAAAACTAATATGCAAGTAAAGATTGTAATAGAAAATACAGCAGATGCGTTTGAAGCATTTGGATTTGCAATTTTAGGACATATGACATTACTTAATAAACCATCTAATGTTCCGTCTGTTACAGGAGCTTCAAGATGTGTAGTACTAGGGAATATTACAAATCCCCCATATGAGGTAAAAAAATGAGTGTAAAATTAGATAAAATTTCTACAGAGAAAAGAAATCAAAATACAATGAATATTGATAGTTTATCAACTATTGAAATATTAAAAAAATTAAATGCGGAAGACAAAACAGTACCTCTTAGTATTGAAAGAGCACTACCTCAAATAAGTTTACTTGTTGATGCTTTAGTAGAAGTATTTGAAAATGGTGGACGTTTAATTTATGTAGGTGCAGGTACATCAGGGCGCATTGGAATCTTAGATGCATCTGAGTGTCCTCCAACTTATGGTACTGATCCTAGCATGGTCCAAGGTCTTATTGCAGGAGGAAAAATTGCTTTGGAAAAAGCTGTAGAAGGTGCTGAAGATTCAAAGGATGATGCAGTAAAAGATTTACAAAATATCAATCTTACAAAAGATGATTTTGTTATAGGTATTGCCGCAAGCGGAAGAACTCCTTATGTTCTTGGTGCAGTTGAATATGCAAATAGTATTGGATGCTTAACAGGTTGTATTACAACATCTGCTGGGTCAGTTTTAGCTGAAGCTGTTGTTTATCCGATTGAGGCAATTACAGGAGCCGAGCCAATAACTGGATCTACTCGTATGAAATCAGGAACAGCACAAAAATTAATTTGTAATATGATCACAACTTCATCAATGATTAGACTTGGAAAAGTTTATCAAAATTTAATGGTTGACGTTGTTGCTACAAATTTAAAATTAGAAGCAAGAGTTTTATCAATTATTAAAGAAGTAACAGGATATTCTGATGATGAAGCTCGCGCAGCACTTGAAAAATACAAATCAACTAAAGGTGTAATTCTTGCTTATTTATTAAAAGAAGAAAACCCAAGTGTTATTGAAAAACTATTAAATGATAATAATGGAAACATAAGAAAAATATTGTGTAAAGAGGAAGGAAGTAATTAAAATGAAGATACAATATAGAGAATTAAATTCCAATGGTTATATTTTAAGAGGATTGTTTTCAACACCAGATACTGAATATAAAACAGTAGCTGCTATGTTCCATGGTTTTACTGGACATATGAATGAAAATGGATTCTTATACAAACAATTAACAAAAACTTTAACTGATATTAATATCGCAACTTTAAGATATGATTTTATGGGTAGTGGTATTAGTGATGGTGAATTTACTGAAATGTCATTTTTTACAGAATACGAAGATGCAAAAAAAGTAATTTTAGAAGCTTATGAATTAAATCATAGACGTCCGATTATTGTTATTGGCTTTTCAATGGGTGGAGCTGTTTCTGCAAGAGTATCACTTGAGATGAAAGATTATATCGAAAAATTAGTATTACTTGCACCAGCAGGTAACTTACCTTTACTTATGAAAGGACGTTTTGAACGTCTTCCTGTAAATGAAGCAGGAAATATCGACCTTGGTGGATTTGAATTAAATGAAGTAATTGCAAAAACACTTGCTGACTACAATATGTATAAAGATATTGAAAATTTTGAAAAACCAGTATTAATTATGCAAGGTGGAGCAGATGAAGCCGTTCCACCAATGTATAGTAAAAAGTTTGATGAACTATATCCTAATAGTGAATATGTTTTGATCGAAGGATCAGCTCATTGTTTTACAAAAGTACCTTTTAGAAAAATAGTAAACGATAAAGTAAGAGAATTTTTAAAGTAAGAAAGAATTAGAATAAAATAGAAAGGAAAGAAAAAGAATAGAGTATGAATATAGTTGTATGTATTAAACAAGTGCCTGCTTCATCTGATGTTAAAATTGATCCTGTTACAGGGGTGCTTATAAGAGATGGGAATAATACTAAAATGAATCCATATGATTTATATGGTATTGAAACTGCATTAAGAATTAAAGAACAAAATGGTGCAACAGTTAAAACTATTACAATGGGACCTCCTCCTGCAAAAGCAGTACTTGAAGAATCTATTTGGATGGGTTGCGATGAAGGATTAATCTTAAGTGATAGAAAATTTGGTGGAGCTGACGTTGTTGCGACTGCTTACACTTTAAGTCAAGGTATTAAAACACTTGGAGATGCTGATTTAATTATTTGTGGAAAACAAACAACAGATGGTGATACTGCTCAAGTAGGAGCTGAAATGGCTGAATACTTAGGAATTCCTCATGTTGCATATGTTGAAAAAGTATTAGAAGTAAAAGAAAAATCAATTGTTGTTCGCGCAACAATGGATAAAACTATTGAAACATTTGAAATTAATTATCCATGTTTAATTACAATTGATAAAGGACATATTACTCCACGTCTTCCTTCTTATAAAAGAGGAAAAGATAAAGCAGGTGTTGAACTTCCGATGATTACATTTGCTGATGTACTTGACCAAGATGAAACACATTATGGTTTAAAAGGTTCTCCAACACAAGTTGAAAGAATGTTCCCTCCGCAAAAGAATACAGATAAAGTAGTACTTGCAGGAACAATGGAAGAACAAGTTAACCAATTAACAGAAATTTTGAAAGATAAAAAATATATTTAGGTGATAAATATGGCAAAGAAATTAGTTATTAATCAAAGTAAAGTAACTTCTGAAACAGCCGCTCAAGTGATGAATGTTTGTCCTTTTGGTGGTTTAGAATATGAAAATGGTGTTTTAAACTTTAATGCAGGTTGTAAAAACTGTGGTCTTTGTGCAAGAAAAGGACCAGCTGGTGTTGTAACAGAAGTGGTAGAACAAGATACAGCTCCAAAAATTGATAAATCTAAATGGCGTGGTGTATCTGTATTTGTAGAAACTGATATTGATGGAATTCATCCAGTAGCTTTTGAATTAATTGGAAAAGCTCAAGAACTTGCTAGTGTTATTAAACATCCTGTATATGCAATTTTAATTGGTTCAAAAGAAAAGAATGATTTATATAGTAAAGAATTATTAGAATATGGTGTTGATAAAGTTTACGTATATGAAGATGCTGAATATAAAGAATTCAATATGGAACGCTATGCAAGATGCGTTGAAAACTTTATTGAAGAAATTAAACCTACAGTTGTACTATATGGTGGAACAGCTCTTGGAAGAAGTTTTGCACCAAGAATTGCTGCACACTTTAGAACAGGTTTAACAGCTGACTGTACTATTTTAGGTATGAAAGAAAATACTGACCTTATTCAAGTTCGTCCTGCTTTTGGAGGTAACGTTATGGCACAAATCGTTTGTCCAAACCATAGACCTCAAATGGCAACAGTACGATATAAGATTTTCAAGATGCCTGAAAAAGTTACACCTAAAGGTGATGTAGTTTATATGGATACAGCTAAACTTGATAAATCATCTAACATTACAACTATAAAAGTAAAAGAAAAAGAAAAAGTAACAGATATATCAGAAGCTGATGTAATTGTTGCTTGTGGTAGAGCATTCAAAACTAAAGAAGATTTAGCAATGGCAGAAGAACTTGCAAGTCTACTTGGTGGTGTTGTTGCTGTAACAAGACCTTTAATTGAAGCTGGTTGGTTTGATGCTAAATATCAAATCGGTTTAAGTGGAAGAACTGTTGCTCCAAAATTAATTATTAATTTAGGTATTAGTGGTGCGGTTCAATTTACAGCAGGTATGACTGGTAGTGAAACTATTGTTTCAGTTAACTCAAATCCTGCAGCATCTATTTTTGATGTATCTCATTATGGAATTGTTGGGGATATCTATAAAGTTGTTCCTGAATTAATTGCCAACATTAAAAAATCAAAAGGTATATTATAAGGTGAATAAAATGAGTAAATATCAATATAAAAAAGTAGATTTAGATGACATTAAATATTTAAGTTCTTTAGTTGATGAAGAAAGTATTGTTGTAGGAGAACAAATTTCTGAAGACTTTGGTAAAGATGAACTTGGTACAGTTAGTGGTACTCCTGAAGCAATGATTTACGTTAAGAAAACTATAGAAGTTTCTCAAATCATGAAATACGCAAATGAAAAGAAAATTCCTGTAGTTGTACGTGGAAGTGGAACAGGGCTTGTTGGTGCTTGTGTTCCGCTATATGGTGGAATCATCATTAATACATCTAAGATGAATCAAATCTTAGAGCTTGATGAATCAAATTTAACTTTGACTGTTGAACCTGGTGTACTACTTATGGAAATCTATGATTATGTGGAACCAAAAGGATATTTCTATGCACCTGACCCAGGTGAAAAGAGTGCTACAATTGGTGGTAATATTTCTACTAATGCTGGTGGTATGAGAGCTGTTAAATATGGTGTTACACGTGATTGGGTTCGTGCAATTGAAGTAGTACTTCCTAATGGTGATGTTGAATGGTTTGGCCGTAAAGTTGTAAAAGATTCAACAGGATTCCCTTTAAAACATTTAATGATCGGTAGTGAAGGAACTCTTGGTATTATTACAAAAGCAGTTTTAAAACTTGATCCAAAACCAGTAGAAAGCATTAGTTTACTAGTTCCATTTAAAACAGAACAAGAAGGACTTGATGCTGTACCTGCTATCATTAAAGCAAAGGTTGCTCCAACAGCAATTGAATTCTTTGAAAGAAAAACAATATTATTTGCTGAAGAATATCTTGGCAAAAAATTCCCAGATACTAAGAGCGATTCATATATCCTTTTAACATTTGAAGGAAAAAATAAAGCAGAACTTAAAGCTAACTATGAAGTTGCAGCAGATGTTTGCTTAAATGAACTTGGTGCGCTTGATGTATTCATTGTTGATACAGATGAAAGAAAAGAATCTGTATGGAAAGCACGTGGAGCATTCTTAGAAGCTATCAAAGCATCAACACCTAAAATGGATGAATGTGACGTAGTAGTTCCTCGTAGTGAAATTGCAAATTATATTAAATTCACTTATGAACTTGCTGAAAAGCATCGAATTAGAATTCCTTCATTTGGTCATGCAGGCGATGGAAACTTACATATTTACATTTGTCAAGATGATTATTCAAACGATGTATTTGAAGAAAAATTAAAAGTAATCTTTGATGAAATGTATCAAAAAGCAAAAGTTGTTGGTGGACTTGTTTCTGGTGAACATGGAATCGGATATGCAAAGAAAGGTTATATGGTACAAGTATTAGGTGAAAATCAAATCAAATTAATGCAAGGCATTAAAGCAGTATTTGACCCTAACCATATTTTGAATCCAGGCAAAGTAATCGACTAAAAAATCAAAAATGAGCTGTAAAAACAGCTCATTTTTTAATTTTCAATAAATATTTGTATTTTTATCTAAGTCCAATTTTTCTATAAACTTTGGCAAGTTTGCGTCTTGCATAGTATGATGCTTTTTCAGCACCTTCTTCTAGAACTTTATCAATGATACCACTTGCTTGAATTTCTTTAACTCTAAGTTGTAATACTTCAAGTTCAGCACACACTGCATCTGCAACTGCTTTTTTAAATGTTCCGTATCCTAAACCATCATATTTTTTAACTAAATCATCGATTGATTCGTTTGTTAAAACTGAAAGAATAGTAAGAAGATTTGATATACCTGGTTTATTTACAGGATCATATTTGATAGAATTATCGCTATCTGTAACAGCAGACATTAGTTTTTTTCTGGTGATATTTAAATCTTCAAGTAAATAAATTGTTCCTTTATCAGATTCAGATTTTGACATTTTCTTTTCAGGATTAGATAGAGAATTAATTTTTGCGCCTGTTTTTGCAGTAACAGGTTCAACGACTTTAAATGTTTCAGAATATCTTGAATTAAATCTAATCGCAAGATCTCTTGTTAATTCTACATGTTGTTTTTGGTCAATTCCAACTGGAATAAAGTCTGGATCATATAATAAGATATCTGCAGCCATTAAAGTTGGATAGATGTAAATTCCTGTAGGAATTGATTCGTTACTTGCAAGCTTACTTGTTTTATCCTTATATTGAGTCATACGAGAAAGTTCACCCATATTAGAACTGCAAGCCATAATATAGCCAAGTTCTGCATGTTCATGAACATCGCTTTGTTTAAATAATACAACTTTTTCAGGATCAAGTCCACAAGCAAGATAAATTGAAATTAAATCTTTTGTGTTTTGTCTTAACTCTTTTGGATCAATTGGAAGAGTTAAAGCGTGTAAGTCAGCTATAAAAACAAACATTTCATATTCATCTTGGTATGTAATAAATTGTTTGATTGCTCCTATATAATTACCAAGAGTAAGCTTACCTGTTGGTTTAATTCCACTCAACATTCTTTTTTTATTTGTATTTTCCATAATATTACCTCCAAAAAATAAAAAAACTTCAATCCTATTTAAAGGACGAAGTTGTTCGTGGTACCACCTTTATTTAATATTTATTAAAACTTAATAAATATCCTTTAATCTTTTAACGCAAGAAGTACGGAAAAGCATTTCCTCTTTTCACATCGTTGGGCCCATTCATAAATACTTTAAAGGTATTTTTTCACTATCAATACTCACTAAACAATTAAAGCATAAATTACTATTCCAAGTCATTTGTTTTAGACTATTTAAGTATATCATAATTTAAAAAAACAGTCAATAAATAAGAATTTTATCATTTTTTTCTATGTATAAAAAACATAAAATTGCTCAAAAATAAAAGTAAACAAAAGCAAAAGTTAAAAAAAATAGCAAAAAATACCTTTTAAAAAAAGCGTGAAAAATGTTGTGTAAAACGTTTTCATTGGCTTTTTTTCAAAAAAGTCTTGTTTTATCTATAGTTATGTGATATAATGTTAGTGTAATTTTTTTAATCGAAAGGGTGGAAAACGAAAATGAAATTTAAGAAAATGACAAAAAAATTATTTTCATTAGCTCTTGTTGCTGTTGCTGCTGTTTCTGTAGCTAGTTGTAATAATGATAAGACTAATGATGAAGATACGTACACATATAATACGTATACAACACTTTCTCCTTCTAATTGGAATGAGTTAACTTATCAAGATGCTAATGACACTCAAATTATGAGTTATATCGGCAGTTCATTCTTTACATATGATTTTAAATATGATGCACAAGGAAACATCGTTTCTGGCGATTATGTTGTTGAATATGCTGCTGCAACAAAATTAGAAGATGTAACTAGCCAATATGCTGGTGCTGATAAAGGTTGGGGAATCCCTGAAGGTGCAACTGCACGTGCATATAAAATCACATTACGTGAAGATTTAAAATGGGATGATGGAACTGCTATCGATGCTTCTGATTTCGTTTATACAATGAAAGAACAATTAGATCCTCTTGCTCAACACTATCGTGCTGATAGCTTCTATGTAGGTTCTACTGTTATTCATAATGCACAAAATTATGTATATCAAGGTAGCGATGCTGTAGTTGATAATGCTGATTCTGGATCAGTTGCTTCAAAAGCTGATTTAGTAAAAGGTTCAAATGGTGTATATAATGTAGCTGGTGCAAATTGGGCTAAATTTGCTGTTAAAGCATCATCATCTTGGTGTAGTGGTTACTCACTTGCTGCTTATGCAAATGCTGGTTATTTAGATGCAGACAAATTTGCTGCTTTAGCTGCATTATGTGATGCAGATGGTTATGTAGCTATTACTGATGAATCTATTGCTTTATTAGAAGATTTATTAGACAATTCTCCTAAATGGGGTGAAAGCGCTGCTTATCTTCCTCAATATATTCAATATGAAGTTACATATCCTGCAATGGACTTCTCTGAAGTAGGTATTTTCGTTGGTGATACTAAATACGAATTAGTTGTTATTTTAGATAAAGCTTTAGAATTATTAAAAGACGATGGATCATTAGATTATAAAGCTGCTTATAATTTCTCTAGCTTACCTTTAGTTCATAAAGAAAAATGGGAAGAAAATAAAGTTGCTCCAACATTAGGAACTAGTTTATATACTTCAACATATTGTTCAAGTGTAAGTTCAACAGCTTCATGGGGACCTTATACATTAGTATCTTTCCAATCAGGTAAAGAATATATCCTTGAAAGAAATGCTAATTGGTGGGGATACCAAGTTTATGAAGGTCAATATCAAACTGATAGAATCGTTTGTACTACTGTTGAAAACTGGAACACAGCTTGGTTAATGTTCTTAGCTGGTGAAGTTGATGCAATTTCTATCGATGTATCTGTTGCTGATGAATACAAAGGTAGTGATCAAGCATACTTTACACCAGATGATTATGTTGCTTCTTTACAATTACAATCAAGTAAAGAAGGCTTAGAAGCTCGTGAAACAGATGGTGTTAATAAAACAATCTTAACTTATACAGATTTTAGAAAAGCTTTATCATTATCAATTAACAGAGCTGATTTTGCTAAAACATGTACTACTGCATCATATGCTGGATTTGGTTTATTCAATTCAATGCACTATTACGATGTAGCTAACGGTGGAGTATTTAGAGATACTATCGAAGCTAAGAAAGTATTATGTGATGTTTATGCTGTAGAATATGATGAAAACGATGAAGCTTCTATTGAAGCAGCATATGCTTCAATTACAGGTTACGATTTAGCTACTGCAAGAGCATTAGTTGAATCTGCTTATCAAGCTGCATTAGCAGATGGTGAAATTTCTGCAACAGATAAAGTTGTATTAACAATGGGTACTGGTTCTATTACTGAAGCTACACAAAGAATTCATAAATACTTAACTGATACATGGTGCACTTTATTAGAAGGTACTTCATTAGAAGGTAGATTAGAAGTTGAATTAAAAGACTTCTCTAGTAACTGGGCAAATGATTTCAGAGGCGGAGCTTATGATATTTGCTTAGGTGGATGGAGTGGTGCTGCTTGGGATCCAGGTTACTTCTTACTTGCATACTTATCACCTTCTTATATGTATTCAAAAGCATGGGATACTTCATCTGTAACTATGGAATTCACAATGAAAGGTGTTGGACCTGTTGATCCTACTACAGGAGAAGCAACTGATATTACTGATACAATGTCATTAATGGCATGGTATAACTGTTTAAACGGTATTGAAGGTGCTAAATATGACTTTAGTTCAAATGCCCTTGAAGAATCTCAAAGACTTCAATTAATTGCTGCTTTAGAAAAAGAAGTTTTATCTGTTTATTATACAGTTCCTCTTTATAACTATTTCAGTGCAAGTTTAATGTCTTATAAAACTGACTACGTTACTTATGAATATAACACATTCATGGGTTATGGAGGCTTAAAATATATGACTTATAACTATACAGATGCTGAATGGGAAGAAGAAATAGCTGATAACAACGGACAATTTAATTATAAATAATATATTATAATACAAATTGAGGAGCAGTCTAAAAACTGTTCCTCAATTCTACGTTAAGATACGTAAAAAAAACACTAAAAGGAGAAATATTTTATGTATATGTTAAAATACATATCAAAGAGAATTGGTTTGATGTTGATGACATTTTTAATAATTTTTATAATGTGTTTCGTACTTATAAAATTATTACCTTATGATGTTCAAATATCTATTGGAGAAGATGCAACAAAAATCAAAGCTCAAATGGAGGCTAGAGGATATAATTTGCCAATTATGGAACAATTTTGGCTATATATGAAGAGAATCTTTTTAGAAGGTGACTTTGGTATTGGTGTAAATTTAACTCAATATCGTGGTCGTAATGTATGGGAAGTATTCGTTGAAAAACTTCCTGCTACTGTATTAATAAATATTTATTCTTCATTATTTTCTGTGCCTTTAGGTATTGCGTTAGGTATTTTAGCCGCTTTAAAGAAAAATAAGTGGCAAGACCACCTAATTAGTACAAGTGTAATGGTGTTTATATCAGTGCCTTCTTTTGTATACGCATCATTATTACTTTATATTTTATGTTTTAAATTAAATTTATTACCAAAAATTATGAATTCTGGTTTTGATTATTTTACATGGAGTATGTTTAAATCGATGCTTCCAGCGGTTTTATCATTATCATTTGGATCTATTGCTGGATATGCGAGATTTACTCGTGCTGAATTAACAGAAGTTCTTACAAGTGAATTTATGCTGCTTGCTAGAACAAAAGGTTTAACAAAATCTCAAGCTACAGTAAGACATGCACTAAGAAATTCAATGGTACCTATTTTCCCATCAATAATAGGTGAATTTATAAGCGTATTATCTGGTTCGCTTGTTATAGAGAAAATTTTTGCTATTCCAGGTGTAGGAGGATTGTATCTTGCAGCAATTAATTCAAAAGATTACGATTTCTTTATGTTATTATCTGCATTTTATACTTTTGTAGGTCTTGCTGCTGGTATAGTTATAGATATATCTTATGGAATTATTGATCCAAGAATAAGAATGGGGGCTAAATAGATGAAAGCGCAAGATTATCAAATTTCTAGTGAAAAGTTTGTTTTCCACAATCAAGATGCAAATCTTCATGATGGAAAATTAGAAACTAAACCTGTTTCTTATTTAAAAGATGCAATGCATAGATTTGCCAGAAATAAAGCTTCTATAGTTGCAGCGATTATAATTAGTATTTTGGTTTTATTTGCTATAATAGTTCCGTTCTGTACAAAATATACAGTAGCATATACTGATAACAATTTTACTTATATGTTACCTAAATGGCAACTTATGGATGATTTAAATATACCATTTTGGGATGGTGCTAAAAAAACAGAAGTTTCGAAAGAAATTTATTTACAATATAAAGCTATAGAAATTGAAACAGGTCAAAGTCCTTTCAAAAGCGAAGTTGAAGTTGTAAATGTAGTAGAAATGAAAAAAGAAAAAACTTTGTATCGTTTTAGACTAGATTCTTACAATAAAGTTGGTGTAACATTCCTTAATGTTACAACAAGTGAATATGAAGCAATTCAAGCATATCAAGACAAAACAGGTATTCAAATTATTTATCCACAAACTAATCCTTCTGAACGACCAGTTGCTAAACAAGATTTAACAAATGCTAACTATTGGTATAAGACTCAAGCAGGTGGCGGTAATAAAACAGAAACTGTTTTGGATGCTAATGGTGACTTAATCCCAATTTATGCAAGTTATACAGGAAATGACTTATATACAAGTAAGGTTAGAGTTGAAGGCGAAAATAATTATGAATATGATTATGCAATTAAAAATCAAACAGGTTGGGAAATCCGTGTAAATTATTATCAATATTATTGCTATTATCATTCAGAAGTATTAAAAGATGGTATTGATAAACCATTATTCTTACTTGGAACAACTCATACAGGACAAGATATATTAACTGCTCTTTCAAGCGGTGCTAGATTCTCGTTCATATTAGCTATATTGGTTGCTTCATTTAATTTATTTGTAGGAGCTATCTATGGTGCTATTGAAGGTTATTATGGCGGAACTATTGACTTAGTAATGGAACGTATCTGTGATGTTTTAGGTTCAATTCCATTTATGATTGTAATTACGCTATTAAAATACCATTTTGATGTATCACATGTATTAATTTTATTCATATCTTTCTTCATAACCGGATGGATAGGTATGGCAGGACGTACGAGAATGCAATTCTATCGATACAAAAACCAAGAGTATGTTTTAGTTGCTAGAACTTTAGGAGCAAAAGATAGACGTATTATGTTTAAACATATTTTCCCTAATGCAATTGGTACATTAATCACTGGTAGTGTTCTTGTAATACCATCTGTAATTTTCTCAGAAACAAGCTTAAGTTATTTAGGAATTATTAATTTAAATACAGGAAATATGACAAGTGTAGGTACTTTATTATCAACAGGGCAAGATTATTTATTTACTTATCCTCATATGATTTTATTCCCATCAATCTTTATAAGTTTATTAATGTTAAGTTTCAATTTATTTGGTAATGGATTACGTGATGCGTTTAATCCATCATTACGTGGTACGGAGGAATAATATGGAAAAGAAATTAGAAGTTAAAAATTTACAAATATCATTTCGTACACAAGCAGGAATTTTAAAAGCTGTTAGAAATATTTCATTTGATTTATATCAAGGTGAAACCTTTGCAATAGTTGGGGAATCCGGTTCTGGTAAATCGGTAACAAGTAAAGCTATCATGGGAATCCTTGCTGGAAACTCTATTGTTGAAGGTGGAGAAATTATTTATGATGGACAAGATTTATTGAAGATTTCTGAAGACGACTTCCATAAACTTCGTGGGGATAAAGTAGCAATGATTTTCCAAGATCCAATGTCAAGTTTAAATCCTATAATGAAAGTTGGTCAACAACTTACAGAAGCTATGATATTAAAAGCTAAAACAGGTAAGAAAAATGCTAAACGTACTTTTAATGGTTTACTTGAAACATTAAAGAATAATATTATTGAAACTAATATTGAAGATGACAAATCTATAACTGATAAGATTAAAACATTTGATGATTTTTGTATTAAAAATACTGAACTTGAAGGTGCGTTTAACGATGCTTATGGAAATGCAACAGAACTTGAAGTTTACGCGAAAGATTTATTAGTTTTACTTCAAAAAACTAATAAAATAAATGTTAAGGATGAATTTAAAAAATTATATAATTTATTAGGAGAATCAGTTCATCCTTATGTTATAAAAGAAACTCCATTTATTAATGAATTATTAACAAAAATAAAAAATATCAGTTTACAAGGAAAAAACATAAACGTTAACGATGCAAAAGATGTTCTTGAAAAAGTTTATGAATTAGCTTTAGAAGCTCTTCAAAAAGATGCTCCTAACTTCTTTACATTAGGTTATTATTTGATGAAAAATCCTGAGGCTGTTGTTAATCATATGCCAGTTAATGAACTAAATATATTAACTAGAGAATTTTTAGATAAAGACTTTATGTTAGATTTCATTAAGATTGGGGCTGAAGGTGTTAAAAATTCTCATAATAAAGCTATTCAAGCAAAAGAAAAATTACTTCCTTTAATGAATGAAGCTATAGCTTATTTTAATAAAGATGATATAGAAATTGAACAAGCAAATGCTTATGTAAAACAATTATCATCATTAGTAAAGGCTTCAATAGATCCACTTGAAGTTAAGAAAAATAGCACTCAATATGTTTTCCATTCTGCTTTTGCAACAAGTGTAAAAGATTATTTTGAAGGTATCAAAATAAATCCTATTGAAGAGGCTAAGTATTTAAAAAACAAAGCTGAATATGATAAGTTAATCGCAAAAGGTAAAACTCCGGATTGGATTTTAAAACCTCAAGTAATTGTGGATTTAGATTTAAAAATAGGAAATATTCGTAAAGTATTAACTGATACTATAGCAAGTATTGAAGCTGACATTAAAATGAATAGTGAATATAATGCACCAGAAAAGATTGTAGAAGTAATTGATTATTTAAAAGAACAAGCTTCTAAAGTTGTTGTTAAAATGAATAAGAACATTGCAAAAGCAAAAGCAATAAAATTACTAGAAGAAGTAGGTATTCCAGAACCTAGAATACGTTACAATCAATACCCATTTGAATTATCTGGGGGTATGAGACAAAGAATAGTAATTGCAATTGCGCTTTCTGCAAACCCCGATATCTTAATTTGTGATGAACCTACAACAGCTCTTGACGTTACAATTCAAGCTCAAATTCTTGAATTAATTAACAAAATCAAAGAACAACGTAAATTATCAGTAATTTTCATTACTCATAATTTAGGGGTTGTTGCTAATATGGCTGATAGAATTGCAGTTATGTATGCTGGTAAGATAGTTGAATATGGTAAAGCAGAAGAAATTTTCTATGAACCTGCTCATCCTTATACTTGGGCATTGTTAAGCAGTATGCCTGACTTACATACAAAAGAACGTCTTGAATCTATTCCAGGAACTCCACCTAATATGATTTATCCACCAAAAGGTGATGCTTTTGCTGCAAGAAATAAATATGCACTTGAAATTGATTTCGAAATGCAACCACCATTATTTGAAATTACAGATACTCACTATGCTGCAACTTGGTTATTACATCCAAATGCACCAAAAGTGGATGTGCCTAAAATTATTAAAGATCGTGTTGAACGTTTGAAGAAGGAGGCTGAATAATATGGAACAAAATCAAAAAGAAGTATTATTAAAAGTTGAGCATTTAGAACAATTCTTCAAAATGGGAAAAAGGTCTCTTAAAGCTGTAAATGATGTAAGCTTTGAGATTTATAAAGGTGAAGTATTTGGTTTAGTAGGTGAATCAGGTTGTGGTAAAACTACTACTGGTAGATCAATCATTAGACTTTACGATATAACAGGCGGTTCTGTTTATTATAAAGGAAAACGTATTTGCGCAGGGACTCGTTCTTATAAAGAAGCAATTAGACTTGCTAAAGACGAATATAAAGCAACTGTTAAAGCTTTAGGTAATTCAAAAGTTAAACTACGTAATAGCGAGTTAACAGAAAAAAAATATAATGTGGATGGTCACCATGCTGTTAAAAAATCTAATTTATTTAGTGATATGACAGTTGCAGAATTTAAAAAAGGTGAAGCTAAAGCAAAACTTGATGCTATTATTTCTGAAAACGAAGCACAAATTAAAGCTGCAATTGCTGATCATAAAAAATATGATAGAAGAAATGCAGGTAAAAAAGACTCTGAACAAATAATGAATGAAATTCAAATGATTTTCCAAGATCCAATTGCATCTTTAGACCCGCGTATGACTGTTCGTGACATTATTGCTGAAGGTTTAATCATTCGTGGAATTAAAGATAAAGCATACATCGATGAACAAGTGTTTAAGATTTTAGAAACAGTTGGATTAGTTCCAGAACACGCTACACGTTATCCACACGAATTTTCAGGTGGACAACGACAACGTATCGGTATCGCTCGTGCGGTAGTTATGAACCCTGAACTAATTATTGCTGATGAACCAATTTCTGCTTTAGACGTTTCTATCCAAGCTCAAGTAATCAACTTGTTACATGAATTAAGTGAAAAAATGGGATTAACTATAATGTTTATTGCTCATGATTTAGCGGTAGTAAAATATTTTTCAGACCGTATAGCTGTTATGTATTTTGGTAAGATTGTTGAACTTGCAACAAGTGAAGAATTATTTAAACATCCACTTCATCCATATACTAAATCATTACTTTCTGCTATCCCTGTTCCAGATCCTGTAACAGAGAAAAAAAGAAAACGTATAACATACAATCCGATGTTAGATCATGACTATTCTAAAGAAGGTCCATCTATGAGAGAAGTAGAACCTGGACATTTTGTATATTGTAATACAGAAGAATTCGATAGATATGTTAAAGAATGTAAGGAATAATTACTAAAATGAAAAAATATTATAAGTATTTAATTACTACTATTATTGGCTTGTTAATGGCATTACTAATAATGGTTTCAAAAGACATTTTTAATAAAACTGAACCAGTTGAAATCTTCCATATATTATCGGATGCATTTTTCGTCCCTGGAATAATGTTGACTGGATTTGGATTATTAGTTATGGCAAGTAATGGAGGTACTTTTGATATGCTGGTTTATGGAACAAAACTGTTTTTTGGATTATTTAAACCAGTTTGGGAAAAAAATAATGAATCGTTTTTTGAATATAGAGAAAAAAAACGTTCAAAAAAGAAAAGTTATGGATATCTTATAATAGTTGGTGTAGGTTTTATCATAGTAACTATTATAATGTACTATTTTTACTATAAATTTTATATTTAGAAATTTCTAAAAAAGTATTGAAAAATAGCTAAATATGTGTTATAATTGGAATAGAGGTGACAATAGTGATACAAATATATACGACTCCAAGTTGCGCATCATGTAGAAAAGCAAAGAAATGGTTTGACCAATATAATATTCCATATTCTGAAAAAAATATTTTTAGCATTAAACTTAGTAAAGAAGATATCTTCAAAATGCTTGCTAATAGTGAAAATGGTTTTGAAGACATTATTTCTACAAGATCAAAAATATTCAAAGAAAAAAAATTAGAACCTGATAATATGAGTGTTCAAGAATTAGTAGATTTTATTATTGAATACCCTAGTGTACTAAAACGTCCAATTATTATAAATGAAAACGAACTTCAAGTTGGGTATAATAATGAAGATATCACAATCTTTTTACCTAAGGAACTTCGTAATATTGAGGCATTTAGTGGATTCGATTCTGATGAAGCTTAGTCAAACTAAAAAATAAAATCAGTGTAGCAATACACTGATTTTTTCTTTTAATATATTTTTCTTCTTAAAGCATCATATGCTCTTTTAATTTTAGGTTGACTCTTTTTGTAAACAATGCCAAATTCACGAACAATTTCAACGAATTCTCTTTTTCCTCCCTCATAAGTTGTCGCTTCATATTCAAGTTCATAGTCTACTGTATCAACATATTTACACTTGTCGATAGCAACATATCCTTTTTTGTAAGGAAAACCAATTCTAAATGTTGAAAGTGACATATAATTATTAAGTTTTTGACCTTTTAAAATGTCCTCTAGTTCTTTTTTGATTTCTTCATTAGGAATAATACCAGTTTCTAAAAACATTTGGAATTCATCTTCTGTAATTTCTTCATTAATTTCTTGTAAAACATATCCTTTTTTACGTTTTAAAGTAATAACAAATTTGTTACTTTTTCTAACTCGTAAACCTATATCGGATGCTTTTAGCGTAAAACGAGATGTGTCAAAATAATAATTGATTTGTAAGTTTCCTTTTAAATCCTTGAATTTTGTACAAAGTTTAATATATTCTTCTTTTGTTAATAATGTTTTAAATTCTATTTCGATTTCTTTAGACATAAAATACCTCTATATAAACTTATCTTTTTTACTCGTTAATATTATACACAAAAAAAATTAAATATCAACTAAATTGACAAATTATTTTTAAGATTTATGTATTGTTAATTATTTTGAAATGTGTTATAATAGATATAGCAATAATATTATATGAATTTAACGAGAATTTATTAGAAAAAATAGAGGTATATAATGGAAAATAAGGATTTTAATTGGAAAAAATTTTTGCTACCTTATGAGCTTGCTGTAGAAGGTTTCATACTTAAATTTGAAGGAATAAAAAGACAATATAAAATAAGTAAAACATATTGTCCGATTGAAATTATTTCAGGACGTGTAAAATCTCCTGACAGTATTCTTGATAAAGCGAAAAGAATGGGTGTTGATTTTGATGAGCTTAATAAAAAAGTACATGATATTGGTGGTATTCGTATAACATGTAAATATATAGAAGATGTTTATCAAGTTGCAGAACTTTTAAAAGCAAGACGTGATGTAAAATTACTTGAAGAACGTGATTATATTAAAAATCCGAAACCTAGTGGATATAGATCGCTTCATTTAATTATGTCATATAAGGTTGAAACGATTACAGGACAAATTCCTGTTATATTAGAGTTTCAAATTAGAACTCATGCGATGCATTTTTGGGCAAGTATTGAACATTCGCTAAAATATAAATATCAAAAACAAATTCCATCATCTATTAAAGAACGTCTTAAAGAAGCATCACATGCAGCAGAACTTGTTGATAAAGAAATGTCAGCAATTCATACATTAATAATGGAACTAGAAGATAATAGTAGCCCAGAGGTATATGATGAACTAGAAAAAGAAGTTTCATTAATTGACTTAAAGAAATGGTAAGCTATGATTAAAAGATATAAAATAGAAGAAGAAATTAGAATCAAAGATTTTTTAAAACAAATAAATATTTACGATAATATTCAAAAAGAAATAAAAAAATTAAATGGTCAATATTTGGTAAACGATCAAATCGTTGATAATTGGTATTTAATGTCAAAAGGGGACACTTTAGAAATTGTCTTCCCTGCATCTATTCAAGGAGATAACATTAAATCTATTTATGGTCCTCTTGATATTTTATATGAAGATTCGTATTTATTAATATTAAATAAGGATAATAATATTGCAACTATCCCAACTAGAGAACATTATGATAAATCCCTTGCCAATTATGTAATGTCATATTATAAAAGAAAAGGCATAGTATCAAATATTCATTTTATAGGCCGGCTAGATTTTGCGACAAGTGGTATTGTAATGCTTGCAAAAAATCCTTATGTTATGGCTTTAATGAAGGAAACAAGCATAATAAAAAAATATTATTTAGAAGTTGATGGTCACTTAGTTGAAAAGGTAGGATTAATAGAACTTGGTATTGAAAAAGATCCTACAAGTATTATAAAAAGACGAATTACAAATGATTTTATAAATAGCAAAACAACATATAAAGTAATAGAAGAAAAAGAAAATGCTAGTATCGTTGAAGCTATCCTTCATACTGGTAAAACTCATCAATTAAGACTGCATTTTTCATATTTAGGTAATCCAATAATAGGTGATGAATTATATGGTGTTGCAACTAATGATGGCATTC
>CAYPEY010000008.1:0-53158 GCA_964409955.1 uncultured Staphylococcaceae bacterium
GGCTGCAATCTTAAGGGATGGATTCGGAATTGTTGCATTAATCGCTATGACACCGCTTATTACAATCCAGTTATTAGGTTTTAAAGCTATTGTTGAAAATAAAGTAAAACAATCAATTGCAATGAGACGTATCTTAGATGAAGATGATGAACAAATTATTGATTTTATGTAGGTGATTGATATGGCAACAAAAAATAATTCAATTAAAAAAGCAAAATTAGTTATTACAATTGTTGATCGTAACAAAACAGAATTTTACACTGATGTGCTATCACAATTTGAAAGTAATTTACAAATGGTTTTATATGGAAATGGTACAGCAAACAATGCAACCTTAGAAATGCTTGGGTTAAATAACGAAAAAGGAATTATCTTAAGTGTTATTCAAAGTGAGTTAGTAAAGAAAGTTACACAAACTTTGGATGAAAAATTTAAAACAATTCGTAATGGTAAAGGGGTTGCGGTAGTAGTTCCTATCTCTTCTGTAATGGGACTATCACTTTATCAATTCATGATTAATAATCGTAAAAATAGAGGTGAATAAAATGGAAAATCAATTTGAAATGGTTTTTGCTATTGTAAATAGTGGATATACAGAAGATGTAATGGATGCTGTTAAAGCTTGTGGTGCAACAGGTGGAACAATTTTAAATGCTCGTGGTACAGCAAACACAGAAGTAGAAAAATTCTTCGGTATCTCAATTTCTTCTGAAAAAGAAATTGTAATGATCATAATATCAAAAGATATTAAAGACGCAGTACTTCATGCAATTTATCAAAAAGTTGGCCTTGGAACTGCAGGTCAAGGTATCGCATTTACTATTCCTGTTGATGATGTTGTAGGTATAACAAAACAAACATTACCTAAAAAAGAAACTAAATAGTATAAAAGATGAATGAGAAATCATTCATCTTTTTATATACAAAAACCTTGATTTCAAATTATTTTTTTGGTAAAATGAAATATGGGTATAAGTAATGAAAATTATTTATAAAAATAAACAAGTAGAAAAAGATTGTACAGATAAATTACGAATAACTAAAAAATATGGCCCTGATGTAGGTAGAGAGTCAAGAAAATTAATAGTTTTGTTAGAATCTATTGAAAATTTATATGAAATATCTTTAATACCTCGTTATAGGTTACATGCATTACATGAAAATAGAAAAGGTCAATATTCTTTGACTATTTTAAAAAATTCTAAATATAGGTTAATAATATATCCTATTGATGATAGTGATAATATAATGTATAGTGAAGGTGAAGAACAACTTTTACTAATAAAAACTATAAAAATAAAAATAATGGAGGTAAGTGAACACTATGAGTATTGAACGTGAATATTTTCATCCTGGTGTCTATGTTGCAGATGCAATTGAAGATTTAGAAATGACACAAAATGAATTTGCAATAAGAGCAGACTTATTGCCTAAAACAGTTAGTATGCTGGTAAATGGGGAAATTAATATAACTTTTGATATCGCAACAAAACTAGCAAACTTTTTTGGTACTGGAATCAATATGTGGTTAAATTTACAAAATAGTTATAATATTTATTTGTATGAAAAAACATTATCAGCTCAACTTGAAAAAGAATGGGAAGTTGCTAAGTTATTTGATAAGAAATATTTAAAAGACTTAGTCGATGTAGATATTGTTCGAAAAAACAAACAAGAAATTGTGGAATTAATGAAGAGTTTTTTTATGGTTAACTCTTTGGAAAATCTAAAGGCATGCGATATGTTTGCATTTTGTAGAACTAGTGTAAAAAAAGATATTGATGAAAAGCAAATTATTTTAAGAAATGCCTGGATATCTTATGCTATGTTTTTGTCTAGAGATATTGAATGTAAAGAGTACAGTGAAGAAAAATTAAGAGAAAACTTACCAAAGATCAGAGCTTTAATGAAAGAAGAACCAGCTGTTTATCAACCATTACTTAAACAATATTTAAATGAAGCAGGTATTAAATTTATTATAACTCCTTATTTAAAAGGATCTAATCTTAGTGGTGTTACAAGATGGTTACCTAGTCAAAGTGCTATAATGATAGCCATAAATGATTATGGAAAAGATGCTGGAAAAATCTGGTTTAACATTTTTCATGAAATAGGACATGCAATTAAAAATAAAAAGAGACACTTAACAATAAGTTTTGAAAAAAATAAAATAATGGATGATGATGAAATATTTGCAAATGATTTCGCAAATAATCAATTAATATCAAAAAAAGGGTATAAAAAGTTTATTACAAAAAATGATTTTTCCATTGAAAGTATTAAAACATTCTCAGATGAGGAAAATATACCTGTTTTTATAACTATTGGAAGACTTCTAAATGATGGTTATATTAGCTGGAATATGTACAATGAATATAGAGTTCAACACCAATTAACTTTTGATAAACATAAACTATTCTACAAAGAATAGTTTTTTTATATTTTTACAAAACTTTAACATAATATTAATAATATGCTAACTTTGAAAGTATATAATTTATTTATAAAATGGAAGGTATGTTATGAAAAAGAATATTAGAGTTTATGAAAAAGGCGGATATGTTGATAAACAAATCAATTATATTCCTATTAGATACATAATAGCGGTATTATTAACTATCCTTGAGGTTGCAAGTATAATTGCTGTAATGATAGTTATGGCAATGTATATCCCTTATTTTTACCTTGCAATACTTTTTACCGTAGTAGGTGTTGTAATACAAATAATAGGAAGTAACGAAAATCCAGATTATAAAGTTCCATGGCTATTATTTGTTATTGCATTACCAATTGCTGGAGTAATGCTGTATTTTATTTTTCATCAAAGAAAAATACCAGAAAAATATATGAAACGCTTTAATAAATTTAAAGATAGCTTAAAATATGATGATAGTGATAATTTTTATGAATTAAAAAGAAAAGACTTACTTATTTATAGCCAAGCTAAACAACTTTGTAAAATATCTAATACACATCTATATAAAGATACTCGAATCACTTATTATAAAATTGGTGATGAAATGTTAAAGCCAATTTTAGAAGAACTAAGAAAAGCAGAGAAGTTTATATTCTTAGAATATTTTATTATTGAGGAAGGCAAATTTTGGAACAGTATTCTTGATATTTTAAAAGAAAAAGCATTACAAGGTGTAGAAGTAAAAGTAGTTTATGATGATATTGGTTGTATGTCAACACTTCCTGGAAGTTATTATAAAGATTTATATAAATATAATATTGGTGCTGTTCCATTTTCAAAACTAAAGGGGCAAGCAGATGGGGAATTTAATAATAGAAGTCACAGAAAAATATTAGTAATTGATGGTAAAGTTGCTTTTACAGGTGGATTAAATATTGCTGATGAATATATTAATGAAATAGAAGTATATGGTCATTGGAAAGATACAGGTATTAAAATAGAAGGTAAAGCAATAAATGAACTAACAAAATTGTTTTTATCAGATTATTATATTAATTTTAAGAAGCATAAAGATATTGATTTTAAAAAGTATTATGTAAGTGAAGAAGTTATAAATGATAGCTTTGTAATACCTTTTGGGGATGGCCCTAATCCAATGTATGAAAAACAAGTTGGTAAAACTGTAATTATGAATATGTTAAATCAAGCTAAAAACTATGTATATATTACTACACCTTATTTAATTATTGATAGTGAATTAATGAGATGTATTGAAAATGCCGCAACAAGAGGAGTAGATGTTAGAATTATTGTTCCTCATATTCCCGATAAGAAGTTAGTATTTGGAATGACTAAGAGTAATTATAAAATATTAATCAATTCCGGAGTTAAAATTTATGAATATACTCCAGGATTTATCCATGCGAAATCTTATATTGCGGATGACACACTGGGAATGATTGGAACTATTAACTTAGATTATAGAAGTCTTACTCATCACTTTGAAAATGGTGTATGGATTTATAATGATAAGACTATTCTAGATATGAAAAAAGACTTTATTGATACAATGGAACAATCAATTTATATGAATGAAGAAGAATTTAAAGATAATCTAATAAGTAGATTTATAAAATCAATTGTTAGAATCTTTTCACCACTTTTATAAAAATAAAGGAGAAGAAAAAAGAATGCAAAACGTTAATGCAATTGAAATTAATAATTTAACAAAGAGCTTTCGTGGTATGTATGCCCTTGATGGCCTTTGTATGACGGTGCCAGTTGGCTCAATCTATGGGTTTATTGGTGAAAATGGTAGTGGTAAATCTACTACAGAAAAACTAATTTGTGGACATTTAGTACCAGATAGAGGAACAATAAAATTATTTGGGAAAGATTATACTGATCCAGGAATTAGAGTAAGAGTAGGAGCTTTAATTGAAAATGCAGGGTGTTTTCCAGGATCTAGTGTTTATACAAATCTTAAAATGCAAGCTATTAATTTAAACTTAGAAAATCCTGATGAAGAAATCGCAAGAGTATTAAAAATTGTTCGTATGGAAGATTCAGCAAAAATTAAGTTCAAAAGTTGTTCACTTGGTATGAAACAACGTATAGGTATTGCGATGGCATTATTAGGGGATCCTGCGCTATTAATTTTAGATGAACCAATCAATGGGCTTGACACTGATGGTATGAGAATAATGAGAGAAATCTTAGTTGATATTACTAATAACTATGGATGTACTGTTGTAATTTCATCTCATATCTTAGGAGAACTTGAAAAGATTGCTACTCATTATGGTATTATCAGACAAGGAAAGATGATTCAAGAGCTATCCGCAAAAGATATGGAATCAAGATGTAGAATTTTCACTTCAATAAAAACAAAAGATTTAGAAGGTACAAAAAAAGCATTATCAAAAAAATATGATAATGTAAGAATAGAAGAAGATTATATTCGTGTATATGATGTAGATGATACGGAATCAATTGTTGAATATTTGATTAAAGAAGGCCATGTTGTAAATGAAATTAAGAAAAACAAAATTGGTCTTGAAGAATATTATATTGAATTAATGTCAAAAAAGGAAGGTGAATAAGATGAAAGAACTACAATTTGAAACTCCTAGTTTTTATAAAAGAATTAAAGGAATGCTAGGCGTAGATTTCTATCGTCTATTCCACACACCGTTATTTTATATTTTCTTAGGGATTGCGGCAATAATTCCAGCCCTTGTATTAATGGGATTTGCTAAAACAGATGCCACAACAGGTCAAATAACATCAATAGAACTTGAAAATATTTGGATAATGATTGCATCGAAAGAACCTCTTTATGTAGTCAATGATATTTCTGAATATGCTAATATGAATATGGTATTTATTTTTGGTGGTATCATGGTATCTATTTTTATTGGCCATGATTATAAGAGTGGATATGTAAAACAATTATTTACTACACATGCTAAAAAACAAGACTATATGATGTCTAAAACAATTACTTGTGCATTTGCAATGGCTTGTATGTGTATTACATATTTAATTGGTACAATGGCATCAGGATTATTTTTACAAGTATCATTTAGTGTTAACGTAGGATCATTAATTCTTGCAATTCTATCTAAAATTGTAATGAGTCTTGGTTGGGCAAGTCTTTATACTTTCTTAAATATTATCTTTAGAAAATTCTTTGGAATATCAATTGCTTCATCATTTTTCTTTGGTACAGGTATTTTAATTATCGGTGCTGGAGCAATCTTTGATAATTCATCAATATTAAATATTTTCTTATATGGATCAAGCGTATATGCATGTCTATCAAGTACACCAACTACTCTATTAATTTGTACAACTATGAGTGTTGGTTGGGCAATAATTTATAATGTAGTTGGAACTCATATCTTAAATAAGAGTGACGTTTACTAGGAGGAAAGTTTATGAATGCTATAGAAATTAGAAATTTAAGTAAAAACTTTGGTGAAAAACAAGCAGTAAACTCACTTGAAATGACTGTTCCAGTTGGATCTATTTATGGGTTTATAGGAGAAAACGGAAGCGGTAAATCAACTACTGAAAAAATGATTTGTGGGTTAATCTTGCCATCTAGTGGAAGTATTAAATTATTTGATAAAGACTATACTGATATTGATGTTCGTGCAAAAATGGGATGCTTAATTGAAGCACCAGGATGTTTCCCAAGTTATAGCGTATGGAATAACTTAATGTTACAAGCTGCAAATCTTAGTATCGAAAATCCAGAAGATGAGGTAAGAAAAGTTTTAAAACTTGTTAGAATGGAAGGCGCAGCTGGTAATAAATATAAAAATTGTTCACTAGGTATGAAGCAACGTATTGGTATTGCGATGGCACTTTTAGGAAATCCTAAGCTTTTAGTACTTGATGAACCTATTAATGGTCTTGATGTTGATGGTATGAGAATCATGAGAGAAGTACTATTAGATCTTGCTAATAATCACAATGTTACAATTTTAATTTCATCTCATATACTAGGAGAACTTGAAAAAATTGCTACACATTATGGAATTATTAAAGGGGGGCGCATGATTAAAGAAATGACTGCTTGTGAATTTGAGGCAGAATGTAGAACTTTTATTGCATTAAAAACAAAAGATTTAAATAAAACAAAACTTGTATTAATGCAAAAATATGTTCGTGTTGAAGAAGATGAAGAAGAAAATTTGCGTATTTATGATAACACAACACCAGAAGACGTAGTTAAGTTTTTATACAATAACAACATCTTAGTTAATGAGATTAAAACTGATAAAATTGGTTTAGAGGAATATTATATAGACCTTATGAAAGAAAAGGGGAATAGATAATATGGAAAAAGAAGTAAGATTTGAAAAAAATGCTTTTTCTAAGAGATTAAAAAGTATGTTAAAAGTAGACTTTAGAAGAATGTTTACAACTCCATTCTTCTATATAATGATAGGAATTGCTTTAGTTGTTCCTGTATTAATTCTTGTGATGACTTCAATGATGGAAGGATCTGTTACAACTAACCCTACAACTGGAGAAGTTACTGTAATGGAAGGTTTCAAAAACGTATGGCAAACAATCGGTTCTGTAAGTGGTGGAGATGCTGCAGCAGGAATGTCAATGGATCTTGTTAGTATGTGTAATATCAATATGATGTTCTTTGCTTTAGCTGTAGTAATTTGTATAAATGTTTCAGATGATTTTAGAAGTGGTTATTCTAAAAACTTGTTTACAACTCGTTCTAGTAAAGTTGATTATGTAATTTCTAAAACTTTACTTGGTTTTGTTGCGGGGGCAATAATGTTAATTGCATACTTTATTGGTTCTATGTTGGGTGGCGCAATTGCAGGAATTTCATTTGAACTAGTTGATGTAGAAGTAAGTAATATTGTAATGTGCATGTTATCAAAAATATTATTAGTACTAGTATTTGTTCCTATCTACTTAGTAATGGCAGTAGTAGGAAAAAGTAAATTATGGTTATCACTAATAACTTCATTTGGTGGCAGTATGTTATTATTTACAATGATTCCAATGATTACGCCACTTAATTCAACAATGATGAATGTTATCTTATGTCTTGCAGGGGGAGTACTGTTTAGTATTGGAATAGGTTCTATTAGTAATATAATCTTAAAAAAGACAAGTTTAGTGTAAAAAAACGAAAACAAATGTTTTCGTTTTTTTAATTAAAATTTTTTTTATTAATACCTTTTATATAGTTCTTTTTTAAATGGTATTTGTCTATAAATTTAAGCTCAGAATTAGATAATTCATTTTTATTTAACTTTATTTCTAGTAGTCTAATAGTAGATATAAAATCTGCAACTTGAAATAATCTATACGAATCTGGTAAAACTTGTTTTTTGAATTGATAATTTAAACCTGATATAGCAAAAGCGGCATTTAATATCTTTGTTATTAAAGTTTGACCATTGTCATAATAAATTATAATTTCATCAAAATTATTAAAAAACATTCTTTCTTTATTTAAAAAATCATAAATATCTTTAGTTATTTTTGCTTGCATTTTTAAAATATTATTGTTAAATAATTTTTTTGTAGCAAAAAGAAATAGAATTTATAGGTAATGATAATGTGAAAATAAATAAAGCTTGAAAAATTTTTTTCTTTCTATCATTAGCATATTTTCGTATGGATACTCACGCCTTATGATTGGACCTGTATGAAAAGTAGGAAATCTTTTAATTTGCTCGATGTTTGAATCTATATTGTTTTTTTGATTATGTAAAACAAAAGTGATTATATAGTATTTTGAAGCATCTTTGATAAAACCTACATCACCAGATTCATCAATAAAAATACTTAAATATTTTTTCACAAAATCCCCCCTGTAAGTGAAAAAATAAAAAAAGCAGGACTATTTCCTGCCGTTGGTGGACCAAGGCATGCGCCAGTCCAAGTCATATGACATTAATATCATATGCAACTTTTACAATTATATTCTATCAAAAAAAAGATATTTTGTCAACATAATAATGATATATTTTATTGAAAAATTTATGAGTAATTTGTTAGGTCTTGTTGTTAAATAGTTTTTAAAGTTTAGTATTTGTTTAAATCGACAAAATATGGTATAATATACAATGCTTTTTGAAATAATAATTAGTAATTAAAGGTGGAATTTGTATATGAAAAATTTCAAATACATTATAAAACTTATAGTTATAGCAATACTTGTAGGGTTATTTATTGCTCTTTATCAATATTTAGCTCATTTGGTAGTAGAGGCAAGTAATTATTTATTAAATTATAATATCGTATGTTTAGTAATCACAATAATATGTTCTGTAATAGTTTGGAATTTACTAGCTTTAGTAAACAAAAAAATGAAAGGATATTATGGAAGTGGTATCCCCCAAATTGAGGCATATCATAGAGGAACATATAATTTTTCTAGTATAAAAATGTTCTTTATGATATTTATCAATTCAATATTTGCTTTCTTTTCAGGTTTCTTACTAGGAAGTGAAGGACCTTCAATTAGTATCGGTACAAGTGTTGCAATGACAAAAAATAGAATTTGTAAAGAATATGATCGAGAAGCTGATGCTTGTGGAGGTAGTGCAGGTTTTGCATGTGCGTTTGCATCACCTCTTGCAGGACTAGTTCATTTAATAGAAGAAAACTTAGATTTATTAAGTTTCAAATTAGTATTAAAAGGATTGCTGGTTATATCAATTGCATTTATTACAAGTTATTTAGTATATCCTCATAATTTATTACCTTATTTTGAAATATCTTTTATGCCAATTAAGTATTATTGGTTATTACTAGTTGTAATGGTTGCTTCTATTTTGATTGGTTTTTTATTTATGTATTTAGTAATCAAAATGAAAGATTTAACTAAAGGGAATCAAATTATGATGTACTTAACGCCAATCTTTCTTGTTGGTTTTATGGTGCTTAGAAGATTTTATCCTTTAATTTCTGGAAGTGGAGCAAATGTACTAGACTTAACTATATTTGATTATAGTTTAGGATTTGTTTTAATAGTACTTGTATCAAGATTAATAGGTACTGTAATTTCATCTTCAAGTAATGTTGCGGGAGGGTTGGTACTACCAATGCTTGCACTTGGTGCACTTGTAGCAGCTTCAATAATTAAAGCTTACTCATATATAGATGAAGGAATATTAGAATATAGTATGATATTTGTTGTATGCGCGATGTTTATTGTTTTTGCAATCGTAACAAAAGCTCCGGTTACTGCTTTTGTTTTAGGTCTTAAATGTGTAACATTTACAACAATTATTATTCCGATGCTAATATCTTCAGTTATTTGTATTGGTCTTATGTATTTTTATAAATATGAAAATATTTATCATAGATTAGAAAAACGTATTGTTCCAAATATAAAAGAAGAAAAAGAATTTATTGTTGCTATTGATTAGCAGTAAATCCATGAGGTAAAAATATGAAAATCCCAAAACTCGGTATGAGGGTAATAAAAACAGTAATTGCGGTATTCTTATCAATTTCTGTATACATTTTATTATTATTAATTAATCAAGCCTTTGGTCTTGATGAAAATAATAAGTATGCCCCAACCAATTTATACACACCATTTTTTGCGGCAATAGCAGCAGTTTATGCACTACATCGTGATAGAAAAAGTAGTATTAGCCAAGCTAAGATTAGATCTTTTGGTAGTCTTGTTGGTGGATATTATGGAATGATTATAATAATTATAAGTGAAACATTATTAATAAATTTACTTGATTTAGAAAGTCGAAATTATATCTTGTTTTTATTGTTAACTTACATTATTGTATCAATTAGTATTATTCCATTAATTCAAATAACAATTATGTTAAAACAAGCAACTGCAGTATTTATAACATGTCTTACATTCTTTAGTGTAACAATATCATCAAGAAATGGAGGACTTCCAGTATTCTTATTTGCGACAAATAGAGTATTGTCAACACTTATTGGTATTGGAATATCACTATTTGTTAATAATTTTTCGTTTATTAGAAATAAGAATAAAAACATGTTGTTTGTATCATCTCTTGACAATAACTTATTAAATGCTAAAGATGATACAATATCTCCATATTTAAAATATAAACTAAATAATTTATATTTTAGAGATATGCCACTTACTTTTGCGACAACAAGAACCTTGTCATCACTTGAATATATATTTAATGATATTGATATTGATTTCCCAATGGTTGTTATGAATGGCGCAGCTATCTATCACTTCAAAAGCAAAGAATATGATAATGTCTATAAAATTAAGAATGAGGCCAGATATTATATTGATGATAAATTACAAGAACATCAGATGAATGCTTTTGTTTATTCTATTAATGATAACATGTTGCATTGCTATCATAATAAAATTGAAAACGATGGAGAAAAGTATTTTTATAACATTAGAAGAAGTAATGATTTTGATAACTTTGTAAGAGCAGAACTTCCTCAAGATGTAAAAGCATCTTTATATATTATTGTAGATAAAAAAGAAAAAGTTGAAAATTTTGTAAGTGAATTAAATGAATCAGAATGTAAACAATATATTGATATCGTTACATATCCATTCTCAGAGATTGATGGAGATTACTATTATTTAAAGATTAATAGTCATGATTCAAGAAAAGAAAACTTAATCAATAAATTAAAAGTTAAAGGCAAATATGAAAAACTAATAGTTTGTGGGTCAGGAAAAACTGACTTTAGAACAATTAAGAGTGCAGATTTTAGTCTTTGTTTAAATACTGCTCCTGATTATATCAAAGAAGCTGTAGATATTGTACTAGGAGATAATCCTGAGGAAATTTTAAAAGTATTTGAAAAATTATATCATACTTATAATGTTGATAAAACCATTGATAAATTAAAACTTAAGTATAAAAAAATAAAAGACATCATCTGAACTGATGTCTTTTTATTACGCTAAGTGAAATTAAGGTTTGAGAAGGAACATAGAATAACCATGCGAGGTTGAAACCTGGATGGCATAAAAAGTAAAATAGAGTTCCTTCAGGAATGTTTAAATAAGAACTATCAAGAACCGATATTCCTATCAATAGATCACAACATGCAAAAAGTATTAAACCTATTGATAAAAGGATTGATTTTTGAGATGTCAGGAAAGAATATACTATATTCATAATTAAATTAGCATAGTAGAAGATTGAGATAATACTTAAAAAGTCGGTTTTATCTTTTAATACTAAGATAGTTATAATGATTGATATGACTATAACAATAGATCTTATTATAAGATGTTCTATCTTTTTGTTTTCTTGGTTAAAATATATTCTTAATAAATAACATATTTGGGTAATTGAAAAGAAGAACATTGCGGGGAGTTGGCGCATCGGTTCTAATACTACTAGAAACAAATCTGCAAATACCGTTGAAATAAGTCCTATTTGAGTTAATTTATAATCTTTAGAATTGTTGATAAATAAAATTGGAAAAAGGCAAGCAAGAACAATAGCAAAAAAAGAAACTACTGTGTTAGCTCTCCCAGATAATAATTGAACTAGTACTGTTAGTACTAGTTCTAATGTTATAAATATGAAAGTTAATAGTTTAGTTAGTTGTTTGTACTTGTAATTGTTCATTTGTTTTAACCTTACAGGTTTTGTTTAAAATTAATTGGGATAGTTTAAAGATTATAAATGATACAAATGTAAAACCTATTAAATATATTATCAAGAACACAAGATATGGAACCAGAGGATAAATTAAAGAAAGTACTGGAAGTGTACATTCAAAATGTCTACTAATATAGAACATATTAAATGTGTTGTCAAGGTTATAAATTGTAAAGAATTTATATACAACTTCATTTAATACTAGTGCACTTAACACTAATGTAACAAATACTGGTATTCCTTTATAATAATAGTTTAAGTTGAAATTTTTTTTATTATGCACTATAAAGAAGATGCCTAGCACTATTTGTAATCCATGATGAATCATTGTTTGAATATTGATTCCAATAGTTTGTATGAATACGTCTCCTGGATATGCAAGTACAGCAAGCCCTGCAAATAAGGAAAATGTAGACATAAAAGAAGTAAATGGCATTATGAATTTTTCATTTTTACTTAAAAAGATAAATGGTAAGATGTACATAGGAGAAGAACAAAATTGGAATGGAAAAGAATACCAACTATAACTCCATCCGGTGATTACACCATCATCAACATCCATTGCAAAATTCACTTGTTTATAAATTTCAAGTACTATTATAACTATCCAACTAATTAATGCAATGCGTTTAAAAATTTTAAAATCACAATCTTTAAAGTGTTTACATAAAAGATATGTTGTTGCTATAATTATTGCTATAAACATAATATGGAACCATCCATATGGGGTAGGTTCTGTCATGTCACTATCCAAAAATAACATTATTTTTTCAAAAGTTGTCATACATACTGCCTCTTTATAAATCAAAAATACCGTTATATTTTACCTAATTTTACTAAAATTTACAATAGCCAAAATAATAGAATGCATATTTTGCCTATCAGAAAGCACAATATTTTTTTTAATATAAATTAGTGCTTTATTAGACTTAAAAGATGTTAAATAAGTAAGTTTATTATAGGAAAAAATCTTTAATTAAAAAAGGTTTAAAAAACTTTTTTTACATCAAAAATGAGGTGTAGCTAAAAAAATAAAAGGAAATTTCTTGAATAATTAGTTAATTTGTGGTATTATATATGGAAAGTATGTAAGCATGCCCCATAAGGACAATAAAATAAGTAAAGGAATTAGTTTTCAGGTCTTTATGGATTTGAAAACTATTTTTTTTGAGGTGAAATATGAAAGGATTATTAACATTAAAAGATTTATCTACTAACCAAATTATGGATATTATTAAATATGCCATTGACCTTAAAAATGGTAAAGTAGTAAAATACCAAGATAAAAAGTTTGCGACATTATTTTATGAAAACTCAACAAGAACACATTATTCATTCCATTGTGCTTTACTTAATTTAGGGATTAATGTTATTAATTGTGACGTTCGTAATTCATCTGTACAAAAAGGTGAAACGTTATATGATACAGTAAGAACATTTGAATCACTTGGTGTTGATGGTATCGTTATAAGATCCAGTGTTGATGAATATTTCAAAGAACTTGAAAATATCCAAATCCCAATTTTCAATGGTGGAGATGGAAAAAGTAATCATCCAACACAATCACTTCTAGATTTAATGACTATCTATGAAGAATTCGGAAAATTTGAAGGATTAAAATGTTGTATTATTGGGGATATCGTTCATTCACGTGTTGCACATACTAATATTGAAGTTATGGAACGCCTTGGAATGGAAGTTTATATTTCTGGACCTGAAGAATTTAACGATAATACTGCTAAATTTATGCCACTTGATGAGGCTATTAAAGAAATGGATGTAATAATGTTACTCAGAGTTCAATTCGAACGTCATCAAGAAGGTATGAGTATGAGTGTTGAGGACTACCATAAAGAATATGGTATTACTCTTGAAAAAACTGAGTTGATGAAAGATCATGCAATCATTATGCATCCTGCACCAGTTAATAGAGGTGTTGAACTTGCTGATGAAGTTGTTGAATGTGAAAAGAGTAGAATTTATAAACAAATGACAAATGGTGTATTTGTTAGAATGGCAGCAATCTCACTTGTATTGGATGGTAAATTATGATTTTAATTAAAAATGGTAAAGTAATTGAAAATAATCAATTAGTTCAAAAAGATATTTTAATTGAAAACGAATATATTGTTAAGATTGCAGAAGACATTGAATGTAGTGCTGAAGTAATTGATGCAAGTGGATGTCTTGTAATGCCAGGAGCAGTAGATGTGCACGTGCATTTAAGAGAACCAGGTTTTGAAAAGAAAGAAACTATTAAAACAGGTACTCTTTCTGCTGCAAAAGGTGGCGTAACTACAATTATGCCAATGCCTAATTTAAAACCTTGTCCAGATTCACTTGAAAATGTTTTATTACAAAAAGAATTACTTAAAAAAGATTCACTTGTTAATGCATATCCTTATGGAAGTGTTACAGAAAATGAAGAAGATAAAGTTTTATCAAATATTGATGCTTTTCATAATGAAGTATTAGCAATTACTGATGATGGACGTGGAGTAAATAATATCGCATTATTAGAAAAAGCTATGAATCTTGCCAAAAAATATAACCTTGTTATTGCATCACATGCTGAAGACAATAATTATGGAACTAGTGATAAAGGTGAATATATTGCGGTAAGACGTGAAATTGAACTTGCTAAAAAGATTGGTTGTAGATATCATTTCTGTCATATGTCAACAAAAGAATCCTTTGACGCAATTAGACAAGCTCACAAAGATGGTTATACTAATATAACTTGTGAGGTTGCACCACATCATTTAGTGTTGAATGAAAGTGATATTGTAGATGCTAATTGGAAGATGAATCCTCCACTTAGGACAAAAGCTAATCAAATGGAAACGATCGAAGCATTGCTAGATGGTACTGCTTGTATGATTGCATCTGACCATGCTCCTCATACAGAGGAAGAAAAATCAAGACCTTATAATGAATGTCCAAATGGTATTATTGGTCTTGAAACTATGATTCCAATCATTTATACACATTTTGTTAATACTGGAATAATAAGTTTAGATAAATTCTTAGATGTTTTAGTATATAACCCAATTAAGGTATTTAATTTGCCAGAAAGAGATTTAAAAGAAAACTTTATAGCAGATATTGCTATTATCGATATTGAAAAATATCACACATATACAAAAGAAGAAATATTATCAAAAGGGAAAAATACTCCATTTATTGGTAAAGCATATTTAGGATTCCCTAAATATACACTTGTAAATGGAAAAATTGTTTATAAAAAGTAAGAAGGAGAATACACATGAAGAATCGTAAACTAGTACTTGCAAATGGTAAAGAATTTATCGGATATGGTTTTGGAAGTCTTAACGAAGCAGTTGCAGAATTAATTTTTAATACAGCTGTTGTTGGTTACCAAGAAATCTTATCTGATCCAACTAACTGTAATAAAATTGTATGTATGACTTATCCATTAATTGGTAATTATGGATTAACTGATGAAGATTATGAATCTAAACATATTTGTACAAAAGGTATGGTAGTTAGAGAATATAATGAAGTTCCATCTAACTTTAGATATACTCGTACTTTAGGTGAAGTAATGGAAGAAAATAATGTTTCGGGTATTTATGGAGTAGATACAAGAAGTATTATGAATATTTTAAGAAAAGAAGGTTCAATGAAAGCATTAATTTGTGATGTTGATAAACCTCTTAACGAATGTTTTGATGCTATTAATAGTTATGTAGAATCAAATCCACTTGATATGGTATCATCTAAAAAAGTATGGTATTCAAGAACTCCAAATCCAGTTTATAACGTTGCTGTTATCGACCTTGGAACAAAAATTAATTTTATTAAAAGACTAAATAATGTTGGTTGTAATGTTATTAGTTTCCCTTACGATACTTCAAAAGAAGAAATTCTAAAATATAAACCAAATGGTCTATTTATCTCTAATGGACCTGGTAACCCTAATGATTATGAAAATATTTCTCAATTAATTAAATCATTTATTGGAACTCTTCCAATATTTGGTGTTTGTCTTGGAGCAAATTTAATCGCACAAGCATATGGAGTTCATTCTGAAAAGATGAAAGCTGGACACCATGGATGTAATTATCCTGTAAAGAACTTAGAAAACGGAAGAATTGAAATCACATCTCAAAATAGACAATATAAAGTAAAAGCTGAAGACGTTGAATCTACAAGACTTGTTGTTACACATACAAATGTAATTGATGGTGAAGTTGAAGGTTTCAAAGATGCACGATACAAAGTTATGGGCGCATTGTATGAACCAGTTAACCCAATCAATTTAGATTCAGAAGATTTATTCAAAGAATTCTTTGCAATGATGATGAAAAAAGGAAGAGGTGCAAGAAATGCCTAAACGTACGGATATTAAAAAGATAATGGTTATTGGTTCTGGACCAATTGTTATTGGACAAGGTGCAGAATTTGACTATGCAGGAACACAAGCATGTCTTGCATTAAAAGAAGAAGGATATGAAGTTATTCTTGTAAACTCTAATCCAGCAACTATTATGACTGACTCTAATATTGCTGATAAAGTTTATATGGAACCACTTGATTTAGAACATGTTGCAAAAATTATTAGATACGAAAGACCTGATGGGTTAATCGCATCAATTGGTGGACAAACAGGATTAAATCTTGGTATGCAACTTGCTAGAAAAGGTATACTTGAAGAATGTAATGTAGAACTACTAGGTATGCGTGCAGATACTATTGAAAGAGCAGAAGACAGAGAATTATTTAAGGAATTATGTATCGGTCTTGGTGAACCAATTATTGAATCAGAGATTGCAACAAGTATTGAAGAAGTTGTTGCAGCAACAAATAAAATAGGATACCCTGTAATTTTAAGACCTGCATTTACACTTGGTGGAACAGGTGGAGGATTTGCTGAAAATGAAGATGAATTACTTCCACTTGCTAAAAATGCATTAAAACTTTCTCCAGTATCACAAGTACTAGTAGAAAAATCAATCAAAGGATTTAAAGAAATTGAATTTGAAGTAATGCGTGACAAAAACGATACTTCAATCGTAATATGCTCAATGGAAAATGTTGACCCTGTTGGTATTCATACAGGTGATTCAATCGTTGTAGCTCCAGCTCAAACTCTTACAAATAAAGAATTCTCAATGCTTAGAACATCTGCACTTAAGATTATTAAAGAATTAAAAATCGAAGGTGGATGTAACGTTCAATTTGCACTTGATCCATATTCATTTAAATATTATTTAATTGAAGTTAATCCTCGTGTATCTCGTTCATCAGCACTTGCTTCAAAAGCATCAGGATATCCAATTGCGAGAGTTTCAGCAAAAATTGCATGTGGTTTAACTTTAGATGAAATTAGGATTGCAGCAACTCCTGCATCATTTGAACCAACTATTGACTATGTAGTTACTAAATTCCCAAGATTCCCATTTGATAAATTTACAACTGCAAATAGACAACTTTCAACTCAAATGAAAGCAACAGGGGAAGTAATGAGTATTGGTAGAACATTTGAAGAATCATTACTAAAATCTGTAAGATCACTTGAAAATAAAGTTGACCATTTAGAACTTGAAAAATTAAAAGAATTAACAGTAGAAGAATTACTTGCATTTATTGAACTTAACACTGATGATAGAATCTATGCAATTGCTGAAGCATTTAGAAATGGTGTAACAGTAGAAGATATTTATGAAATCACTATGATTGATAGATTCTTCTTAGAAAGAATTCTTCATATTGTAAATTTTGAAAATACAATTAAAGAAAATAAAGCAGATTTAAGTGTATTAAAAACTGCGAAAAGAATTGGTTTTGCTGATTCATATATAGCAAAACTATGGGGAATAACTCCTCGTGATGTTTATGCACTTAGAAAAGAAAATAATATTTATCCAGTATATAAAGCAATAGATACTTGCGCTGCTGAATATGATTGTGATGTACCTTACTTATATTCAACTTATGAAGGTGAAACTGAATCAATCAGATCAAATCGTAAGAAAATTGTAGTACTTGGATCTGGTCCTATTCGTATTGGACAAGGTGTAGAATTTGATTACACAACAGTTCATGCTATTTGGGCTATTCAAGAAGCTGGATACGAAGCTATTATTATTAATAATAACCCTGAAACTGTATCTACAGACTATACAATCTCAGATAAATTATATTTTGAACCATTAACATTTGAAGATGTAATGAACATTATTGATTTTGAAAAACCTAATGGAGTTGTTGTTGCTCTTGGTGGACAAACAGCAATCAACTTAGCATCTCGTCTTGATAAAGAAGGAGTAAGAATCTTTGGTTCATCAGCTAATTCAATTGATCTTGCAGAAGATAGACAATTATTCGAAGAAGCAATGGAAGAAATCAATATCCCAATGCCAAAAGGTGTAGGTGTATATTCTGTAGAAGAAGCTATCAAAGCTGTAGAAGAAATAGGTTATCCTGTACTAGTTCGTCCATCATTTGTTCTTGGTGGGAGAATGATGCACATTGTATATGATCAAAAAGTATTAAAAGCTAAAGTAAAAGAAGCTGTAGCATTTGATAATGAACATCCAGTACTTGTTGATAAATATGTTATCGGACAAGAATGTGAAGTTGATGCTATTTGTGATGGTGAAAATGTATTTATTCCAGGTATTATGGAACACATCGAAAGAACAGGTGTTCATAGTGGAGATAGTATGTCAGTTTATCCACCATATTCTTTAAGTAAAGAAGTTATTGATGTTATAATTGATTATACTACAAGAATTGGTGTAAAACTTAATATGATAGGTTTATACAACATTCAATTTATTGTAGACAAAGATAATAAAGTTTACATTATTGAAGTTAACCCTCGTTCTAGCAGAACTGTACCATTCCTTGCAAAATCAACAGGTATTCCTGTTGCAAACATTGCAACTAAAGTAATGCTTGGTGCAAAACTTAAAGATTTAGGTTATGTTGGTGTTGCAGAAAACAGAAAACGTTGGTATGTTAAATCACCTACATTCTCATTCACTAAGATTGCTGGACTTGATGCAGTATTATCTCCTGAAATGAAATCTACAGGTGAAGCTATTGGATATGATTATTCATTAAATAGAGCTTTGTATAAATCACTTAAAGCTGCAGGAACTAAGGTTGCTAATTATGGAACAGTACTTGCAACAATTTGTGACCAAGATAAAGAAGCAGCACTTCCACTTGTTAGAAGATTCTACAACTTAGGATTCAACATTGAAGCTACTCGTGGAACTGCAGCATTTCTTAAAAAACATGGTATTAAAACTAGAATTAGATCAAAAATCTCTCAAGGTAGTGAAGAAATTTTAGAATCAATCAAAAAAGGTTATGTAACTTATATCATTAATACATTTAATGAAGGAACAGGAAATAATGAAGATGGACCTAAGATTCGTCGTGCTGCCATTGATAATAACGTAGCTGTATTTACATGCTTAGATACAGTAAAAGTATTACTTGATGTATTAGAAGAAATTACAATGGGAATTTCTGTAATCGATAAGGAGTAAGCTATGAAAGACGTATTATTAACTATTGAATCAAATGTACAAGTTTCAAATGATACTTTCTTAATGAAACTTGTAGGTGATACTAGTGATATTAAAAATCCTGGTGAATTTATCAATTTAACAATTCCTGGATATTATTTAAGAAGACCAATTTCAGTTCATGATTTTTCAGAAAATCATGTTGATATCCTATACAAAGTATTAGGTCATGGAACAAGAGACTTATCAACTTTTGTTAAAGGTGAAACTTTACAAACATTAGTAGGTCTTGGTAATGGTTTTGAAATAAAGAATCATAAAAAAGTATTACTTGTTGCAGGAGGTATTGGAATTGCTCCTTTATATGCGCTTGCAAAAGCACTGTCTGAAAAAGGTATAAAGCCAACACTAGTTTATGGTGCAAGATCTGCATCAGATATCGTACTAGTTGAAGAATTTGAAAAATATTGTGATGTTATTATATGTACAGATGATGGATCACTTGGTTTTAAAGGTAATGCTATTGAATGCATTAAAAACAGTAACTTAGAATTTGATTACTACTATTCTTGTGGACCACATAGAATGCTTGAAGCATTAGCTAAAGATTATCCTAATGGTTGTGTTAGTTTAGAAGCAAGAATGGGATGTGGATTTGGTGCTTGTATGGGCTGCTCAATTGAAACAATAAATGGTCCAAAAAGAGTTTGCAAAGAAGGACCAGTATTTGAAGCAAGTGAGGTGAAGTTCTAATGGAAAGACTAAATGTTGAATTTTTAGGTAAAACTTTTAAAAACCCAATTGTTCCAGCATCTGGAACATATGGTTTTGGATATGAATTCAGTGATTTATACGATATTAATATCTTAGGAAGTATTTCAATTAAAGGCACAACTTTAGAACCTCGTTATGGTAACCCACTTCCAAGAATTGCAGAATGCCAAGCTGGTTTAATTAATTCAATTGGACTTCAAAATCCAGGTGTTAAGAAAGTAGTAGAGGAAGAACTTGTTAAACTTGATGAAGTTTATAAAGATCAAATCATTGCTAACGTTGGTGGACATAGTATTTATGAATATGTTGAAACTGTAAAAGGATTTAATGATTCAGATAAAACATTCGCAATTGAATTAAATATTTCTTGTCCAAACGTAACAGGTGGAGGTATGGCATTTGGTGTTAACCCAGATGTAGCATATGAACTTGTAAAAGCTGTAAAAGCAGTTGCCAAAAAACCAATTATTGTAAAATTAAGTCCTAATGTTTCTGACATTGTTGCAATGGCAAAAGCAGTAGAAGCAGCTGGTGCTGATGCAATTAGTTTAATCAATACACTTGTTGGTATGAGAATAGATTTAAAAACAGGTAAGCCAATTATTCACAATGTAAAAGGTGGTTATAGTGGACCTGGTATCTATCCTGTTGCTCTTCGTATGATTTATGAAGTTGCTCAAAATGTAAACATTCCGCTTATTGGAATGGGTGGTGTATCTAATGCTTACGATGTAATCGAAATGATGTATGCTGGGGCATCACTTGTAATGGTTGGTGCACAAAACTTAATCGATCCTTATGCTTGTAAAAAAATTATTGAAGATTTACCAAGAGTAATGGATGAATATAATATTAAAAATTTAAAAGATATAATAGGGAGAAGTATAAGATAATGAGAGATGTAATTATTGCATGTGATTTTCAAAATAAAGAAACTTTATATGACTTTTTAAAGCCATTTGAAGGATTAAACCCATATTTAAAATTAGGTATGGAAATTATTTATAAAGAAGGACCAAGTCTAGTTAAAGAACTTCATGATAAAGGATTTAAAATCTTCTTAGATTTAAAACTTCATGATATTCCAAACACAGTTGAAAAAGCAATGAGAAATATTGCAGCCCTTGGTGTAGAAATTACTAACGTTCATGCTGTAGGTGGTGTAGCTATGATGGAAGCTGCACGTAGAGGACTTGATTATACTGAAGAAGGTAAAAAGACTAAATTAATCGCTGTAACTCAACTTACATCAACATCTCAAGAAGTGCTTGAAAAAGAACTATTAATTGAAAAACCACTTGATGAAGTAGTTAAAGCTTATGCATTAAATGCTAAAAAAGCAGGTCTTGATGGTGTAGTTTGTTCACCACTTGAAGCTTCAATTATTAAAGAATTAGGTTTAATCTCAGTAACTCCAGGTATTAGATTTGCTGATGATTCTGCTAATGACCAAAAAAGAATTGCAACACCTAGCTTTGCAAAAGAAAATGGTTCAACTTACATTGTTGTAGGTCGTTCAATTACTGGTGCAGCTGACCCTGTTGCTGCATACAAAAAATGTGTAAAGGAGTTTTGTTAATATGAGTAACCAATTAGCTAAAGAAGTAGCAAAAAATTTATTAAAAATTAAAGCAGTATTTTTAAAACCAAATGATCCTTTTACTTGGGCATCTGGTATTAAATCACCAATTTACTGTGACAACCGTTTAACTTTATCTTATCCTGAAACAAGAAAAGTAGTAGAAGAAGGACTTGCAGAAGTTATTAAAACTTACTTCCCAACTTGTGAAGTAGTTATGGGTACATCAACTGCTGGTATTCCTCATGCTGCTTATGTTTCTGAAATCTTAAACCTTCCAATGGGATACGTTAGAGGTGGAGCAAAAACTCATGGTAGAGGAAACCAAATCGAAGGTGTTGTACCAGTTGGTAAAGATGTAGTTGTTATTGAAGACTTAATTTCAACAGGTGGATCATCTATTGAAGTTGTTGAAGTACTAAGAGAAGCTGGATGCAATGTTCTTGGTATTGCTTCAATCTTTACTTATAACTTAACAAAAGGTGTTGAAAAATTAGCTGCTGCTAATGTTATCAATCACTCTTTATCAAACTTTGAAACTTTAGTAGAAGTTGCTGCAGAAGAAAACTATATTGCAGATTCTGATATTGCTAAAGTATTAAAATTCCAAAAGAATCCTAGCGATCCTTCTTGGATGGAATAATTTATAAAAAAAGTTAACTTTCTCGGAAGTTAACTTTTTTGATTAATGCATAATAATGTTAAAAAATAAACGAATATGAAAAAATTAAAATTAAATCTTAAAAAACTAAATTAATTATAATATTTCTTGTAAATATTTTTTCTTTTTTATATAATTATATTGATAATAAAGATTTACTATTAATTCTATATAAAAGGATGTTGAAAATGAAAAAAATTATATGTTTATTTTGTGCTTTTTTGATTTTGTTTTTAGTAAGTAATTATAGTGTAAATGTAAAAGCTAACGAAAATTCAGTAGTAATTGATGATACTAATGAAGAAACTTATAATAGCTATAGTACAACCGATACAACTAGTGATAACTTTGCGTATACATATTATTTAGAAGGCTCAACTTATGGTAGTGATTATTCGTTAGAAGATGCATGGTATATAGCTAATAGCACTGAATATGAATCTGGTAATATAACCGAAGAAGAAGTTGAATACAATTCAAAAGAATTAACACATAATAAATTTGATTATAGTCAAAATTTTCAATTGTCTGATTCAAATAGATTATATGGTAGGCTGCAATGGTATTCTAAGACTGTAAATACAAACGGTACAAATGATAAATCAGATGATTTTGATGAATATCATTTATTACCTCTATCAAATGTAAAAGTGGCTTTATATAGAACCGATACAGGTGTATCTGTTCCTTGGGCAACTACATATACTGATGATTTTGGTAATTATGTTTTTACAGAAGATATGATAGATTTAGATAGTCAGGATAAATTATATATGAGAGTTTTTGCAGAGAGCGAAACGATAGTAATGTCAAGAGATTGGATATTTTCATGGCTAACTAAGTATTATGGTGTAATAGAGATAGATTGTCCAAATAGTGAAAATTATGAAATTAAATTGAACGCTGAACTAAAATATGATGAAGATGATAATTTATATAAAATGTTTAATTGTTTACAATTAATGGAACTTGCAGAAAGATTTGCATTTGATATGGGATTTCAAACTGATAATCAAGTTTCAGTTGTTTTAGCTGATTATGACATTGCTTTTTGTTATTATACATTTTCTTCCATATCAAGTATAGATTATTACAAAAATCCAGATGTTGTAATGCATGAATATGGTCATTTTGTAGAATGTATGATGGGAAATTATGGTAGTGATTTATTTGAAATAATACTTAATAACCCAGAACATTCTGGTGGTATAGATCATTTTATAGATAAGTCATCTAAACAGTATGCAATGGAACTTACTTGGTCTGAAAGTTGGGCGACAGCTTTTGCACAAATCGCACAAACATATTTTTCTGAAGAATTGATAGATAATACATACTTGGTAAACTATACTAGTTCAATAGAAGACTTTAATGATGGCAAAGATCAAGGCTTTATATATGAACAATTTTTGCCCCAAAGTTATAGTTGTGAAGCTAATGAAAACACTATTATAGCAATGCTATGGGATTTATTTGATAATACTAATGAATATTTTGATACTATCACCTTAGGGTATCAAGGATGGTGGGACGTTACTTCACGAGGAAACGTTACAACATTAACTGAATGGATGGAGTATATAGATATTTGGCATAGTGAACATAAAAAATCAATAGCAGAATTAATGTCATATTATAAAATATCACCTAGTGATTTTACAATAACAAATAATAATATTTCAGAAACTAATCCTCCAGAATTTAGTTGGGTAGCTAATGGAAGCACAAAATATCCAAATGATAAATTTGAAATTATAATGTATACAACAGAAAATAGAGTTGTATTTGAAAGTGGATTATTAGAAGGTACTACATATACAATGAGTCTATCAGACTGGCAAAGAGTATTAGATAAACTTGGTGCTAATATCTATATTAAAGTAACTGTAGCTGGATATAGTTCTCAAGTAGTTCAAAGTGGTCCATATTACTCTAATTTTTATAACATAGATTTTTCAATAGTAGATACAGAACTTAATTTAATATCACCCACTGAATCATATGAAATGGGTTATGATGCAATTACTTTTACATGGGAGAGTACTAATATTGATGAATATCTTCATAGAGAAACATATAAACTATTTATATATAATGCTAATAATGAAATAATTTTTGAATCTAATTTTTTATCAACAACATCATATTCTTTAACAAATGATGAGTGGGCACAAGTATTAAATAATAGTGATAATCAAATTAGATGGGAAATAGCGTGGTATCAGGAAACCTTGTATACAATTTTTGAACAAAATGCTGAAAGAACCCTTTATAGAGAAATACCTATAATGTTATGGGATTCAAGTAATACTTCAGTTACACTTAATGCTGGAGAATGTATCTGGTTAAAATATGTCGCACCAAATACAAACGATTTAATGCTTAAATTTAATACAACATTAGATATAAATTGTGAAATATTTACAGAACTTAGAATAAACAATGATATCACTAATAGAGTTAGTATAATTTCTGATAGTAATTTAAGTGATGGAGTAGTCTTAGAGTATTCCACAGAAGTTACTCAGGGACAAGTATTATACTTTAGAATAACAGGTAGTAGCGAAACTGTTAGCGGAAATATCGATATACAATTATTAAACGATCATACTCATATATATAATGAATATGCAAGACATAATACATCTTTTCACAAAGTATATTGTGAATGTGGTAATTATATATTAGAAGTACATCAAACAAATTCTTCATCGACATTATCTAACTGTACTCTATGTGGACAATTACTAGATACAGGTGGAGGTGGAGGAAGTATAGTAATACGTCCTACTAAAGAAGAAGATGAAGAAACTGAATCTATCTAAATTAATAATACATATAATAATATATGGAGGTAAACAAAAATGAAGACAAGAATAGTTATAAGTATATTATTAATATTAGTAGCTAATATCATAGTTGTTGCAGGTTGTACAAGTGGTAGTGGAAGTAATGAACCACTGGAATATATAGAAGAAGGATTTTTAGGTGGTTACTCTGATGGTTATAGAAGATATATGATTGGTATTAAGAGTAATAAAGTAGAATTTGAAGTAAATGATATGGAATTAGAAATATATCATGGTACTACATATGATTCGGCAAAAGAGCCTCTTCCTTATAATCTTGGATATTTAGTAACTGTCAGAAATAAACCCAATATAAAAACAAAATATAACTTTTATGAAGATATTTTTAATTCAAATGATTTTTATATATTAAAAGAGGTATTAGGTGAAAATCGCAGTGAATATTATTTTGAGGAAAAAAGAATAGGAGTATTAAATTATAAAATAATTTATAACAAATATGATAATATTAAAATACCAAAAGAAATATTTGAAGATGATTTGGAAGAAAATGATAATAATAAAATATATATCAGTATTTTTGCTATTTTATGGGATGAAGAATTAAATGAATTTGAATTGCATGAAGGGTCAAAAAGAATTTTAACATATAATGTTATAGATGAAAATAAAATAAGATTTATTAATAGTTTATAAATATATAAAACTTTGAATTAATAAAACATTTTCGAATAAAATAGATAGTTATATCTTAAGAAATTTTGCAAAATCAAAGTTAACTTACAAGAAGTTAACTATATAAAACTGCCTTTTGGCAGTTTTTTATTTTTTACAAAAATTTAACATTTATTTACTTAATAAATAACATTTATTAAGTAAAATATTGTATAAATATACTTATATAAGAATATGTTATGATATAATTGCTTTACTTTTTTAGTTAAATAGTGTATAATATAAGTAATATATGATTATAATAGGAGGAATATATGGCTGTTAAGATTTTAATAGATTCGGCATCAGATTATACACAAGCTGAAGCAAAAGAACGCGGTATTCATTTAATACCAATGTTAATCACATTTGGAGAAACTGAATATTTTGATGGAATAGATTTAACTACAGAAGCGTTTTATGATAAACTAATTACATCAAATGAATTTCCAAAAACTAGTCAAATAAATCCTTTTAGATATAAAGAGAAATTTAAAAAATTAACAAGTGATGGCGACGAAGTAATTTGTATAACAATGTCTTCTAAATTATCTGGAACTTATGCATCTGCATGTCTTGCTGCCCAAGACTTTGAAGGTAAAGTATATGTTGTTGATAGCTACACGGCTACAATTGGTGAAAGAATGTTATGCGAATATGCCTTAAGACTTATAAAAGAAAATAAAACTGCTCAGGAAATTGTCGATGAACTAAATCACGTGAAAACTAGGGTTATTGTAACTGGAATTGTTGATGTTTTAAAATATTTACAAAAAGGTGGCCGTATTTCGAAGGTTGCGGCACTAGCTGGAGAAATGTTGTCTGTTAAACCAATTCCAATGGTAATAGATGGTGAAATTATTTCAGTTGGAAAAGTAATTGGTTCTAAAAAGGCACATAAATTTTTAAATAGTGTTGTAGAGAAAAAAGGCATTGATTTTGATATGCCACATTGCTTATTATGGACTGGTAACTGTGATGAAAAATTAACAGCTTATATTAATGATAGTGTAAAAGTATGGGGAGATAGAATTTTAACTATGCCTAAATACTTAGTAGGTCCAACTATTGGAACACATCTTGGACCTAATTGTGCTGGTATTGCATTTTTTGCAAAAAAAGAATAAAAAGTGTTTCAAAGAAGAAAGGAAGGAACTTTTAATGAAAACTTTAATATCAACAGATACTTCTTGTATTGTTAAATATGGAGTATTAGAAAAACTAGGGATTAAAACATTCCCATTAAATGTAATAATTGATGGTGTAGAATATTTAGACGGTGTTACTATTAATCAAACAGAATTAAAAGAAGCAATGCGTGCTAATAAAGTAATTAAAACATCTACTCCACCACTTGGACAAGTTATAACATATTTTGAAGAAATTTTTGATGAAGGATACGATCGAGTAATTCATTTTACAATATCAAGTAAACTTTCTTCAATGTATGAATTATTTGAAAATGTTTCAAAAAACTATTTTGATGGAAAAATAATTGTTATTGATTCACTTGGATTATCAAGTTTAATGCTATCTCAAGTACTATTAACTTATGAAGAATTAAATAAAGGTACTGATATTGATAAAATTAAAGAACTAATTGAAAATACAAAAACTAATAATCATATAACATTTATTCCTGAAAACTTAAATGCCCTTAAAAATGGTGGAAGAATTTCACCTGCGATTGCGGTTATCGCAAATACAATAGGTTTAAAACCAGTAATTTCATTTACAAATGGTGAACTTGTAAAAGATTCAATGACAAGAAATGTTAAAAGATATTTTGCAGAAGTATTAAATAAAGTTGCTAAAGAATATCCGATTGATAGATATGATTATGTAATGGTTACATTTGATGCGAAAGAAGATATAGTAGATTTTATTAAAGAGAGAAGTGCAACAGCATTGAATGGTGATTTTTTAATTAAAGGGATAGTGCCTATTAATATTTGTGCTCACTGTGGTCCTGGAACAATTGGACTACTGATAGTTCCAAAGGTTAATGGTAAATCGCTAGTTGAATATTTCAAATAGGTAAGCCCATGAGTGTGGTAATAAAAGAAGTTAAAACGAAGAAAGATTTAAAGAAGTGGGCAGATTTTCCGAATAAATTATATAAAAATGTAGATGCTTACGTTCCTTTTATTTTATCTGATGAAATGAACACATTTACAAAAGAAAAAAACACAGGTTATGAATTTTGCGAAACAAAACTATTTTTAGCTTATACAGGTAATAAAATTGTTGGCCGAATTGCTGGTTTAATTAATCATGCATATAATAAAAAATGGAATCAAAATGCAATTAGATTTACTAGATTTGATTTCATTGATAATTATGATGTATCTAAAGCATTATTTGATGCGGTAGTAGATTGGGGTAAATATAATAATAAAACATCAATTATGGGACCAATCGGGTTTACTGATTTAGATCATGAGGGAATGTTAGTAGAAGGTTTTGATGAACTTAATATGTCAATTACTTTCTATAATCATCCTTATTATATTAATCATATGGAAAAACTAGGCCTTACAAAAGACATTGATTGGGTTGAATATTTATTAACTGTACCTAAGGTTATTGATGAGCGTTTCATTAAAATAAGTGAACACATTCAAAAAAGAAATGGTTATCAACTTGTTACTTATAATGATGTAAAAGTATTAAAAAATGATGCTTTTGAAGCGTTTGAAGTAATAGATGAAGCTTTTGCTAAACTTTATGGAACAGTGCCACTTACAAAAAAAGTTGTAGAAGAAGCTATTATTAATAATATTGGAATGATGAATCTAAAATATATTTGTTCTGTTAAAGATAAAGAAGGCGCAATTGTTGGATTTGCGGTACTTGTACCATCAATAGCTAAAGCTCTTAAGAAATCAAACGGTAGATTATTCCCATTTGGTGCATTTCGTATGTTAAAGGCTTTAAAAGGTAATAAAAACGATACCCTTGAAATGTACTTTATTGCAGTAAAACCAGAACATCAAATGAAAGGTTTAACATCGATTATAATTTCTTATATGCTTAAGACATTTATTGAAAATGGTATTAAATATTGTGAAACAGGACCTGAACTTGAAACGAATGTTGAAGTTCAAAGTATGTGGAAATCATTTGAAACTCGTCAACATAAACGTCGTCGTTGTTGGAGAAAAGAGATTTAATTTATGAATAACAAAACAAAAGAGATTATTCGTGCAATCAAATTTACGATTATATCAATAAGTGCCGGAATTATCCAAATCGGCACTTTTGCACTGTTTTATACATTATTTAGTTGGAATTATTGGGTGAGTTATTTACTCAGTTTAGTTCTATCAGTTGTATGGAATTTTACAATTAATAGAAAAGTAACTTTCAAATCAGCAAGTAATGTAAAAGTTGCAATGTTAAAGGTTGCACTATTTTATGTAGTATTTACTCCTACCTCAACAATTTTAGGAAATTTAATTGTTGATGCGGGAGTTGATGGGTTTATTGTTGAAATAGGCTCAATGATACTTAATTTTATATTAGAATTTTTATATACAAGATTTTTCGTTTATAAAAATTCATGTGACACAAGATAAAAAAACACGTAGTGAGGAATGAAGTAGTAATGGAGAAGAAAAAAAGTCCTTTATTATATCGTATGATAAAGAAAGCTGTACGTATTTGTTATAAAAAAAGAGAAGTAATAGGTATTGAAAATTTACCTACTACTCCATCGTTAATAATATCTAACCATGCACAACTTCATGGTCCAATAACTATTGAACTTGATTTTCCAGGGAATAGATATACTTGGTGCATTGGTCAAATGATGAAATTAAAAGAAGTTCCATCTTATGCGTTTCAAGATTTTTGGTCTAAGAAACCTTGGTGGAGTAGGTGGATATTTAAAATTATTTCATATTTGATTGCACCACTTTCTTCATATATCTTTACACATGCGAATACTATTGCTGTTTATAAAGATTCAAGAGTAATGTCTACTTTTAAAGAAACAGTAAATAAATTACATGATGGTGCCAATGTTGTAATTTTTCCAGAATGTGAGAAAGAATTTAATAATATTGTGAATGACTTTCAAACAAGATTTGTTGATGTAGCTAAACTTTATTATAAAAAATATCAAGTAGAACTTGATTTTGTTCCCCTATATATTGCAAAGAATTTAAAGAAAATGGTATTAGGTAAACCAATAAAATATAATCATGAGCTTGATATCGATGAACAAAGAGAAGTTATTTGTAATTATTTAAAAGAAGAAATAACTCGTATAGCAAAAGAACTTCCTCGTCACAAAGTAGTTCCTTATGGAAATATTAAAAAGAAAAATTATCCATATTCGAAATAAAAAATACACTAGTTCAACAGAACTAGTGTATTTTGCTTTTTAATAATGTTAATCCTAGAATTGTTTTAGCATCAATAATTTTTTGAGAAGATATAAAGTTATCGATATTTTCAATAGGAAGTTTTATTACTTCAAGTGATTCATCTTCATCAAGCGATAATTTAGAAGGAGTTAAATTAGTTGCAAAAGCGATATAAGTTATTTCATCTGAAAAACCAGGAGAAGGATAAAAAGAAGTTAAAAGTTCAATTTTATTTGCAAAAAAACCGATTTCTTCTTGAAGTTCACGGTTTGCGGCAACAAGAATATCTTCACATTCATCAATTAACCCTGCTGGAATTTCATAGATCTCCTTTTCTATTGCAGATCTAAATTGCTTTACTAAAAATACGTAGCCTTTATCAATTGCAACAATTCCAACACCTTTTTTGTGCTCAATGATCTCTCTTTTTGCTTCTATGCCATTTGGAAGAACAATGTCTTTTACAACTAGGTTTAAAATCTTACCTTGATATATTGTTTTAGAATTAATTGTTTTTTCCATATTCTATAACTTTTTGTTTGAAATAGTCAAACATGATTTCAGATTCTTTTGTATAATATCTTTCTGGATGCCATTGAACTGCAAACATAGGAAGAGTTTTGTGTTCGATTGCTTCGATAACATCTCCATTAACATAAGTTACAATAAAATCTTCAGGAACTTTATTTACACATTGATGATGGAATGTATTTGTTTCAAAAATATCTGGAAGAAGTGAAGATACAGGACCATTTGCAACTTTAGTAACCATATGTTTTTTCTCAGATGCAGGGTGATATAAGTTTGCATAAGAAATATCTTGGTGTAGAGTTCCACCTAACATTGCGGCGATAGATTGAATTCCACGACAAATTCCAAAAGTAGGCACTTTGTGTTTTACCGCATAATCGAGAATCTTTTTATCTGTGATATCTTGATTATCATCAATATCTTTAGATAAATTTAAATCATTATTCTCACCATATACTGTAGGGTTAATATCATCACCACCAAGTATTAAGAAACCATCACACATCTTGATTAATTCATCAAAACAAGGTCCATCAAAAAGAACCAGTGGAATAAAGTTTCTATCAATTATTTGTTTTGTATAAGCATCATAAATCTTTAAATATGTTGCAGTATTTTCGTTTGCTAGAATGTATCTAGGACTGATACCAATGTATTGTTTTTTCATAGTAACCTCCATATTGCATCTATTTTACCACAAATTTTATTAAAAGTAAAATGAAGGAATAATTTTTAGTATTTTACTTTAATTTTTTATTAAAAAATGGTATAATTAGAATAAGTATAAGGGTAAAAAAATGAATAAAGTGAGGAGGAATTTTATGGCAAAAAAGAAAAACGAAATCATACAAGATGAAGTTGTTGAAGAAGTTGTTCAAGAGCCTGTAATTCAAGAAAAGCCTAAAAAGAAAAACATTGTGTATGGTGACTATCTTCCAGATCGTCATGATCCATTATATGTAAAACATAATAACTTTAAAGAAGGGTTAACAAGTGAAGAAGTTGAAACTCGTATTGACAATTTACAAGTTAATATAGTTGGTCGCATTGAATCTAAATTTAAGAAAACATTAAAAATGATTTTAGGTGTATTTGCAAAAAATACATTTACTTTCTTTAATATAATGTATACAATTATTGTATTCTTGTTATTAACTGCACAAAGATTTAATGAAGAATTAATAGTAAGTGGATATTATGAAAAAAATGGAATAACTAATATTCCTCAATTTGCGGTTACAGATTATATTTTCTTGGTTATTGTTATAACAAATTTAGTAATTGGAATCGTTCAAGAAACTAAATCTAAACTTGCTATTAATAAGTTAAAACTTGTTACAAATCCTACAGTTACCATTATTAGAAATGGAAAAAAAGAAAATTTAACAGAAACAGATGTTGTATTAGATGATATTATTTATGTTACACCAGGTATGCAAGTAGTATCAGATGCTATTCTTTTAGAAGGTGAAATTGAAGTAAATGAAGCTCAACTTACAGGTGAATCTGTTCCAGTTAAGAAAAAGATTGGTGATATGCTTTATTCTGGAAGTTTTGTAATTTCAGGAACTGGTTATACTAGAGTAGAACATGTAGCAAAAGAAAATGAAATTAATAAACTTACATCTCAAGCTAAAAAATATGTTGCGCCTAAATCACAAATTTTATTAAGCTTAAGAAAGTTATTAGTTGTTATTGCATTCTTTATTGTAATTACATCTTTCTTTATGTTCTTTAGAAATTGGGATTGGAAATATTTCTTAGCTAATGGTTTAAAATTTGATGATTATTCTAAATACGGATATATTATTTCTATTAAACCAACATCAGCAGCTATGATTGGTATGATTCCTGCTGGACTTTACCTACTTACATCAGTAGCATTATCAGTGGGTCAATTATCACTTGCAAAAAAGAATACTTTAGTTCAAGATATTTACTGTATTGAAATGTTAGCACGTGTTAATGTACTTTGTCTTGATAAAACAGGTACTATCACAAATGGTAATATGAGTGTTGTAAAATATGAAGAGATTAATACTAATCATCATTTTACAGTAGAAGAAATCGTTAGTTCAATGAATGCGGCATTACAAGAAACTAATGCTACTGCAAATGCACTAACTAGATTCTTTGGATCAAAAGAAATTTTAAGACCGACTGAAGTAATTCCTTTTTCATCTGAACGAAAATATAGCGCTGTAAGTTTTGGTGGAGTTGATAATTTTATTATTGGTGCTCCTGAATTTGTATTAAAGAGTAATTATGAAAAATATGCATCATTAATTAGTGAATATGCAAATCAAGGTTTACGTGTAATTTGTCTTGCACAATCAAATAATGCCTTTAAAGATGGTAAAATTCAAAGATTACCAAAGTTAATTGCTTTAATTTTAATTGAAGACCAAATTAGACCAGAAGCACCTGATACCATTCAATATTTCAAAGATAATGGTGTAGAAGTTAAAGTAATTTCAGGGGATAATCCTATTACAGTTGCTGAAGTTGCTAGACGTGTAGGAATAGAAAACGCTGAAAAATGTATTAGCTTAGATGGTATGACTGATGAAGAAATTATTGAAGCAGCTACTAAGTTTACAGTATTTGGACGTGTTAAACCAGAACAAAAGAAATTACTTGTTCAAGCACTTCAAAAAACAGGTAAAACTGTTGCGATGACAGGTGATGGTGTTAATGATATTCCAGCATTAAAAGAAGCGGATTGTAGTATTGCAATGGCATCAGGAAATGATGCTATTAAGAGTGTTGCTCAACTAGTTCTTGTTGATTCTAACTTTGCTTCAATGCCAGAAGTGGTAAAAGAAGGACGCCGAGTTATTAATAACGTTCAACAAACTGCAATGTTATATCTTGTAAAAACACTATTTATGACTGCACTAGCTATTTTGACTGCTGCCGGATTCTTTATAGTATTTGGACCAGAAGGAGATGGAACATTCCCTCTTGCTGGTGCAAAACAATTATTAATTGTAGAATTATTTGCGATTGGAATACCATCGTTTGTACTTGCAGTACAGGCAAATGATGCGCCAGTTAAAGGTAATTTCTTAAGAAATGCCTTAAAGCGTTCAATTCCATCTGCGGCAGGTATTGTTGTTGCAATTTTACTTACTTATATATTTTCTAAAGATTATGGTTTTAGATCTTCAGAAATTAAAACTATCGTATCTTTAACTGCAACATTTACTATTCTAATTGTAATGTGTAGAGCATGTATTCCTTTTAATAAAAAGAAAATTGCTTTATGTATTGGTATGTGGATCCTATCAGCATCAATAATCTTATTATCAATAAACGAAGTAAATATTAATTTATTTGGTTATGTATTTAAAGCTAGAGAACTATTTGAGTTTTATGGATTAAGTTGGGAAGTTATAAGAGAAGATGCAGTTGTAGTAAACTCTACAGCAACTTGGTTAACTTTCTCGATGGTAGTAGTATCTTTTTCCTTAATGCTTCTTGTTGAATTATTAATTCAAAATATTGAATTAAGAAATGAAAGACTTGCTAATAAAGCAAAAGAAGCTGAAAAGAAAAAAGGTCCTGTTATTAGAAGAATTAAATATTAAAATTAAAGAATGATTTTCATAAAATCATTCTTTTTTTGTGTTTTTTTGCCTATGCAAAAAGATATTATAGTTAATATAATAAAGTGTACTTGAAAAGAGGTGGGATATGAAAATACTAAATTTGATTAATATAAATAAAAGCTTTAGTAGTGAATATGGAGAACTTGAGGTATTAAAAGATATTAATTTATCGGTAGATAAGGGAGAAATTGTTGCTATTGTTGGTCCTAGTGGTAGTGGAAAATCAACTTTATTAAATATAATATCTGGTTTAATTGAGGCAAGTAGTGGTACTGTTGAGGTAAATGGTGAGATTGGTTATATGTTTCAACATGATCATTTATTTAATTGGCGAACAGTTTGGAAAAATATCTTAATAGGATTAGAAATTAAAAAAGATAAAGATGAAAAAAAGAGAGAGTATTTAAAAGAATTGCTAACAAAATATGGTTTAATTGATTTTATTGATAGTTATCCCCAAGAATTATCAGGTGGTATGAGACAACGAATTGCATTAATAAGGACTCTTGCGACAAAGCCATCACTTTTGTTACTTGATGAACCATTTTCTGCACTTGATGCACAAACAAGAATTAAGGTAAGTGATGATATTTATAGAATGATTAAAGATGAAGGAGTTTCAGCTGTACTTGTTACACATGATATTAGTGAGGCAATTGGACTTGCTGATAAAGTAGTAATACTTTCACATCGCCCAGCAAGCCTAAAAGATGTTGTAGAAATAAAAGAATTATCTGGTTTTAATTTGCCTAGTGAAAAAAGACAATGTGATGTGTTCGGAAAGTATTTTTCACATATTTGGAGTGTTTTAAATGAATAAAGAATATATTAGGAAAAAAAGAATCCAAAGTATAAAGATTGTAATGATACAAGTGGTAATTTTAGTAGGTTTTTTCTTGTTATGGCAAATTGCTTCAAACAAGGAATGGATAGATTCATTTTTATTTAGTAAACCTACAAATATTTTTATAACTTTAAAAAAATACATAAAAACCGGTGAAATTTACAAGCATATTGGAATATCGCTTTTGGAAACAATGTTGGGACTATCTATAGGAACAGTTTTTGGAATAGTTATTGCAATAATTTTATGGTGGAATAAGAGTATTGCAAAAATTTTTGATCCTTTCTTAGTAGTAGGTAATGCTTTGCCTAAGACTGCACTTGCGCCTGTTTTGATCATTTGGGTAGGAACAGGTATTAAGGGGATTACGGTTGTAGCGATATCTATATTAATTATTTTAACAATAATATCGGCTTATAATTATTTTTGTCTTGTTGAAGAAGAAAAAATTAAAATGTTAAAAAGTTTTAATGCTAGTAAATGGCAAGTTCTTGTAAAATTAATACTCCCCGCTAATCTTTGTAATATCATAAATATTGTAAAGATAAATATTGGTATGGCATGGGTTGGTGTAATAGTTGGAGAGTTTATAGTATCAAGATATGGGATAGGTTATCTTATTATGTATGGTTCACAGGTGTATAACATGGATTTAGTAATGATGGGTGTGTTTATCCTTGCAATTGTTTCATTCTTAATGTATGAAGTTGTTAATGTTATTGAAAAGAAAATTAAAAGGAAGAGAAATTAATGAAAAAAATTATTATTGTTTTATTTGTATGCCTTCTTGGGATAAGTTTAACTAGTTGTAGAGAAAATGATCTTAAAAAAATAACACTTGCAGAAGTAGCAAGATCAGTTTTTTATGCACCACAGTATGTTGCAATTACAAATGGATATTTTGAAGAAGAAGGCCTTGATATTGAACTTTTAAATGCTAACGGTGCAGATAAAGTTACTGCAGCATTACTTTCTGGTGATGTCCAAATCGGTTTACAAGGACCAGAACCTACAATCTATTTATATAAAAACAACAAAAGTGATTATTTAATTAACTTTGCACAACTTACAAGAACAGATGGAAGTTTTATTTTTGGAAGAGAACCGATTGAAGATTTCGATTTGCATGATTTAGTAGGAAAATCAATTTTAGGTGGTAGAAAAGGTGGAGTGCCAGAAATGACACTTGAGTATGTTTTAAAACAAGCTGGTCTTGAGGTAGGTCAAGATGATGATACAAAAGATGTAAATGTTAGAACTGATGTAGCTTTTGCAGCACTAGCAGGGTCTTTCTTAGATGGTGAAGGCGACTTTGTAAGTTTGTTTGAACCTGTTGCTACATCGATGATAAAAGAAAAGAAAGCTTATCTTCTTGCAGCAACAGCTGATTATGCGGGGGAAATTGCTTATACTGCTTATTCAACATCACTTTCATATTTTAAAGAAAATCAAGATGTGATTGAAAAATTTACAAGAGCTTTATATAAAGGACAACAATTTGTTCAAACCGCAACAGATAAGGAAATTGCAGAAGCTGTAATACCATTTTTCACTGATATTGATTTAGATACACTTACTCAAGTTGTCGCAAGATACAGATCAATTGATGCTTGGTGTACTAATCCAATATTCTCTAGTGTTGGTTTTGACAGATTACAAGATATCATGATTTTAGCAGGAGAACTAGATAGTAAAGTTGATTTTAACGTTTTAGTTGACAAAACAGTTGCGCAAAAAGTAGTAGAAGAATAGTTTACACTCCCTAAGGGAGTGTTTTGATTTTAAAAAATGTAAGATTGTGATATAATGAAGTAAATAAATAAGCAAAGAAGTGATTGATATGGAAAAAGATAATAAGTTCTATGGATTAAACCCTGATGAATCAAATGTTGATATTGATGATTTTAAATGTCCAAATTGTCATAGTACTGTAAAATTTTCGCCTGAAAAAGGCACACTTTATTGTGAAACATGTGGAACAGAAGTGGAAATTGAAAAGATTTTCAGTAAAGAAGAACACTCATTTACTGAGGGACAAATTGATGATTCGACATGGAATGATGAAACAAAGGTAATTGAATGTGAAAACTGTGGTGCTAGTAATGTTGTTGATAATAATGCAATAAGTGTATGTTGTCCGTTTTGTGGATCAAATCATGTAATAGAAACTAAGGAACTTGCTGGAGTAAAGCCTCATAGAGTAATTCCTTTTAAAGTAGGAAATGTGGAAACGGTTAACAATTATGCTAATTGGCTTAAAAGAAGATTTTACGCACCAAGAAAAGTAAAGAAGCTTATTCCTCAACTTGAAGTAATGGGTGTATATTTACCTGTTTGGACTTTTGATAGTAATACATATTCATATTATAATGGTCAACTTGGAAAAACTTATACTACAACTGTAGGTAGTGGAAAAAATCGAAGAACAGTTACCAAAACTAGATATTTTAATATCAGAGGTACAAACAGTCTTAAGTTTGATGACATATTAATTAATGCAGGTGGTCAAATTACTCAACAAGAAATAGCAAAGATTCAGCCATTTGACACTAATAATGCATTAATCTATGACCAAAGCTATTTAGTAGGATTTTCATCTGAACACTATAAGGTTCGATTAAATAAGGGTTGGGATGAGGCAAAAGTAAAGATTAATGCAAGAGTAAGGAGTGCAATCTTAAGTAAATATACTTATGATACGATAAGTTATTTGAATATTAATACATCTTATAATGATATTACATATAAATATGTTTTGATTCCTACTTGGGTGGGGGTATATAGATGTCGCGGTAAGGTTTATCGATTTATTGCTAATGGTGAAAATGGAAAAGTATACGGAAAATATCCATTATCAATTATCAAAATATTACTAACAGTAATATTTGCAATGGTTGTGCTTATTGCACTACTATATTATGTAGTAACAGGAAGTGGCTTTTAATGCCATTTCTTTTTATTTGTTTATTTAGTGAAAAAATGGTATAATAAGAATAAGATATAGATAATTTGGTGAATATATGAAAAAAACTTTAACAGAATTAATTAAACAAGCATTATTAGAAGATGATTATGATAACGACATAACAACTCTAAATCTAATCAATAAAGAAGAGACGATTTCAGGTAGTTTTATTGTTAAAGCAACAGGAGTAGTTTCAGGGATTGATATTGTTAAAGAAGTATTTAGATTAATTAGTCCAAAAATTAAATTAAATATTTTAAAAGATAATGGAACTTTTGTAAATAGAGGAGATGTAATTGCAAGTATTGAAGGTCCTATGCGTGAAATCTTAAGAGGTGAAAAAGTAGCTTTAAACTTCTTACAAAGAATGTCAGGGATTGCTGGTACAACCGCAAAATACGCCCAAGAACTGGCAGGACTTGAGTGTAAGATTCTAGATACAAGAAAAACAACGCCACTTTTACGTAGTTTTGAACGCTTGGCTGTTGAACATGGTGGTGGTGTAAATAATAGCTTTAGTCTAGCAGAAAGAGTTGTATTAACTGATAACCATATTACAAGTGTTGGAGGAATTAAACCGGCAGTTGATCAAATAAAAAAAGCCCTTGGAAGAGGTGTAAAAATTGAAGTTGAAGTAGAAACAAAGGAAGAATTTATGGAAGCATATTCAACAACTGTGGAAATGATTACTTTAAAAAATATGACAGTTGAACAACTAAAAGAAATTGTTGAAATAAATAATCATAAGAAAATATTAGTTGCAACAGGTCATGAGGATTTAAGAAAAATTAGAAGCGTTGCAATGTCTGGTGTTGATTATATCGCAATTGAGTCAATTACTAATTCGTATAAATCTCTTGAAATAATATTTAAAACTTATAAGAAAAGAGGAAACTAATTAATTTGGAAAGGAGTCTTTCAATGATTAATTTAAAAAATGATTGGAAAGATATTTTGTCTAATGAATTTGATAAAGAGTATTTTCTAAAATTAGTACAATTTATAGAAGAAGAATCTAAAATATATAAAATATTTCCAAAAGTTGATGATCGTTTCTCCTGTTTAAATTTAACAAGTTATAATGATGTAAAAGTTGTAATAATGGGACAAGATCCATACCATGAAGAAGGTCAAGCTCATGGTCTTGCATTTTCTGTTTTAGAAGATACTAAACTTCCACCATCACTTGTTAATATTTATAAAGAATTAAATAGTGATTTAGGTCTAAATATTCCTAAAAGTGGAAATTTAACTAAATGGGCAAAACAAGGAGTACTACTTTTAAATAGTGTTTTAACTGTTAGGGAGCATGTTGCTAATAGTCACAAAAATAAAGGTTGGGAACAATTTACTGATTCTATTATTAAAGCCCTAAACAATCGTGAAAAACCAGTTATTTTTGTGTTATGGGGAAATTATGCAATTAAAAAAATGAATTTAATTACAAATAAAAGACACTACATTTTAACAAGTGCTCACCCAAGTCCATTATCAGCTTATCATGGCTTTTTTGGTTGTAAACATTTTTCAAAAATAAATAATATATTAGAAAGTAATAATCAAGTTCCTATTGATTGGAAGATTGATGAGGGGGAAAATGAATAAATTAATAGATGATTTACTATTAGATGAAGAACTGGGTAATACTAGATTTTTAACAAAAGATGAAGAAATTATTCTTTTTACGTTATTAAATGAGAATAATAGTTATCGAGAAGATATTCAAACTATAATGTTAAAAGCCAATCAAAAATTAGTGTATAGTATCGCAAAAAAATATCATCCGATTGTTACTTTAAATGAAGATGATTTAGTTCAACTTGGTTTAATAGGATTATCTAATGCTGTAGATAGATTTGATGTTAGTAAAAATAATAAGTTTTCTACATACGCAACTTATTGGATTATTCAAAGCATATCAAGAGGTCTTCAAAATGCCTTGAATAATATTAACATTACTCTAAAAATGACAGAGTTAAAAAAACTTTATCGTGAAACTGAAGATAATTTAGTATCATCACTAAAAAGAACTCCATCATATGATGAAATAATTAGGGCTATGGGAATAGATGAAACTGATGCTAATTTAATTATTTTTGGAAAGCAATTTGAGTCATTAGATCAAAGTATAAGTAAGGATAAAGATAAAACACTGGCAGATAAAATACAAGATGATGTTGCAAGTGCTGAAGAAGAGTTGTTGAAACATGAAAAGACTATTATTACGATGGAAGCATTAGATAAATTGAATGAAAAAGAACAATTCGTTATTAAGTATCGTTATGGATTTGTAGATGGTATTTATCATTCATATTCTGAAATAGCAGAAAAAATGGAAATATCGAAACAAAGAGTACAAATTATAGCAAGTCAAGCAATGAATAAAATGAAAAACTATGTAAATCGTTATGGCAAATGATATAAATGTATCATTTGCTTTTTTCTTTGAGTAAAAAAGCACTTAAATTTGAAAAATATGGTATAATATATAAGGAGGAAGGAAATTTGTTTAAAAGTAGGAGATAATAATGAAAAAAATTTTTAAAATCTTATTTAGTAGGATGACTATTATAGCATTAATAATTATCGTGCAATTAGTGGGTATTATTATTACTTTTAACTATTTCTCATCAGCTATTCCAGTTGCTTCGATTCTTGTTCCTATCATTGAAGTAGTAGTATTAGTTGAAATAATAAATAGAGATATGACAAGTGAATTAAAACTTCCTTGGCTTATGATTATACTTATTGTGCCTGTTGGTGGAATTGTTATATATTATATTTTTTCTAAAAATTATTACCCAAAAAAATATAATCTATATTTTCAAAAGTTGTTTAAAAATATTAAATATAATTTAGTACAACATGAAGAAGATTCTAGTATTTTAAATGAATATAGTGGATTTTCTAACTATATTAAAAATACTACTGATTATGGGGTAATGGGGGATAGCAAAACTACATATTTTTCAACAGGAGAAACTTTTTTAGAAGATTTACTAGAAAACTTAAAAAAAGCAAACAATTATATTTTTTTAGAATATTTTATTATTGAACAAGGCGTTATGTTTGATAGTATTTTGGAAATACTAAAAGAAAAAGTAAAATCTGGGGTTGAAGTAAGGCTAATGTATGATGATATTGGTTGCATTGGTAAAATTTCAGCTAGTTTTAATAAGAAATTACAGAGTTATGGAATTAAATGTGTAAAGTTTAGACCTTTTGTACCTGTTGTTACAGCTTTACACAATAATCGTGATCATAGAAAAATTACAGTAATAGATGGACAAATAGCTTATGTAGGTGGTATTAATCTTGCGGATGAATACATTAACAAAAAAGTTCTTTATGGTAAATGGAAAGATTCGGCCTTAAAAATTGAAGGAACAGCTGCTCTTTCATATACGGCCATGTTTTTAGAAAATTTTGATTTGCAATTGTTTAAACAAGATGAGTATTCAAGATACTTTAAGAATGGTTTAAATACAGAAAATGTTGATGGTTATGTGCAAGCTTTTTGCGATGGTCCTAAACCGATTTATCCAGAACTGATAAGTGAAAATATTTATTTAAATATGATTAATCAAGCAAAACATACAATATGGATTGCAACGCCTTATTTAATTTTGGATTCACTTATTAAAAATGCCTTAATAAGTGCTTCGAAAAGAGGAGTTAAAGTAAGAATTTGTACACCACACATTCCTGACAAGAAAGCTATATTTGTAGTTACTCAGTATAACTATATCGAACTTTTAAAAAATGGCGTTGAGATTTATGAATATAAACCGGGTTTTTTACATACTAAGAATGTACTTATAGATGACGAGGTTGCAATAGTTGGAACTGTTAATTTAGATTATCGTAGTTTGATTCATCATTTTGAATGTGGTATTGTCTTATATAAGACAAACTGTATAAAAGATATAGAAAAGGATTTTATTGAAATAAAGAAAGTTTCAATAAAAATGGATAGTACTTTTAATTTAAAGTGGTATAAAAAAATATTTGCAAGACTTGTTCATATTTTTTCACCATTAATATAAGGAGATTAGGTAATGAATTTTCAAGATGTGTTAGAGTTTTTTCAAAATTTGTGGAATAATGCTTTTATTAAAACAATAATTTCTACATTAATTTTTATTGTTATTTGGTGGTTTGTATCAATAGTTATTAAAGGGCTTAAAAAGCGAGCTATGAAAAAAGCTGATGAAAAATTACTAGTATCGGTAATTTTTACATTTGTATTATGGAGCGTAAGAGTCGTAATTATTTTAGCTTATGCCAGTGTAGTTGGAATTGATACAGCAGGTCTTGCTGCACTAGTCGCATCTGCGGGTGTTGCGATAGGTCTTGCATTACAAGGATCGTTATCAAATTTAGCTGGTGGAATTGTTCTTGCAGTAACTAGACCATTTAGGCAAGGCGATTATATAGAAGCAACAGGAGTAAGTGGAACAGTAGAAGATATTAAATTATTTTATACCCAACTTTGTACTCCTGATAATAAACTTATCATGATTCCAAATGGTTCGCTTGCTAATGATGTTATTATAAATTATTCTACTAAAGACATTCGACGTGTTGATTTAGTATTTTCAATTTCTTATGACGATAACATAGATAAAGCTATTGAGTTAATAACTAATGTTTGTAAAAAACATATGCTAATTTTACAAGATAAAACGATCTTTGTAAAAGAAGCTGTTCATGGGACTAGTTCTGTGGATATTTCAACTAAAGTTTGGGTAAATAATAAAGATTATTGGACAGTTCATTTTGACTTAATTAGTCAAGTACATAAGGTATTTAATGAAAACAAAATTACAATCCCTTATCAACAAATTGATATTCATACAAAATAGGAAGGTGACGATATGAGTATAAAAATTGATATAATTTCTGGCTTTTTAGGAGCAGGAAAAACAACATTAATTAAAAAATTATTTGAATCTGGATTTGATGGAGATAAAATAGTTTTAATTGAAAATGAGTTTGGTGAAATTGGTATTGATGGTAGCTTCTTAAAAGAGTCTGGAGTTAATATTAAAGAAATTAACTCAGGATGTATTTGTTGTTCGCTTGTAGGAGACTTTGCTACATCTATGCTTGAAGTAATAAATAAATATTCACCTGATAGGATTATTATTGAGCCATCAGGTGTGGGAAAACTATCTGATATTGTTGATGCAGTTAATAAACTTGATGTAGATAAAACTTTAAACATTGTTACTACTGTTGTTGATGGTGGTAAATGTAAAATGTATATGAAAAACTTTGGTGAATTCTTTAATAACCAAGTACAAGATGCAAAAACTATTGTTGTGAGTAAAGTTGAAAAGTTAACTGAAGAAAAAATATTAGAAGTTTATGGCTTGTTAAAAGAAAAAAATCCAACAGCTAATATAGTTCTTGCAAGTTTACCTGCTGTTGATCCGATTAAATTACTAGAAGTATTACAAAAAGATCATTCGTTAGAAAAAGAAATGCAAGAAGAAATGGAACATGAGCATAGATGTTGTCATGAAAAAGGACATAGCCATGGATGCTGTCACAGTGAAGAACATCATGAACACCATCACCATGAACATGAAGATGGGCATTGTTGTTGTCATGAAGAACATCATGAACACCATTACCATGAGCACGAAGATGGGCATTGTTGTTGTCATGAAGAACATCATGAACACCATCACCATGAACACGAAGATGGGCATTGTTGTTGTCATGAAGAACATCATGAACACCATCACCATGAACATGAAGATGGACATTGTTGTTGTCATGAAGAACATCATGAACACCATCACCATGAGCACGAAGATGGGCATTGTTGTTGTCACGACCATGACCATGAACATCACCACGCTGATGAAGTGTTTGCTTCTATGGGGTTTGAAATAGCTAATGCTTATTCAAAGGAAGAACTAACTGCTATTTTAGATAGTTTTATTGATGTAAGACAATGTGGTATCGTATTACGTGCAAAAGGAATTCTTCGCGCAAGCGATCAAGATGAATGGTATTATTTTGATTATGTTGCAGGAGAATATCAAATTAACTCAGGGTCCCCGGACTTTATGGGTAGATTTGTTGTAATTGGATCTAAGCTTATTGAAGAAAATATTGAAAAATTAGTTTTAAAAAAGTAGGTGATACAATATGATGGAAATCCCATTATTTGTCATATGTGGTTTTTTAGAATCGGGTAAATCTTCCTTTATTCTTGATGCTATTCAAAAAGATGGCTTTGATAAAAAAGGAAGAACACTGGTCATTTTATGCGAAGAAGGCGAAATAGAATTAGCAGAAACAAAATTAAAGAAACATAATTGCAGCGTTGTAGTTGTAGAAAATGAAGAAGATTTAACTGCTGATTATATGAGTGAACTTGCGGCAAAATATATGCCCGATCGCGTATTAATTGAAATGAATGGTATGTGGAATTTAAATGAAATTTATTTTCCAGAGATTTATAGAGTTGCACAAGTACTTACATTCATAGATTTTACAACTTTTGAAGTTTATTATAATAATATGAAACAAAAAGTAAGAGATATGTTATTACTTTCTGATTTAGTGGTATTTAATCGTTGTCAAAATTTAGAAAAATTAGCACCTTATCAAACAAGTTTAAAATTAACAAATGGCAATGCAAGTTATATGGTAATGGATGAAGATGGAATTGTTAAACAAGCATTTGAAGATCCTCTTCCATATGATTTGAATGCTGATATTATTGAAATATCTGATGATGATTTTGGTAGATGGTATATTGATACATTTGAAAATCCTGATAGATATAAAGGTAAAAAAGTTAAGTTTAATGGTGTTATTACGTTATCTAAGAAACTTCCAAAAGATACATTCCTTTTAGGTCGTTATGCAATGACTTGTTGTGCTGATGATGTTCAATTGTACGCTCATCTTTGTAAAAATACAGTTAATGCTAAAATCAAAAATAAAATGTGGGTTAGCGTAGTTGCTAGAATTGAATTTGAATATTCAGAAGAATATCAAGAGGAAGAGGCTGTATTATATCCTGAAAAAATTACTACTATTAAACCACTGAAAAATGCAATTTTAGATTTAAGGTAAGATTATGGCATTTATTAAAAATAGTGAAAGAAAATGTATTATTTGTGGACATGATTATCACTATCAACAATTGCTTGAAAATACATCTTTTGGTATGAGAGATCTTGACACAAGACCTCCGGGAATGCTAAGAAGAATGATGCATTTAACACTTCAAAAATGTCCAAATTGTGGATATGTAAATAATGATGTAAGCATTAGAATTAAAGATTTTGATGAATCAATCTTAAAAAGTGAAGAATATCTTGAAATATTAAATGATGAAAAGATTAATTTCGCGATAAAAAAGTTTAAATTGTATGGTTTCATAATGAAAGATATTGATAATCAAAAAGCGGGTATGGCATATCTTAGAGCGGCTTGGATGGCAGATGATGCTAAATGTGAAAAAGAAGCAAGAATGCTTAGAAGTAAAGCTATTAAATATTTAGAAGCATCACTTAAAACTAATGAAAACGAAAATGTCAAACTAATTTTAGTTGATTTATATCGTAGAGTAGGTTTATTTGAAGAAGCACATGAATATGCAATGTTTTTGTTAAATAATTTAGGCCTTGAAAAATATAAGAGAAATATTTTATTTTATCAATTAAAGCTTTGCGAAGATGAGGATATACTAGATCACACAATGCCAGGTAATCATAATTTCTATCTAAATAAGGATGAAGAAGATGATGAATAAAAATATTCTTGTTAGTAGTTGTCTACTTGGGGTTAATTGCAAATACAATGGTGGAAATAATTTAAATAAAGAACTAGTTGAATTTTTAAAAAAATATAATGTTATATCAGCTTGCCCTGAGGTGTTAGGTGGACTTCCTACACCTAGAATTCCATCTGAAATATGTGGTGGTAAAGTTATAAATGAAGAAGGATCTGATGTAACGGATAATTTTAAACTAGGTGCCAAAAAAACTTTAGAAATAGCAAAGGAGAATGATTGTACTCATGCTATATTTAAGAAGAATAGTCCATCTTGTGGCTTTAATGGAGTCTATGATGGAACTTTTACATCAAGAATAATTAAAAAAAATGGTATAACAAGTGATTTATTATATCAAAATGGTATTGTTATTTTAAATGAAAATAATTATAAAGAGGGTAACTTTTAGGGTGCCCTTCTTTTTTTAAAAAAATTTAGTAGATATCTGTTATAATTTTACATATATCGTTAATAATTTTACATATATCTTTACAAATTCATTAATTTTTGATATAATTAAATATATTTCAATATTGAAATATTCAATATTGAAATAATGGAGGTAAATATGGACTATTTAGTGTTGTTGGAAACAGCTAGTAAAATGAGAGGTATACAAAATAAATTTTATAAAAAAATATCAGATGAAACGGGGCTTCATTATACAGCTTTAGAAATTATAATTTTTTTATATGATAATCCAGTTAATAATACTGCAAAAGAAATTTGTAGTTTATTAAATTTAAAATCTAATTTAGTATCTTTCCATGTGGATAAACTAGTTAGTAATGGTTTTTTAGCAAGAGAATACTTAGATAGTGACAGAAGAAAAATTAAATTACTTGTTACTGAAAAATGTGTTAATGTTGCTAAACGTTGTAACGAAATTAGGACTATGTTATGCGAAAAATTCCTCTTTAATTGTACAAAAGAGGAACTAATTGCTTTTTTTAATTTTATTTCAAAGTTAAATAAGAATGCTGATAGCATAGAAATATAATTTCTTTAAAAAATGGATTTGTATTAATTTGCTGATATAGAAAGAATATTTTATGAAAGAAAGACAACAATTAACAAAAAAATCGGTTGATCAATTTAATAAGGAACATTATTTTAAATATGATGAAGAAAATAGACTGATTATTAGTATGGAATTAAAAAATGATGATATTTTTTTTGATGAACTTTCTCAAAAAGACTGTCCTGTTATAAGTACTCAAATAGCAGATTATATTGATAAAGTTACGATAGCAATTACACCATCAGAAAAATTTACTTTAAGAATTTATAGCGATAGTATTGACGAAAATGAAAGAGAAATTTATACTAAAGCTATTAAAAATTATTATATGGATAAGTATATTGTTGATAATAGAAGACTAAATATTTATAGGAAAATGTCGTTTGTTTTTGGAATGATCGGAATTTTAGTCTTGACTTTAGTTATCATTTTAGAGTATATGGAAAATAGTGTTGTATGGATGCGAGTTTTCGATATAGTTGCTTGGGTGTTTATTTGGGAATCAGTTGATATCATAGCATTTAAATGCAAGGAATTAAGGTTTAATCAATTAAGATATTTAAATTTTATCGATATGAAAATTGAATTTAAGTGATACGTTTAGAAAGTATACCCACTACTTACAAATGTGCGTTTAAAAAGAGAAAAAATATAAACAAATTAAACGAAGTTAGGCATGTTTGTAAAATATTATAATAAAAAACGAAGCTATTGATAGAATAACAATATACATTATAATTTGTATTACTTAAAGAGAAAATTAGTTGGTTGTATTTTAATGACAATAAATTAGATTTCCATATTTTAGTTTATTAGAGAAGAACAAATATATACGCTATTATAAGATTAAATTTTATAATAACAAAATAAAAGGAGAAAATAAAAAATGAAAAAAGAAATAAAAGAAGAAAAGAAAGTTATTAAGCCATTAAAAACAAAATTGTTTTGGTGTTACTTTGTTATTTCAGCTGTGCTTATTACTTTAGGAATATTTTTTCTTCCTGTATGGAGTAATTCAAACGTTTTTTTTAAAAATTGGAGTAAAGAAGTTGTTGATATTATATTAGCTATACTTGTAGTATTTTATGTAGGTTTTTATTTACTTAAAAAATTTAAGTGTAATGATTTAAATAATAGTTATGTATTGAAAATTGTTAAAATAATTGAAATATGCTTGTTATTAGTTTTAAGTGTTTTTTGTGTTTTAGAACAATTTAAAGTTACTAACTTTATTGGGCCATGTCTCGTGGTTGGTTTTATATTATATTTAAGAGGAATAGTATCTGGCATAAAAGCATATTATTATACTCATAAAAAGACAGAAAGATATTCGCTATATGAATTAATTTTTATGTTCATAGCATTAACAATTGGAACTGTCTTGATGATTCATCCATTGTATGGAGAAACTTTTATGTGGATTGCATCAATTATGTTATTAGTTTTTTCCGTATTATTAATTATTATTGGTTTTATGTCTATACCAAAAAGAGAAAACTAAATAATGAGGTTTAAAGGGAGATAATAAAGATGAAAAAACATGATAAATTACTAACCGCATTATTTACAATTGTTTTAGGTGTTTTATTCATTATTTTAAATGTAGATGTTGTAAGTGTGGGTATGACGATTATAGGTGCAGCCTTAATTATTTCATCTGTATTAGAATTGTTGAAAAAACATATTAGTCAAGCAATTATTAAATTAGTTATTGGTATTGTGATAATAGTATTTGGTTGGACTTTAGTTAGTGTTGCTTTATACATAATGGCATTTATGTCATTACTTATTAGTGTTATACAAATTTTAACTATTGTTAAAACAACAAAAAGTTTTAGAGTAAGTTATCTACAACCAATCATGGGTTTGATTGTTGCGGGATGTATGTTATTTAACCAAGGTGGAACAATTTCTTGGGTATTTATAGTATCAGGAATTTGTTTAATTTTTGAAGGTGTTTTTGCTATATTTGAATTAATAAACAACAAACCAAAAATTATTGATTAATAAAGATATTTAAAATTAAAACTTTTAGATTTTTTAAGTTGTAATAGATGGTAAGTAACATTAAGATAAGAAATATATTGATTTAGTATAGGTAGAAAGGAATATTAATTATGAACGTGATGAACTATTTAAGAGATAGGTTGAAAAAAGATAAAGTTACAGCAATTTTATTTAGTTTATACGTAGTATTTGCTGTGTTTTCAACTATATATTTCTTTATTATTTCACAATTGAGAAATGCAATAATTGCTATTTTGATATTATTATTAGTACCAGCTTATTTTATTATAGAATATTATTTAAAAGTAGAGTTTGGCTATGGATTTTTAGTGGCAGTACTAATAATTTGTATTGGTGGTGCTCAATTAGGTCCTTGTTATGATTTTTATATTAAGTATCCCTTATTTGATGATTTTTTACATATGTTGTCGGGATATTTATTTTGTTGCTTGGGCTTTATGATAAGTAAGAGAATAATAAGAGATAATAGAATTCATGTGCATATTTTTATAGGAGTATTGTTTAGCCTTACAATAGCTTTATTATGGGAAATGGTTGAATTTGGAGGTACAACAATATTTGGTATTGATATGCAAGAAGATTCTATAATTCATACAATTCGTTCGTTTTATTTAGCAAATTCTCATAATGATATTGTTGTTATTGATGAAATTTTTGAAACTATAATAAAATACGGTGAAGATAAAGAAATAGTTATTAATGGATATTTAGATTTAGGTGTTTTTGACACTTTAACAGATATGTTTGTATGTTTAATAGGAACATTAATATGTTTAATTAATTTGATTTTTGATAATAATAATAAGGTGAAAAAAATTATTTGTTCAAAAACTTATGCAGATGCAAATATTAAAATATAAAAGAAAGGGGAATGATATGAAAAAAATAAGAAATATTGATGAAAAGTTAATTTCATATAATATTGAGATGACTGAAATAACAGGTGGTACTTTTTGGAAAGCATACACACAAGGTCAAATTGCAGGGACCGAAGAATTTCGGGTAACAGGTCAATTAGATGATTTCACTTCGATGGCAGATTTAATGCAATATTTTCCACCAATTAATCTATATGATGAGAAACTAAGAAAACTTGCAAAGGAAATAGGTCCTTCATGGGTAAGAGTTTCAGGATCGTGGGCAACAAAGACGTATTATGATTTTGAGGAAAAAACAAACGGAATTCCTCCAAAAGGATATGCAAGTGTTTTAACAAAAGAACAATGGATAGGCGTATTAGATTTTGTAAAATCTATAAACGGGAAATTGCTTGTTTCAGTAAGTAATTGTGAAGGAGATCACGTAAATGGTGGAGAAATTGATTTAAAACAAACTAAAAAAATTTTTGATATAAGTCACGAATATGGAGTAGATATTGATGCCATTGAATTTATGAATGAGCCTAATATGATGGAAATGTCAGGAGCTCCTAAAGGGTACACAGCAGAAGATTATGTACGTGACCAAGATATAGTTAATAACTGGGTTAGAAATAATTATCCAAAGTGTTTAATAGTAGGCCCTTGTACATTAGGTGATGGCTCAATAGGAAATATTGATAAAAAAGCGTTAGGCGCTGGAATAGGTATGATGATGAAAATGTGTACTACTGATGATTTGATGAGAGGATCAAAAATCCCGTTAAATGTTTTTAGTTATCATTATTATAATGGCATTTCAGAACGTTTAGCATCGGTATTGCCTGCAGGGCATTGGGATGCTACTAAGGCTCATACAGATGAATATCTATCTATTGCGACAATAAACGCGAAAATGTATTCAAAATTAAGAGATAAATATGTCCCTGGAGGACAAATATGGGTTACTGAATCAGGAGATGCTGGAGGAGGCGGTAATACCTGGGCATCAACATATTTAGATGTATTTAGAACTCTAAATGAATTAGGAAGTTTTGTTACAATTACCGATGGTATAATTTTTCACAATACTTTAGCCTCTTCGGATTATGGCTTTTTAAAGCATGGAACATTTGAACCTAGACCTAATTATTTTGCGGTTTTATTATGGAAAAATTTAATGGGGAATGAAGTTTTTGATTGCTCTAAATTAGAAAAGAACGATACTCATATTTACTGCCATTCAAGAAAGGATGGTAAGGATGGTTATGCATATTTGGTAATAAATAATTCTGTTACTGAAATATATAAATTTAAAAATGATAAAAAAGCAAAAATATATGTTTTAAATGCTGACACATTAAGGAGTTCAATAATGAAATGTAATGGTATTGATTTGAAATTAATTGATAATGAATTACCTAATATTGAACCTTTAAATGTAACTGGAAATATTGAAATTATGCCATTGACATGTGCATTTATTATTATTTAATAAATAAGGAGGTAAAAAATGTATTTAGAAGATTATTTAGTATTTTTGGTCGCTATATTAATTTGCATGTTTATTGCTATTTATGCAAATAGTAAAGTAAATAGAAGTTTTGCAAAATATAATAAAATTACAACATCATCAAATGTAACAGGATATGATACCGTAAGAAGTTTAATGGATAAAGAAGGTATATCTAATGTTACTATTGGTCATATAGGAGGACATTTAACAGATCACTATCATCCAAAGAAGAAAATTATAAATCTATCGGATTCAACATATAATAATAATTCTATTTCTGCGGTTGCGGTTGCTGCTCATGAAATGGGGCATGTTGTACAAGAACACAATGGCTATATTTTTTATAAAATAAGAACTCTTTTAGTTCCTGTTATAAACTTTGGATCTGGTTTGGCAATGCCATTGGTTTTAATTGGTTTATTAATAGATTTATTTGCTTTAACAACTAATCCAGATTTAGGGTTTAATATTGCATTAGTAGGAGTTATACTGTATGGAGGCTCTTTTTTGTTCGCATTGATAACACTACCTGTTGAACTTAATGCAAGTAAAAGAGCAAAGAAAATGCTAGTCTCAAATGGCATTTTAACAAGTCAAGAGTTAAAAGGTGCTAATAAAGTTTTAACAGCTGCGGCTTTAACTTATTTTGCTTCTATGTTAACTTCTCTTGTATATTTTTTAAGATTTTTGGTTAGAGTACTAACTTTATTTGGAAGAAGAAATAATCGAAACTAATAATTATTTAGAAAGAAGATAAAATAGAAGAAAACATGGAACATAAAAATACAAAAAATAAAATAATAACAATACCTAATTTATTAAGTTTAGCTAGAATAATTATTATTCCTTTTATTGTGTGGACGTATTTTTGTTTGGATAATAAATATATTTCTATAGCATTGATAATTCTTTCAGGATTAACTGATATTATTGATGGATATATTGCTAGACGATTTAATATGATTTCAAATGTTGGAAAGATCCTAGATCCTATTGCAGACAAACTTACCCAAGGGACAATTATTATATGCCTTACATTGAAGTATGTATGGATGAGAATTTTAGTTATTGTTTTTGTTATAAAAGAAGTTGCTATGTGCATTTTGGGCATTATTACTATTAAAAAAGTTGGAAAAATTGATGGAGCTAAATGGTATGGAAAAGTAAATACGGTGTTATTATATATTGTTATGGGTATACTAGTGTTATTACCTAATATTAATGTTATTATAGCAAATATAATGATTATTGTTAGCATTATATCAGTTGTATTATCATTAGTTATGTACATACACTTATATAAGAAACTTTGGAGTGAAGAAAAACTAAAGTTGTAAATTAAATTTTAATAAAGTTTTTACTTGTTCTAAGAATTTTATTGTTTATTAAAATATCAATATATTAATTAAAAATTAGATTTAACATTTTAAATTAATTTGATAAAATCTCTCAATATATATGGCGCTTTAATTTAGATTGGGGTTTTTGAAAAATCACCTATAACTTAAATTGGG
>CAYPEY010000009.1:0-52192 GCA_964409955.1 uncultured Staphylococcaceae bacterium
TCGTGAAACATTTTGTAGCGTAAAACTCAAATATGAAACATTTAGTAGTGTAAAAGCTTAAAATGAAACATTAAAGCAAATCGGTAAGTCTTCTATGTAAGACTTACTTTTTTTAATTCTATAGGGTATTTTAGCTAAATGTGGTTAGAATATTCTCTTTTCTTATGCTTTTATGAAACATTTAGATTTAAACACCTATGGAGACTAGCCACGGATTCGAACCATTAATTTACGGGTGTCGAACCTTTAGTTCCAACGGGACTCGAACCTATAAGAGATAATGGTGGAAATATAATTGAAAGTGTGGTATAATTCATATATGAGAGCATCCGGTAATATAGTCAAGTGAAATGATATTTTATTTTTCAGATTAGTTTGTATAATTTGAATAAAAAAATAATAAATCGTTTATTCATATTAGAAGTTATGTTGGAGCAACCAACGTAGGTGAAACTGTACTACTTTTATCATTTACTAAGTGTAAAAGAATTATATTTGTTGGTTCTGTTGGCTCAATTTCAAACGATGTAAATATTGGAGATTTAATAATTCCTTCAACAAGTGTTTCAGGAGAAGCATTTTCAAGTTATATGTATGAAACAATTAATAAGGAGTCATTACATAAAGAATATCATCCAACAAAAGAATTATATGACGCTACAACAAATTATTTAAAAAATGAAAATATAGATTATAAAGATATTAAAGTTTACAGTGTGGATACGATTGCAGGGCAATTTGCTCATATTGATGAAATATTAGATTTAGGTTGTAAAGCAATTGAAATGGAAACATCAGCTTTATTTAGTGCATGTCATGTTGCAGAAAAAGAATGTGTTGCGCTACTTGTTGTATCAGATAATACAGTACAAAATAAATCATTAATTTCAGGTAGAACTGATGAAGATATGAAAAAGTATCATCACACAAGATATAATATTATTCCAAAGATTATATTTTCATTAATGTTAGAATAAAGTGCTTACCACAAGGAGGATTTTAAAATGAGTTATAAAGAAAGTGATTGGAAATTATTTAAAAAGTTAATAACAACATGGCAAGAAAGTTATATGACTAAACTAAATAAAGAATATATTGATATATTAATTCAGGATAAAAAAGCTTCAACTATATTTTGGGAGTTAAATGATAGAATTAAAAAAGATCGATATAATCCTGGTGTTGTAATAGAGATGAGTAGATCGTTATTAATAGAAAATCTCGTTTCTTTGATTAAACATAAGGTAATAACATTTGATGAATTAAATGATTTTAGTGAAGAAATAAAAGAATCAATTAAAATGCGGATAAATTTATAAGAGGTATAATATGAAATATTATAAATTAAAAATATCACTTAATAATTATGAAGATAGATTAAATAGGACTATTTTATTTAAACATGATAATGATTTAGATGAATTAGCATTTACAATTCTTTCAATATTTAATACATTAGCATATCATTTATACAAATTCGAAGATGATTCTAAAAAATATGAATGTGAAATCAGTTTAAGAGAAGCTGAAGAAATGTGTTATCCGGATAAAGGTATTGATACTTGGTTAGTAACTTTAGATCAATTAGATATTAAAAACAATAAATTTATGATGACATATGATTTTGGTGAAAATTACGAATTTGTTATTGAAGTAATAGAACAAATTGAATTAAAAGAAATATATCGAATTCCAAGAGTTGTTGATGGAGTTGGATATGGTATTGTAGAAGACGGGAAATTCATTTTAGAAGATTTCCTAGATGGTAAATCTTTAGAATATCCTTTATTATTTATAAAAAGAGGAAGACATACAATGTTAGATTTTAATTCTTTTGATTTAGAAGAATGTAATAAAAAGTTGAAAAGAGAAATTTCAAAAATAAGAAATGCATATTATCCGTATTAAGTTATTTTGTTAATAATGTTAAAATAGTGTATAATAATAGTAATGATAAATTAAAATCATAGGGGGAGATTTTATATGTCAAACATTAAGAATATTGATAATTTTTCTGAAATTATCTCAATAATTGAAAATGCTAAAATACGTGCATTAAAAGCAGTTAATACTGAACTTATAACAATGTACTATGAAGTTGGTAAGTATTTAAGCGAATTGTGTTCTAAATCAAAATTTGGTGATAAAGTTATAAGTGATGTTGAATTGTATATAAGTAAAAATAATCCAACAATTAAAGGATTTAACCGACGTGGACTTTATAGAATGAAGCAATTTTATGAGTTATATAAAGATGATGAATTAGTGACACCACTGGTGACACAAATTAGTTGGACAAATCATTTGATAATTATGTCTGGTTGTAAGACTAAAGAAGAAAGATTATTCTATATTAAACTTTGTATAAAAGAAAATTATTCTAAACGTGAACTTGAACGACAAATAGATAGTGAATATTATCAAAGATTTTTACTATCTGTAAGTAAACCTCTTCCTGAAGTTGTGCCAAATGTAGTTAAAGGAAATATTTTAGATACTTATGTACTTGAATTTCTTGACTTACCTGAACAATATACTGAAAATAATTTAAAGAAAGCAATTATAGGCAATTTAAAAAGTTTTATTCTTTAGTTTGGTAAAGACTTTACATTTATAAGTGAAGAATACCGAGTACAAGTTGGTGGGCAAGATTTTTATATAGATTTATTATTCTATAATTGAGCATTATCTTGTCTTGTAGCTATTGAATTAAAAATTGGAAAATTTAAACCAGAACATATAGGACAACTTAATTTTTATTTAGAAGCTCTTGATCGTGATGTTAAAAAGCCTAACGAGAATCCTAGTGTTGGAGTTATTTTATGTGCTACTAAAGATGATGCAGTTGTGGAATATGCATTAAGTCGTAGCATGTCTCCAACTATGGTTGCTGAATATACATTGAAACTGCCAGATAAAAAATTACTTGAGAATAAACTTCGTGAAATCACTTTATTAACTGATGATTTAAAAGAGGAATAAAATACTAGAACTAGTACAAATACATACTAGTTCCTTTTTCCACTTATAGATATAAAATACTTATAGATTATTAATTAAATTAAAGTGATGAACAGAAAGATGCGATATGAAACATTTTGTTCAGTAAATAGGCTAAATGAAATATTTTGTCCATCACACACATTAAAGTAAATCGGTAAGTCTTCTATGTAAGGCTTATTTTTTTTGCGTTTTATAGGGTATTTTAGTCAATTTTGGTTAGAATATCCTATTTTTTTCATGCATTTATGAAACATTTAGATTTAAACACCTAGGGAGACTTGCCATGGACTCTAACCTGCTTTTGTGGGGATTTGAATCTTTAGTTCTTATGGTACTCGAACCAATAAAAGATTATGGTAGAAATTAAGTATGTATTGTAATATAATTGACATTAAGTATGTATTGTAATATAATTGGAGTATAATAATTATCTTGTAAGGGGAATACTATGGGATCATTTATTAGCACATCTCAATTCGTTGAATTACCATTTAGAGGTGAAAGATTAATTCATATTGGAAATGTTATTAGTTTTGATAAAAATGCTAGTGATGAAGAAATAATTAATACTATTGTAAATTCTAATTGCGATAGAATACAAGCTACTAGAGAACCAAATCAAGAAGAAATTTATATTTTAAATGAGATATATAAAAGAAACCCAAATATAGGATTTAGATTTTTAAATATAATTGGTCAAGATGTGGATATAGTTTTTTTGATAAAAATGTATAATTTAAGAACTCTATATTTAGATAGTTATCCGAATATTATTAACATTGATATTTTAAAAAAAATGAAGTTACATAAATTATCATTGAATTGTTTTGGAGTTAAAGATTATTCATTTTTAAGAAATGTAGACAGTGGTATTAAATCATTAACTATTGATTTAGAAGATAAAACGTTTAAAATGGATATTAATGATATACTACATATGGAGAATCTTGAAACATTAGAAATTAGAAATGTTAAAAAGGGATTAGATAAGTTAGTTAAATTTAAAAACTTAAAAAGTTTATTAGTAAGATCAATAGACATAAAGGATTATGGTTTTTTAAAAGAAATGAACGTTAGAAAATTAAGTCTGTGTTTTCAAAAAACAGAGTATTTTAATACATTTGGAATAAATGAAAAAATTGAAGAAATAAATTTATGGAGAAATCCAAAATTAACTGATTTAAGTTTTCTATTACAATTTCCTAATTTAAAGAAATTAATTATAACAGATCAAACTAAAATTACAAATATTCCGGATTTAACTGCATTAACAAAATTAGAAGAAGTTTATTTTTTATATAGCAAGGATCCTAATCTAAAGAACTATTTTAATAAGAATGTTAAAATATATACTTGGTATAATCCTTGTGACGTAGAATAGTTTAATATGTGTAATTAAAATTAACAATTATAAAAACACGTATCATTCATTACTAATACACATAGTAAGCATGGACAGATTATAATCTGGTTTTTTATTATGTACACATATTTTAGATGTTGAAGTAACAAGTTGTTTAAATTGCTAAAATTAAACAAAATATAACAATAAAAGCGTTTATATGATACCAGTTTTAATAAAAATAAAAAAGTGGTACAGTATAATTGACTTTCTCTTTAAAATGTTATATAATACTATTGGTGGTTATAGAATGAAATTATTTAAGCGTGAAAACTATTTATCTAAAATAAGAGGATTTTACCATACTAACGATATTATTAAAGTAATTACTGGAATTAGACGTTGTGGAAAGTCTAGTTTAATGCAAATGATATCTGATGAAATTGTTGAAAGTGGAGTAAATAAAGAAAATATAATTTATATTAATCTAGATAAAAAGGGATATAAAAGTATTAAAAAGGCTGATGAATTAGAGAAGTTAATTGATTCTTTGTCTAATGTAAAGGGTAATAAATATTTGTTTATTGATGAAATCCAAAATGTTGAAAATTTTGAAGAAGTTATAAATGCTTATCGTGAAGAAAATGAATATTCAATATTCATAACAGGATCTAATTCATATTTACTTAGTGGAGAATTAATTACTAAGCTTACAGGCAGATATATAGAATTTGAAATGTTTCCTTTAACTTTTGAAGAGTATTTAGAAATGAAAGAGTTCTACAAATATGATGTTAATTCTAACCTTTTAATTGAATTAAATAATTATATTATAGAAGGTGGTTTTCCTAGGACGATGTTCTTTGATGACTTAAATGATAAAAGAACTTATGTTAAGGGAATTGGTGAAGAGATATTTAAAAAAGATATTAAATCAAGATGCGTTATAAGGAAAAAAGAAACATTTGATTTAGTAATGAATTATATAATAAATAATTTTGGTTGTACAACAAGTATTAATAATATACTAGATAATTTAAACAAATCAGGATTAGGTATTAGTAAAACTACATTGCTTAGATATATAAAATGTTTGATAGATGCAAAAATTTTATACGAATGTGGCAGATTTGATATGAAATCTAAAAGAGCATTATTAGGTGAGAAAAAATATTATATAGCAGATCTATCTTTTATATATATTAGTAATCCGGATAGTAGAATAAACTATGGTCCTGTACTTGAAAATATAATTTATACTTACGCAAGATCAAAGAGTTATACTGTAACAGTTGGTAGAATTGGGAAATTAGAATGCGACTTTATTATGAAAGATAAAGAATTAAATTACTCATATATTCAAGTGGCATATACAATTTTGGAAAGTAAAAAGACTGAAGATAGAGAATATAATTCTTTAGAAATGATTAGAGATAATTATCCAAAGTATGTTGTGACAACTGATTATTTATTACAAAAAAGAAATGGTATAAAACATATAAATTTAATGGAATACTTAAAAACAGGAAATTTATTCTAAAATGATATATTAGTGCAGCAGCTTGTTGCACTAATTTTGACATTCAATATGAAACTTTTAGTATTGTAAGCATATTTTATATTACTACTAAAAGTTTCATCGTGAAACATTTTGTAGCGTAAAATTCAAATATGCAACTTTTTGTAGTGTAAATGCTTAAAATGAAACATTTCATAGTAATGACACATTTTTGTTTATAATTATGCTAAAGCATAATTTTTCATTTTAAAGGAGGATTAGCTCAGCTGGGAGAGCATCTGCCTTACAAGCAGAGGGTCGGCGGTTCAAGCCCGTCATCCTCCACCATTTAGAAATTTTAGTCTATAAGGACTTTTTTATTTTTTATCTTTTAACATAAAATATTAAATTTTACATAAAATTTAGTGTATAAAAAGTGTAAAACACTTGATAAAAGAACATAAATAGTATATAATATCAATAGTTAGCAAGTGCTAACATAAAAGCTAGTAGGTGAGTTTATGAATTTATGTCAAGCAGAAGAAGGTAAAGAATATATCATTAAAAGCATTCAAACTGATGATGAAGAACTTGATTCATTCTTATTTTCACTTGGATGTTATAGTGGAGAACCTATAACAGTGATAGCCCACAAAAAAGGTGGATGTGTTGTAGCTATAAAAGATGCAAGATATAACATAGATAAAGAACTTGCTGAAGCAATTCAAATTTAAAAAAAGAGAAATCTTTTTTTTGAAATACTTGTTAGCAGACGCTAACAAAAAACAGGAGGAAAAGAAAATGAAAATAGCATTAGCTGGTAATCCCAATAGTGGAAAAACTACAATGTATAATGCATTAACAGGCCGTAATGAAAAAGTTGGTAACTGGGCCGGTGTTACCGTAGAAATGAAAGAACATCAAATTAAGAAAAGTTTTTATAACAAAGGAGAAGAATTAGTTGCAGTAGACTTACCTGGTGCATACTCTATGTCACCTTTTACATCAGAAGAAAGTATAACAAGCTCATATGTAAAGCAAAATAATCCTGATGTCATAATTAACATTGTAGATGCAACAAATTTAAGTAGAAGTTTATTCTTTACAACACAACTACTTGAACTAGGTATCCCTGTTGTTGTTGCTTTAAACAAAAGTGATATTAATGAGAAGAAAAAAACAGATATTAACGTTGAAGAATTATCAAAATCATTATGTTGTCCAGTAGTTGAAACTGTATCAACATCTGCAAAAGGATTACAAGAATTAGTTGAAAAAGCTGTTGAAGTAAGTGGTACTTATCAAAAGGCTCCATATGAACAAGGAGATATTGATTTAACTAATAAAGAAGTTGTTGTTGAAGCTGATAAAAAACGTTTTGAATTTGTAAATAATATAGTTGCAAAAGTAGAAAAACGTGAAGTTTTAACTAAAGAAAAAAATAAACAAGATAAAATCGATGCTATTTTAACTAATAAATGGTTAGGTATTCCGATATTTGCAGTAATCATGTTTGCGGTATTCTGGATATCTCAAGCAGGACCAGGTGTTTGGATTGCTGACTTACTTGTAGGATGGCTTGAAGCGGGTCAAGGTTTAATTGCTGATGCATTGGCTAATGAAGCTGGAGAATTAAATATTTGGGCTTCAATTTTAGTTGATGGTATTATTGGTGGTGTAATTGCAGTTGTTGGTTTCTTACCACTTGTTATGGTTATGTATTTCTTAATTGCCCTTCTTGAAGATTGTGGTTATATGGCACGTGTTAGTGTTGTGCTTGATCCGATTTTTAAAAAGGTTGGTTTATCTGGTAAATCTGTAATTCCGTTTGTTATTGGAACTGGTTGTGCTATTCCAGGTGTTATGGCTTGTCGTACTATTCGTAATGAGAGAGAACGCAGAGCTACAGCAATGCTTACTCCTTTTATGCCATGTGGTGCTAAACTTCCTGTTATTGCATTGTTTGCAGGAGCATTCTTCTCTGATTCTGCATGGGTAGGACCATTAATGTATTTTGCAGGAATTATAATTATTTTCTTATGTGCTTTATTAGTTAATTTATTAACAGGTCATAAAAATAGAAAATCATTCTTTATCATTGAACTTCCAGAATATAAAGTTCCAAGTTTTGCAAGAGCTTTCTGGTCAATGTGTAATCGTGGATGGGCATATATAGTAAAAGCTGGTACAATCATTTTAGTTTGTAACTTTGTAGTTCACGTGATGCAAACATTTGATTGGAGTTTTAATGTTGCTGCATCTGCTGATGAATCTATTTTAGCAACTATTGCATCTCCATTTAGTTATATTATTGGACCAGTAATTGGTATCTTAAGTTGGCAACTTGCTGCTGCGGCTGTTACAGGTTTTATTGCTAAAGAAAATGTTGTAGGAACTCTTGCAGTATGTTTTGCAATTACTAATCTAATTAATATGGATGAATTAATGATTGATCCTGATGCTGCTGGTGCTGCTGCTGGTATTGTTAGTGCATTTGGAATTACAAATGTTGCTGCTCTAGCTTATTTAATGTTTAATTTATTTACTCCTCCTTGCTTTGCAGCAATTGGAGCAATGAATTCTGAAATTAAGAGTAAGAAATGGTTATGGGCTGGAATTGGATTACAATTTTCAGTAGGTTATACAGTTGGATTCTTAACATTCTTCTTTGGTACAATATTTACAGGTGGTAGCTTAGGTTCTGCATGGATGCCAATAGTAGGATGGTTAATAGTAGCTATTATTGTAGTTATTATTACAATATTAATAATTAGAAAAAATAAACAACTTAAAGCTGAATATGCGTTAGGTAAATAAAAAGGAGAAATTATGAGACCAGTAGATTTTATAATAATAGGCATTATAGTTGTTGTTATTGGGTTAGCAGTTTTATATATAGTAAAGGCTAAACTAAATGGTCAAAAATGTATTGGATGTCCTCATAGTAAAACTTGTAAATCTAATAGTGAAGCTAAGTCTTGTTGTTGTGGTTCAAATGAAAATGAATAATTAAATAAAAAAACATCTGCCATTTTGACAGATGTTTTTTATAAAATTAATTGATTTATAAAAATTGTTATGTTATAATTAAGTTGCTCAAGGAGGTGGAGTTATGAAAAAAAATTTATTTACGTTGATTATGCTGATGCTTGTAGTATCATTGTCTGGATGTAGTGGACAAAAAAAATTAGAAAAAGCGCTTAACGAATTAAGTGAAGAAAGTTATACAATGCACGGTGATATGGAAGTAAATGTAACATATACATATATGGGTCAAATCATGTCTGAAAGTATGGAATCTGATATGATAATTGAAGCTGATCCTATTCAAACTTATACTATAACTACATCTGATGGTAATAATTCATATACATATACAAAAATAGAAAACGATAAAATTAAAACTTATTCTAAATTAGATAATAATTGGGAGTTAATTAGTATTAATGATATCGAAGATAAAAATAGTGAAATTACAGATTTGTTGAATGTAGATGTTGAATTTAAAGATGTGTTTAGTAAAGTAGATGGAGTTTGGGTTGGAAATCCTGAAAAAATGACAGAAGTTTTAAAAGCTACATTAGATGCACTAGCTGAAGATTTTGGTGGTATGGGAGTAACAATTGAAGAAACAAAAATTGATAAGTATACTATTGAACTTGAAAAAGGACATGTCTCAGAAATAGAATTAGATATGACTATGTCTTTTGTAGCAACTCAAGGTGGTGTTAACTTGAATATGACAGTCACATTAGAATTAGATTTAGAAGTTAGTAAAGTAGGAAAAACTTCTGTAACAATTCCTGAAGGTTTACCAACAGAATAGTAGTTATATATGGTTGTGCAGTTGCACAACCATATTTTAAAAAATAACTAAGGCTTTTTAATTGCTTTTAACATAGATATTTTGTAAAATATAGTGAATTTAAAATTAGATAGGGGTAAATATGAAAGAAATTTTTGAACTCATAAAAGAAGAAAGTATTAGACAAAATGAAGGTATCGAGTTAATTGCAAGTGAAAACTACGCGAGTAAAGCGGTTAGAGAAGCTTGTGGATCAATTTTAACTAATAAATATGCTGAAGGATATCCGAGTAGAAGATATTATGGTGGATGTGAAGTAGTAGATAAAATTGAAGAGATTGCTATTCAAAAAGCATGCGAATTATTTAATGCAAAATATGCAAACGTTCAACCTCATAGTGGATCTCAAGCTAATGCTGCAGCATATCGTGCCTTAATGCCTGAAGGAGGTAAAGTGTTAAGCTTAGTTTTAAATGATGGTGGGCATTTAACGCACGGAAGTCCAGTTAGTTTTTCAAGTCACTTATATAATTTTGTTCATTATCCTTTATCAGTTGAAGGAAAACTTGATTATGAAATAATTAAAGAAATAGCTATTAAGGAACAACCTGATCTTATTTTAGCAGGTTATAGTGCTTATCCATATCAAATAGATTTTAAAAAAATCAGAGAAATCTGTGATGAAGTAGGTTGTTATTTTATTGTTGATATGGCTCATATTGCTGGGTTAATTGCTGCTGGGCTACATCAAAATCCAGTTGACTATGCACACGTTGTAACAAGTACTACACATAAGACTTTAAGAGGACCTCGTGGCGGGTTAATCTTAACTAATTCGCTAGAACTTTCAAAGAAAATTAACAGTGCAATTTTTCCGTATTATCAAGGCGGCCCATTAGAACATATTATAGCAGGAAAAGCAATTTGTTTTGATGAAGCGTTAAAACCTTCATTTAAAGAATATGGAAAAAAAGTTATGGAAAATACATTAGCTTGTAGAAATGCTTTTGCTTCTTTTGGTGCAATAGTAAGTGGAACAGAAAATCATTTATTTTTACTAAATACACTTGATAGTTATGGCGTTACTGGTAAAGTTGCTCAAGCAATGCTTGAAGAAATAAAAATTACAACTAATAAAAATATGATTCCAGGTGATAAACTATCTCCACGTGAAACTAGTGGTTTAAGAATTGGTTTTGCTGCTGTAACAACAAGAGGTTGTACAGCACAAGATGCAGAAACTATTGCTAGTGTAATTCATAATTATTTATCTAACAAAACTTCTAAAGAAGAAGCAACAAAAGAGGTATCAAAAGTTGTTAATTCTTGGCTGATAATAGAAGAAATTTAAGTAAATAAACAAGTCTAAAAGTATTTTTTTAGGACTTGTTTTTATTTTTTATAATAATTCTTCAAATTCTAGAAAACGCTTTCAAAAAAATAATTTAAATGCAAGACAAAAATGGTAAAAAGTGTTATAATAAGTATGAAAAGATTAAGAAAGGGAAGACGCTTATGAAAAAAATTAAAAATTTAGTCATTTTAACAATTGTTACAATGACATTACTTACTTTAACTGCTTGTTCATTGAGAAGACTTGTTGTTAATACTCCAAGCATTGAAGTAATTGAAGGTGAAACATATCAAATTGAAGCTAGCGTTAAAAATTATGATAACGCTCCTGTGATTAGTTTTGCTACATCTGATTCAGCTGTTGCAACAGTAGATCAAACTGGATTAGTTTATGCTGTTAAACCAGGTACTGTTGAAATCAGTGTAACTTGTGGAAAAATGTTACAAGTTATTGATGTAATAGTTAGAGAAACTCCATATTTAACTATTAGTGGACCTGAAGTAGTTGACGCAGATAAAGAAATTGTTTTAGATGTAGAAACTAATGCAACAGATCTTGTATGGACAAGTTCTGATGAATCAGTTGCTACTGTAAAAGATGGTGTTGTTAAAACTATTTCTGATGGTACTGTAACTATTAAAGCTGAAAATTATGAATTATCAGAATCAATAGTTATTACAGTTAAAGATGGAACTGTTAAATATAATGTAGTTCTAGATTTAGATGGTGGTGCTTACGGAGAAGTTACAACTATTTCAGCATGGGCTGATATATTTATGGCTGATTTTAATGCTGCAGCAGGAACTGAAATTGCTAAAGAAACATTCCAAAAGAATTCTGGAACTGCAATTAAAACTGCTATTTCTAATGAAGAATTCTATAATAAATATCAATGGTTATTAGAATTTGCATACAATGAAATGGTAGCTAAGAATGTAGGTGTTACAGATGCAATGTGCACAGATACAATTGAATTCCTAGAAGCATTAAAAACTGATTATGATACAGCAAAAGCAATGGTTAATAATGGTGCTGCTCCAGGGCCTAATGGAAGAACATGTTTTAGAAACTACTTAGAAGGTTTATTAAATGAAACATTATCAAGTGCAAATGGAGCTTACAAACCTTATTGTGTAGATTATTCTTTAGCTGAAAATCAAGCTAAATTCTGGAAAGTATATTTAGATACTGAATTAGAACTTACTAAATATGATACATTACCTATTGCTGTAAAAGAAGGACATATTTTCTTAGGTTGGTATGCAAATGGTAAAAAAGTTGTAAATGTTACTGATGATTGCACATTAACTGCTCAATGGGAATTAATTAAATTTAATATTAATTATGATCTAGCTGGTGGTGCTTGGGGAGATATCCAAGCTGAAACTACATTTGGTTATAATGTATTTACTAAATTAGTTGCACCTGTTAAAGAAGGATATGTATTTGATGGTTGGTATGAAGGTGAAAATAAAGTTGCTACTATCGATGAAAATAGAGATTATAACTTAACTGCTCAATGGAGAGAAGGTTACAATGTAACATTTGATTTAGATGGTGGATTATTCGAAGGTGATTATACTTCAATTGCTGATTTTGCCAATGCATTTATTTCTGAATATAATGCGGTTACAAATACAACAATTACAAAAGAAGGTTTCCATGTAAATTCTGCATCAAGTATTAAAACATTCTTTGCAAAAGAAGAAATGCTAAATAAATATCAATGGTTAATTCAACTTGCTCATGATATGATTGATGCTAAATATCAAGCAAGCCCTTCTAGTTATGATAGCACAATTTATACAAACGCTATGGCTATGATTGATAGAATGCTTGAAATGGATACTACAGCAATCAATGTAAGTGATGGTGGATATGGAAGAACAATGTTAAGACATTTCATCCATAATTTAATTAACGAAGATTATAGTATTCCATCTGCTGCTCAAAGTTCATATCAAAAATTATCAACAGATTTCTCATTAGAAGAAAATAAAACAATTGTATTAAAAGCTTTATTATCTCCTACAGAACGCACAGTTATGCCTAATGAAAGTTTACCTGTTGCTGTAAAAGAAGGTTATAATTTCTTAGGTTGGTATGTAGATGATGTAAAAGTTGAAAAAGTAACTGCTGATTGCACATTAACAGCTAAATGGCAATCTCTTACTGAAGTTAAATATACAATTAGTTATGATTTAGCAGAAGGTTCATGGGGAGAAAAAGAAGGTGTTACAGAATTCACACATGGTGATACTGTAGAACTTGTAGAACCTGTTAGAGAAGGTTATATCTTCATGGGTTGGTATGAAGATGAAACTAAAGTTACTACAATTGGTAATGATGATTACGTGCTTGTTGCTAGATGGCAAGAAAAAGTAAATGATGATTATGAACCTACTACATTAGTAGTTGATCCAAGTAATCCTGATGCATATGCAACATTAGAAGTTGCACTTGCTGCTGCAAAACAAGGTGATACTATTAAACTTGCTGCTGGTACTTATACAGGTGTAACTATTGAAGTGGAAGGCTTGATTTTAGTAGGTCCAAATGCCGGAATTAACCCTAATACTGGAACAAGAGCTAGTGAAGCTGTATTTACTACTGATATCGTAGTAGCAGCAGATAAAGTTACTTTAGAAGGTATTAAATTAACAGGAGCTGCAAGAATTGTTGGTAGTCCTGATAAATCAATTAGTGATTTATTAATTTCTAATGTACTTGTAAGTGAAACTACTGCTGTTGGCTCTACAACTGCTCCTTTATACTTTGTTCCAACAGCTGCGGGTGTAAGTTATAAAAACACTTATATCTCTAATATGCGTATTGAACAAGTTAAAGGTCGTGTAATGATAATGTACGGAACTATGATCGATGGTATCACTGTAATGAATTCAGAATTCTTAGGTACATCTAGTACTGGTGAATATAATGATGGTTTCAAATTTAATATTGTTACAGATACAAATAGAGTAATCGATTATGAATATGACGTTAAAGGTAATGTTACATTCATTGGAAATAAAATAAATAAGTATTGTCAATATCCTGTATGGCTTGCCACATATGGTGAAGGTAATTATGTATTAGAAAATAATGTATTTACAGGATCTGCTGTTTATACAAATTATAATGATGCATGTTTCTGCTTCACTACATTTAAGAGTGTTGATGCTGGTTCTAAAGTTAAGATTAATGTAGCATATAATACAGCTACAGCATCTGGTATTCTTGTAAGAATTCAAGCTGCAGGTCTTGATTCAACTACTTTAGAAGCAAAAGTAAATTATAATAAAATTTATTCTTGCGTACATACATTATTTGTTAGTGATAATAGTAAGAATAGTGGAAATTATATTGATGCTACATATAACTATTATGATAAGGCTCCAACAACTGATAACTTTAGCGGTGTAAGTGCTTGGGAACCTTATTATGCAAGTGAAGATGAAGTTCCTACATATGGTAGCTCTTCAAACTTCTATGAAATTAATTATAAACTAAATGGCGGTAGCCTTCCAGAAAGTTATCCTACCGGATTTGATTCAGTAATAGGTTTAACTGCTTTACCTACTCCTACTCGTGACGGATACACATTTGAAGGATGGTATGTAAATGGTAAATTAGTTACAGGAATTGCTAAAGGAACTGAAGAAGATATTACATTAGAAGCAAAATGGAAAGAAATTGCTTTATATGTAGGTGAAGGATATTATGCTACAATTGCAGAGGCTTTAGCAGCGGCAGAAGAAGGAAATACTATCATCATTTTAGCTGGTACATATAATGAAAATATTACAATTAGCTTAGCTAATTTAACTATTAAAGGTCCTAATGCAGGAATTAATCCTAATACTGAAACTCGTGTAGCTGAAGCTATTTTAACTGGTACTATAAATGTTACTTCAACTGCTAGCAATTTAACAATTGATGGTTTATCATTTACTGGTGCTGCAAGAATTGAATATAATGAAAATGTTGCATATGAAGGATTTACTTTCCAAAATAATAAAGTTTATGATACAACTGAAAGTACTGTGGCATGGAGTGAAGGAAGATATGGAGTAACTGCATTTATTGAATTTACTTTAGCAAGTGGTGGTACAGTTAAAAATGTTGAAATTTTTAATAATAGTTTCGTAAATGTTTCAGAAACTAACGTATTAATTAATAGAGCAATCAATTTAACTGTTGATGGTAACGTATTTAAAGATTTTGATTATGATGCTATCCGTACTGAAGGTGGATATGTATATGGATTATTATCATTTACAAATAATACATTTGAACAAACAAATGCTGAAAATGGAGCTCATGCTATTTTCTTTAGATCAATAGCAGGTCCAAGTGGTACAAATACAGTTGTGGATATTATTAATAATAAATTTATAAAATTAGGTAAAGATACAGGAACTGTATTTACAGCAGCAATTAGTGCATATGCTTATCAAGAAAATCCTACAGTATTTAATATTAAGAATAATATATTTGATCATTGCTATGATTACTTATACTTACGTAACAATGGTGCAACAGCTGCAATATGGAGTTGTACAGTTGAAGATAACCAATTCTTAGGTCTTCCTACTAACCAATATTATGGTTCATATAGAGGTACTGATAAAGAATCTACTAACCCTCATTTAGCAATATTTACAAAGAACTATTATGAAGATAATAGTGGTGCTGTAATTTCTGATTTAACTGTTTATGCAAGTTACTTTAAACATATGGCTTCATATGGTACTGCTCTTGCAACAAAACCTGGTGAAACTGAAGTTGAACCACTTGAATTCTATATTATAGAATATGAACTTGATGGTGGTGTAGCAGAAGGTACGTTTGTAACATCATATGATAGTACATTATCAGAAACTATTGCTATTCCTAAACCAAATAAAGCAAATCATCAATTTATTGGATGGAACTTAAATGGCGAATTAGTACAAGCTATTCCTGCTACTGCAAGAGGAGATTTATTCTTAGTTGCTGAATACGAAGTTTTAGAAGGCGAAGTATATAACATAACATTTGTTGATTCTGAAAATCTTGGAACATGGCCTACAAGAGATGCTAAGAGTAAAGATGAAATAATAACATTATTACTTGCTGATATATATGAATGGGCAGTATCAAATGGCGAAACTAATACATATGATGATTGGTATACAAATGCTATGGCAACAATGGCTAAAGGTTCTTCAATTAATTTAAGAGATCCAAGCGTTGGTGCTATTGCAACTGATGATGGCAGTACAGAATATTTCATTAATGTTCCGAAATATTATGAAAAATGGGTTGAGTTTTTCAAAGAGTTCGATAAAGCTATGTTAGGAGTTAATTCAGAGCAATGTTTCTTCTCAACAGATTTATTAACATCTAGTGACTATGCTACATATATTAGATTCTCTGAATTTATTAATGGTTCAAGAGCTAAATTAGACAATTATTTAACAGAAATGTTAAAAGTGGTAAGAGTTGAAGCTGAAGTGGTTAACCAATATCAAGGTGGACAAATAGTTGTACTTCCGGTATTAACTAACAAACTTGGAATTGAATTCTTAGGCTGGTATGATAATGCAGAATTCAGTGGAAGTCCTATTGTTCAAATTAATACTACTGATACTGGAGATAAGACTTATTATGCAAAATGGGCTGAAAAAATTGAGGCTACAGCTGTTGAAGTAAATGTTATTGATAAGATTTTACGTTATGAAACTTATCAACTTGTTTGGTCATTTGTTCCTGCTAATACAACTTATCAATATGTTGAATTCTTCTCAAGTGATTCTACTATTGCATCAGTTGGTTTAACTAGTGGATTAATTACAACATATAAAAACGGAGAAGTAACTATTACTATGATAGTATATGGTAATAGAGAATTAGATTTAGAAATGAAAATTACAGTATACTCACCTGATCATCTAGAAGGTTCTTATGAAACAGAATCAGTGGTAGAAGTTAATGGTGAAATTATGTTAAATGCAGTTAATGTATATTTACCTAATGAAACAGTTACTTGGTCTTCTAAAAATACAGATATTGCTGTAGTAGAAGCAACAACAGGTAAAGTAACAGGTGTTACAAAAGGATTAGCAACTATCGTTGCAACTTCTAAAGATGCTAGTGGTAATGATATTACTTTAGATTTCGTTGTTGTTGTAATAGATAGTGAATTAAGCGATGTTGCTAAATTCATTATTTCTCAAAATGAAGCTAATGTATTTACTCATTATGGTTTATATGTTAATGGTAATGCTCCATTCTATGAAGATATTTTTGGCAGTGTAAATAAAGTGTTATTTGAAGAATTTAGCATAGATACAACTTATGTAGCTGCAGGTGATGCATCTAAGAGATACTATGAAAATTCTAATGCAAATGGTCCTGAATTTATTACAGTTCACTATACTGCTAATAATTCAAGTTCTGCAGGTGCATTGACACATGCTAAATATTTTACTAGTTCTAATGTAACTACATCAATTCATTATACTACAGGTAATGATGGTGTTTATCAAGCGTTAAGTCATACTCATGGGGCTTACCATGCAGGAGATTCTAGTTCTTATGATCATACTAATTATCCTGGTGATTTTGCCTGGTACCCAACAGGTGTTCAATATACAGGAACTGAAGCTGAACTAGAAAATAATTTATTAAATATTGAATGGACTGCATCAAATGATTTCTATTTTGAAATCAATGGTCAAAAAACTTCAATTAAACTTCCTGATACTTGGGATTATGTAACAAAAGATTCTAACGGTAATGAAGTACATAGATATGGAAATCATATTTATAATGCTGATGGAACAATTACTTCTCAATCTAATTTCGTTGGTACTGCTTTTGCAAATCAACCAGTTGAAAATTATTTTAATGATCAAGGATTCCCTGTAACAGTTATTAATGGTGAATACTATATGGGTCCTACTTGGTGGAGTTATGGACAAACTACAGCTGGTTTAATTTGTGGTTCTGGTGGTAATAGAAATTCTATCGGTATTGAATCAGCAGTTAACGCAGGTTCTGACTTATGGTTAACATGGCAAAAGACAGCTCAATTAGTTGCTAAGTTAATGGTTGATTATGATTTAGATATTTCAAGAGTAAAAGGACATCATTTCTTCGATGGTAAAGATTGTCCACAACCAATGCTTGAAAATGATCTTGAAATTTGGTATGAATTCTTAGAACTTGTTCAAGCAGAACGTGATTTATTGGCTAAATATTCTGACTATACTTTTGAAGTAGTATCAAATAATCCTGAAATTATTGATAATAATGGACGCGTCATTGCACAACCAGAATTTGCTACAACTGTAACATATACTGTTACCATTAAAGATGCAAACGGTCAAGTTGTTGATACTGTTACTCTTGCTTCAATGGTTCAAGGTATTTATGAAAAATAATAACTAAAATATATTTCGATATATAATTATTAGTTAATAAAAGCTCCTATTATAGAAACCTATAATAGGGGCTTTATTTTTATTGAATAAATAGGAAAAAGTCTCTTGTAAAAAACAAGAGACTTTTTATATTATCTATTTAAAATGTATTTAGTTAATTGAACAGGATCAACGATTTGACCATCTTTATAAACACGCATATTACCAGATGCGATTTCATCAATTAAGATTACTTCGCCATCATTGTAACCGAATTCAAATTTAATATCCCAAAGATCTAAACCAATTGATTTTAAATCATCAGCAACAATTTTTGTGATTTTTAAAGTTTGTTCCTTCATTGAATCAAATAGTTCGCCACTCATAACACCTAAAGCAACTAGTCCTTCTTTAGTTACAAGAGGATCACCTAAAGCATCGTTTTTGAATGTGCATTCTACATATCCACCTTCTAAAACTGTACCATTTTCAATATATTCACCATATCTTCTGATGAAACTTCCTGTTGCTACAAGTCTACAAATAACTTCTAGACCATGCCCGAAAACTTTTCCTGGAAGAACTTCCATAGTAGCATTTTCAATATCAGCACTTACATAGTGAGTTTTAATGCCAGCTTGTTTTAATAATTCAAAATAATAAACTGAAGTTTTTAAGTTTTCTGCTCCAATTCCTTCAATTGTTAACCCTACAGTATTTTCTCCTGGGTCAAATACACCATCTTTACCTGTACAGTCATCTTTAAATTTTAACATTACGTTTCCATTTTCTAGGCTGTATACGTCTTTAGTTTTACCTTTGTAAACCATTTTCATAACTAATTTATCTCCTAAAATAAAAAATTTTTACACAATATTTTAGCATAATTTTTTTTGTTATGCAATGTTTTTGAGTTTAAAAAAGAAAAAAATCAAAAAAGGTAAGAAAACGAGTGCTTTTCTTGTAAAAATTTTTTCATTTCGTGGTATAATAAGATAGATTATACAACTGACGGGGTAATGGGCTTAACCATATGGGAGTATAATTGGTAATTATTGTCGACCGTCTGGGCAAACTCTAGGGTGGAGTCTGCCCTTTTTGATTAAATATAGGAGGATTATAATGAAAGTAGCAGTTATTATGGGATCTACTAGTGACTTAAATAAAGTAGAACCAGCAATTAAAATCTTAAAAGATTATGGAGTTAGTGTAGATGTAAGATGCTTATCAGCACATAGAGCTCACAATCAATTAATGGAGTTTATTGAAGAGACAAATAATAATGGAACTGAAGCAATTATTGCGGCGGCAGGTATGGCTGCAGCACTTCCCGGTGTTGTTGCTTCTCAAACAGTACTTCCAGTAATTGGAGTTCCACTAACATCCCAAACACTTGATGGACTTGATGCGTTATTATCAATTGTTCAAATGCCATCAGGAATTCCAGTTGCAACAGTTGCAATTAATGGTTGTAAAAATGCTGCTTACTTAGCATTACAAATTATAGGAGTTAAACACGCTGAAGTAAAAGAAAAATTACTTGCTGAACGTGTTGAAATGGAAAAAGCAGCTTTAGCTCAAAATCAAGAAATGATAAATAAATTTTAATTGGAGGATATTATGAGTAAAAAATATGAAGAAGCAGGCGTAAATTTAGAGGCAGGATACGAATCAGTTAGACGTATTAAATCGCATGTAGCAAGAACTAAAATTCTTGGTGCACATGATTCTATTGGATCATTTGGTGGTATGTTTGACTTAAGTTTATATAATATGAAAGAACCAGTATTAGTATCTGGTACTGATGGTGTAGGAACAAAATTAATGATTGCCTTTGAATGTGATAAACACGATACAATTGGTATCGATGCAGTTGCTATGTGTGTTAATGATGTACTTGTTCAAGGTGCAATGCCAATTTTCTTCCTTGACTATTTAGCAGTAGGTAAAAACTTCCCTGAAAAAATTGAACAACTTGTTAAAGGTGTTGCTGATGGTTGCGTTCAAAGTGAATGTGCACTAATCGGTGGTGAAACTGCAGAAATGCCCGGTATGTATGAAATTGAGCATTATGATATCGCAGGTTTCTGTGTTGGGGCAGTAGAAAAATCTAAATTACTTGATGGACAAAAAATTGAAGCTGGACATACTTTAATCGGGCTTCCATCAACTGGATGTCATTCAAATGGTTATTCATTAGTTCGTAAAACTTTACTTCAAGATGGTAAACTTGATTTACACGAATACTATCCAGAATTTGGTAAAACTCTTGGTGAAGAATTACTTACTCCAACTAAGATTTATGTAAAAGCAATTAAACATTTATTAAATGCTAACTTAGATATTAAGGGTATGTGCCATATCACAGGAGGAGGATTCTTTGAAAACGTTCCTAGAATGTTAAAAGAAGGCCAAGGCGTAGAAATTGATATTAACTCATTCCCAAGACCAAAAGTATTTGATTTAATTCAAAGAGTTGGTAATATTCCTCAACATGAAATGTACAATGTATTCAATATGGGTATTGGTTTCATGCTTGCTGTAGAAGATAAAGATGTTAAAACTGTAATGGATAAACTTGCTGAAATTGGTGAGGTATCATATGTTATCGGTAAAGTAACTAACTCAGGAGAAGTTGATTTAAAATGGTAAAAATAGCAGTTTTAGTATCTGGTGGTGGAACTAACTTACAAGCTATTATTGATGCAGTACAAAATGGTGAAATCAATGGGGAAATTAGCCTTGTTGTATCAAACAGAAGAAAAGCTTATGGACTTGAAAGAGCACGACTTGCAGGAATTAAAGCAGAATGGATTAAAGATGAAGAATTGTTAATTAATAGACTTCAAGAAGAAAAAATTGATTTAATAGTTCTTGCCGGATATCTTGCAATAGTATCTGAAAAGTTAATTAATTTATTTGAAAATAAAATTATTAACATCCATCCATCACTAATACCTTCATTTTGTGGAGAAGGTTTTTATGGAATTCATGTTCATGAACATGTTTATAAAAGAGGTGTAAAGGTGTCAGGCGCAACAGTTCACTTTGTATCAGCTGTAGTTGATGGTGGACCAATTATATTACAACGTGCCATTGATATTTCCGATTGTAATACACCAGAAGAAATTCAAGAAAAAATCTTATTAAATATCGAACATAAATTAATCGTTGAAGCAGTAAAACTATATTGCGACGATAAATTAAAAGTAGAAAATGAAAGGGTTATAATTAAGTAATATGAAAAGAGCATTAGTAAGTGTAACTAATAAAGACGGAATTGTTGAGTTCTGTAAAGGACTTGAAGAATTAGGATATGAAATTGTATCAACAGGTGGAACTTTAAACAAACTTGTATCAGAAGGGGTTAAAGCTATTTCTATTGATAGCGTAACAGGATTCCCTGAAATGTTAGATGGTAGAGTTAAAACTTTACATCCAATGGTTCATGGTGGACTTTTATATAGAAGAGATTTACCTGAACATGTAGAAACAATCAAAGAACATGGAATTCATCCAATTGATCTTGTTTGTGTTAACTTATATGAATTTGAAAAAGCTCTAAAAGCAGGAAAACCAATGGCGGATATGATTGAAAATATCGATATCGGTGGACCTAGTATGATTAGAAGTGCTGCTAAAAACTTTAAAGATGTGCTTATCGTTACTGATGTTGCTGACTATGATATGGTTCTTGATGCTATTAAAAATGACAGAGCTGATTATGATTTCAGATTACGTCTGGCTTATAAAGCATTCTCTACAACAGCTGCTTATGATTCAATGATTTCAAGATATTTTGCAGAAGTTGTTGATGATAAATTCCCTGATATTTTAAATATCTCTTTAAAGAAAGTAGAACATTTAAGATATGGTGAAAACTCACAACAAGCAGCAAACAAATACGTTGACCCTTATGTTCAAAAATCACTTTTAGATTATGAACAATTACATGGAAAAGAAATTTCTTTCAATAACTTAAATGACCTTTATGGAGCAGTTGCTCTTGTTAGAGAATTTGATGGTCAAACTGTTACAGCTGCTATCAAACACTCAACTCCATGCGGTGTTGCTATTGCAGAAACAGGATATGATTCATATATGAAAGCATATGAAGCTGACCCTCAATCAATCTTTGGTGGGATCGTTGCAGTTAACTATAAAGTAGATAAAGCAACAGCAACTGAAATGAATAAAATTTTCTTAGAAATCGTTGCAGCACCAGATTTTGATGACGATGCTTTAGAAGTATTAAAGAAAAAGAAAAACTTACGTATCTTAAAACTTAAGAACTTAGATGCAAGATGTGCTAAATATGATATTAAATATTTAGAAGGTCAAGTACTTGTTCAAGATCTAAACACAAAAATGATTGATGAAGTTAAAGTTGTTACAAATAATGCTCCAACTGAAGCTCAACTTACAGATATGGAATTTGGTATGAAAGTAGTTAAATACGTTAAATCAAATGCTATTTGTATTGTTAAAAATGGTGTAACACTTGCAATTGGTGGAGGTCAAACTTCACGTGTATGGGCACTTGAAAATGCTATTCATAATAACCAAGATAAAGACTTCACAAATTCAGTTCTTGCAAGTGATGCATTCTTCCCATTCAGTGATTGCGTACAAGTTGCTGCAGATGCAAAAATTAGTGCAATCGTTCAACCTGGTGGAAGTGTAAGAGACCAAGACTCAATTGATTTATGTAATGAATTAGGTATTCCAATGGTATTTACTGGATACCGTCATTTTAGACACTAGGTGTAAGATAATATGAAAGTATTAATAGTTGGTAGTGGTGGTCGTGAACACGCGATTGCTTATACATTAAATAAAAGCCCAAAAGTAACTGAGCTTTTTGCAATACCAGGTAACCCTGGAATTAGCGAAATTGCTACTTGTTATAATACAAGTGTAGAAGACCTAGAAGGAATTTTAAACTTTGTTAAAGAAAATGATATTGATTTAACAGTAATAGGTCCTGAAGTTCCTCTTTGTATGGGACTTGCAGATTTACTTGAAGATAATGGTTATAAAGTATTTGGACCTAAAAAGTTTGCTGCAACTTTAGAAGGTAGTAAATCATTCTCTAAAAACTTTATGACTAAATATAATATTCCAACTGCTGCTTATGTTGAAGCATATAGCTATGAAGAAGCAGCAGGATCACTTGTTAAATTTTCTTATCCTGTAGTTGTTAAAGCTGATGGACTTGCTGCAGGTAAAGGTGTAGTTATTTGCGAAAATGAAGAAGAAGCTTTAACTACATTAAAGGAAATGATGATTGATGGAATTCTTTCAGGTGTTGGTAAAAAAGTAGTAATTGAAGAATTCTTAAGAGGATTTGAATGTTCACTTCTTTGCTTTACTGATGGAGAAACTATCATTCCTATGGTTTCATCAAAAGACCACAAACAAATCTATGATGAAAATGTAGGACCAAATACAGGTGGTATGGGAACAGTATCACCTAACCCATTCTTAAAAAAAGATGTAGAAGATACATTTGAAAAAGAAGTATTAGTTCCTTTTATGAATGGTGTAAAAGGTGAAAATATGGATTTCAGAGGAGTAATCTTTATAGGTCTTATGATTTGTGAAGATGGTCCAAAAGTACTAGAATTTAATGTACGTTTTGGAGACCCTGAAACTCAATCTATCTTACTTCGTTTAGATACTGATTTATTTGACATTATGTATAATGTTGCTTGTAAAACACTTAAAGATGTAGAAATAAAGTGGAAAGATGAAACAGTAGCATGTTTAGTTCTTGCTAGTGGAGGATATCCTGGAAATTATCCAAAGGGACTTGTTATAACAGGCCTTGATAAAGTAAAAGAAGATATCGTAGTATTCCATGCAGGAACAAAAGAAGTAGATGGAAAAATTGTAACAAATGGTGGACGTGTTCTAAACATTTGTGCTAGTGCTGCAAACCTAGAACTTGCAAGACAAAAAGTCTATGAAGCAGCAGAAGTTATTAATTTCGATGGAAAATATTATCGAAAAGACATAGGATTAAATTAGGAGACAAACTAACATGACAAAAGTTTATCGTATTTTTGTAAATAAAAGAGCAGAATATGATGTAGAATCTGTTGAAATTTTTAATAATATATCAAGCCAATTAAAAATTAAAAACTTAAAAACATTAAAAGTATATAATCGCTATGATGTTCAAGGAGTATCAGAGGATGCACTTAAAGAAGGTGTATCTATTATTCTTAGTGAACCAATGGTAGATGATGTTCAATATGAAACATTAAACACAATAAATGAACTTGTATTTGGTATTGAATATTTACCAGGTCAATATGATCAAAGAGCTGATGCATGTGAACAATGTTTCCAACTTTTAACAGGCGAAAAAAAATTAAAAGTTAAATGTGCAAAAATCATTGTATTAAATAGTGAAGTAACAGAAGCTGAACTTGTAAAAATTCAAAACTATTTAATCAACCCTGTTGACCAACGTTTAGCATCTTTAGAAAAACCAACTGATCTTTATGATGAAGCTGTTGAAATTGCTAAAGTTCCAACAATCGAAGGGTTCATCAATTTTAGTGATGATGATTTAAAAGCATATATTAAAAATAATGGTATGGCAATGAATTACGATGATTTAAAAGTAACTCAAGATTACTTTAAAAATGAAGAACATCGTGATCCAACAGAAACAGAATTAAAAGTACTTGATACTTATTGGTCTGACCACTGTCGTCATACAACATTCGCAACAGTAATCACTGATCTTGATATTGAGAATGGTGCATTTAAAGAAATCCTTGCAAAAGATGTTGAAAACTATAAAACATCAAGACATGCAGTTTATGGTATTAATACAACAAGACCAATGACACTTATGGATCTTGCAACTATTTCAATGAAAGAATTAAGAAAATGTGGATATCTTGATGACCTTGAAGTAAGTGAAGAAATCAATGCTTGTTCAATTGAAATCAAGATTAATACTAATGAGGGCGTTGAAGATTGGTTATTAATGTTTAAAAATGAAACTCATAACCATCCAACAGAAATCGAACCATTTGGTGGTGCCGCAACTTGTCTTGGTGGCGCTATTCGTGACCCTCTATCTGGTCGTGCTTATGTTTATCAATCTATGAGAATTACTGGAGCAGGTGATCCTAGAAAATCACTTGATGAAACTTTAAAAGGTAAACTTCCTCAAAGAAAGATTTGTAGAGAAGCAGCTCATGGGTTCTCAAGTTATGGTAACCAAATCGGTCTTACAACAGGATACGTTCATGAAATTTATCATGAAGGTTATGTTGCAAAAAGAATGGAAATCGGTGCAGTAGTTGCTGCAGCACCTAAAGAACAAGTTAAACGTCTTGAACCACTTCCTGGTCATATCGTACTTTTAATTGGTGGTAGAACTGGTCGTGATGGTATCGGTGGTGCTACAGGATCTTCTAAATCTCACCAAGTAAAAACAACAACAACAGCCGGAGCAGAGGTACAAAAGGGTAACCCAGTTGAAGAAAGAAAAATTCAACGCTTATTTAGAAACCCTAAAGTATCTGAAAAAATCGTTCGTTGTAATGACTTCGGTGCTGGAGGTGTTTGTGTTGCTGTAGGTGAACTTGCACCTGGACTTGAAATTAACCTTGATGCAGTACTTAAGAAATATGAAGGTTTAAATGGAACTGAACTTGCTATTTCTGAATCACAAGAAAGAATGGCTATCGTTATTGAAGAATGTCATGAAGCATTCATCAAACAAGCTTGTGTTGAAGAAAACTTAGAAGTAGTAAAAGTTGCAACAGTTACTGGCAATAACCGTTTAGTAATGCATTATTTAGGTCAAACAATCGTTGATATTGATCGTGCATTCTTAGATAAGAATGGAGCATCTCGTTATCAAAAAGTAGAAGTGAAATTACCTGATTTTAATAATACTCCATACACTGTTGAAAAACAAAATTCATTTGTTGAAACATCTAAAGAAGTATTATCAAGACTTTCTGTATGTTCACAAAAAGGTCTTATTGAAAGATTTGACTCATCAATTGGTAACGGCACTGTAGTTAGTCCATTTGGAGGACGTACATTTAGAACTGAATCAGAAGCAATGGCTGCTTTAATTCCTGTACTTGGAAAAGAAACAACTACATGCTCTGTTATGAGTTATGGTTATAGCCCATTAATATCAAAATGGTCTCCATATCATGGTTCAATTACAGCTGTAGTAGAATCAGTATCTAAAATTGTTGCTATGGGTGGTAATTATCATAATATTCGTTTCTCATTCCAAGAATATTTTGAAAAATTATTAGATGTACCTTCAAAATGGGGTAAACCTTTCGCAGCACTTCTTGGAGCATATAAAGCTCAATCTGAATTAAAATTACCATCTATTGGTGGAAAAGATTCAATGTCAGGTTCTTTTGAAGATTTAGATGTTCCACCTACTTTAGTATCATTTGCAATTACATCAGCTGATGTTAAAGATATTATAACTCCAGAACTTAAAAATGCAGGACATACATTAGTTGAAGTTATGCTTCCAAAAGATGAATATCATTTATATAACTTTGATGTATTAAAAGCATTATACGATCAAGTTATGGATTTAATGAAACAAGGTAAAGTTTACAGTGCTTATACTGTAAAAGATGGTGGTGTTGTTGAAGCTGTTTATAAAATGGCATTTGGTAATGCTATTGGAGTAGAATTAAATAATAGTTTAAGTTTAGAATCTTTAATCGAGAAAAATTATGGTAACATCATATTAGAAGTAGAAAACGATAGTGTTGTTGAATGTGAATATTCAAGAATCATTGGACACACAAATACTTCTAATAATGTAACATATAATAATGAAGCTCTTGATTTAGATGAAGCTTATGCTATTTATGAAAAAGTTTTAGATAAAGTATATCCAACAAAAGAACAAGCACCTACAAAAGATATTATCGTTAAAGATTGTCAAGAAAGATCAGCATTAAAAGCAAAAGTGCTTTATGATGAAGTAAATGTAACAATCCCAGTATTCCCAGGAACTAACTGTGAATATGATTCTAAACGTGCTTTTGAAAAAGCTGGTGCTAAAGTTGAACTTGTTGTAATTAGAAATAAAACTGAACAAGACATTAAAGAATCTGTTAAAAATTTAGCCGCATCTATTAAAAAGGCACAAATCTTAATGTTACCAGGTGGATTTAGTGCAGGTGATGAACCAGAAGGTTCAGGTAAATTTATTGCTACTTTCTTAAGAAATCCAGTATTAAAAGATGCAATTAGTGATTTACTTGATAATAGAGATGGTTTAATGATTGGTATTTGTAACGGATTCCAAGCATTAATTAAACTTGGGTTATTACCATCTGGTAAGATTAAAAATATGGATCGCCATGATCCAACTCTAACTTTCAATACAATTGGCCGTCACGTTTCACAAATGGTTAATACAAGAATTGCTTCTGTTAAGTCACCTTGGCTTCAAGGCGTTAATGTAGGAGACATTCATACAATTCCTGTAAGTCATGGTGAAGGACGCTTTGTTGCTGAAAGAAGTGTTATTGAAAAATTATTCAATAACGGACAAGTATTTAGCCAATATGTAGATGATAACAATAATCCTACAATGGAATCACCATATAATCCAAATGGATCTATGATGGCAATTGAAGGTATTGTATCACTTGATGGTAGAGTACTTGGTAAAATGGGACATAGTGAACGTCAAGGTGATAATAGAAATAAAAACATCTATGGTAATATGGATCAATTATTATTTGAATCTGGCGTAAATTACTTTAAGAAATAAACAAGAGGTAAAAAAATGAGTGGTTTTTTTGGTGTTGCATCTAAAAAAGATTGTGTGCTACCTTTATTTTTCGGGGTAGATTATCATTCGCATTTAGGTACACGAAGAGCTGGTTTAGCTGTTTATGGAGAAGATGGCTTTCAAAGAAAAATACATAATATCGAAAATTCTCCGTTTAGAACGAAATTCGAACTAGATATTGAAAAAATGAAGGGAAACCTTGGAATTGGCTGTATTTCAGATAATGAAGCACAGCCACTCCTTGTAAATTGTCATTTAGGTAGTTTTGCAATTGCAACTGTAGGAAGAATCAATAATGTTGAAGAATTAAAGAAAGAATGTTTTGATAAAGGTAAAGTTCAATTCATGGAAATGAATAAAGGATTACTTAATGCTACAGAATTAGTTGCGACACTAATCAACCAAAAAGATAATGTGGTTGAGGGAATAAAATATGCTCAGGATAGAATAGATGGGTCTATGAGTATATTACTACTATTCCCAGACAAAATTTATGCGGCACGTGATAAATATGGAAGAACTCCAATTATCATTGGTAATATGAAAGATTCATATTGTGCTTCATTTGAAAGTTCTGCATCACTTAACTTAGGTTATAAATACGTAAAAGATTTAGGGCCTGGTGAAATAGTATCATTTGATGCAGAAAACTTAATAGTAGAAAAAGAACCAAATAAGTGTATGAAAATGTGTTCATTCTTATGGACTTATTATGGTTATCCTACATCTACATATGAAGGTGTCAATGTAGAAACAATGAGATATAAATGTGGCGAAATGATGCAAAAACTTGATAACGTTGAAGTGGATTCAGTTGCTGGTGTTCCAGATTCTGGACTTGCCCATGCAATTGGTTATGCAAATTCAGGTCACTTATTTTACAGTAGACCATTTATTAAATATACTCCAACATGGTCGCGTTCATTCATGCCACAAAATCAAGCACAAAGAAAATTAATTGCTAAAATGAAATTAATTCCTGTGCATAATTTAATTGTAAATAAAAGAATATTATTAATAGATGATTCAATTGTAAGAGGGACTCAACTTCGTGAAACTGTAGATTTCTTATATAAATCAGGTGTAAAAGAAGTACATGTAAGACCTGCATGTCCACCAATTATGTATAATTGTAAATATTTAAATTTCTCACGTAGTCTTTCTGAAATGGATTTAATTGCAAGACGAGTTATAGCTGAACTTGAAAATAATGAAAATGTATCTCAAGAAGTACTTGATTTATATGCAAATCCAGATCATCCAAAACATGAACAAATGGTTCAAAAAATATGTGAAAAAATGAAATTTAGTTCACTTAAATTTCATAGATTAGATAATCTAATTGAAGCAATAGGACTTGAAGCAGAAAAACTTTGTACATATTGCTTTAACGGAAAAGAAAAATAATAAGGAGAAAATATATGGCATATTATTATAAAAATTCATCACATACATTTAGTGAATATTTATTAGTTCCAGGATATTCTGATTCAACTTGTCAACCTAAAAATGTAAGTTTAAAAACTCCTCTTGTTAAATTCAAAAAAGGAGAGGAACCAGCAATATCTTTAAATATCCCACTAGTATCTGCAATCATGCAATCAGTATCAAATGATACTTTAGCTATTGCACTTGCAAAAGAAGGTGGAATCGCATTTATTTATGGATCTCAATCAATTGAAGACCAAGCAGCAATGGTAAAAAGAGTTAAATCTCATAAAGCAGGATTTGTTAGAAGTGATTCTAACTTAAGTCCTGAAAATACTCTTGCTGATGTAATAGCATTAAAAGAAAAAACAAAACATTCTACAGTTGCTGTAACAGAAGATGGTACACCTAATGGTAAACTAGTAGGTATCGTAACAGGAAGAGATTATCGTCCATCAAGAATGGCTGCTGATTTAAAAGTTAAAGAATTCATGACACCTCTTGAAAAACTTGTTACTGCAAAAGTAGGTACAACATTAAAAGAAGCTAATGATATCATCTGGGATTGCAAATTAAATTCGCTTCCTATCGTTGATGAAAATGGTTGCCTTGATTCATTTGTATTTAGAAAAGACTATGAATCTAAGAAAGAAAATCCAAATGAATTATTAGATAGTGAAAAACGTTATATTGTTGGTGCTGGTATCAATACAAGAGACTACGCAGAACGTGTTCCTGCTTTAGTTGAAGCAGGTGTTGATGTAATTTGTATTGACTCAAGTGAAGGTTTCTCTGAATGGCAAAAATTAACTATTGAATGGGTTAGAGAACATTACGGAGATACTGTAAAAATTGGTGCAGGTAACGTTGTAGATAAAGAAGGATTTAGATTCTTAGCTGATTGTGGTGCTGACTTTATTAAAGTAGGTATTGGTGGAGGATCAATTTGTATCACTCGTGAAACTAAAGGTATCGGACGTGGACAAGCAACATCAGTTATCGAAGTTGCTGAAGCACGTGATGAATACTTTAAAGAAACTGGAGTTTATGTTCCAATCTGCTCTGATGGTGGTATCGTTCATGATTATCATATGACTCTTGCTCTTGCAATGGGTTCAGATTTCATTATGCTTGGAAGATATTTCTCAAGATTTGATGAATCACCAACTAACAAAGTTAAAATCAATGGCCAATATATGAAAGAATATTGGGGTGAAGGAAGCGCTAGAGCACGTAACTGGCAACGTTATGACTTAGGTGGAGATAGCAAACTTTCATTTGAAGAAGGTGTCGACTCTTATGTTCCTTACGCTGGACCATTAAAAGATAATGTAGCAATTTCACTTGCAAAAGTAAAATCTACAATGTGTAACTGTGGAGCTTTAACAATTCCTGAGTTACAACAAAAAGCAAAAATTACCCTTGTTTCTGCAACTAGTATTGTAGAAGGTGGAGCACACGACGTAGTATTAAAAGACAAAGCTCATCGTGACTAGGAGGAGATTATAATGGATACAAAATATCTATTAGACAATTATGGAATATATACTTTTAATGATGAGGCTTTAAAAAAAGAAGTAACACCAGAGGTATATAGTACTTTTCATGAAGCTCTAAAAAAAGGAGAACAATTACCAAAAGAAATAGCAAAAGATATTGCTAATGCAATGAAGAATTGGGCTATTGAAAAAGGAGCAACTCACTTTACTCATTGGTTCGCACCTTTGACTGGAGCAACAGCAGGTAAACATGATGCATTTTTAGAATTAAAAGATGATGTACCTGTACTTGAGTTTAGTGGCAAACTTCTTAGAAAAGGCGAACAAGATGCATCAAGTTTCCCATCAGGTGGTCTTCGTGCTACTTTTGAAGCAAGAGGATATACTTCTTGGGACTGTACATCACCAGCTTTTGTAAAAGATGATTCATTATATATTCCAACTCTATTTTGCTCATATACAGGAGAAGCATTAGATAATAAAACACCACTTTTAAAATCTTGCGATGCTTTAAACAAAGAAGCTGTTAACTTACTTAAAAAGTTAGGATATGCTGATGTTGAAAGTGTAACTTCATTTGTTGGTAGTGAGCAAGAATATTTCTTAGTATTAGATGAATATGCAGAAAAACGTCTTGACTTAAAGTTTACAGGTAGAACTTTATTTGGTGCTCTTGCTCCAAAAGGACAAGAACTTGAAGACCATTACTTCGGTAATTTAAAACCAAAAGTAGCAGAGTTCATGAAAGAGTTAGACCATGAACTTTGGAAATATGGAATACCTTCTAAAACTAAACATAATGAAACAGCACCTAGTCAACATGAAATTGCATGTATTTATAGAAGTGTAAATACAACAACTGATAATAACCATTTAGTCATGGAAATTATGCAAGACTTAGCTAAAAAACATGGACTTAGATGCTTATTACATGAAAAGCCATATGCAGGAATAAATGGTTCAGGTAAACATAATAACTGGTCTGTTGTAACAAACACAGGAATTAATCTATTCAAACCAGGACTTGATCCAATCAATAATTTACCATTTATTGCATCTCTTGCATGTTTAATTAAAGGTGTAAATGAGTATGCACCATTATTAAGATTAAGTATTGCAACTCCTGGAAATGATCATCGTTTAGGTGGAAATGAAGCTCCTCCTGCAATCGTTTCAATGTTCTTAGGTGAAGATTTAGATAATGTAATTGATTCTATTATTGGTGTAAAAGAATTAAAATGCCAAGTTAAAAATAGATTCAAAACTGGTGTATCTGTAATCCCTGATTTTGCAAAAGATAATACCGATAGAAATAGAACATCACCATTTGCTTTCACAGGTAATAAGTTTGAATTTAGAGGAGTTGGCTCTTCTCAATCAATTGCTTTTGCTAATACTGTACTAAATACAATTTTAGCAATTGAAATGAAAGAAATGGCCGAGTTAATTGATAGTGGAAAAACTTCATTTGATGTTATTAAAGACTTCCTTGCTTGCAATAAACAAATTATCTTTAATGGAGATGGGTACTCTAAAGAATGGGAAGAAGAAGCTAAACGTAGAAATCTTCCAAATATCACTAATACAGTTGATGCAATTACATATTTAAAAGATAAAAAAATCGTTAAAACACTTACTTCTTTAAATGTCTTATCATTAAATGAAATAGAATCAAGATATGACATCTTACTTGAAAGTTATACTAAGACAATTCAAATAGAAGCTTTAACTGCACAAAAGATGGTTAATAATCAAATCTATCCTGCTGCTCTTCACTATTTAAGAGACTTATCTAATACAAGTTTAAAAGTAAAAGATAATGGTGTAGATAATCTTTATTTAGTTGATGAAATAAAAGAATTATCAAGTCTTCTTAATACAATGAAAAATTTATCTGCTAAATTAGATGAAGCCATAAAAAAAGCGCAAAACAAAGAAAATGATTTATTAACAAGAGCATATATTTGGAAAGATGAAGTATTAACTACAATGGCTAGTTTAAGAAAAGTTGTAGATACAGTAGAAACAAAAACTGATGCTGCATACTGGCCTATGCCAACTTATGTAGATTTATTATTTGGAATTTAAAAGGCAACTAAAGTTGTCTTTTTTAATTTTATATTATTTTTGCTTGCTATATTTAATAAAAAATTATATAATAAATATATAAATATTAGGAGAAAACATTATGGACATAATCAATGAATTAGTAAATAGGGCAAAAGAAATAATAAAAGTTGATAAGTTTAATCAATACGTAAACAGTAGAGAATATGAAATGGAAATAACTAGTGTTGCGAAAACTTTAAAAATTAATAAAGATCTATATGATAAATTATGTAATGTTATAAATGAAGAGTTTAAAAAAGATAAGGCAGTATCATTTACTTTATTCTTTATATTATTTACAATGTGTAGACGTCAAAACTATGGAGATTATTTAACTCTTGCAATACTTGCAGAAGATAATTTTGATGAATATGAAATAATGACTCACATTAAATTAATGGCAATACTTGCTAAGTCTAGCAAGTCATCTACTTTATATAAGGCTATTAAAGAATCAAGTAGTTTCGTTAGTTTAAAAAATGAAAATTGTGATTTTACAAAACATGTTGGTGCGCTTAATGTGTATACAGCATTAATTTGTAAGTATTTTGAATATCATTTAGATGAAAGAAGCGAACCAGAAAATAAGGAATTGTTAAAAAAAGCAGAAGTATGTATTAAAAAAGTAATTAGACTAGAAACTAATGAAAAAGGCTCTCCAGATAAAGTATATGAAAAATTTTATCTAAATTATGGTAGAATATTAATTTTACTTGAACAATATACTAAAGGGGAAGAAGAAATAGCTAAAGCAATTAGTTTAATTTCAGAATCTGCTGATCGTGATGCAACTGTTAATGAATATAATCAATATTTATTAAAAGCATCAATTACTCATGCATATGATTTAAATGAAGAAAAAGTAAAAGATTTAGACCAAATAAAAGTAAGCAATTATAAATCTATTGCGTTAATGACAACACTTCTTGGCTTTTTATTAGGTTCGATAAATATTTTTACATCCTTTTCTGATCCATTTAGTCTTGCAATGCTAATGCTAGGGTACTCAGGATTATTGTTAGTACTTCTAGGTGTTATTATGTGTGGATTTACACTAACTCTAAAAGAAAGAAAAAAACGTTTACTTGTTTACGACATTTCATTGATTGTTGTTGGCGTAATTATTTTTGCCATTACAATGTATATAATAATAAAATAAAGGAATGATTTTAATGAATATAGTTGCAAAAACTAGAAAGTCGCATAGTTGGAATGAAGATCGTTTTATTATAGGAGACTCATTCTATATTGTAATTGATGGCGCAACACCGCTTATTAAAAACGAAAAAATGAATCTTGCTTGTTGGATGGTTACATATTTAAAAAAACATATTAATAGATATAACGGACCTATCAAAGAACGCCTTGAAAAGTTATCAAAAGATGCATATAGTGACTTAGGTATTGATACTGATGATACATCATATCTTCCTTCAGCAAGCCTATCTTATCTTGAACAAGATGATGAATATTATTATGCAAGTGTACTAGGTGACTGTGAAGTAACTTTTAGAATGAAGTCTGGTGAAGTTATAAGGTGTTTCACAGATGAATTAACTCACCTTGATGCAATCTCGATTAAAGAGTTAATTGACGTATCAAAAAAACATAATATTCATATATTAGAAGCAAGACCTTATATTAATGAACGATTAATTAAACACAGAAAACTACTAAATAAACCAAATGGATATAATGCTTATACTTTATCTTCCACTTTTGAACTTAAAGCAAAAACTTTCAAAGTAAAAAAAGAAGATGTAGAAGAAATTTATTTATATTCTGATGGTTTTTCACAAGCTTTTGAATATCTAAATATTTATGAAAATCATTTTGAAATGTTTAAAAATAGTCTAGAAATTGATGAAGAAATAAATAAAATTAAAGATGCATCGTTTAATGATCCATATTGTGATAAATATCCTAGATTTAAAAAAATAGATGATATTACAGTAATTAAAATAAGTGCAAATTAAATGTACCAATATTGAATTTAATTTGCAAAAAACGAATAAAAATGCAAATAAAATCAGTTTTACAGTTGATTTATTTGCATTTTTTTGATATAATAATCTTGAATATAGGTGGTGATATTATGAAATCAGGTATTTATAAAACTAATTTATCTGGTGAACTTGAATATAAATCATTTTGTCCTACAAGCTTAAAGGAAATAACATTTGACAATTTTGATAAAAGAACAACAGAATTATTAATGCAAGCCAATTTTAATTTAGGTAAATTAAATGGTATAGCATCTAATATTGTAGATATGAATCAATTTATAGGATCCTATGTAAGAAAAGAAGCACTGTTTAGTAGCCAAATAGAAGGTACACAAGCTACATTAGAAGATATTTTAGATGATTCTTCAGAAAAATCAATAAATGCTGATATAGAAGAAGTAGTTAATTATGTTAAAGCTATGAATTATGCAGTGGAATTATTAAATACATATCCTATTTGTAACAGATATATAAGAATGGTACATGAAGTTTTAATGAATGGTGTAAGAGGAAGTGAAAAAAACCCAGGTGAATTTAGAAAATCGCAAAATTGGATTGGGCATAGCGGATCTTCGCTTAAAAACGCAAGATATATTCCTCCATCTGTAGAAGATATGAATAACTGCATGAATGATCTTGAAGAATATATTAACAATGATAATGATATTGATGATTTAATTAAAATTGCACTAATCCATTATCAATTTGAAACGATACACCCTTTTTTAGATGGTAATGGTAGAATTGGGAGAATGTTAATAATATTGTATTTAATAAACAAGAAAAAAATTGATTATCCTTGTTTATACATTTCTTATTTCTTAAAAAGAAATCAAATAGAATATTATGAGAGAATGTCAAATGTTAGATATCGTGATGATTATATTCAATGGATTGAATTTTTTTTGATAGGTATAATTGAAATGTGTAAAGAATCTATAGAATGTATAAATAAACTTAATAAACTTAGAGAAAAAAATAAAAAAATAATTAAAGAAAAAGACTATTGGCTTTTAGAATATTTAGAAATTAATCCTATAATAGATGCTAAAAAAACAAGCATAAAAACTAACATAGATTATTCAAAAGTTAACAGAACAATAACTAAATTTGTAGATTATGGAATTTTGGAGATAAGCGATTTGTCAAAGAAAAAAAGGACATACATTTATAAAGAATATGTTGACATATTGAAAGATTAAATTAAAAACCACATCTAATGATGTGGTTTTGATTTTATAAAATATATTTAAATTCAGTTAATTTTTAGATTAATTTGCTTTTATTTTTACAGAAATAGCGTATAATATATAATGGAATTAGAGGTATATTATGAGTAGTATTCAAATAGCAAATAAAATAAGTAAAAAAATATTAATAATTATCATATCAGTTATAGTCATTTTATCATTAGGTATTGGTCTTATTATTTGTTTTAATAATAAAGAAACAAGCGTAGATATTAAATACGACATAAGCGATGAAGATAGAAAACTATTAAATATTAATGATGCCACTTCAACAATTATTATGGATAATTCTAATAATTATGTGGAAATTAATGAAGGTGGAAAATATTTAATTAGCGGAAGTTGTGATGATGGATACATTTATGTTGAAGCTAAAAAAGAAATAGTGTATTTATTATTAAATAATTTAACTTTATCTTCTAGCACAAGTTCATGTATTATAATTGAAAATGCAAAAAAAGTTTATATTTCTGCACTTTCAAATACTGAAAATATTTTAACTGATGGAAGTATTGAATTTAGTTATACTAATGAAGATTCAGAGTCATCTATTGCAAAAGGTTGTATTTATTCAAAAGATGATTTAACAATAAATGGAAATGGTAAATTAGTTGTTAATGGAAACTATAGACATGCAATAGTTTGCAATGATACATTAACAGTTGTTTCGACTACATTAACTCTTACTTCTGTAGAAGATGGTATTAATGATAATATGGGCTTTCAAACGGAAGATGCAACAATTGAGATTACATCAGGAGGTAACGGCATATATTCGGTAAATTCAGATGCATTAGAAGACAATTTTACAACTATTGTCAGTGGCAGTATTAAAATAGATAGTATGAAAGACGCTATTCAGTCATCTGGAATACTTGGAATAATTGATGGTAACATTGATATAATAACTGATCAAGCAACGTATAGTGCAAATTCAAGAAAAGGTTTAAAAAGTGATAATAATATTATAATTAAAAATGGTACGATAACTATTGACACACTAGATCATGCTGTACGTTCAAACAAAAACATTTATGTTTATAAAGGAACCTTAACATTAAAAGGTGACACAGGCTTAAAAAGTGATGACGATGTTTGTGTATATGATGGTGTTATTAATATAACGTCTATAGGAGATGGAATTAATACAGTTGATATGTTAAAAATTGAAAATGGTGAAATTGTAATTAATTCAAGTGATGATGGACTGCATAGCGATAATGAAATAATTATTGAAGATGGAAAAGTAAATATAAATCGAAGTGTTGAAGGAATAGAAGCTATAGAAATAACAATTAAAGGTGGAGAAGTTTTTGTAAATTCAAGTGATGATGGAATTAATGTAAATTGTGTAGAGTCTGGAATGTTTGGTATGATGGGACCAACTAATTCATCAAATAAGGCTTCTAGTGGCTTTTTAGAAATAAGTGGTGGTACTGTTTATGTTAATGCAACAGGTGATGGATTAGACTCTAATGATAAAATTATTATAAGTGGAGGTATTGTAATTGTTGATGGCCCAACAAATAGTGCCAATGGAGCTTTAGACTATGCGAGTAGTTGTAAAATTTCAGGAGGTATATTGATTGCGGTAGGAGCATCAGGAATGGCTCAAGCGCCTTCTGGTGGAAGTCAATGTAGTACAATGATTAATACTGGAACAAAGAGTGCTGGGACTACTTTCTTAATAACAGATGAAGATGGTAAATTAGTATTAGCATATACACCAACAAAATCATATTCATCTATAGTAATATCTTCTAGCAAAATTAAAACTAATAAAACTTATAATTTATATTTTAATTCTCAAATTGATGGTACTTCAATTAATGGATTATATCAAGAAGGCAGTATAATATTACAAGGTACATTGTATAAATCGTATACTCAAACATCAAAAGTAACAAATGTTGGTAGTACATCAAATAATTCACCAGGAGGAATGCAACCGGGAGGTCCAGGAGGAAGATGGTAATTTTCTTATATCTTGTCAAAAAAACTATTATATAGTATAATACTATATAATAAGGAAGACTTGATATGAAGAAAATAATTACATGTATAATATTGATTATGATAGTAACAATTACATCATCTTGTAACAAGCAAGAACAATTTAAATTTGAAGCAAATCTTCAAGATATAACAGAAGTAACAATGGGAGAACCATTTGTTATTAAGGTTACAACAACAAATGTATCTGGTAAAGATTATGAATATTTAGGAAGCTCAACAATCGTTGGTGCAATCATTTATCTATCTTCAAAAATAGATGGTAAGGAAATAATCTTTAGACCAAGGGATATTCCTGTAACAAAAGATCTTCGCCACATTACTATTAAAAATGGTGAGAAAATTAAAAGAGAATGGACATTTGAATCTTTTGATGGTATAAAAGAAGGAACATATGATTTAAATTTTGAGTTTGAAGGTAAGACTTATAAAATTGAAGATTTTGTTGTTATAAAATAATATCCTACTATTAGTAGGATATTTTTGTTTTTCTGTGTGAATTAATATGTTGTTTTTCTGTGTGAATTAATATGTTTGCAAAAATTAGGAAAATATTATATAATAAATAAATGGAAGTGATTATATGAAATTAGAAGTTTTAGTAAATAACAATAAATACCCAATTTATATAGAAAAAGGATTACTTGATAATGTTGAAAATTACATTAGGTTTTCTTCAAAAAACTTACTTCTTACGGATACTAATATACCAGATGATTTAATTAATAAAATAAAAGTTAAATGTGATAATTTAGTAGTATGTAAAGTTGCACCTGGTGAGGTTAGTAAAAGTTTTGATACTTTTATAAAAGTTCAAGAAGTACTACTTGAAAATGGATTTACAAGAAGTGATTTAATTATTTCACTAGGAGGTGGAGTAATAGGAGATCTTGGAGGATTTCTTGCAAGCACTTATAAAAGAGGTTGTAGATTTATTAATATTCCAACAACAACTCTTTCAATGGTAGATTCATCAATTGGTGGAAAAAATGGAATTAATTTCTGTGGTGTAAAGAATGTTATTGGAAGCTTTTATCAACCAGAAGTTGTTCTTGTTGATGTAAACTCTTTAAAGAGCCTTCCTAATAGACACTATTATAATGGGTTAGTTGAGGCTTTAAAAAGTGGATATATAAGAAATGAGGCTTTATATAATTTATTTAAATTAGATATTAATGAACATTTAGAAGAAATTATTATTGAATCTCTAAAAGTAAAAAAAGAAGTTGTAGAAATAGATCCTTATGAAAAAGGGCTTAGAAAAATATTGAACTTTGGTCATACATTTGGTCATGCAATAGAAAGCTTCTATAATTTAGAAGAAGTTTATCATGGCGAAGCAGTTGCGATAGGTATGATGAAAGTTATTAATGATGAGTTTAAAGATGAACTTAAAGGTATCTTGTCAAAAATGAATATAAGTGTAGATAAAGTTATTGATAAAGAGCATCTAATAAAATATTTAACTCAAGATAAAAAGGTAAAAGATGGAATGATTTCCATTATTAAAGTAAATAAAATAGGTATAGCTGATATAGTTGATATTACACTTGATGAGGCATGTGAACTATTTTTAAAATAGAGGTAATTAAATGAAAAAATATGGGTTACTAGGAGAAAAACTTGGACATTCATATTCCAAGATGATTCATGAAGCAATTAGTGATACTTATGATTTAATAGAAGTAGCACGTGAAGATATTGATAAATTTATGAAAAAAGCCGATTTTGATGCTATTAATGTTACAATTCCCTATAAACAAACTGTTATCCCTTATTTAGATGAAATAGATGAAAAAGCATTAAATATAGGTGCAGTAAATACTATTGTTAATAAAAATGGAAAATTAATAGGTTACAATACAGATTATTATGGTTTCAAATATATAATAGAACATAATAATATTACAGTAGAAAATAAAAACTGCTTAATTCTTGGAACAGGTGGAACAAGTAAAACCGCAACAAGTGTACTAACAGATATGAATGCGTCTTTAATTGATCAAGCATCAATAAATAAAGGAGAAGGAACTGTTACATATGAAGATTTAGATTTATCTAAATATGATATAGTAGTAAATACAACTCCTGTTGGAATGTATCCAAATATTGATAATAAATTAATAGATTTAGAAGGCTATGATAATATAGAAGCCCTTGTGGATGTAATTTATAATCCCACAAGAACATCTTTTTTAAGTTCAAATGTTAATGCAATAAAAACAAATGGCTTAGATATGTTAATTTATCAAGCAATTAAAGCTCATGAATATTTTACAGGGAATAAAGTTGATGATAATATATTACCAACTATTAGAAAAAAAATTAAAGAATCGATTACAAATATTGTATTGATTGGAATGCCTGGATGCGGAAAAACTACAATAGCAAAGAGTCTTGCATCAACTCTTGATTTTAATGTAATTGATATTGATAGTGAAATTGAAAAAAGAGCAGAAATGAAAATATCAGATATTTTTAAAAACTTTGGGGAAGCACATTTTAGAAAATTAGAAAGTGAAGTTATCAAAGAAGCATCACTATTAAAGAAAACGATTATTTCAACAGGTGGAGGTGCAATCCTAAATCCTAAAAATATGTTTAATCTAAGAAGTAATGGTATTGTAATATATTTAGAAAAAGAAATAGATAATATTATTAAAGATTTCGATACATCTACAAGACCACTTTCTAAATCGAAAGAAGATTTAGTAAACTTATTTAATGTAAGAAAAGCATTATACGAAAAGTATGCTGATATCGTAATAGATAATAATAACAAAATAGAAGAAACTGTAAAAAATTTAAAAGAAGAATTAGATAATTATTTCAAAAAATAAAGAAAGGGGTTTTTATGAAAGCAATTATTTCACCGAGTGTGTCAAATGGTAGTGTTAGAATACCATCTTCAAAAAGTATGGGGCATCGTGCTTTAATTTGTGCGGCTTTATCAGATGAGTCTTGTATCGTTTCAAATGTTGATTTTAGTGATGATATAATTGCGACAATTAACTCTCTTAAAGCACTTGGTGCAGGCTTTGATATAAATGGTAATACAATTAAGGTTACACCAATTAAGGTTAAAACTTTAAATGAGGCAACTTTAAACGCTAATGAATCGGGTTCAACTTTAAGATTCTTAATTCCCCTTGCAAGTTATTATGCAAAAGAAGTTAAATTTTATGGAACAAAAAAATTATTATCAAGACCTCTTGATATGTATGAAAACTTATACAATAATCAAAATTTAATTTTTAATAAATGTACGGAATATTTAAATATTAAAGGAAGCCTGAAAGCGGGAACTTATAATATAGATACAGTGGTATCAAGTCAATTTATAAGTGGTTTATTATATTTATTACCACTTTTAAAAGATGATTCAACTATTATAATAAATAATAAATTCGAATCTAAATCTTATGTAGTTTTAACTCTTCAAATGTTAGAATATTTTGGAATAAAAATAAATGTGAATGAAGATTTAACCAGATTTGATATTAAAGGTAGTCAAAAGTATTTTGCAAAAGACTATAGTGTAGAATCTGATTTTTCACAAGCCGCATTCTTTTTAGCGCTTGGAACTATTAATAATGATATTACACTACTAGGGTTAAATAATGAATCTAATCAAGGAGATAAAGTAATAGTAGATATTGTTAAAAATTTAGGCGGAAATGTTGAAGATGCCGAAAACAAACTTATTGTTAAAAGAGTGGAAACATCAAAAGATGCAATAATTGATATTCATGATTGTCCAGATTTAGGTCCTATTCTAACAGTACTACTTTCAGTAAATAAAGGTAATTCTACAATAACTAATGCTGCACGACTAAGACTAAAAGAATCAGATCGTATTCTTGCGATGGAAACAGAACTTAAGAAATTTGGAATAGATATCTCAAGTGATGAAAATAATATTTATATAAAAGGTCAAAATGAGTTTTCTACAAATGCTGAATTAGAATCTCATAATGACCATCGAATTTTCATGTCGCTTGCAATTTTATCAACTATAGCAAAATCTCCAGTTATAATAAATGGAGTTGAATGTATTAATAAGTCATATCCTAATTTCATAGAAGACTTAAAAAAATTACAAATCAAGGTGGAACTAATAAATGAATAAGGAAGACAAAATTTTAATAGTAGGGTTAGGGCTAATTGGTGGAAGTTATGCAATGGGCCTTTCCAAAAAAGGTTATATAGTAAATGCGATAGATAAAAATGAAGATTCTATTAAATATGGAAAAGATAACGGTTTAATTCAAAATAATAAGCCAACTGAAGAACTTATTAAAGAAAGTACTTTAATTATTCTTTGCTTATATCCAAAAGATAATATTAAATGGATCAAGGACAACAAACATTTATTTAATAAAGAAGCAATTATTACTGATGTAACTGGTGTTAAAACTGAAATAGTAAACAAAATCAATAATTTACTAGAACATAATGAATTTGTTGCATCACATCCAATGGCAGGGCGGGAATTAAGTGGAGTACAAAATGCTGATGACAGTATTTTTAAAGGTGCCAACTTCTTAATTACACCTATTGATTCTAATAGTCGTGACGCTATTAATAAAGTTAAATCACTTGGTGAAATTTTAGAATTTGGAAATATCGAAATTATAACACCTGAGTTTCATGATGAAATGATTGGGTTCTTATCACAACTAACACATGTTGTTGCGGTGGCGCTAATGAATTCTCATGAAAGCGATGAATTAATTAGATATACAGGAGATTCATTTAGAGATTTAACTAGAATTGCTAAAATTAATGAAAACTTATGGCCTGAATTATTCTTTGCAAATAAAGAAGTACTTGTCAATAATATCGATTCTTTTGTCAAACAAATGAATTTGCTTAAAGAAATGATTAAAACTAATAATTTAGAAAGTTTAAAAGAACAAATGATTGAATCTACTAATAGACGTAAAGCATTTGATAAAAAAGAAAAATAAGTTTTGAACTTATTTTTCTTTTTTATATTGACTTATTTTATAACATTTGATATAATATAGACGATATTAAATGTTATAAAAAAGAGGTTTAAATGCATAATATTATAAAATTTATAAGGAACCAAATGAATTTAAGTCAAACAGATTTTGCCAATGAATTAGGAGTAGCTTTTGCTACAGTTAATAGATGGGAACAAGGAAAAACGTTTCCCAATGAATTAGCTCAAAAAATGTTGTATGAATGTTGTAAGCAAAAAAACATAAATATAATAAATTATATTTTAAAAAGATATGAATCTGAATTTAATATAGAACAAAGTGATGAAACAATTACCTTATTTCATGGTTCAAAATCAGGTATAAAGGGAAATATAAAACCTGTGAGTCGTTCATGGTGCGATTTTGGTAAGGGATTTTACATGGGAACTGAAGTTATTCAACCATTAACTTTAATTTGTAATCACGAGCATCCTGTTTTATATATAGTAAAAATTAATATTAAAGATTTAAATGTGTTAACTATACCTACAGATATTGATTGGGCTTTAACTGTTGCATATAACAGGGGAAAGTTAGAGGCGATAAAAAGTAATAAGTTATATGAAAAATATGAAAATAAATTTAATGGATATGATCTAATAATTGGTAATATTGCTGATGATAGAATATATTATGTATTAGATAATTTTTTTGAAGGAAATATTACGGATAGAGGCTTAATAGAAAGTTTATCGGCATTACATCTTGAAAAACAAATGGTTGCTATTTCACAAAAAGCTTGTGATGCAATATGTATAAAAAAAACTATCCCCTTATCAACTTTGGAAATTTTAGCTTTACAGGAATTAAGTGAAAACAATCGTAAATTAGGTATTGAAAAGGTTTATGAAATATGTAAAACTTATCGACGTGAAGGAAGATATTTTGATGAAATATTAGAAGGTGAAGAATAATGGAACCATTAGTTAATTATTTATGCCGTATTCAAGGAAGATTATTTGAACTATCAGTAGATCAGGGGTATGATAGTGAACATTTTATTAAAACTTATATGAATTCTAATTGTGGTAAAAGATTCAATTCAAGTTTTGATAGCTTACAATGGTTGGGAGAAAGATATATTTTAGAAGAACTAGCAGAAACAGAGAAACTAAAACATGGAAAAACATATTCAAAAGACATTATGTTTTGGATAGGATATTTGTATTGTTATTGGCATTTTAAAACTAATGAAGAATCTAAGGAAATTGTTAAAGTAGCTCCTCCTAAAACTATGTTTCAAACATATTTTGGCCTGCATACAGTTGGATTAGATTATGCTATAGATGACTTAAAAGATTTATATGAAGAAAGAGAAAATAAAGGAAGAAAATTGAAATTAGATTATTTGTTTGAAGAAAAGAATATAAGTTATAACACTGAAGATGATAATAATAAAAAATAGGAGTAGTTAATTACTCCTATTTTAATTTGGCTGGATCAAATACAATTCCCGCATGATCTTGGTTATACATCACGCCTTCTGTATAACAATATGAATTAAGGTGGTCAAAGTTTTTGAAAGAAACTTTGACTGCTTTTTCCATATCAATATCTTTTGCAACTTTTAAGAATTCATATACTCTTTCTCTTTTTACAAGTTCACCTTTACCATGGCCTAAAAGAACATGAGTAAAAGGAAGTTTAATAACATTTTCTAACATCTCAATATATTTTTGAACACTTATAGATTCTTCAAGGAATATCCAAATGAATGGACAAGTTGCATCAGTCACAACAAGATAGTTATCTTCCTTAATATATAAGCCAATGCTACCTGCTGTATGACCTTCCATATTGATAACCTCAATATTGATTCCGCCTAAATCAAAAACTTGATTATATTCAAGAGGTACTAAGTTTCCTTCTCTTTGTGATCTATATAATTCTTCATCAAAGTTTTCAGGCAGTACTTTTAAGTTTCTTGCTGAATCAATATTTCTTTGACGCCATTCAGTGCTATTGTGTTTAATACAAAGATCTATATCTTTTGGATAAATATAGACTTCATCAAATAAATAGTTGCCTCCCGTATGATCCATATGCCCATGACTTGCAACAACTATTAGTGGTAAATCAGTAATAGTTCTAATGTATTCTTTTGTGTTATATACTCCATAACCATTATCGATTAACATAGCTTTTTCTTTACCTATGATAAGAGTCATTAATACGCCCATTTTTTCTTTTATTTGATAAATGTGGTCATTAATTTTAAATGTTGTATAGTAATTATGCATAATCTACCTCCATAATTATTTATTATATCACATTATTAAAATTCAAATATTTAATTAACATATTAATTTACATAAAGTACTAGATATGGTATAATAGTTTCATATCAAACTGTTTGACAAGAAACTATTTTAAAAGGGGAATTTATGAAACACAAAAAATTAGGTTGCGATGTAAGAAGTATTAGTAACTTATTATATAGAAATGTAGAAAACGAAAAACCAATAGAATATAAAGATTGTATTAGTGGTGCTAATTCATATATTCTTGGGTATATCATTAGAAACGCAGAAAATGATATTTATCAAAAAAATATTGAAGAACGTTTTTTAATTACTAAATCAACAACATCAAAAATATTAACACTAATGGAAAAACATGAGTTAATCCAAAGAATCTCTGTTGATGGAGATGCAAGACTTAAAAAAATTGTCGCAACTCCTAAAGGGTGTCTTGTACATGAACTTGTAAAAAACACAATAGACAATGTTGAACATAAAGCTTTAGATGGCTTCAGTGAAGAAGAAGTGGATATGCTTTATTCATATTTTGAAAGAATCAAAGAAAATTTAAAAAAATAGTAGGTATTATTATGAATATAACTAAGTTTGAAAAAGTAAGTATAGAACAATTTAAAAAAGATTACGTAGTTTTATTTGGTGATGAAACTGTACAAAATATGTACGAAGATATATTGTTGCCAAGACGTGCTACATCTGGTTCTGCAGGATATGACTTTAGAATTCCATTTAAATTAACTGTAAAACCTCAAGAATCAATTATTGTTCCAACTGGTATAAGATGTAAGATGAATGAAGATTTAGTACTACAAATATTTCCAAGAAGTGGACTTGGCTTTAAATATCGTATTCAACTTGATAATACAGTAGGAATTATTGATAGTGACTATTATAATGCTAAAAACGAAGGACATATTATGATAAAAATATCTAATCTGTCTTTAGATAATAAAACTCTAACTTTAAATAAAGGTGATGCTTTTGCGCAAGGCGTATTCTTGAAATACTATAAAACCGTAGATGATGATACAGATGCAACAAGAGTTGGTGGAATGGGAAGTACAGATAAGGCTTCTTAGGAAGCCTTTTAATATTTACTTTAGTTGAAAGGAGGAAGTATGAAAAAAGATTCAATAATAAAATGGTATTTAAAAAAATACTGGTGGAAATATATTTTAATTATTGCATTATCTCTTGTAATAATCTATTGTGATATATTAAAACCTGATATTATAGGAAGTGCAGTAGACTTAATAGGATTTGGCCAAATAACAGAAGAAACTCTAGTTAATTTACTTGTTATGCTAATTATTATTGTACTTGCTAAATTTATCTTAAGTATTGTTAAAAGTATATTACTTGGTAATTTATTTCATAGATTATTTTATCATATTAAGATTAGATTCATGCAAAATATTCTGATTCAAGATGCAACATATTTTACTGAATTTCATCCAGGAGATTTGATGAACCGTGCAACTAGAGATACGTTTATGACATCTAATTTTGCAACTCATTTAATCTTTGGTGTTATAACATTAATTTTAACTTTAATCATGACAGCAGTAAAAATGCTTGGTATGAACCCGCTGCTTACACTTTATTCAATATTGCCACTACCATGTATATTTGTTATAGTATTAATAATGAGACCGAAAATTAGTAGAAATTGGCGTTTAGTTCGACAAAGAACCTCAGAAATGAGCAATCTTGCAATGGAAAGTGTTCAACATGTAAAGTTAATTAGAGCATTTGTTAATGAAGAATCTGATACAAAAAAATTAGATGATTCTGCAACACTTTGTTTTAAAACGGAAAGAAAATCAGTACTGATGCAATCAGTATTTAATCCAACTTTTAAATTATTCTCAAGTATTAGTTTAATTGTTGCTTATGGTTATGGTGCATATTTAATAATAAACCAAATGTTAACAGTTGGAGAACTGATTACATTTAGTTTGTTGTTAACTCAGTTTTCACTTCCTATGATGCAACTTGGTAATCAAATTGCTTTCTTTGCGCAAAGTGCAGTATCATATGAAAGAGTATCAGAAGTATTAAATGCTATTCCGGAAATAAAGGATAAACCAAATGCGAAAGAAATTACATCATTCAATGAAATTACATTTAAAGATATTAACTTTCATTATCCAAAAACTAATTTTAATATTTTAAATGGTTTTGATTTAACTATCACTAATTCCAAGTCACTTGGAATTGTTGGAAAAACTGGAAGTGGTAAAACAACACTTGTTAGACAATTTTTAAGAAGTTATCCGGTTAGTGATGATGCAATATTAATAGATGGTGTATCAATTAATGATATCAAAAAGGAAAGTATTAGAAAACTAATTGCTTATGTTCCTCAAGAACATCAATTATTTGCAAGAAGTGTTGAAGATAACATTTTATTTGGTAAAAATGAAGAATCTAATATCGAACTTGAATATGCTGTTAAGATGGCAGACTTTGAAAAAGATTTAGCGTTTTTAGAAAATGGACTTGATACAATTGTTGGAGAATATGGCGTAACTTTATCAGGTGGTCAAAAACAAAGATTATCAATTGCAAGAGCGTTAATTAAAGATGCACCAATACTGATTTTAGATGATTCATTAAGTGCAGTTGATGGAACGACTGAAGCTAATATCATTAAGAATTTAAAAGAAATAAGACAAGGTAAAACAAATATCATTATTGCCCACAGGCTTACTGCAGTAAAAGATTGTGATGAAATTATTGTTTTAGAAGATGGTAAAATCTCTGAACGTGGTAATCATCAAAGTTTAATGGAAGAGAAAGGTTGGTACTGGGAACAATATATGATTCAAGAAATGGGGGTAGGTAAAAATGAATAAAAATTACAATAACCCAAATCTTAATAAAAATAAATCATTTGATAAGTATGATAATTATCCAGCTGAGGTAGTATTAAAAAGAGTATTAAAATACGCTTGGAAGAGCAAATTCTTAATTATAGTCTCACTTATATTTTTATTAGGATTTACATATCTAGAACTTGTTCAACCAAAACTAATTAATACAATGTTAGATGATCACTTATTAGGAGTTCAAACAACATGGGTTGCCTCAAGTAGTGGTGATGTAGAATATAAAGGAATAAATTATGAAAAAGCTGACTTAGAAAAGGTAACAACTGATGATCAATTAATTTCAATAGTATATCATGATGGTAGTTACTTATTGCTTGATGGAATTTATATAAGTAGTGAAGTAAAAGATTATAATGATGTAACAAAAGAATTAACAATAATAAAAACACTTGATGATGGCGTGGAAATTGAATCAAAAGTTACTGGGACATTACTTTCAAAAGAAGAACTTAATTGTTTTTATGAACCAAGTATTCCAATTATTTATCAAATATTAATATTATATGGCGTTATTACTGTTATTATAATAATACTTAGATATTTCCAAAATGTATTCTTCTTAACAGCATCTATGAGGTTAACTCTTGATATTCAAAAAGATGCATTCAAAAAATTATCTCGTCTTCCAATGAAATATTTTACAACTGAACCTAGTGGAAAAATTGTAACAAAGATTACAAGTGACTCTGAAGGTGTAAGGGGACTATATCAAGTTATATTCTCGCTTGCGACAGCAGGTATTTCACTTGTTATGATTTATATTGAATTATTTAAAGCTAACTGGAAGTTATCGCTTTTAACATTACTTGCAACACCATTTATCCTGTTATGGATGACTGTTTATAGAAAAGTTAATAATAAATATCATCATCGTATTAGAGAAATGAACTCTGTAATTAACGCTTCAATGGCTCAATATGTAGATGGTATGGCAATGATTCAAGCATTTAATAAAGAAGAAGCAATGACAACTGAGTATGATGAAATGTTAAAATATAATTATGGTAATAAAATGAAAGCTCTAAAGATTAATTCAATCTTTGGTGGTGAATTACTATTACTTATTCAAAATGCATTACTTGCTTTAATAATTTTCTATTTTGGTAGAAACTATTTAGATAGTTCTTCACTTATTACTGCAGGTGGTTTATTTTTATATGTAACATACATTGAACGAATTTTTGAACCAATTAGAGATATATTTGCATATCTAAATACACTTGAAGATTCGTTTGTAGCATCAAGTAGAATATTTGATTTCCTTGATCAAGATGAAGATAAATATTTAGGTTTTACAGAAAAGCCTACTTTTAAAGGTGATATTAAGTTTGAAAATATTAATTTTGCATATGATGAAAAACCAGTATTAAAAGATATTAATATTCATGTTAAACAAGGTGAGTTTATCGGTCTTGTTGGACATACTGGTAGTGGGAAATCAACACTCATGGTACTTTTACAAAGATTTTATGACTTGCAAGAAGGGCGTATTTTAATCGATGATGTTGATTTTATGGATTATACGAAGCAAGAAGTTAGAAGTAACATTGGTTATGTCTTACAAGAACCTGCATTGTTTGCGGGGACAATAAAATCAAATGTTGCGTTTGGTCTAGATGTAACAGATGAAGAGGTAGAAAAGGTACTTGAATTAATTGGTGCATCTAAATTTGTAAAAGATTATCCAAATGGTATTAATACTGAACTTCAATATTTAGGTGGTAATATTTCAACAGGAGAAAAACAACTTATTTCTTTTGCAAGAATTTTACTAAGAAACCCATCTATTTTAATATTAGATGAAGCAACTGCAAACATTGATACTGAAACTGAAAATTTAATTCAAAATGCTTTAAAAGTTTTGGCAAGTGGAAGAACTACATTTGTTGTAGCTCATAGGCTTTCAACTATTAGACATGCGGACAATATCTTTGTGCTAGATGATGGACGTGTTGTTGAAAGTGGTACTCATGATGAGTTATATGAAAAAGGTGGAAAATACCGTCAAATGTATGAAGCACAATATAAGAACAAATAAGACAAGTTATAAAAACACTTGTCTTATTTTTTTTTATATGTTAAAATATATATAAGAAAGAAGATGAGAAATATGCACATATTTAAACACTTTATAACTATAACTCATCATAGATGGTTAGTTCGTCACTATTGTTTTAAAGTAGGCCTTTATAAACAAGGAATGCTTCATGATTTATCAAAATATTCATTCACTGAATTTTTTAAAGGTGCTAAATACTATAGAGGAGTTGGTTCACCAATTTCACTTGAAAGACAAACTAATGGCTATTCTCTTGCTTGGCTTCATCATAAAGGGCGTAATAAACATCATGCAGAATACTGGATAGATCTAAATAAAGAAAAAAATACGTATGTATCAATTCCAATGCCAAAAAAGTATATTGTTGAAAGCTTAATGGATCATATTGCAGCAAGCAAAGTTTATAATAAAAAGAACTTTGCTCCAGTTAAAGTTAAAGAATATTTCGAAAAAGAAATAGCGTATGTTCCATATCATGAGGATACAAAAGAAGAATTGAGAAAATTAATTGACTATTATGTAAATCATACATTTAAGGAGACTTGTAAATTTATTAAAAAACAATATTTAAAAAAATAATGAAAGAGGTGACATATGAAAAAAATATTATATATTATTGTGTTTAGTTTTCTTTTGATATTAACTTCTTGTAAAAGGGAATTAATTGTTTTTGAACAAACTTCTTATGAACTTGGATTTAATGAAGTTATAGAATTAAAATATACTACACATCCTAAAGTAAAAGAAGTTGAATTTATAGAAGAAGATAAAACTATAGTTGAGTATATAGATGGAAAATTATATTCACGTTCTTATGGAGATTCTAAAGTATATGTAAAGTATAAAGATAAAAATATAGCTGAATTAAATGTTAGAGTGACAAATAAATTACCAGAATTTATCGTAGGCAATATTGAAAAGAATGAAATGTTGCTATCAGAAATATCAATACTTGTAGACTCTTTTGAATTAAAAATGAACAATTCTAATCATTTGATGTTGACAGTTAGTGAACCAAATAATAATAACAAAATTATATTAAAAGAAAAAATAATAGCTAATCCGATGTATTTAGAGTTACAAACTACTTATACGGATGACCCATTAATTTATAAATTGGAAAATGATAAAGTTTTTTTCTATGAGTTTAAAGAAAATTATAATATTAAAAAACATTATCTAGGTAGTATAGAAGAGTTTCATAAAGCAATTCTAAATACTGAAATAGATTTTAGTTCATTTGAGGAGCTAGATACAACAAAAATTAATGTAGAGTGCATTGAGGACAAATACTTTATTCAAATGTATTATAAAGATATAAAAGAAATGATTAATTCATTAGATACTAATGGCGGAATAACTTATCAACCGGTTTTAAATGACAATGATCATGTGTCAATAACTTTGCAAAATGTCCCAAAAAAAATTAAACATTAGCGTATTCT